>NZ_JBVIMX010000067.1:0-1089 GCF_055579625.1 Streptomyces sp. NPDC032721 | reverse complement strand
AAGGGGGTGGGAATACTCATCTCGAAGCAGGCTTCCCGCTTAGATGCTTTCAGCGGTTATCCTTTCCGAACGTAGCCAACCAGCCATGCCCTTGGCAGGACAACTGGCACACCAGAGGTTCGTCCGTCCCGGTCCTCTCGTACTAGGGACAGCCCTTCTCAATATTCCTACGCGCACAGAGGATAGGGACCGAACTGTCTCACGACGTTCTAAACCCAGCTCGCGTACCGCTTTAATGGGCGAACAGCCCAACCCTTGGGACCGACTCCAGCCCCAGGATGCGACGAGCCGACATCGAGGTGCCAAACCATCCCGTCGATATGGACTCTTGGGGAAGATCAGCCTGTTATCCCCGGGGTACCTTTTATCCGTTGAGCGACAGCGCTTCCACAAGCCACTGCCGGATCACTAGTCCCGACTTTCGTCCCTGCTCGACCCGTCGGTCTCACAGTCAAGCTCCCTTGTGCACTTACACTCAACACCTGATTGCCAACCAGGCTGAGGGAACCTTTGGGCGCCTCCGTTACTCTTTAGGAGGCAACCGCCCCAGTTAAACTACCCATCAGACACTGTCCCTGATCCGGATCACGGACCTAGGTTAGACATCCAGCACGACCAGAGTGGTATTTCAACGGCGACTCCACAACCACTGGCGTGGCTGCTTCAAAGTCTCCCACCTATCCTACACAAGCCGAACCGAACACCAATATCAAACTGTAGTAAAGGTCCCGGGGTCTTTCCGTCCTTCTGCGCGAAACGAGCATCTTTACTCGTAGTGCAATTTCACCGGGCCTATGGTTGAGACAGTCGAGAAGTCGTTACGCCATTCGTGCAGGTCGGAACTTACCCGACAAGGAATTTCGCTACCTTAGGATGGTTATAGTTACCACCGCCGTTTACTGGCGCTTAAGTTCTCAGCTTCGCCACACCGAAATGTGACTAACCGGTCCCCTTAACGTTCCAGCACCGGGCAGGCGTCAGTCCGTATACATCGCCTTACGGCTTCGCACGGACCTGTGTTTTTAGTAAACAGTCGCTTCTCGCTGGTCTCTGCGGCCACCCCCAGCTCATGAAGTAAATTCAATCACC
>NZ_JBVIMX010000065.1:0-1257 GCF_055579625.1 Streptomyces sp. NPDC032721 | reverse complement strand
TCATCCCCCAGGTTTTCAACCCTGGTGGGTTCGGTCCTCCACGAAGTCTTACCTCCGCTTCAACCTGCCCATGGCTAGATCACTCCGCTTCGGGTCTAGAGCGTGCAACTTAGGTCGCCCTGTTCGGACTCGCTTTCGCTACGGCTTCCCCACACGGGTTAACCTCGCTACACACCGCTAACTCGCAGGCTCATTCTTCAAAAGGCACGCAGTCACGACTGCATGTGCAAGCACATACAGCGACGCTCCCACGGCTTGTAGGCACACGGTTTCAGGTACTATTTCACTCCGCTCCCGCGGTACTTTTCACCATTCCCTCACGGTACTATCCGCTATCGGTCACCAGGGAATATTTAGGCTTAACGGGTGGTCCCGCCAGATTCACACGGGATTTCTCGGGCCCCGTGCTACTTGGGTGTCTCTCAAACGAGCCGTTGATGTTTCAGCTACGGGGGTCTTACCCTCTACGCCGGACCTTTCGCATGTCCTTCGCCTACACCAACGGTTTCTGACTCGTCCTGTCGCCGGCAGACGACAGAAGAGAGATCCCACAACCCCGTATGCGCAACCCCTGCCGGGTATCACACGCATACGGTTTGGCCTCATCCGGTTTCGCTCGCCACTACTCCCGGAATCACGGTTGTTTTCTCTTCCTGCGGGTACTGAGATGTTTCACTTCCCCGCGTTCCCTCCACATACCCTATGTGTTCAGGTATGGGTGACAGCCCATGACGACTGCCGGGTTTCCCCATTCGGACACCCCCGGATCAAAGCTCGGTTGACAGCTCCCCGGGGCCTATCGTGGCCTCCCACGTCCTTCATCGGTTCCTGGTGCCAAGGCATCCACCGTGCGCCCTTAAAAACTTGGCCACAGATGCTCGCGTCCACTGTGCAGTTCTCAAACAACGACCAGCCACCCATCACCCCGGACCAGAAGTCCGAGTGCACTGGGGCCGGCACTGAAGATCGCAACCTTTCGGCCGTACCTTCAGATACCCAACAGCGTGCCCGACACAGTCAATCCAGGTTCTGTTTTCCACGCCGAAGCAGTACTCACAGACATGAACCGAATGTGCCGAATAGTCAACGTTCCACCCATGAGCAACCACCGTCGGACGTTTGCCGACGAAATGGTCTCTGGGCAACTCTCCGAGGAGAGCGCCTAGATGCTCCTTAGAAAGGAGGTGATCCAGCCGCACCTTCCGGTACGGCTACCTTGTTACGACTTCGTCCCAATCGCCAGTCCCACCTTCGACA
>NZ_JBVIMX010000064.1:0-1297 GCF_055579625.1 Streptomyces sp. NPDC032721 | reverse complement strand
CCCTGAGGTGCCTCGAAGTTCCCGGACAGGTACTTGACCGTTGAATTTACGCGACGAGTCGCAACTGCTCGTGGTCAGCGTGGACTTCACGGGGTGGGCGGTAGCCTACCGCCGAGTGGAGGCGTTTGCGATTGTACCAGAATTCGATGTACCGAATGATGTCTCGTCGGGCGGCTTCTCGTGTTGCGTAACTCACCCGCGATACGCGCTCGTTCTTCAAGGCTCCGAAAAATGATTCGGCCATAGCGTTGTCGAAGCAGATTCCGGTACGTCCGGATGACTTCCGGAGCTGAAGCCCTTTCAGGACCTCGGCGTACTCGGCAGACATGTAGTTGCTTCCGCGGTCCGAATGAAAGATGGCGTCCGGGGCGAGCTTCCGGTTGCGTGCGGCGTTATGGATCGCTCTGGATGTCAGCGGCGTCCGGTAGTGGTCGTCCATCGCGTAGCCGATGACTTCCTTTGTGCAGCAGTCCAGCACGGTTGCCAGATAGAGCCATCCCTCGCCGGTCTCTATGTAGGTGATGTCGCCGACAAGCTTTTCTCCGGGTGCCTTAGCGGTGAAGTCTCGGCCGACGAGATCCGTGACCGAACCCGAGGCCGCCTGTGTCAGGTTAAACCGCTTCGGGCGGGGCTGGCAGGGCTCAAGTCCCAGCTCTCGCATGAGCTGCCGGACGAGCTCGGGGCCAGCCTCTACGTCCCAGCGGTGCAGCTGTGCCTGGACTCGCCGGTAGCCGTAGGTGCTGTCGGATTCCTCGAAGGATCTCGTGATGAGTAGTTTCAGTTCCTCGCGCCGCCGGGCTGTTGCGGAATCTGGGCGGCTTCGCCAGTCGTAGTAGCCGGATTTGGACACGTCGAGTCGCTTGCACATGAACTCGACGGAGTATGCGTACTCCGCAGCGTCGAGCCGCATCGTTTCGATGAACTCGTACTTGCTGGTTACCGGGGATCCTTCGCGAAGTACGCTGCGGCTTTTTTCAGGAAGGAGTTCTCTTGCTCGAGCTCACGGTTGCGGCGCCGGAGTTCCTTCAGTTCGGCACGGTCGTCCACGGCGAGGCCAGCCGTGCCCGGTCCGTTCTCCTCCTGATGTCGGCGCACCCAGGTACGAAGCGTCTCCGGGTTCATCTCGAGTTCCCGCGCGACTTGCGAGATCGGCCTACTTGATTTGATGGCGAGCTGTACTGCTTCCTCGCGGAACTCCGGCGAGTACGGACTCGGACGTGCCACTTGCTACTTCCTCATTTCCTTGACAGGGCAACCCTATTGGGTCCCTGTCCGGGAACTTCGAGGCACCTCACCC
>NZ_JBVIMX010000063.1:0-1400 GCF_055579625.1 Streptomyces sp. NPDC032721 | reverse complement strand
GCCGGGAGGGTCGTTGAAAGGGACAGTGCCCCCGAGCACTGCCTCCATCAGAAGTCCCCCGGTGTTGTGGGCGAATTCCAGGGGTCGTTGCAACACGTGATCACTGACGTGTGGTGGCGAGAAGTTTAGACAGACGCTCGGCTGGGGTTTCCCAGCCGAGCGTCTTGCGTGGGCGGCTGTTGAGTTCGGCGGCGGCTGCGGCCAGGTCCTCGCTGCTGTAGCGGGCCAAGTTGGTGCCCTTGGGGAAGTACTGCCTCAGCAAGCCGTTCGTGTTCTCGTTGGAGCCGCGCTGCCAGGGGCTGGCGGGGTTGCAGAAGTAGACCGGCATGTTTGTGGCGGTGGAGAAGAGGTGGTGGCTTGCCATCTCAGTGCCCTGGTCCCAGGTCAGCGACCGCCGCAGGTGGGGCGGCAGTTCTCTGATCGTGGCGGTGAGGGCCTGGTGGAAGAGCTCCGCCCGGTGTCCGTGGGGCAGGTGAACCAGCATCGTGAAGCGGGTCGTCCGTTCGACGAGTGTGCCGATGGCGGAGCCGTTGTTGGCGCCGACGATGCAGTCGCCTTCCCAGTGGCCGGGGACGGCGCGGTCGGCGGCTTCGGCGGGCCGGTCGCTGATCATCACCATGGGTGTGGCGAAGCGTGGCTGACGCTTGTATGCCTGGCGCTGGGGGCGTCGGCGGGCCCGTCCGGTCCGCAAGGCCTTGGTGAGTTCGCGGCGGAGTTCTCCGCGGCCCTGGACGTAGAGCGCCTGGTAGATCGTCTCGTGGGTCACACGCATCTCCGGGTCCTCGGGGAAGTCCCGGCGGAGCTGGTGGGCTATCTGTTCCGGGCTCCAACGTCTTTCCAGACGCTCCTGGATGTAGTCCCGCAGCCGGGCGCACTGGCCGATCTTCCCGGGCTTGGGGCGAGGTCGGCGAGCGTCCGCGCGGGCCTGGGCGGCGTAGGGGCGGTAGGTCCACTGCTTGCGACGCCAGAGAGCACCGTTGCGCCGTATCTCCCGGCTGATCGTGGAGGGGCTGCGGCCCAACTCTGCGGCGATCGTGCGAAAGGTGGCCTTCTCCTGGACCCGGTCGGCGATGTGGATGCGTTCGGGCTCAGAGAGGTAGCGGGACGGAGAAGAGGCCGCCAACGCGAGCTGCGCGGGCGGCCTCGGCCGCTTCTTGCCGCCCTTGGGCCGGCCGTTACACCATTCACGGCCGGTCCGAAGGTGGACGCCGACGAGGCGGCTTGCCTGGGCGTTGCTGAATCCCTGCTGCACGAGGCGGAAGTATTCCTCCCGCTCACGGTGCAACTTCCGGCGCCCTTGTATCTTGCGGCTCTCACGGATCTTGAAGTCCATCGCATCCCCTGAGCTGGGGTGTTGCGACGACCACTAGAACTCAAGGTGCACCCCGGGGGACTTTTGG
>NZ_JBVIMX010000062.1:0-1843 GCF_055579625.1 Streptomyces sp. NPDC032721 | reverse complement strand
CTTGGGGCTTACCTCTGCGGGTGGTCGCGTTCAGCGCGGAACTCGTCCAAGAGGGAGAAGAACATCTCCATCGCTGGGGTACCCGTCGCCTCGGCGGCCCGTTCGATCTCGACTGCCCAGCCCAGGCTGCTGGGGTAGGCCATGTCCAGCCGCTTCCACAGCCACTCGGAGAAGGGGCCACCGTTCCAGAGGTCGAAACGCTCAGCACTGTTGTTGATCTCCGAGGCGATTGCGTAGCCGACGAGCATGGAGTCCAGGTGTTGAAGAGAGCTGGAGCGCACCCACATCCCTGGGCGCAGTCTCACCTGGTCCAGGAGCTCGTAGACATTCCGCAGCTCGCTCGGCTTGCGTATCCCGGGCCTGTCGGACGTCTGTTCATTCATGTCGGCAGGCTGCTGGTGGCAGATGGTCATCGAGCGAAGCTGTCGACGAGTGATGAGGCAGCAGGCGAGTTTGAGGAAGGCTTCATGGACGTCGGCCCGCCGCTCCCAACGGATGCGGAGCCGTCTGAACCCGTGCAGCCAGGCGAAAGTCCGTTCCACGACCCAGCGGTAGGTGCTCAGACCACTGCCGTGAGGGTGCTGCGGCGGGCGATGGCCGACACGATCCCCCGGGCGTGGACCTTCGCACGGTAGATGTCGTGGTCGTGTCCGCGGTCGGCGAAGAGCGGGTCCGGTGTGTGCCGCGGATGACCAACTCGGCCCCGAACCCAGGGGATCGCGTCGACAAGAGGCATGAGCTGCGTGACGTCGTTGCGGTGACCGCCGGTCAGGAGGACGGCAAGCGGAGTCCTATGGCCGTCGGTAATCAGGTGATGCTTGGAACCTGCCCGGCCACGGTCGACGGGCGAAGGGCCCGTGTGGGCCCCCCTTTTAGGGCCCTGACGTGGGAGGAATCGACCACGCAGTGGGACCAGTTGAGACGTGCGGCTGGGTTGAGTTCGGCAAGCAGGACCTCATGTAGGTGGTGCCAGACGCCGGCTTCGTTCCAGTCCCGCAGCCGTTGCCAGCACGTCAACCCGGAGCCGAAGCCGAGCTCCTTGGGAAGGTGCTCCCACTGGATGCCGGTGCAGAGCACGTACAGGATGCCGCACAGCACCTGACGGTCCGGGACCGGAAGACGGCCGGGGTACCGATACCGACGTTTCTTCTTTGGCAGCAGTGGCTCGATCCGTTCCCACAAGTCCTCCGGCACGATCCACGGTGGCGTTCCCATGGTCCGAACGACGTCCAACTTGTGGGCCAGGCATGGCCACCAGGGGCGTTCGCCCTCATTGTGTCAGCGGTTCTTAGGGCTGCGGAGCAGACCGGCGGTTGGTGCCACGGAGTGGCAAAAGACGGGTGAGCGTGGGTGAGTTGAGGGGGTGGTTGGCCGGTGTCAACGTAGTGGTCCCTCCGTCCGTTCCTCCGCCCCTTCGTCTCCCTGGCTCGTCCCTCCCCACACGGCTGATGTGTCTGAGGAGGGGCACCCCGGCTTTCGAAGATTCGGTAAGTTTTCTGCATCTGAAGTTGCGGAGTGGAACGGGTGGATCCGTTTCATTGGAATCTCGGAGGTCTTCCCCTGTTGGGAGGTAGCCGGCCTCTACCGCAGGCCCTAGTGAGCTGTGCGGGAGGTGCGGGCGGTCCTTCTGCACGAAACAGTGGCCCACACTAACTCCCTGGAGTAGCTGCGCTGTTGAGGAATGCGCGGAGCGGATTCCGTGAGGCCGGATCGCGGAGCGATCTGAGCCCAGGGCCGCGGAGCGGACCGGAAGCTGGGGCGGAGCTCCAGGGGCAACGCGGAGCGTTGTAGGGGTTCCGCCACGTAGTGGCGGCGCGGCGTCCTCGCGGAGCGAGGCGCGCGC
>NZ_JBVIMX010000061.1:0-2410 GCF_055579625.1 Streptomyces sp. NPDC032721 | reverse complement strand
CGCCCCCTTGGGCGGCGGGGCCGCCCCCCGGGGGCGGAACGGGCGGGCAAGGGGGCGGCCCCCGGCGGAGCCGAACCCTCCGGCCCCGCCCCACCTCCGCCATGGCCCCAACCCCCGACCCGGCCCCACCCACACCCCCACCCACACCCCAAGGAGCCCCCATGTCCCCCACCAGACGCACCTTCCTCACCACCACCCTCGGCGCCACCCTCGCCCTCTCCGCCCCCGGCACCGCTTCCGCCGCAACCCCCACCCCCACCTCCCCCCGGACGGAGTCCACCGGCACCACCTACTACATCGACTCCCAGTCCGGCAGCGACACCGCCCCCGGCACCACCCCCACCACCCCCTGGCGCACCCTCCCCCGCGCCAACCAGCACACCTTCCAGCCCGGCGACACCCTCCGCTTCGCCACCAACCGCACCTACCCCGGCCAGTTCGCCCCCAAGGGCTCCGGCACCGCCACCGCCCCCATCACCGCCACCTCCTACGGCACCGGCACCAAACCCCTCCTCGCCGGCAACGCCACCGTTCCCTCCACCGTCCTCCTCCACAACCTCAGCCACTGGACCCTCGACGGCCTCGAAGTCACCAACGGCACCGGCGGCACCACCTGGCGCACCGGCATCGAGGTCCGCGCCAAGGACATCGGCCCCGTCCCCGGCATTACCCTGCGCAACAACTACATCCACGGCATGGACGGCATAGCCCAGGTCGGCAAGGGCAACATCGGCTCGGCCGGCATCCTCGTCAACGTCCGCGGCAACACCACCCCCACCTACTTCACCGGCATGCTCATCGAGAACAACGAGATCGCCGACACCAAGGCCTACGGCATCACCACCTGGTCCACCTGGATGCGCCGCGAGGGCTGGAACGAGCTCTGGGGCGAACTCGCCATCCCCACCACCGAGTACGGCCCCTTCACTCCCAGCACCGGCCTGGTCATCCGCAACAACTACGTCCACGACGTCGGCTCCGGCGGCATCAACCCCAACCAGGTCGCCGACACCCTCATCGAGTACAACACCGTCGCCCGCCCCACCTCCACCACCACCAACGTCGGCATCTGGTGGTCCGGCGCCGACCGCACAACGGTCCAGTTCAACGAGGTGTACGGAGCCCGGTTCGGCGGCCGCGGCCTGGACTGCACCGCCTTCGACGCGGACGCCTCCAGCCACGACAGCCTGATCCAGTACAACTACAGCCACGACAACGGCGGCGGCTTCTTCATCTCCGTCTCGCTCGGCACCGCCCCCGCGAGCGCCGTCATCCGTTACAACATCAGCCAGCACGACGGCAACGAGATCTTCACCTTCTCGACCAACACCGACGGCGTGGACATCTACCACAACACCATCTACGTCGCCCCGACCTCGACCTCCGCCCGCCCCCTCTACAAAATCGCGCAGGTCTACCACAACCCCAAGAACGTCACCTTCCGCAACAACCTCATCGTCAACCAGGCCGCGCTCCCCTACGACACCGCAGGCATCACCTACCGCAACAACCTCTACGCCGGCGGCCCCGTCCCCCCGGACACCGCCGCCCTCACCGGCGCCCCCAAGCTCACCGCCCCCGGCACCGCCACCTCCCGTACCGACCTCGCCGGCTACCAGCCGCTCTCCGGCTCCGCCGCCATCGCCGCCGCCCTCCCGATCCCCGGCAACGGCGGCCGCGACATCCTCGGCGCCGCCCTCCCCACCACCACCCCCGCCGACATCGGCGCAGTCCAGTCCGCCCCCGGCAGCCAGGGCGCCCCGGTGGCCTCCACCACCCTCGGCACCGGCCAGGGTTCCATCGCCGCGATCGTCGACGGCCGCGACACCACCAGCTGGGGCAGCAAGGACCCGGCCGTACTCCCCGGCACCATCACCGTCGACCACCGCACCGCCCGCACCGTCAACTCCCTCACCCTCGCCACCCACTTCGGCCAGGGCCAGGGCCTCACCAAGGTCGACGTACAGACCTGGGACGGCACCAACTGGACGACCCGCCTCACCGACGCCACCCTCACCTGGAACAGCAACACCTCCACCGTCGAACGCCGCACCCTCACCCTCCCCGCCCCCGTCACCACCTCCCAGGTACGCCTGGTCGTCAAGGCGGCCAACACCCAGTGGGGCAACGTGGCCCTCAACGAACTGACGACTGCCTGACCCCGCCATGCCCCTGCTCAGTGCCGCCCTGGTGGCTCTGCTCGCCGGGACGTGGCTGCGGTCCGGGGCGCTGGTGGCGGACACAGACCCACTGCTCGTCGCGGCCGGGCGCAGCGGAGTCTGCTGCGCCGTACTCACGGCATTCGCCGCCGCTCGGCTGAGCGGTCTGGGTGGGGTGGACTGCGGTGCGGGTAGGTGTCCTCTGGGAGGGACGTCATGCCGAGGAATCTCCGCCTCGAACTGACTGATGA
>NZ_JBVIMX010000060.1:0-2463 GCF_055579625.1 Streptomyces sp. NPDC032721 | reverse complement strand
AAGATCGGCGTGGAGCTGTTCTACCTGCCGCCCCGCAGCCCGGAGTTGAACGACATCGAACTGGTCTGGCGCCAGGCGAAGTACCAGGGCTACCCACAACGTGCCCAGGCCAGCACCGACGCGATCGGTGAGGCCATCGACCGGGCGCTGCTGCGGCAACGCGAGCGGATCCGAGAAGCAGAACTGAACGTCGCCCAATCCGCACTTTGAGTACTGCTACTCATGCCGGCACGGAGGACGCCGCCTAGCGTCGGGGCATGGCCTCGAAGGTGACGTTGCGCAAAGCCGCTCACGGCCGTCCGCGACCGCACGGCAGGCTGCTGTGCGGCCTGTTCTTCGCCTGGCTGGTGGTGAGCTCCGTGCTGCCGGAGCGCCTGCGATGGCTGCCGCTCCAGGTGGCTGCACTGATCTGGAGTGGCAGGGACGGGCAGGGCGGCGTCAGCCGTCTCCTGCGTAGGTGCGATGTGGCCTCCCGCAAGGCATCGCGCTGAGCGGCTCCACCGCGGTACACCGGCCAAGGGGCCGAGGGGGCCATCCCCAGGACCCCGCCCCCCAGGGCGATAGGCGTCGCTCCGCGGGCGCGGGATCAGCAGCTGACTTCGCCGAGGCCGCTTAGTTGCCGGACGGGAGGGTGACGTCGATGAGTCGCGGGCCGATGGACGGTGCGCGCAGAATGTCGCGCAGTTCGTCGAGCGTTTCGGCTCTGTGGGAGACGACGCCCATGGAGGTGGCCAGGGCACCGAAGTCGAGCGCGGGTGTGCGCAGGTCGAGTCCGATGAAGTCGGTGGTCCCTGGATTGCGGTGCCGCCAGTTGGCCTTGAGGACGCTGTACTCCTGATTGTTGGCGATGACGAAGGTGATGGGCAGGTGCAGTTGAGCTGCGGTCCACAGAGCCTGGGGGGAGTACATCGCGGCCCCGTCGCCCAGAGTGCACAGCACCCGGCCGCGGTTGCACGCCAGAGAGGCTCCGACGGCGGCCGGCATGGCCCAGCCGAGCCCGCCGGCCACCCACTGGTACTGGTTGGGGGCGAGGCGCATGGCCGCACGGAGGTGGCGGGCCGCTTGGGGCGCTTCGTCCACGACGACGGTGTCCGGGCCGAGCCAGTCGTCCAGCACGTCTGCCAGGCTGGTGCAGTCGAGCGGGCTCGAACCCTCCTTCCTGGTGGCGTTCCCATGTGCTGCGGCATTTTCGACAGCTGCGACAGCAGGGGATGTGGAGTTGCCCAGTGCGGTGATCAGTGCGGCGAGGGTGGGTTTCAGATCTCCGTGCAGTGCCAGGTCCAGTGGTGCACTCCGGCCAAGCGCGTTCGCATCCGCGGTGATCTGGATGTTGGTGATCCCTTCTGACAGCACGGGACCCGCTTCGTAGGGGTAGTAGCGGTCGAAGACGTGCGTTCCGACGATTAGGACCGTGCGGTAGGAGGCGAGGGCGGCACGGATACCGGCGACGTGGGTGGGAAGGAATCCGCGCCAGCGCTCGTGGCCGGTCGGGAAGGGGTTGGTGGCGGGCCAGCCGGGGCCCCAGACGTCTGCTTCGAGGGCCTCGGCGAGCGCGATGCCTTCGTCGGGGGCGTTACGGGCGAGTTCGTCTCCGTAGACGAGGGCGACGCTCTCGGGCCTCTCCTGGTTCAGCAATGACACCAGTTGGTCGACGGGCGCCGCAGAGGGCGAACTTGTGGGGATGCGGCGAGGCGGCGGTGCTCCCTGCTCGTCCAGCAGGTTCATGGGCAGCGCGAGGAAGACCGGCCCTGTGGGTGGGGTGGTCGCGATGTGGAACGCCTGTCGCAGTGCCTCGCCGACGTCGTCTCGGGTGGTCGCCTGGTAGGACCACTTGACGGTGGGACTGGCGAGACCTGCCAGATCCCCGGCCAGGACGGGGTCGTGGAAGAGATGGCGCAGGTCCTGCTGCCCGGCAGTGACCACCAGCGGAACATGGGCGGCCGCGGCGTTGGTAAGTGCGCCGATCGCATGGCCCAGGCCCGCAGCGGCATGCAGGTTGACGACGGCCGGGCGCCCCGAAATCCGGGCGAATCCATCGGCCATGCCGACTGCTGACGCCTCCTGCAGCGCCAGAACGTAGCTGAGGTCCGGATGGTGCTCAAGGGCTTCGAGCAGGGGGAGTTCGGTCGTTCCCGGGTTGCCGAAAATGTACCGGACGCCCTCGTCGCGCAGGATGTCCAGGACGGCATCGGCGCCGCGGGAACGTTCAGGGTAGGGGCCGGCTGCGGTGTCGTGCATGGTGTGCTCCCGACGTCGAGCGGTGACAGCGCGCACTGTGACGGAGAGCCAGTGGGCGCTTTGAGGTGCACGTGCCCTCTTTGGGTGCACAGATCCCCGCGGTCACTCGTGTGGGCTATCTCCCCGTTGTGGGTAGCCCTGGTACTTCGCCTGGCGCCAGACCAGTTCGATGTCGTTCAACTCCGGTCTGCGGGGCGGCAGGTAGAACAGCTCCACGCCGATCTC
>NZ_JBVIMX010000059.1:0-3483 GCF_055579625.1 Streptomyces sp. NPDC032721 | reverse complement strand
CCACAACCACCCCTCCCCCCCCCTCACCACCCACACTTTCCCCACCAAGAAAAAAAACAACAACAGGAAAAAACCGGGGGGGGGGGGGGGGGGCCCCCCCCCCCCCCCCCCCCCGCCTCCAGTCTGTGTCGCGACCGGTCCGTCCGACTCCGGACAGACTCCGGTCAGGCGCAGCTGAAGCGGGCGGCCGCCCAGTCCCCGTGGTCGCCCGACTTCTTGGCGTCGGTGTCGGTGACCTTCAGGCGTACGTGCCGGGCGCCGTCCAGCTTCACGTCCACCGGTACGGTCTCCGACGCCCCGGTCAGCTTGGGCGAGGTCCACAGCACCTTGCCGTCGGCCTCGACGGAGAAGGCCACCTCGCCGTAGCCGTTGATCTCGTCGTCAATGCCGACGTCGGCGGTGAAGGCGGTGCACCGACCGCCGGTGTAGACCTCGATGTCGGAGTCGGCGTGGGTGCCGATGCCCTTGTCGTAGGTCTTTCCGGCGAGGGTGAGCTTCTTGCCGTCGGTGGCGCCGGACTCGCCGTTGCTGCGGTCGCGTTCGGCGGGTCCGTAGCCGTTGGACGACTTCAGCCAGACCAGGTCGCTCGCCCAGGTGTCGGCGGTCGGCGGCGGTGGCATGACGGACGCCCCGAACCGCTGGACGGCGGTACGGAGTTCCCCGGCCGCGCGGTGGCGGGCGGTCGCGGTGAGCGTGGTGTCACCGGGTACCGCGTCCTTGGCCGGGGTGACGGTGACCTCGACGCGCTTGGTCGTGCCCGCCGGGATGCGGTCGACGGCGGCGGCGGGGGTGACCTGCCAGCCGGCGGGCGCGGCCAGCGAGACGACGGTCCCGGTGGCGTCGGCGGTCCCGGCCGTCACGTCCACGGCGACCTTCCCGGCCACCCCGGCGCCCAGCTCCTGACCGGGAGCGACGGCCACGACGGCGGCGGCGCCGGGCTGCTTGCCGCCTACCGCGCTGGTGTCCTCCAGCTCCAGCTCGAAGGCCCGGTTCGTGGGCAGCGGCGCAGTCTTCACCTTGACCACTCCCCCACGGTCGTCGCGGTCGTACCACCAGCCCTGCGAAGCCTTCTGATACGCCGACTCGCTTGCCAGGCGCGGGAGTTCACGCCCGCCGAGCTCGACCTCGTCGGGGGCGGAGTGGGTGTGCACGGTGAAGGCGTAGGGCCGCTTCGTCTGCTTGCCGTTGAACTCGCCCCTGCTCGCGCCGATCCGGATCGAGACGTCGCCCTCGCCACGGCGCGGGGCGTTCACGTCCGCCTGCTGGGTCGCGTACTTCCCGGTCCGGTGCTGCCGCGTGACGCCGTCGTCCTCGTACAGCGTGAAGGACGACCTGCCCTGCGGGTAGACGTCCCAGGCGAGCGGGGAGTCGGCCTTGCGGTCGGTGTACGAGCGGATGCCCGGCCACATCGGGATGCTGGCGCCCGCCTTCACGAACAGCGGGAGCGTGTCGAGGGGCGCGCTGTAGTCGTCGAGGGTGCGGGGGCCCTCGTAGGTGCGGCCGCTCCAGTAGTCGGTCCAGGTGCCCTTGGGGAGGTAGATGCCGTCGCGTTCGGCGCTGTCCTGGTGGACGGGGGCGACGAGGAGGTCCTCGCCGGACATGAACTCGTACTTGGCCGCGTCGGTCGCGGCCTTCGGGTCGTTGGGGAACTCCAGCGAGAGCGGGCGGACCATGCCGACGCCGGTCTTGGTGGCCTCGTGGGCGTACGAGTACTGGTAGGGCAGCAGCGATTCCTTGAGCTTGAGGTAGCTGCGGTTGATGGAGGTGTACGGCTCCCCGTAGCGGAAGGGCTGCTTGTCGCTGGCGGCCCAGCCGTCCATGGTCATGGTCGTACCGAGGAACATCTTCCACTGGAGGTCGCGGGTGTACGTCTTGGCGCTGCCGCCGAAGATGCCGTCCACGTCACCGGTGGTGTAGGCGAGTCCGGACATGGTCGAGCCCGCGTAGGTCGGGATCTGCCAGCGGATGTACTCCCAGCTGCCGGACTGGTCGCCGGACCACTGGACCCCGCAGCGCTGGGCGCCCGCCCAGGACTCGGGGGCCCAGGTGTAGCCGCGGGCGTCGCTGTTGTCCTCGATGCCCTTGTACGCGTCCTTGCACCCGTCGAGGGCGAACTTGTAGCCCTCGCCGACCCAGGCGACGTCCAGCTTGGCGATCCGCTGTCCGGCCTTGACCTGGTCGGCGAGTTTGGCGATGCCGTCCTCGGTCCACAGGCCGAGCTGCATCTTGCGCTCCTGAAGGCCCTTGGCGGTCTCGGCGAGGTCCTCGTAGCCGCAGCCGTAGCCGTCGTTGACGAGCATCCAGCCGTTGGGCATGTCGTTCTGGACGTACCCGTCGGCGACCTTGAGGGAGTCGAGGGTGCGGCGCTCGCCCCGGTTGGCGTTGTGCAGGTAGCAGTCGGCGTCGCCGATCTCCATGCCGTAGATCGGCGGCAGGAAGGGCTTGCCGGTGAGCTGGGTGTACTTGCCGATGACGTCCTTGCTGCCGCTGCCCGCGAAGTAGTAGGCGTCGAAGCGCTGTTCCTTGGCGGCGGCGGTGACGACGGGCTCCTTCTCGGCGAAGGAGTAGGTGTTGGGGGCGTAGGTGTTGCGGTAGACGCCGTAGCCGGCCGTGGAGAGGTAGAACGGCACGGAGTTGGGGTGGCCGCCGTCGTTCCAGTTGTAGTCGACGCCGACCTCGACGGTCTTGCCGCGGTGGGAGGTGTTGCCGCGGCCGTTCTGCATTCCGGCGCCGTAGAACTGCTCGTCGGCGCGGGGGGCCAGGGTCTGGGTCGTGGTGTCCTTGCCGTCGGCGCCCTTGCCCCAGCTGATGCCCTTGGACTCGGCCCAGAGCCGGGTGCCGTCGGCGCGGTACAGGGCGAAGCGCAGGGGGGACTTGGCGGCGCGGAGGGTCACCTTCCCGGTGCTCATCTCGTACCGGTCGCCCCGGTCCTTCCAGCGGGCCTTGGCGGGCTTTCCTGACTGGGGCAGGACGATGTCCTTGCCGGTCGGGTCGGTGAACTTCCCGTCCGGGGCGAGCTCGATGCGGAAGGTCTCCTCGGAGACGAAACTGACGCGTGCCTCGGCGGACCCGGCGTGCAGCCGGAAGGTACGGCCGTCCGGGTCTGCCTCGAAGCCGGTGAGGTCGCCGACGGTGGTGCTGTCGGCGGGGGCGGGAGCGGGGGCGGCGGTACTGGTACCGCCGGGCCCGGAAAGGGCGAGGAGCAGCCCCAGGAGCGCGGCGGGGGCGGCGGCTCTGAGGCGGGTGGGTGGTCTCATGGGGCGTTGTTCTAGCGCGGTTGGCGTGTACGCGACCATGGACTTGCGTGGGGGGTGTGTGGACTTACGTACGGGCGGGACGTGCCGCACCCGTACCGTGCGGGCGGGCTGGCGCCTGCGGCGGGCGAGTACCCCTCCCCGCCCCTTCCCTAGACCGCTGGCCGCGGGGCCGAGGGTTTTTACCTGCGGGTCGAGTGTGGTTGCTCGCGCAGTTCCCCGCGCCCCC
>NZ_JBVIMX010000058.1:0-3901 GCF_055579625.1 Streptomyces sp. NPDC032721 | reverse complement strand
CGCCACGTTAACTGAACTAGTTCCGTTCTTCTCGCAGGTCAGGTGACGTTTCGGAGATCCGCGCGTTAGTCGGTCCGTGAACGAGTCAGAGGCACCCGTACGTGATCTGTCGGCCTTGGTCGTCCCCCAGGTCGGCAAGCTGGTGAAGACGGGAGACGTGTGGGAGCCGTACCGGCTGGTGGACGCGTCGGGGGCGACCATCGAACCGGTCGCGGAGTACTTCCGGGACCTGTTGGGCTGCGACCGGTCCGCATCGACTGTGTACACGTACGGCAACGGCTTGCTTCGATGGTGGCGCTTCCTGTCGGCGGTGGAGGTCGGCTGGGCCCGGGCCACCCGGGTGGAGGCCCGGGACTTCATGCGCTGGCTGCAGCACACGGACAAGGCACGCGTCAGCCGTTCGCCGAAGCGGACGCGTGACGCGGTGAACGCGGTAACCGGCAAGCCGAAGCCAGGCCAGAAGTACCAGGCGTCAACACGGGCACACACCGAGACGGTGCTGCGGAAGTTCTACGAGTTTCACCAGGACATGGGGACCGGACCGCTGGTCAACCCATTTCCGCTGGTCAGAGCTCGCACGATGGCCAGGGCGAATGCACACCACAACCCGATGGATCCCTTCCGCAATGAGCGTCAGGGCCGTTACCGGCCCAAGGTTCCTAAGCGGATCCCACGGATGATCCCGGACGAGCGGTTCAACGAGATCTTTGCCGCGCTCCGCTCGAACCGGGACCGCGCTCTGGTGGCGTTCTATGTCTCCACCGGTGCCCGCGCCTCCGAGCTGCTGGGTGCCCGGTTCTGCGATGCCGACCCCGGCCAGCAGCTGATCAGCGTGGTCCGCAAAGGCACCGGGGCAGTGCAGCCGCTGCCCGCCTCGCCGGACGCGTTCGTCTGGCTGCGCCTCTACCAGTCCGAACTGCAGGGCATGGTGCCCAAAACGCGCTCTCGGCCGCTGTGGTGGACTCTTCGCAAACCTCTGCGGCCACTGACCTACGATGCGGCCCACCGCATGTTCGAGCGCGTGAATGCGAGCCTGGGCTCCAACTGGACCTTGCATGACTTGCGGCACACCGCGGCCTACCGGATGTCGCGGGACCCCAAGATCCCCCTCGTCGACGTCCAGTGGGTCATGGGGCATGCAAGTTTGACGACCACTCAGCTATATACGACGCCCACGGGCGACGAGGTCATCGAGAACGTGCTGGCTCACCATGCTCGGCAGGAGGCCAACGCCGCCGTCCGGCAAGCACCGCCGCCGGCACCGGGCTACCGCTCCGAGAGCCTGGACATCCTCTTCGGCCAGGTGGCCCCGTGACCAAGACCGGCCCCCGCGGGACCGTCGCCCGCCGCACAGGACTGAGCCTGCCAGAACAGCGCGAGGAGCCCGGCATCGGGGCTCACAGCCAGGCCGCATTGCGCGCTCGATTCCCCGCTCGGATCAATCCCACTATCTGGCCCGCCTCCGAACGGTCCGTCGACGAACTCGTCGAAGAACTGACTGCAGGCCTACGGCCGAAGACCCTTCCCAGCGTCCGCCGCGGAGTTACGGCGGTGCTCGGCTGGCTGGGCACCCAGCCCGGACTGTCCTGGCAGGAAAAGTGGCTGGCCAGCGGGGTCGAGGATCACCTCGTCGGCGACGACTGGAAGGCGCTGGCCGAGCCGTGGTTGCAGGCCCGTGGCTGGGACAAGGACTACGGCTTCAAGGACCTGGGCACTGGCCTGCGCCGCCTCCTGAGTATCGACACCTTCCGCCCCAGCATGCGCTGGATGCTCAGCCGCCCCATCCACGGACTCGTCCCCGTCATGGAACAACGCGACCCGGACGGCTTCACCCGTCTGCGAGCACAGCTCGCCGACATGACACCACAGCCACGGAACTTCGCCGCCGGTGTCGCGCTCAAACGCATCGCGACCATTCTGGCGGTCAAGGGTGGCGGGATCGCCGACATCACGGTGGGCGACTGCACCGAGCTCCTGGATACCCAAGACGTCGCCCACTCCCGCCGCGGCCAAGGCAAGTTTCTCTTCTACCAACTCCTTCTGGGATACGGCTCGTTCCCAATAGATGCACCCCTGACTTCTCGCGCCTTTCGCTCCGCTCAGGGCCAGCAGACCTGCGACCAGCTAATCGACCGCTACGGCATCGAATGCCGCCCAGTCCGCGATCTCCTGGTGGAATACCTCAAGGAACGCCAAGCCGCCCTCGACTACACAACCCTCAAGACGTTGTCCTATGTGCTCGGCCTGCTGTTCTGGCGCAACCTTGAAGATCACCACCCCGGCATCGCCTCCCTGGACCTGCCACCGGACGTCGCCTCGGCCTGGAAACAACGCATCACGATCAAGAAGCGGGTCGTTCGGGCCGACGACGGCACGCCCACCGAGGTCAACGAGCCTCGCCACAACGTCAACCACTGCCTGACCCTGGTGCGGGCCTTCTACCTCGACATCGCCCAGTGGGCTGCCGAGGAGCCGGCCAGGTGGGCAGCGCACGTCACCCCCTGCCCTATCCGCGCGCACGAGGTGAGCCAGCGCAAGCAGATCGAGCGGTCCCGGGCCCGCATGCACCAGCGCACCCGGCACCAGCTTCCCCTTCTGCCGGCCGTGGTCGCCATCGCCGAACGGCGCCGCATCTTCGCAGCCCGGCTCCTGGCCACTGCCCAACAAGTCGAGCCCGGCTCCGCCTTCGTCCTGGACGACGTCACCTACCTGCGGCCCACGACCATCCGCAAGGACGCCAGCACCATCCGCGTCAGCAACACCCACACCGGCGAAGTCCTTAACCTCACCCACGCTGAGCACGCCACCTTCTGGACCTGGGCAACGATCGAGGTCCTGCGGCATACCGGCATCCGGATCGAGGAGTTGCAGGAGCTGAACCACCACAGCTTCGTGCAGTATCGACTCCCCTCGACCGGCGAGCTGGTGCCGCTACTGCAGATCGCACCGTCGAAGATGGACACCGAACGGCTCCTGCTGATCAGCCCCGAACTCGCCGACGTGCTCAGCGCAGTCGTCACCCGCGTCCGCAGCGCGAACGGCGCAATCCCACTCGTCAGCGCCTACGACAACCACGAACGCGTATGGAACCCTCCTCTTCCCCTGCTGTTCCAATTCAAGTACGGCACGGAAGACCGACCCGTCGCCGGACACATGGTTCGCAAGTTCCTCATCGACATTCTGCACGGCGAAGGCCTGACCGGCCCCGACGGCGGTCCGCTGCGACTCGCCCCACACGACTTCAGGCGGATGTTCGTCACTGACGTGATCATGAATGGTCTGCCGCCGCACATCGCCCAGATCATCTGCGGACACCGCGACATCAACACCACCATGGGCTACAAGGCGATCTACCCGCAGGAAGCAATCGAACAGCACCGGGCCTTCATCGCCCGTCGCCGGACCGCCCGTCCCAGCGAGGAATACCGCATCCCCACCAACGAGGAATGGGAGGAGTTCCTCGGTCACTTTGAACTCCGCAAGGTCTCCCTCGGGACCTGCGGACGCGCCTACGGCACTGCCTGCATCCACGAACATGCCTGCGTCCGCTGTTCCATGCTCCGACCCGACCCAGCACAGCAACCTCGCCTCGTGGAAATCCGCGACAACCTCATCGCCCGCATCGAAGAGGCCGAACGCGAAGGCTGGCGCGGCGAAGTTGCTGGCCTCCAGGTCAGCCTGGCCGGAGCTGAGACCAAACTCGCCCAGCTCGAAAGCAGCACAAGCGTCCACCTCGGCATGCCCGACCTCAGCCGCCTCGTCGGACGCACCTCCACCACCGAAGGCCCCCAGAACACCGAGAGTTGAGGGAAATCAAGGCAACAAAAAAGGCGTCTCGCCCAAGACGAAACACCATTCCATTCGCTCAACTGAGCAATTATCAAGTTAGTTCAGAGAAGCC
>NZ_JBVIMX010000057.1:0-5922 GCF_055579625.1 Streptomyces sp. NPDC032721 | reverse complement strand
AATTTTCCCTCCAGGCGATTGGGATTGTGCTGGGTTCACTCAAACGACTCCTCTCCATCTGGTTTCGGTCTCGATTGTTCCCCTAGAGGGGAAAGAAGTGGACGAAAACGTCACTTGAATGGCGCTGAGCGTCATTCAGGATGGCTCTGACCTGCGGTTTCCTTGATATCCCCTGTATCTATTATTTTAGAAGTCCTAACAGCATGAAGGAATAATCGGGGAAGGAGTTGCGCGCTGGCTGCGCCGGCTTGGGGCTTACCTCTGCGGGTGGTCGCGTTCAGCGCGGAACTCGTCCAAGAGGGAGAAGAACATCTCCATCGCTGGGGTACCCGTCGCCTCGGCAGCCCGTTCGATCTCGACTGCCCAGCCCAGGCTGCTGGGGTGTGAGGTTCGGGGGAGGGGTGTTCGGGGTGTTCGGGTTCTCTCGCCAGTGATGCGGGTTTGTGTTTGTGCTGGTCGTTGGCCATGCCGACGGGTTGATCTTGGTGGTGTTGTTCCGGATTCGGTGGTGAGTGATCCCGGATTTGTCGGTGGTGTGGTCGTCGAGTCTCCTTTGCGGCGTGCTTTATAGCGTGTGTGTGCCCGAGCCGGGGGCGGATCGAGTGGGTGCCACTCGTCTTGGGGAGATCGCGGTCTGTCTCCCGGGGCGTGGGCTCTAGCGTCACTGCCAGTGCGCCCGCCCAAGGGGTGCCCGTGAACTGCCCCGTGTCGGGGCGAGAGTTGACGCCCCGGAGGATGGTGTTGTGATCATTGTTTGGCTACCGGTTCGTCCTCTGCGTGGGGTGCGGTACCGGTGACGGCGGCTGGCGACGTGTCCGGGACTGCGGATGACGGTTTGGGCCGGCATCGGGATGAGTTGCGGCCCGCGGCGGTGGCCCAGCTGCTACGGCTGCGGGCCGCGGGGGAGTTACGGACGGCGCACGTCACGCTGGTCGCTGACGCGGTGGGCGTGCACAGAAGGACGGTGTGGAGCTGGCTGGCCCAAGCGGAGGAGACCGGCAGCCCGGAGAAGCCGGAACGCCGCCGGTTCCGTATCACCGAGGAGATCATCGATGTCCTCGCTGACTATCAGGGCAACGTGAAACGCGCTCATGAGCGCCTGGTCGAGGTAGCGGTGGCGGCGGGGGAGAAGCCGGTCGGTCTGACGACGCTGCATGACGCGATCGCCCGGGATCTCGATCCGGGTTTCATGGCGGGACTGCGCCAGGGGATTCCGGCGGCCCGGGGGTTCGATCCGGCATTCCAGCGGCCGGTGGTGGCACGGAATGAGGTCTGGGAGGGCGACCACAAGCAGGCCGAGACCATCGTGACGATGCCCGATGGCAAGCCGTCGAGGGTGTGGGTGACATGGTTCGAGGACCGCGGCACGGGCTATGTGATGGGCTGGGCGGTCACCGCCGGGTCCGCGCACCGTGGTTCGGTCCTGGCCGCTGTACCGCATGGCCGTGCTGCGCGAGGATCCCTACGGCCCGCCGGGCGGACTGCCGCACCTGGTGCGCGTCGATGGCGGCGCCGACTTCCTGTCCAAGACCGTCCGGCGTGCGTTCGGGCTGCTGGGCGTTCCGGTCCACCGGGTGCGCAGCGCCCGCCACAAGGGCGGCATCGAGCGCCTGAACCACACCAGCATGACCCGCTTCTTCGCGGACCTGCCCCGCTACACGAAAGCACCCCGCCTCGATCACCGCCGCCGCCTCGGCGACACGGACCCGCCGCTGACGTTCGAGGAGTTTGTGCGTCTGCTGGGGGAGTGGGTCCACCGGCACAACACCCAGCACGTCCTCAAGCGCACCGGTATGACACCGCTTGCCGCCTGGCAGGCCGATGAGGCCGAGATCCGGCCCGAGCCCAGCGCGTCCGAGCTGCGCGCCCTGATGCTGGAGAGCGATCACAGGGCCCGCAAGATCACCAGCCATGGGGTCGAGTTCGCGGGACGCTGCTACATGCCCGAGAACGGGGCAGGACGGATCGGACTCGAGGTCCGTGTGCGGTGGATGCCGCACCACCACCACGAGATCGACCTGTACACCTTCCGCGGCAACCGTTACCTCGGCCGGGCCTTCCTGAGCAACGAAGCCAGTGAGGAACTGCGCGCCAAGGTGCTCCTCGAACGCGACGAGCACAGCAAGGTTCTGCGCCAGGCCCTGAAGCGCGCCGGTGAGCGCCGGCGGGAACGGCATCTGCCGTCCACTCGGCCCGAGGCACCCGTGCGTGCCCTGCGGATGACCGAGCAGGAGGCCCGCGCCGAGCTCGAAGGCATCACGCCGCCCGCCGCCCGCCGCCGGCGTGAGGTCCCCTACCGCCCCCTGACCCCCCTCCCCGCCGCATGGAAACGCCCCGGCCCAGCTCCCATCGACACCGCAGCGAAGGACGATGCCTCGTGACCACTGCCCCCAGGCGCAAGCACATTCCCCAGCGCCGCCAGCCGGCCACCGCATCGCCCAGTGAGGCCTCCCGGCGCCGTCCCGATCTGCGCCCGCAGCACTTCCTCGGCCTCAAGGATTCCACCCTGGTCCCCACGGACACCTTGCTGCAGATCAGGGACACCGTCATCGACACCGTCGAATCGCGGGCCATGTCCGTGATCTACGGCGACCCCGGGCTCGGCAAGAGTTTCAGCACCCGCGCCACGATCCAGGAGATGAACCCGGACCTGATCCTTCCCCTCGACTTCGCCCGCTCCCGCCCCGGGCCGAAGGACCTGCGCGAGGAGCTGTTCCACCAGATGCATCTCAGCTGCAAGATGCCCGGCACGCCCACCGTGTTCGACAAGCTGCTGCGCGAGTCCCTGCCCCGGCGCCCGTACGTGATCGTGTGCGACGAGGCACAGCAATACCGGAGAGAGAATTTCGAGTTCCTGCGCAAGCTGTGGGACAACTGCGACCCCCAGCCGGCCATCGTGTTCGTCGGCGGCCGTGAAGCCTACGAGACCCTGCAGAGCGACCCGGCGCTCGCTTCCAGGATCTACATCCGCCTGGAGATCCTCGCGATGACCGAGGACGAGATCCTCAAGACGGTGCCCGATGCCCACCCCGTGTGGCGCGGTGTGGACGAGGCGCTGCTGAGACGGATCGACACCCAGTACGCGCTCGGCTCGTTCCGCGAGTGGGTCAAGGTGACCAAGCATGCGCTGAAGGGCATGGAGTACCTCGGCGCCAAGCAGGTCGACGACGAGGTCGTCGACTGGGCCCTGGCCCGATGCTGAACCGGACAACGGCACGGCCCACGCAGGCCGCCCGGTTTCCCCTTGCCGGACAGCCCGCGCCCCAGCACCTGCACTTCCTCCACCTGGCCGGGGCACGCACCGTTGCCACCCCCGGCCTTCACGCAGTCACCCGCGCACTCGCCGACGCCCACCAGCAGCAGCGCTTCCTCTGCGTGCTGGGCGACGCCGGAGTCGGCAAAACGTTCGCCGTCCACCACGCCGCCCACACCGGTTTTCCCCTGGCGCACGTCCCGCTGCATCTGAGGGCCAGACCCACCCCGGCCGACCTGCGCGCCCACCTGCACCACGCCCTCGAACTGGACGGGCCTGTGCCTGGCGAACCGGCGGCTGCCGACGCCCTGCTCCGCCGCGTGCTTCACCCCAGGCCGCGCATCGTGGTCGTCGACGAAGCCGACCGGATGCCCGAGGCCTGCTTCGAGTACCTCCGTTTCCTGCACGACGACCTTCCCGGCGGACTCTGCGTGGTCCTGATCGCCGGCCAGCGCGGTGAGAAGGCCCTGCGCACCCAGCAGATGCTCTCCACCCGCACCACGCAATGGCTGACCCTCCACCCGCTCACCCGCGACGAGATCCCCCGCGCCCTCCCCGCCCTGCACCCGCTGTGGCACACCGTTCCCACCGACCATCTCTGGTCGCTGGACGGCTACTTCGCCCACGGCAGCCTGCGCCGCTGGGCCCTGCTCACCCACCACGTCCAGCGCGCCCTGACCGCCACCCACACCACGCGCCCCGACCCCGACCTGCTGCAGCAGGTCATCCGCCGCATCGACACCTCCCACCAACCATGACCCCACCCACCCACACCACCGCACCGGAAGTGCCGCCCCTCACGCTGCTCCTGGACGCCAGCGACGACCGCACCATCCACCACGCCGCCCACCAACGTGCCCACCCCAAGAGCGGCCGCATCACCACCGACCCCACCCCGCACACCAACAGCCTCGCCTACCTCGCCCTGGACCTGCTGCGCGCCATGGGCCGCGACAGCTTCCTGACCCCCGACGCCGAGCGCATGTCCACCGACGCGGCATGGCGCGCGGTGACCTGCTGGACCCTGACCACAGGCCTTGCCGAAGCCATCGTGCTGCGCGCCCACCGCCTCACCCCCGAGCGCCTGAGCCGCCTAGCCACCTGGCGCACCGAGACCAGAATCCGCCTCATCCTCATCGCCCACACGCCCACCGAGGCCGACGAACAGCGGCTGCGAGAGCGCCTCACCGCCGCCCACCTCACCGATCTGAAGACCGTGCGCGGCACGGACGCCCTCGTGAACGCCATCGGCCCGCCCACTGCCCCTCGTCGCTCCTCCCCGCTCCCGCCCGATCGGGTGCACCCGCTGCCCGGCCTGCCCCGCAGCGACGTTGCCGCCTTCCTCTCCGGCTGCCGACGCCGCCTGAACGCAGCCGACTTCGCCCACGTCGACGGCCAGTACCAAGCCGGCTACGCTGCCGCCCGCACCTGGCTGGCCCGCCACCCCACCTCGCCCGACATGTCCCTCATCGAAGACGCTGACCCGCACGGGGCCACCGCCTGGCAGGACATGGAAGGCCTGCGCCTGTTCCTCGCCCGCCTCACCGTCTCAAGCCCCAGTCCTCAGCACACCCTCGCCCGCGTGCGCGGCGCCCAGGCCCACTTCCTCAGCCAGCAACTCCAACTCGACATCCCCGAGGACCTCGCCGAACGCGGCGGACCCGGCATCACCACCGTGCCGATCACCCCACGCGTGGCACACACCCTCACCACCCACCTCCCCAACCCGCTGCGCGCCGCAGCAGCCGCCGCCCTCCTGTTCACCGGCACCAGCCAAGGGCTGCTGTACATGACCCAGATCGCCAGCATCGACGAGCGCGCCACCCGACTGGCTATCGACCGCGATTCGAGGATCAACGTCGGGGAACCGCCCGGCCCACGCCACATGTACGCCATCCCACCCCGCGCCCGCCCCCTGCTCGAGACCGCCCTTCAGTTCCGCCGCCGCACCCCGCGCACCGCCGGCCACCTCGGACTGTTCGCAGGCTGCTTCGGCACGCCCGTCCGCTTCGAGCACCTCATCCGCGACGCCGGCCTCGACATCCCCGCCGTCCATCACCCGCACTCAGCAGAGGACTGGCACACAGCAGCCCGCTGCCGACACCTCAACACCACCGCTACGCCCCTGCACACAAAGTAGGGGCGTAACTCCCAAGAGCTGTCGGTGAGTTGAGGTGAATCAAAGCTGTGTTGCCTTCGCGTGTTCGACGAGGTGAAGGTCCCCCTGATGTTGTTCCGTCCGGTGCGCGAGCTGGCTACGCTCCACGCCACCCTTCACGACGGAACCCCACCCTCGTGAACTCGGCACACCCAGACAGATTGATCACCAACTCTCCCAAAAACAAGGTGAGTTGATGCATTGGACCCTGGGGGACGGCCAGCTTGGCACAGCTAGCGTCCCCCAGGGGGTGCCCCTCGACTTTTCAAAGATCCGTTAAGTTTTCTGCATCTAAAGGAGCAGAGAAGCAACGGCGAAACCACCACCTGGAACCCCGAAAATCTTCCCGCCCGCAGGAGGAGCCGGCCCACTCCCACTGAGCTGTGCTGGACAGAGAGAAGAGGTCTCCTTAACCCGCACAGAATCATCAGCCGAGCCAACCACACACTACAGCTGCGTAGTTAAGGAAGCTGCGGAGCAGATTCCGCCAGCCCGGATCGCGGAGCGATCC
>NZ_JBVIMX010000056.1:0-7937 GCF_055579625.1 Streptomyces sp. NPDC032721 | reverse complement strand
CCCCCCCCCCCCCCCCCCCCCCCCCCCCCCCCCCCCCCCCCCCCCCCCCCCCCCCCCCCCCCCCCCCCCCCCCCCCCCCCCCCCCCCCCCCCCCGAGACGACACCCCCACAGCGGCCACCGGAGGTCCCGCGTGCTGTTGACGGGCCCTGACGGGATCCTGCGTGACTACGGCTCGGACTTCCATTGCCCGCCCCGGCGGCCTCGTCTCCCCCGTCCTGGCCGCATGCTGGTCCCTCTGGCACACCGACCCCGACCCCCACGAGGAACCCGCCTGACGTCCCAACAGATCCCCGACCCGCCCCGAACTACCCGGAAAAGCAGCGCCACCCCGTCGCCGAAGTCGCGCGCTAAGGCCGTCGTTGATCTCGTCCATGGCGGTCAGCTCCAGTCCGCGAGGTCGCGCTCGGAGATCAGGTGAGCGCTGGCAGAAGGGGTGGGGTCGACAACCAGGCGCTTGCCCGCACCGGTGACGGTGGTGTCGTCGGGTGCAGCCGGTGGTGAGTTCGGCCAGGACCTCGCGGTTCCGCCAGATCAGGTGCATGTCGCGCCAGCAGCTGAAGGAGGTCCGCGTCCAGCGGATGTAGTTCCTGCTCCCGGCGCGCGGGGCGACCGGGACCGCGCCGATGACGGACCCGAGATGGCGCAACGGAACAGCTGGACCACGACGGGCGTCCTGCCGCTTCGGGAGCTCCTCACCGTTGCCGAGAGGCCCTGTGTTCATGCGCGGCCACCACAGAATCACCCGCCCCGACAGCCACTTTCGATCAGATCGTACTCAAGACCGATAGGACAACGGCCTCTTACTCAGCCCTTCCCCGAAGACCGACTAGGCCCACTACTGGGTGGTGAGGCTTGGAGGAGGCTGAGATGGCTGACGAGACCGTATCTCGACGGGAGTTCATTCGGCGTCGTCGCAACAGTGGATTTATCGGCAGGCAACGCGAGTTGGCCATCTTCCGCGAGAACCTGGCTCGTGCACCCGAAGACGACACCTATCAGTTCCTCTTCCACGTCCACGGCCTTGCGGGGGTGGGCAAGTCCACGCTGATCCGTCGGTGGGAAGCAGCAGCGCGGGAGAAGGGTGCGGTGACCGCTGTCGTGGGAGACGAGGCGCATAGCGCGGTCGAGGCCATGGAGCTGATCAGCGACCAAGTGGGGCGGCAGGGCTACACGCTGAAATCCTTCGAGAAACAGCTTTCCGCCTACCGGCAGAAACGCCATGAGGCCGATGCGGCTTCCGCGGCTTACATGAGGGGGGTAGGGTCCGGCGGGCTGGCTTCGGCAGCTGGCGAGACTCCGCCCTCCCCGTCCAGTTCCTTCGCCGCGCAGATCGGCATGGCAGGCCTCAGCCTGGTTCCCGGGGTCGGCGCATTCAGTGGAGTGGTTCGCCCAGAGCATGTGGCCGCAGGCCTCGACAGGGCACGTACGACAGTCGGCACCTGGCTACGCAGTCAGGAGGACGCGCAACTGGTGCTGTCACCACTCAAGGTGCTCGCCCCGCAATTTCTGGCTGACCTGGCCGCCGTCGCAACGCGCCGACCCTGGATTGTGCTGTTCTTCGACACGTACGAACGCACGGCGCCCCTCCTGGACATCTGGCTGCGTGACGCGCTCGTCTCCGAGTTGTACGGGCCAGTTCCTGTGAACGTTCAGATGGTGCTGTCGGGGCAAGGCTCGCTCGATGCCACCTGCTGGGGTGACAGCCTCGATCTCTTCTCGGAAGTCGCGCTGTCTCCGTTCACCGTGGATGAGGCCCGCGCACTGCTGGCGGTCCGTGGCGTGACCGAAGACCGCGTGGTGGAGGCGGTTCTGCAGCTTTCCGGGCGGCTCCCGGTACTGCTGGACGCTCTGGCAAGGAGCAAGCCGCAGGATGTGAATGCCATCTCCGACCCCTCCGAAACGGCGGTCGATCGCTTCCTCAAGTGGGAGAAGGACCCGGTTCGGCGGGAGGCCATTCTTGCCTGTGCGCTGCCCCGGCATCTGGACGAAGATATCTACCGGGCTCTCCTGCCCACCGGTGCTGATGACGGTGTTCAAGGGATTCGGGTGCTGCCCTTTGTCACTGAGCAGGCGGGGCGTTACCGCTACCACGACGTGATCCGGGCCCCGATGCTGCGGGTACAGCGCGTGCGAGCGCCTTTGCGGTGGCGTGAGCGCCATGTGGCTCTCGCGTCTGTATTCGCCGCTCGACGCCAGGATCAAGAGGATGGTCAATCACTGGCAGAACTCTCTGGGCGTGCCCTGGAGAACCGCTGGGAGAACTCCGCTTGGCTGGATCATCGGCTGGACGAGACGTACCACTTGCTCTGTGCGCAGGACGGCCCAGCACGGGCGGAGGCTCTGTGCGACGCGGTACGCGCTTGCGGCCACAGCATCGAGACGCTCCGTCGTTGGGCCCAACTGTTCGCCGAGGCCGGTCACGACAACGACGACAACGACCTCGTTGACGTCGGATACCGACTTCTGGGCTGCGCCGGTAGGAACTCGGGTGATGCCGCCGCACTCCATGCGCTCCTGGCCACCCCTGGGCTGAGGACCGAGGGTCATGCGCTCGCTCATGCGCTCCTCGCCCGTCGGTATCGACTCGGCGGGCAGTACGACCGGGCGCTTGCCGCCTATACGAACGCCCTTACTTTGAACCCGGATCTTGCCCGCGCCCACGCGGGCCGGGGGCACACCCTGCGGGCCATGAACGGGCCCGAAGCAGCTCTCCAGGACTATGACCATGCTGTCCGGCTCCAACCGTACGAGCCACGTCACCTCATCAATCGTGGTTCGGCCTTCTACGCTCTTCGGCGTTACGAGCGTGCCCTTGAGGACTTCGATCAAGCTCTCGTCCTTGATCCGCAGGCGGTTCCTGCCAAGTGGTTCCGCAGCATGCTTCACCACAGGCTGAGGCAGTACGAGGAAGCGCTCAGGGACCTGACCGGATCGATCGAGGCAGACTCAGAGGCTGGCTGGGCATACGCGGTTCGTGGTTCGGTCCGACTGTCTCAGGGGCAGTACTCACTTGCCCTGACAGATCTCGAAAGGTCACTCGCGCTGGAGCAGGATTCGTCGTGGCCGCTCTGCTGGCGTGGCGAGACCTATCGCGCTCTGGGTCGCTGCAGCGAGGCGCTCGTTGACTTTGACCGCGCGTTCGAGATCAACCCCAACTGTGGTTGGTTCCCTTACCAGAGCGCACTGACCAGGCGCCTGCTCGGAGCGGCTGGCGAGGTGGACCAATGGCAGAAGGCATTGGACATTTACGAGTCGCAGGCAGCTGATCCCGGCGGCTCACACCTGGCTCGAAGCAATCTCCTTGTAGTGCTCTGTGCGTTGCCCGACTGGGACCGGGCTAGGGGGCAGCTGAGCGAGTTCCTGTCACGAGAGCCTTCCTCGCACCAAATCAGGGAAGCACTCGATGACCTGGCTGACCTTCAGCGCGTCATCCCGGTTGCCGCGGGAGAGCTGACACCGATCCAGGACAGGCTTCGGACAGCTTTGGAGCTGACGTGAGAGGCCGTCGTCCTATCGACCCTGAGTGCGATCTGATCGAAAGTGGTTGTCGGGGCGGGTGATTCTCTGGTGGCCGCGCATGAACACAAGGCCTTCGGTGCAGTTCGGAGTTGCTGAAGACCACGAACCCCACCAGGAGGCCCTGATGCTCCAGTTGTATGCCGTCGGGCCCGGTGGACTCAACTCGCATGACACGTCGTGCGATTGCCTCGCTCACCGGTTCGGAAACGCCGCTGATCAACCCGGCGGGGCACCGGTCCACGACACGGACCTGACGGACGCCCAGTGGCAGGCGATCCGCCCGCTGCCGCCGGTTTCTGCGTGGCTGGAGGACCGGGGTGGCCGTCCGGAGGGCTACTGCCACCGGGAGATGCTCCATGCTGTGTTCTACGTGGTCTACTGCGGCATCAAGTGGCGGGCGATGGCCGCCGGCTTCCCGCCCAGGGACCGGCGCTACGGCTTCTTCCTCCGCTGGCGGGAACGCGGCCTGGTCTCCGAGGGCATCGAGCTCCCCGACGAGGACGGAGCAGTGGCCGGGGGGCTGTCGTGGAAGCGGCGGGAGGCCCTGGACGAGATCGCCCCTGGGTGGTGCCCGGCATGGGATGCCGGATGGCAACGCTGCCTGCGCTTCGTGCAGAACCACCTCAAGAACGGCGGCACACTGCCCACCGAGCCTGGGATTCTGCTCGTTCAGGGCGAAGGCCTCGGACGGTGGGTCCAGGGATGCCGGTACGGATGGGACGCACTCCAGCCCGCGCAGCAGTGGCACCTGGAGAACGCCCTCGGTATCGGGCCGGCCGGGGAGGACGAGCGGCCGGTGAAGCGGACCCAGGACGACAAGTGGGCCACCAACCTCGCAGCGGCACAGCAGTTCCACGCGCGTGAGGGGCACCTTGTGGTGCCCCGGAAGCACATTGAGCACGTGGTGTCGCACGACAGGCTGCCAGGCGGGCCAGGGGTGCTGATGGTCGTGGGGTGGTGGAGGTGAAACTCGGGATGGTTTTGGGCAACATCCGTAAGCGTGCCGACAACCTCAGCGACGAACGCCGTTCCGAGCTGGTCCAGTTGGGGATGCGGTGGACGACCACGAAGAAGGCGGGGCGGTCATGAGTGCGGATGCCTACACCGGTAGTGCGGTGGACCGGGCGGCGGAAGACGTCCGGGAAGGCGACGCCGATGCGGCGCTCGCGGTCGCGGTGCGGTCGTATTCCGCGTTCGCGGTGCATGTGCGCTTCGACGACGGCATGACCGAGGAAGTCCTGCCCGTCCTCTGGTCAGCGATCACCAAGGAGGAGCGGGAGACGTACCCGGCCCGGCTGGAGGAATTCGTCGGCCGGTACGAGGAGCGGCTGGGGGGGTTGTTCGCGGAGTATGGGCCGCAGTCGGCAATCGCGAAGCACGGGCGGCACGAGCTGCTCGCACACCCGGTATCGCTGATCGTCCTGGAGCGGCTCTCGTCCGTCCGTTCCCGGTACACGCTGGCAGCGCGGTGGAACGGGGAGGTGCCCGACCGGTGGCTCAACGATGTCAGCGCCACCTGGGGCATCGGCGCGCTGCTGTGAACCAGGGCGCGGCACAGGGCCGGGGCTCGACCGGCCGGGGGAATGTGATGGGTGGCGGGCACCGCTCCGCCAGGGTGCCGTCCAGCAGGGCGTAGTCAGGATCATGAGTGCGCAAAACCTTCAGCAGCCCCGCTGCCCGGGCGGCCAGCAGGCTGATGACATGGTTGGTGTAGGCGTGGGCGGTGCCGACGCAGATGCCGAAGCGGCCCGAATCGAATGACGTCAATTGCCAAGGCCGTCCTCGCCCTGGAGCAGCACCGCTGAAAATGCTCAATGGCTTCTCGCAGCTGGGCGACTTCCAGGCTCAGCGCGGTGATCGTCTCTTGCGTCGTCTGCTCCTGGGAACTGAAAGACACGAAAGCATCGGGCTGATGGGACTCACACCTCCAGTCTGTCCCGAGCCCAAACAGGCACGTAGCCCGATGCCTGGCCCTGGCGGGTGCCGCGTGCGGGGGTTCGGATACAGTCGGCGTCCGTCCACGTGCTGCGGCAGCATCCCGCTGCGGGATCCTCCTCAGGAAGCGGGAACGCTCATGGTTGACGTCGTTGTGCTTTTCGCTCTGCTCACCGGTGTGGTCCTCGGTGCTGTCCACTGGTCTCGCTGGGTACGGGCGCGAACCGTGCGATGTCCGTGGTACGGGCGGCTGCTGGTGGCTCTGTTCAGCTACACCGTATCGACTGTGCTGCTCGTGGTCGTGATGTTCGTGGCATGGCTGGCCTACTTCACGGTGGTGCTGGTGCCGTTGTGGCTGCTGACGCAAATTGTCACAGATATGGTCCTGTGCCTGTGGGAATCCGGTGGCGTGCGTGCCCGCAGAGGCCGAAGGCTTCCGTCTTTCCGGACCGTGTCCGGGTGACCTTGCAGGGCCTTCATGATCAGGTCGTGGATGAGGTATGCGCCGGGGTCCGGTTCTCTTTGAGGCGGGGGAGGCAGTCCGGGGCCGAACCGGTCGTAGGCCAGCGAGGGCCTGGACGGTGTGCAGGGTGGGCAGGAGCACGTCGCTGATGCAGACGTTGGGGCGTCCTGGCGGAGGGTGGCGGGGCGGTCCAGGCCGAGGCCGGTGTCGACGCCCTTGCGGGCGAGCTCGCCGAGGATGGGGAAGTGGCCCTTCTTGTCGCCCCGGCCGCGCTGAACTGTATGGGGACGCGGTTCCAGATCTGTACGTAGCGTTCGCCATCGACGGCGGCCCTCCTTGCCGAAGGCGGGACCCGGTCGTAGTTGACCTCCAAGCAGAGCGCCCGCCAGGCCGTACGGTGCGGCGGGACCGGAGAGACTCACGTTCCGAAGTGCCTTTAGGCCCGGCAGACGGGGGGTGCGGGCGAGCCGGGTCAGGTCCGGCCGGCTTACCGGGCGTTCCTTCTCGCGGCCCGAAGCTCCCGCTCCGCCTCCGCGCGGTGGTCGGCCCGCAAACGCCTGCGTACCCGCTGGCAAGGCACCGACCTCCACCAGGGCCAGTTCCACCTCGCCTGCGGCATCATGTGCCTCCGGAGCCCTCGGCAGTCCCTCTGATTCGACCGGCGCGGCCGGCGGAGCTCTCAGCGGAGGTACTCCGGTGGCCAGGCGTCGCTGAGGAGATGGCTTTCGCTGTTGTCGCAGCACGTCATCTTTGCCTTCAGGGCCGGCCGTTCTGCGAGGGCCTGCCGGAGGTCCTGGCGGAGTTGGTCGAGGAAGGCCCACAGGTTAGGGGCGACGACGCGGTAGCCGGTCTCGTGCACGTCGAGGCTGGTGCCGTCCCAGGCCCCTCCGATGAGGTGGCAGACGGATCCGGTGGAGGGGCTGACCGCGTACAGGTTCCCGCCGCCGTCGGTGGCGAACACCGTCACCGTGTCGTCGACCGCTCCGGTCACCGGCATGAGGGCGCCGGCGAGGATGCCCTCGGCGACCCGCTCGGCGTCGGCGATCCAGATGCCGATGTGCAGGTCGGGCAGCTCGACGGTGCCGAGTGTCGCGTAGTACTCCAGCAGTGCACCGGTGACGCCTTCCCCGGCGAGCAGCGCGACGGCCCGGGCGCCGTCCTGCGCCGTGACGGTCTCCACCCTGTACTCGCCCGGCGAATACGAATGCACCTCCTCGAAGCCGTCGGCGAATGCGACGGCCAGCGGTGCCATCTCCTCGCCCCATTCGCGAATGTTGAAGGCGGAGTCGTTCATGCCGGACTTTCTGACGAGGAAGTGTGCGTTCCCCGCCATTGTCCCTGGTGGCAGGGCCTGAGCCGGTCCTGCTGCACGTCAAAACAGATCAGGCCCATGGACTCCGCGACGGCCGCCGCATAGGCCGACGCCTCCTCAGCCATGCTCCACCGCATGGCGAAGTAGATCAGCGGACCGCTGGCTTCGTCGATCAACGGACCGGTCGACCAGGGCGAGGTGTCCTCGTCGTCCTCGGTGATGTCGCGCCACCGCTCAAGCAGCGCGGCCACGTAGGCCGCAATGCGTTCAGACGGAGACTCGTCCACCTCGCCGTCGATAAAGCGGTCGTACAGGTCGCTGAAGACCCGACCGGCGGTCTCGTCATCCGCCGGCCGCTCGCCTTCCCAAACAGCCAAGTCGTAACTCATGTCCGGAGACTCTCATGCCGCTCTGACAGCCTCCTGCGCATCCAACAGCACACCTCACCACCAAAAGAAACGATGTCTTAGCTTGTTCTTTTTCTTCCGGCCTCGACGTGGAAGGTCGGGTCGGCAGCCGCGTGACTGTTGATCTGTGACGAGTCGCAGCGCGCTGACCTGGCAAAATGCTCACATGGAAACTGGGTTCCCCTGGGGGTCAACACCAACCATCGATGGGTCTGCCGCACGATCGGGTGACATCTGAACTGGCTTGCCCTGTGGGGCAGGTGGGAAGGGTGTCGTTGTGCCGAAGCCTTATCCGGATGA
>NZ_JBVIMX010000055.1:0-8854 GCF_055579625.1 Streptomyces sp. NPDC032721 | reverse complement strand
CCGCCCCCTTGCCCGCCCGTTCCGCCCCCGGGGGGCGGCCCCGCCGCCCAAGGGGGCTAGGGGGTAGGGGCGGCTTCGCCGCCCAAGGGGGCTCGGGGGGCGGCCCCGCCGCCCAAGGGGGCGGGGCTCTCCCGCGGGCCGGGCGGTTCCGCCGGGTGAACTGTTTCGCGGGCATCGCCGCGCGACCCATAGGATTGGACGCAATAACCACACCGCACACCAACCCCTGAGGATCGCTGCATGCCTGGCATCACGCGCGAGGAGGTCGCACACCTCGCACGGCTGGCGCGTCTGGAGCTGAAGCCCGAAGAGCTTGAGCACTTCGCCGGTCAGCTCGACGACATCATCGGCGCGGTCGCCCGCGTCTCCGAGGTCGCCGACCAAGACGTACCGCCGACCTCCCACCCGCTGCCGCTGACGAACGTCATGCGCAAGGACGAGGTACGCCCGTCGCTCACCCCCGAGCAGGCGCTCTCCGGCGCCCCGGCCCAGGAGCAGCAGCGTTTCAAGGTGCCGCAGATCCTGGGGGAGGACTAATCAGCATGACCGAGATCATCAAGCTCACCGCTGCCGCGACGGCCGAGAAGATCGCCTCCGGCGAGCTCACCGCCGTCGAGGTCACCGAGGCCCACCTGGCCCGGATCGACGCCGTCGACGAGAAGGTGCACGCCTTCCTGCACGTCGACCGCGAGGGCGCGCTCGCGCAGGCCCGCGCCGTCGACGCCAAGCGCGCGGCAGGCGAGAAGCTGGGCCCGCTGGCCGGCGTCCCGCTCGCGCTCAAGGACATCTTCACCACCGAGGGGATTCCGACGACCGTCGGATCGAAGATCCTCGAAGGCTGGATCCCGCCGTACGACGCGACGGTCACCAAGCGCCTCAAGGCCGCCGACGTCGTCATCCTCGGCAAGACCAACATGGACGAGTTCGCCATGGGGTCCTCCACCGAGAACAGCGCGTACGGCCCGACCGGCAACCCCTGGGACCTCACCAAGATCCCCGGCGGCTCCGGCGGCGGTTCCTCGGCCGCTCTCGCCGCCTTCGAGGCCCCGCTCGCCATCGGCACGGACACCGGCGGCTCCGTCCGCCAGCCCGCCGCCGTCACCGGCACCGTCGGCGTCAAGCCCACCTACGGCGGCGTCTCCCGCTACGGCATGGTGGCGTTCTCGTCCTCCCTCGACCAGGGCGGGCCCTGCGCCCGTACGGTCCTGGACGCGGCGCTCCTGCACGAGGTCATCGCCGGGCACGACCCGCTCGACTCCACCTCCATCGACGCCCCGGTCCCGCCGGTCGTCGAGGCCGCCCGCAACGGCAGCGTCGAGGGCATGCGCGTCGGTGTCGTCAAGCAGTTCCGCGGCGACGGCTACCAGGCCGGTGTCCTGCAGCGCTTCGACGAGTCCGTCGAGCTGCTGACGAAGCTGGGCGCCGAGATCGTCGAGCTGGACTGCCCGTCCTTCGACCTGGCGCTCTCCGCGTACTACCTGATCGCCCCCTCGGAGTGCTCCTCCAACCTGGCCCGCTTCGACGCCATGCGCTACGGCCTGCGCGTCGGCGACGACGGCACCCGCTCCGCCGAGGACGTCACCGCGCTCACCCGTGAGGCCGGGTTCGGCGACGAGGTCAAGCGCCGCGTCATCCTCGGCACGTACGCCCTGTCGAGCGGTTACTACGACGCGTACTACGGCAGCGCCCAGAAGGTCCGCACGCTCATCACGCAGGACTTCGAGAAGGCCTTCGAGCAGGTCGACGTCATCGTCTCGCCGACGACGCCGACCACCGCCTTCGCGATCGGCGAGCGTGCCGACGACCCGATGGCGATGTACCTGGCCGACCTGTGCACCATCCCGACGAACATGGCCGGCAACGCCGCCATGTCGCTGCCCTGCGGCCTCGCGCCGGAGGACAACATGCCGGTCGGGCTCCAGATCATCGCCCCCGCCATGAAGGACGACCGCCTTTACAAGGTGGGAGCTGCCGTAGAGGCCGCCTTCGTGGAAAAGTGGGGGCACCCGCTGCTTGAGGAGGCACCGTCGCTATGAGCCCCATGCCCATCAAGGCCAAGGGATTCAAGAATTCCAAGGCCGGTACGTACCTGTCGATCGGCTCCACCGCCTTCGGCGCGATCAGCGTCGCCAAGCAGGCCCGGATGGCCCGCAAGGACAATGACACGCTCCGTCTCGTCGACGCCGTTGTCTCCGCCGCCGCCATCGTCACCGGCCTCGCTCTGCTTTACCGCGAGCTGAAGAAGCTCGGCGACGACGACGTCCTGCTGGGCTGAGAGGGAAAGTTTCACCGTGACTGTCACTACCGACCTGGTGTCGTACGAGGATGCCCTCGCGACGTACGACCCCGTCATGGGCCTTGAGGTCCACGTCGAGCTCGGCACCCGCACCAAGATGTTCTGCGGCTGCTCCACCGAGCTCGGCCAGGACGCCAACACCCAGACCTGCCCCACCTGTCTCGGCCTGCCCGGCGCCCTGCCGGTCGTCAACGAGATCGGCGTGGAGTCGGCCGTCAAGATCGGCCTGGCGCTGAACTGCGACATCGCCGAGTGGTGCCGCTTCGCCCGGAAGAACTACTTCTATCCGGACATGCCGAAGAACTTCCAGACCTCCCAGTACGACGAGCCCATCGCCTTCAACGGCTACCTCGACGTACAGCTGGAGGACGGCGAGATCTTCCGCGTGGAGATCGAGCGCGCCCACATGGAGGAGGACACCGGCAAGTCGACGCACGTCGGCGGTGCCACCGGCCGCATCCACGGCGCCTCGCACTCGCTGCTCGACTACAACCGCGCGGGCATCCCGCTCATCGAGATCGTCACCAAGCCGATCGAGGGAGCGGGCAAGCGTGCCCCCGAGGTCGCCAAGGCGTACGTCGCCGAGCTGCGCGAGGTCATCAAGGCGCTGAACGTGTCCGAGGCCCGGATGGACAAGGGCCAGATGCGCTGCGACGTCAACCTGTCGCTGCGCCCGCACGGCCGCGAGGAGTTCGGCACCCGCAGCGAGACCAAGAACGTCAACTCGCTGCGCTCCGTCGAGCGCGCCGCCCGCTTCGAGATCCAGCGGCACGCCGCGGTCCTCAACAGCGGCGGCACGATCATCCAGGAGACCCGTCACTTCCACGAGGAGGACGGCTCGACGACGTCCGGCCGTATCAAGGACAACGCCGAGGACTACCGCTACTTCCCCGAGCCGGACCTGGTTCCGGTGGCCCCCGCGCGCGAGTGGGTCGAGGAACTGCGCGCCGGTCTCCCGGAGATGCCGCGGGTTCGTCGTAACCGCCTCCGCGAGGAGTGGGGGGTCAACGAGCACGACATGCAGTCGATCCTCAACGCCGGTGCGGTCGACCCGATCGTCGCCACCATCGAGGCCGGTGCCGACTCGGCGTCCGCCCGCAAGTGGTGGATGGGCGAGCTGGCCCGTAACGCCAACGAGACGGGCCGGGCGATCGACGAGCTGCCGATCACCCCGGCGCAGGTGGCCCGGGTGACCGCGCTGGTCGCTGCCGGTGACCTGAACGACAAGCTGGCCCGCCAGGTCATCGAGGGCGTCCTCGCAGGTGAGGGCGATCCCGACGAGGTCGTCGAGAAGCGCGGTCTGAAGGTCGTCTCGGACGACGGCGCACTGGGTGCGGCGGTCGACGAGGCCATCGCGGCCAACGCGGCCATCGCGGACAAGATCCGCGGCGGCAAGGTCGCTGCGGCGGGCGCGCTCGTCGGCGCGGTCATGAAGACCACCCGGGGCCAGGCGGACGCGGCACGCGTGCGCGAGTTGATCCTGGAGAAGCTGGGCGTCGAGGGCTGACGTTCCGCCGACGCGATGGCGTCTGTACGTTTCGAGGGGCCCCGGTCGAGATTCCGCGACCGGGGCCCCTCGGCGTACGCCGGGTGGTGAACCATCGGATCCGACTGCTGCGTCCTCACCGGGAACAGCGCACGGAATGACGGGGGAGCGCGGTGTCCAGGACGTACGACAGGGACTTCGATCACCGGGGTCGCTACGACGAAGAGGGCGACGACCACTGGGGGGAGCACGGGGAGGAGCACCAGGATCATGACCAGGGTCATTACCGGGACAACTGGGACGGCCGCCGCCCCCGCCACGACGGCCGCCGCCACGGCGAAGGCCGCCGCCGCACCTGGCCCGAGGGCCGGCACTGGGGCGAGGACGGCAAGGGGCGCGGCTCCTGGCGGCGCGGCCGGCTCGTCGCCCTGTGCGCGGTGGTGCTGGGACTGCTGCCCGTACTGCACGCGCTCGTACCGGACTTCCGGGGCGTCGGCAGCCTGCTGGAGACCTTCCTGCCCTGGATCGGCCTCCTGGTACTGCCCCTGCTGCTGATCGCCCTGTGGCGGCGCTCGGCCCTCGCACTGGTGGCGCTGCTGGTGCCCGCAGGGGCGTGGGGCGGGCTGGCGGGCGGCGCGCTCACCGCGTTCTCGGCCGAGCCGGAGCACGACTTCAGCGTGGTGCAGCACAACATCGCCGACGACAACCCCGACCCGGCGGGTGCGGCCAGGGCCCTTGCCGGGGCCGGGCCCGCGATGATCGCGCTGGAGGAGGTCACCCCTCAGGTGGCGGCGAAGGTCTCCGGCGTACTCGACGCGAAGTACCCGCACCACGCGGTGCGGGGGACCGTCGGGCTCTGGTCCACGTTCCCGCTGAGCGACGTACGCCCGGTGGACCTCAAGCCGGAGTCGATCACCGGGCCGTGGCAGCGCGGGCTGCGGGCGACCGCGCTGACGTCACAGGGGAACGTCGCGGTCTACGTCGCCCATCTGCCCTCGGTACGGGCGAGCTGGCCGCAGGGCCTGAAGACCGGGCCGCGCGACGAGGCCGCCGAACGGCTGGGGGCGGCGCTGGCGGCGGAGAGCGTGGACCGGATCATCCTCCTCGGCGATCTCAACGGCACCACGGACGACCGGGGGCTCGACCCGGTGGTCACCCAGTTCGACGACTCCGGGCGGGGGTTCGGCTTCAGCTGGCCCCGGAGGTTCCCGGTGGCACGGCTGGACCACGTCATGGTGCGCGGCGCGGAAATCGTCCGGTTCGAGACCCTCGCGACGACGGACAGCGACCACGTGCCGGTGCAGGCGAAGCTGGAGTTCTGAAACCGGGCGGCGCAGGCCGGAGGGCTTGGACTGCCGTCACCGGCACTTGGACTCACCTCTGCGAGTGCATGGACGTTAACCACGGGTCCTGCCGGAGTACTTCTCCCTGCCACGCGGCCTCAGTACTTTCCCGACATCACCACTGACTCGGGAGGAACCCCTTGGCCACTGACCTCACCCGGCGACGGCTGTTCGCGATCGGCGGCGGGGCGCTCGGCGCCACCGCGGCGGGATCGCTGCTGCCGCCGTCGCTGCAGGCCGCCATCGCCGCGGAGAAGCCGGCGTCCGGCGGACTGCGGGCCATCAAGCACGTCGTCGTGCTGATGCAGGAGAACAGATCCTTCGACCACTACTTCGGCACCCTGCGCGGCGTCCGCGGCTTCGGCGACCGCAACGCCATCGAACTGCCCGGCGGGAAGCCGGTGTTCGAGCAGCCCGCGGGACCGCTCAAGAGCGTGCTGCCCTTCCCGGTGCGGGACGCGGCGGCGGCGCAGAAGAAGGACCTCCAGTACATCGGTGACCTCGACCACTCGTGGGACGGCGGGCACAAGGCCTGGGGCCAGGGCTGGATGAACGGCTGGGTGACCGCCAAGACCGGCGCCACCATGGCGTACTACGACCGCCGCGACCTGCCGCTGCACTACGAACTCGCCGACACCTTCACCGTCTGCGACGCGTACCACTCCTCCATCCACACCTCCACCAGCCCCAACCGCAACCACCTGTGGTCCGGCTGGACGGGTTACGAGGCCGACGGCAGCCGCGCCGTGACCAACGCCGCGTACGGCGAGGGCACCCACCCCGGCTACCCCTGGCCTACGTACGCCGAGCGGCTGGAGAAGGCGGGCCGCAGCTGGCGGACGTACCAGGAGTGGGAGAACTTCACCGACAACAACATCGAGTTCTTCACCAGCTTCAAGAACATCGCCCGCAAGGCACTGGCCAAGACCGGCGGCCACACCTTCATGGAGTCCTTCTACGCGAAGGTGCGCGACACCAAGGACGCGGCCGAGCGCAGCAGGCTGCTGGGCCTCCTCGATGAGGGCGTCGCGACGCTCGACAAGCACGAGCGCTCGCTCTTCGAGCGCGGGCTGCGGCGCGGTGAGACCGGCAGCCTCGCCAAGAACTTCCGGGCCGACATCGCCGCCGGGAAGCTTCCCGAGGTCTCCTACCTGGTCCCCTCGGCCATCGACTCCGAGCACCCGGGCTCCTCCTCGCCGGTGGCCAGCGCCTCCCTCGTCTACCAGGTGCTCGACGCGCTCGCCTCGCACCCGGACGTCTGGCGGCACACCGCCGTCCTCATCAACTACGACGAGAACGACGGCTTCTTCGACCACGTGCCGCCGCCCGTCCCGCCGGAGAACAACACCGACGAGCGCTGGAAGGGCCGGCCGACGGGGCTCGGCATCCGCGTCCCGATGCTGGTCATCTCGCCGTGGACGGTGGGAGGTTACGTCTGCTCGGAGACCTTCGACCACACCTCGGTGATCCGCTTTCTGGAGCAGTGGACGGGGGTGCGCGAGCCCAACATCACCCCGTGGCGCAGGCAGGTCACCGGCGACCTCACCTCGGCGTTCGACTTCAAGCGGGCGTACCGGCAGCCGTCCGTGGACCAGCCGGGGGCCGTTCCGCCGTTCACCGGGCGGTGGCGTCCGGTGCCGCCGCTGGAGCAGCACATGCCGGTGCAGGAGCCGGGGCACCGGCGGGCGCGGGCCCTGCCGTACCAGCCGGACGCGCACGGCAAGGTGGCCAGGGACGGCGCCTCGGTGCGGCTGGAGCTCCGCAACTCCGGGCGGGCGAGCGCCCACTTCGCGCTCTACCCGTACGCCGGTGAGTTCGCCGTGCCGCAGCACCTGGACGTGAAGGCGCGCGGGGAGGCGGACTGGACGGTGCCGCTGGCCGGGGACGCGTACCGCTTCACGGTCACCGGACCGAACGGCTTCCGCCGCGAGTTCGCCGGTACGAGGTCGGGCACGGCCGAGGTGTCCTCGCGGATCGAGTCCCGCGACCGCGACCTGCACCTGACCCTGACGAACCGGGGCCGCAGGGCCGTCACCTTCACCGTGCAGCCGCTGGCGTACGCCGACGAGGACGACCTCGACGAGCGCAGGCCGCGCCGCGTCAGCGTCCGCCCGGGCCGCAGCCGCACCATCGTGCACTCGGCGGACGACGCACACGGCTGGTACGACCTCGCGGTCACCGCCGAGGGCGAACCCGGCTTCCGGCGCAGGCTGATGGGGCACATCGAGAACGGGCGGCCGAGCATCTCGGGCTGACCGGAGCGTCTCGGGCTGACCGGAGGGGAGGCCCGGCCGCAGGGCGTGCGAGGATCCCCGGAACGGAGCGATCACTGGGGACGGGGAGCGGCATGTTCGGCATCGACCTGGTCGGCAAGGGCGGCGGAGACGGCGAAGGCGGCGGCAGCAGCGCGGTGCTGCGGCCGCTGGAGCCGTGGCGGGCCGAGGAGTTCCTGGCGCACATCGACCGGGGCCGGGAGCACATCGGCAAGTACGTCGGCATGGCCGACGTGAACAAGGACCTGGAGTCCGCGCGCGCCTTCCTCCAGCGGTACGCGGAGAAGACCGCCGCCGACGCGGGCCGGATCTTCGGGATCTGGCTGGACGGGACGCTCGTCGGCGGCGTGATGTTCCGGCTCTTCGACGCGGCGGCGGGCACCTGTGAGGTGGGCTGCTGGCTGGAGCCGTCGGCCACCGGGCGCGGGCTGGTCACCCGGGCCTGCACGGTGCTGATCGACTGGGCGGTCGAGGAGCGCGGCATCCACCGCGTCGAGTGGATCTGCGACGTGGAGAACGCCGCCAGCAGCGCGGTGGCCCAGCGGCTCGGGATGCACAGGGACGGGGTGCTCAGGGAGGCGTACCTGTACCGGGGGAGCAGGCGCGACGAGGAGATCTGGTCGGTACTGGCGCCGGAGTGGCGGGCGGCGCGGGCGGCGGGCCGGGGGCGCTGACCGGGCGCCGACGGGTGCGTTAAGGCGACTCTCAGATACGCGACCTAGCGTGCGGCACATGAACGCCAAGACCGACACCAAGACCGACGCCAAGACGGAGAAGACCGGAGAGGCCGCCACGGCTTCCGAGGCCGCCGCGTCCGACAAGGCCGCGTCCGACAAAGACGTGCAGGACGCGCCCGCCGAGGTGGAGCCCGCGCTCACCGAGGAGGAGGCCGCCGCACTGGAGGCCGAGCTGGACGCCGAGGAGGCACGGGCCGCCGCGACCTCCGCCGGGGTCGGTTCCGGCGCCGGCGCGGTCGTCTCGGCCGGACTGGGCATCGTCGCCCTGACCGGGGGCTGGACCAGCCGCGTACTCGCCGAGCGGGAGACGCTGGTCGGCCAGCTGTCGCTGTCCAAGGCGAGCGACCCCGCCGCGCAGATCGACGGCCTGTACGGCAACGCCTGGCACACGACGGCGCTGGTCAACGGCGGGTTCGCGCTGCTGGCACTGCTGGTGGGCGTGGGAGTCCTGGTGGCCCTGCGCGCCGGTACGACGTCCCCGGCCTCGGCCCCCCGCCCGGTCTGGATCCGCGCGGTCGCCTGGGGAGGCGTGGTCCTCGGCATCATCGGCCTGCTGATCTCGGCGGGCATGTACCTGGACCTCTTCGCCGCGATGCCCACACCGCCGGCCGGCTAGGACATGCCCTAAAAGTTGTTGCACAAGCTTCCTTAGCGGGCATCTCCCGTGTATGCGTGGGGTGTTGCGGGCTGAGGCGTTGTGGGTGGAGACCTTCACCGGG
>NZ_JBVIMX010000054.1:0-9059 GCF_055579625.1 Streptomyces sp. NPDC032721 | reverse complement strand
CTTGGGCGGCGGGGCCGCCCCCGGGGGCGGAACGGGCGGGCAAGGGGGCGGCCCCCGGCGGAGCCGCACCCTCCGGGCCGTGCCACCTCCGCCCCCGTACCGCCCCACCGCCCAAAAGATGGCATGCCAAACCCCCTCACCAGGGCTGGGCCAAAGCGAGGGGGCAAGCGGAACCGGGGCCGCCCCCCGTGCCCACCCGTTCCGCCCCAGGGGGGCGGCCCCCGTGCCCACGGGGGGCGGGGCCACGCGGCGGCGGCGAAGTGGCGCCGGTTACCCGTTCACAGCGTGAACAGTGCGGCGAGGGAGATCAGCGCCCCCGCCGCAGCCCCCACGACCAGCCACCCCCTGACCGCCCGCCGCCCCCGCCGCGACGTCAGACACAGCGAGACAACAAGCAGCACCGCCGCCGCGAGCAGCGAGACACCCGCCACCGTGATCGCCCCATGGACCTCCCCCCAACACGCCTCCCCCCGCTCGCAATGATCGAGCGCCATCGGCGACAACCCCAGAAACATCAGGTCCGCCAACATCAACGGCACCAACAGCAACACAGCCCCAAGCCGCACCCACTTCGCCGACGGGTCATAGTCGGGCGCGTCGCGCAGCGCGCCGAGCGGGCTGCGCGGGTCCCAGACGGGGAGGCCCTGCCTCGGGTCGAACTCCGGTGTGGTGCCAGCGGTACGTCGCGTCATACGTCCAGTGGACCGCGGAACACCGCCCCCGCACCTCCCGTCACGTACTCAGAAACGTACTCAGTTCGCCGTACGGGGCGACTCCGCCACGGCACCCGGCCCGGGCTCCGCCTTCTGCGTCGGCAGGTGCTCGCCACCCACCCGCACCCTCTCGTTCCGCAGCCGCCACGCCAGCCACCCCAGCAGCACCAGCCCCACCATCGGGTACGGCGACAGGCCAGGCTGCTGCCACCACGGCAGCTGGACGTCCAGGTCGCCCTTGTGGGGAATCACCCAGAAGCTGCGGCAGGTGAAGAGGACGGCCAGGGCCCCTGCGGTACGGAAGTGGCGTTCGCCCGCCAGCAGGGCGATCAGCGGGACGCACCACACCCAGTGGTGGGACCAGCTGATCGGCGAGACCAGCACCATCGTCAGCGCGACGACGACGATGCCCCACTCCTCGTGCCCGGTGCGCACGGCCCGGCGGGCCAGCCACAGTCCGGCGAGGCCGACCACGGCGGCGGTCGCGAACCACAGCAGCCCCGGTTCCATGGTGTGCAGGGCGCGGGCCAGCATGCCCTGGAGGGACTGGTTGTCGACGATCCAGACCTTGCCGACGCGTTCGGTCTCGAACATCCGCCGGGTCCAGAAGTCGAGGCTCGCGGAGGGCAGCACGAGGATGCCGAAGAGGACGGTGGCGACGAAGGAGGCGAGGGCGGTGAGGCCGTTCCTGATCCGCCCGGTGACCAACAGATAGACGATGAAAATGGCCGGGGTGAGCTTGATCCCGGCGGCGATGCCGAGGCCGACTCCCTTGCCCAGGGCGCCCTTCGGCCGGGTCAGGTCCCACAGGACCAGGCAGGCGAGCGCGAGGTTGATCTGCCCGAACACGAACGTCTGGAAGACCGGCTCCAGCCAGATGGCGAAGGCCGTCGCGACGAGGATCAGCTCGGGGCGGCGCGGCAGCTTGGCGAACCGCCAGGACAGCCGTACGAGGAGGGCGAGGAGGGCGATGTTGCCGACGAAGAAGCAGACCTTCATGGCGGTGACGGGAATCCACGTCGTCGGCACGAAGAGGATCGCGGCGAAGGGCGGGTAAGTGGCCGGGAGCTTCCACTCGGTGGTGACGAAGTCGTACAGGCTCGTGCCGTTGACGACGGCCTGTCCCTCCGCCCGGTAGACGAGGGTGTCGCCCATCGGGACCCGGGTGGCCAGGAAGAGGGCGATGAGCGCGGCCAACGAGAAGCCCAGCAGAAGGCGGGCACCGAGGAGGGCGCGGGGGCTGGTGGCACGGGGGCCGGTGGCGTGAGGGCCGGTCGCGCGGGTGCTCTCGGCCTCGGAGCGAGGACTCTCCGTGCGAGGGCTCTCCGTGCGTGGGCTCTGGTGCTCGGGCGCGCGGGGCGTCTCCGTGCGGGGCTCCGTCACGCGGGAGCTCACGCGGTCGGCGGCGCGGGCCTTCTCGGTCCGGTCAGTCGTCACGCGGCAACCCTATGAGGCATTACCGGGCGCGGGCCACGGTATCCGGGGGCCGGGCCATGTCGCCGGACGGCCCCGCGGGGACGGTGGCGCTGCTTACGGGCGGCTTTCCTGCCTCGGCACCGCGCCCGTCTCGCCCGTACGACTGCCGTCGGCCCATGCGTCACGCTCGTTCCTCCAGTCGTCGGCGTAGTCGCCCAGCAGGACCACGCTGACCGCCGCGCCCGCGAAGACGCGGACGGCGCGGAAGGCGCGGGTGCCGAAGTGGGACTTGCCCGAGACCGCGGTGGCACCGGAGTGCCGGGGGGAGCCGGTGCGGGGGCCGGCCATTGCTGTCGCCGCTGCTGTCACTGTGCTCATGTATCCATGGTGTCCCCGGTCCGCCCCCAGGTCATCGGCCCCCGGGTTGAACCTGCACCCCACCCCACCTCCACCCGAGGTCTGACCCCACCCCCACCCCTCCACCCAAGGTCTTACGGGCAAACCCCCCACCCCCACCCCAGCTCGCCCCCGCTCCCTTGGGCGGCGGTGCCGCCCCTACCCCGCGAGCCCCCTTGGGCGGCGGGGCCGCCCCCCGGGGGCGGGACGGGCGGGCAAGGGGGCGGACCCCCGGCGGAGCCGCACCCCTCGCTCCTGCCCCTGCCCCTGCCCCTGCCCCTGCCCCTGCCCCGAGCTCCGCACACGAGTGGCCGCTGCGCGGGGCTTCACCCCACCCCGCCCCTTCCCGAAACCGGGGCTCCGCCCCGGACCCCGGGGTGGCAGCCCGGTCGGGGTGGGTGGGGGAGGTGCGGATGTGTCGTGGCTGGCCGCGCAGTTCCCCGCGCCCCTAAAGGGGCGCACCCCGTGCGGGGGTGGGTGGGGGCGAGGCGCTCCTGCGAGGAGGGCTGGTCGCGCTCGCGCGGCGGAGCCGCACAGTGTCACAGCCCCGCGCCCCTGACGGGCCGGGATATTCGCTCGCCCCCATTCCCCTCCCCCGTTACAATCACCCCTTCCCCCCGCCTCCCTCCCCGGAGCGCGCGCGCCGCCCGGCCGGAAACCGGGTGGCAGATAGACGTGATCCCATGACGTGACCCCGCCGAGCCGTGCCGCACACCCGGCCCGCCCCGGTCCACCGCCCGTCGGCGCCCGCTTCCCCGGGCCCGACGCCGCAAGGACCCCGGCCCGCCGCAAGGAACCCGGCTGCCCGGCCTGCTTACCCAGCCGGAGGCTTCACCGTGCCCGCGCACGCATCCCACGCGACCCCGTCCGCACCCCGGGCCGAGGCCGCACCAAGCGTCGACACAGACACCAACACCGACACCAACACCAACACCAACACCGACCCCCTCTCCCGCGAGCGCGCCCACCTCGCCGCCTCCCGCTCCGCCCTCCGCGCCATGCGCGAGGACGTCGAGAACCTCGACATCAAGGACGTCACCGCGAACTGGGTCAACGCCGTCGTCCTGACCGCCCAGATCGAGGACCGCATCAAGGCCCTCGCGGACCTCTCCCACACCCCCCTCTTCTTCGGCCGCCTCGACTACCTGCACACCGTCGGCGCCGCCGAGGCCGAAGGCACCCCGGGCGAGAACTTCTACATCGGCCGCCGCCACGTCCACGACGCCGACGGCGAACCCATGGTCATCGACTGGCGCGCCCCCGTCTCGCAGCCCTTCTACCGCGCCTCCAAGAAGGACCCGCAGGACGTCGGTCTGCGCCGCCGGTTCGGTTACACGGCAGGCGAGTTGACCGCGTACGAGGACGAGCACCTCTCCGATCCGTCCGCCGCCGACGACCCCCTGACCAGCAAGCTCCTCCAGGCGGAGATCGAGCGTCCGCGCGTCGGCCCGATGCGCGACATCGTCGCGACGATCCAGCCGGAGCAGGACGAGATCGTACGTTCCGGACTGTCCGGCTCCGTCTGCGTCCAGGGCGGCCCCGGCACCGGCAAGACCGCCGTCGGCCTGCACCGGGTCGCGTACCTCCTCTACGCGCACCGCGAGCGCCTCGCCCGCACCGGCACCCTCGTCATCGGCCCCAACAAGTCCTTCCTCCACTACATCGAGCAAGTCCTCCCCGCCCTCGGCGAGATGGAGGTGAAGCAGGCCACGGTCGACGACCTCGTCACCACCAACGGCGAGGGCGTCCTCCTCGAAATCCGCGGCACAGACGAGGCCCCCGCCGCCGTCATCAAGGGCGACGCCCGGATGGCCGAGGTCCTCCGCCGGGCGATCCGTTCGCACGTGACGATGCCGACCGAGCCCGTGGTCCTCGTACGCGGGTCACGCCGCTGGCGCGTGCCCGCCTACGAACTCGAAGAGATCGTCCAGGAGTTGCTGGCACGCGACATCCGCTACGGGGCCGCCCGCGAGGCACTCCCCCGCCGGATCGCGCACCAGATCCTGGTCCGCATGGAGGAGGCCGGGGAGGCCCCCGACGACCGCGTGCAGGACGCCGTCGCCCGCAACACCGCCGTCAAGCAGGCCGTCAAGGCGATCTGGCCCCCGGTGGACCCGGCAAAGCTGGTCCTGCGCCTCCTCGCCGAGCCCGACTTCCTCGCCGCCCACGCCGAGGGCATCCTCACCGAGGACGAACAGCGCACCGTCCTGCACCCCAAGCCCGCCCGCAGCACCCGCTCCGCGAAGTGGTCGGCGGCCGACGCCGTACTCATCGACGAGGCCCGCGACCTGGTGGAGCGCACCCACTCGCTCGGCCACGTCGTGCTCGACGAGGCGCAGGACCTGTCCCCGATGCAGTACCGGGCGGTCGGCCGCCGCTGCTCCACCGGCTCGGCGACGGTCCTCGGCGACCTCGCGCAGGGCACCACCCCCTGGGCGACCACCAGTTGGGCCGAGGCCCTCACCCACCTGGGCAAGCCGGAAGCCCACCTGGAGGAACTCACGGCCGGCTTCCGCGTCCCCCGCGACGTCATCTCGTACGCGTCCCGGCTGCTGCCGCACATGTCCCCCGGCCTGACCCCGGTGACCTCGGTCCGCGAAAGCCCCGGCGCACTCTCCGTCCAACTGGTCCCGGACGAGACCGACCTGGACTCCGAGATCGTCGCCGCCTGCGAGGAGGCCCTCACCCACGAGGGCTCGATCGGCCTGATCGCCGCCGACGACCGCATCCCCTCCCTCGCCAAGGCTTTGGAGGCAGCAGGCCACTCCTACCTCTCCCCCGGCGAGGAGACCACCACCGAGTCCCGCCTGACCCTGGTCCCGGCGTCCCTGGCCAAGGGCCTGGAGTACGACTACGTGGTCCTCGACGAACCGGCGGCGGTGGTGGCCGCCGAACCCGACGAACGCACCGGCCTGCGCCGCCTGTACGTGGCCCTCACCCGAGCGGTCTCCGGCCTCACCATCCGCCACGCACAACCCCTTCCCGTGGCCCTGGTGGGCTGAGTCCCGCACGCATGAGTACGGGGCGGCTTCCGGGACCGTAGTACGCGGTTCCGGAAGCCGCCCCGTCACGCGTGACGCGTCACACCTCACGCCTCACCCGTCACACCTCACGCGTCGAGCACCGACCGCCACTCCTCCACCGCCGCCGCCGACACCGGCGCATCCCAGCCCTGCGGCCTCGCCGCTCCGCCGATGTGGAACGCGTCGATTCCCGCCGCCCGCAGCACCGGCAGGTGGTCCAGTCGCAGACCGCCGCCCACCAGGATCTGCGCCGTGTACCCCGGCTCCCCCGCCCTGGCCGCCTCCGCCAGCAGCGTCGGCAGTCCCGCGTCGACGCCCTCCGCCGCGCCGGCGGTCAGGTAGGTGTCCAGGCCCGGCAGGTCCGCCAGCGACTTGCGCACCGCGTCACGGTCCGCCGCCCGGTCCACGGCGCGGTGGAACGTCCACCGGCACCCCTCGATCTCCGCCACCAGCCGCTCGACCGCGACCAGGTCCGCACTGCCGTCCTCGTCGAGGAAGCCGAGTACGAATTCGTCCGCGCCCTCCGCCCGCAGCGCCCGCGCGTTCGCGACCAGCGCGTCCATGTTCTCGGCGGAGCCCGCCGCGAAGCCGTCCGCCAGCCGCAGCATCACGCGCAGCGGGATGTCGACGGCGGCGCGGATCGCGGCGAAGGTCTCGCGGGACGGGGTCAGCCCGTCCGCAGCCATGTCCGTGACCAGTTCGAGCCGGTCGGCACCACCGGACTGGGCCGCGACCGCGTCCTCGGCACTGAGGGCGATCACCTCCAGGACTGCACGCTCACTCATGGGGTTCCGCTTCCTTCGCCATCGCCGACACGGACATGGTCTAGTCCAATATCAAGACTAGTTCCCATGCACCGCCTGCGCACCACCCCCACGCGGGGTGTGACCAAGCCCCTCGCGGACGGGCCCGATTTCGCGATACCCCCACGGAGTATGTGACACATACTTGCGCCCCATAGGTCAGGGGGGTATACATGAACTAGCAGCCGATACCCCCCGGGGGTAATCGACAGCCACCGAGAAGCAGGCAGCAAGCAGGCAACAAGCAACGATACGAGCCCGTCACCAGGGGAGTGGTCATGACCGTCCAGACACCGGCGCCGACACCGACAGAGGCGGCGCCTGCCCATGTCGAACTCGCCATCGGCGGCATGACCTGCGCCTCGTGCGCCGCCCGTATCGAGAAGAAGCTGAACCGGATGGACGGCGTCGAGGCGACCGTCAACTACGCCACCGAGAAGGCCAAGGTCACCTACCGGGGCGAGGAGATCTCCGTACAGGACCTGATCGCCACCGTCGAGAAGACCGGCTACTCCGCCAAGGAGCCCACCCCGCCGCGCCAGCAGACGACCACCGACGGCGGCACCGGCACTGACACCCCCGACGACGACTCCGCGCCCGAGGACCCCGCCCTCGTCTCACTCCGCCAGCGCCTGATCACCGCCACCCTCCTCGCGGTCCCGGTGATCGCGATGTCGATGATCCCGGCGCTGCAGTTCGAGTACTGGCAGTGGCTCGCGCTCACCCTCACCGCGCCCGTCGTGACGTACGCCGCCTGGCCCTTCCACAGGGCCGCGTGGACCAACGCCAAGCACGGCGCCGCGACCATGGACACCCTGATCTCGGTCGGTACGTCTGCCGCGTTCCTGTGGTCGCTGTGGGCGCTGTTCTTCGGCACGGCGGGCATGCCCGGCATGACGCACCCCTTCGAGCTCACGATCGCCCGTACCGACGGCGCCGGGAACATCTACCTGGAGGCGGCGGCAGGCGTCACCGCGTTCATCCTGGCGGGCCGCTTCTTCGAGGCCCGCTCCAAGCGCAAGGCGGGCGCCGCCCTCAAGGCACTGCTCCAGCTCGGCGCGAAGAACGTCACCCTGCTCCGCGACGGCGTCGAAGTCACCGTCCCCACCTCGGAGTTGAAGCCGGGCGACCGTTTCCTGGTCCGCCCCGGCGAGAAGATCGCCACCGACGGCACCGTCGTCGAAGGCACCTCCGCCGTCGACGCCTCCATGCTCACCGGCGAGTCCGTCCCGGTCGAGGTCTCCCCCGGCGACAGCGTCACCGGAGCCACCCTCAACGCCGGCGGACGCCTCGTCGTCGAGGCCACCCGCGTCGGCGCCGACACCCAGCTCGCCAGGATGGCCAAGCTGGTCGAGGACGCCCAGAACGGCAAGGCCGCCGCCCAGCGCCTCGCCGACAAGATCTCCGCCGTCTTCGTGCCCGTCGTCATCGCACTCGCCCTGGGCACCCTGGGCTTCTGGCTCGGCAGCGGCGCCGGACTCACCGCCGCCTTCACCGCAGCAGTCGCCGTACTGATCATCGCCTGCCCCTGCGCGCTGGGCCTGGCCACCCCGACCGCCCTCATGGTCGGCACCGGCCGCGGCGCCCAGCTCGGCATCCTCATCAAGGGCCCCGAAGTCCTGGAGTCCACCCGCAAGGTCGACACGATCCTCCTCGACAAGACCGGCACCGTCACCACCGGCCGCATGACCCTCCTCGACATCCACCTCGCGGCGAACACCACGAAGGACGAAGTCCTGCGCCTGGCAGGGGCGTTGGAGAACGCCTCCGAGCACCCGATCGCCCAGGCCGTAGCCGCCGGAGCCACCGCCAAGGTCGGCCCCCTGCCCACCCCCGAAGACTTCGCCAACATCCCCGGCCTCGGCGTCCAGGGCATCGTCGAGGGCCACGCCGTCCTCGTCGGCCGCGACAAACTCCTCGCCGAATGGGCCATGGCCCTGCCCGTCGAACTGGAACGCGCCAAGGCCGACGCCGAAGCAGCCGGCCGCACCGCCATCGCCGTCGCCTGGGACGGCGAGGCACGCGCCGTGCTCACCGTCGCCGACGCCGTCAAGGACACCAGCGCCGAAGCCATCCGCCGCTTCAAGGCCCTCGGCCTCACCCCGATCCTGCTCACCGGCGACAACAAGGCAGTCGCCGAGTCCGTCGCGGCCGAGGTCGGCATCGACCAGGTCATCGCCGAAGTCATGCCCGAGGACAAGGTCAGCGTCGTCAAGTCCCTCCAGGCCGAAGGCAAGAGCGTCGCCATGGTCGGCGACGGCGTCAACGACGCCGCCGCCCTCGCCCAGGCCGACCTCGGCCTCGCCATGGGCACCGGCACCGACGCCGCCATCGAAGCCGGCGACCTCACCCTCGTACGCGGCGACCTGAGGGCGGCGGCCGACGCCATCCGCCTCTCCCGCAAGACCCTCGGCACCATCAAGTCCAACCTCTTCTGGGCCTTCGCCTACAACGTCGGCGCACTCCCCCTCGCCGCCATGGGCCTGCTCAACCCGATGATCGCCGGAGCGGCCATGGCCTTCTCCTCCGTCTTCGTCGTCGGCAACAGCCTCCGCCTCCGCAACTTCAAGGCGGCGTGAGGGAGAAGGAGTTACGGGGCGGCTCCCGGGACCGATCGGTTTAATTGACCGCCCCCCTACCCCCACCCCCACTCCCACCCGTTAGGCAGGCGGGGCCGGTGTCATCACCCCCACCTCCGTTGAGACGCG
>NZ_JBVIMX010000053.1:0-10732 GCF_055579625.1 Streptomyces sp. NPDC032721 | reverse complement strand
ACCCTCCAGTACAGCTCGCCCGTGGCGTGGGCGTGTTCCATCAGATCTAGGTAGGCAGTACGTCTACTGGCCCGCACCCGGTCTCGGTGCTGCACCTGAATCGATGACTCAGCCTGGATCTTTGCCGTGCAGGCGTTGCCAAGTGTGGTTACCCAGCTCGCCAGAACTGCGGTGGCACCGGTGAGAACCGCGACCCACAAGGTGCTATCCGCCATGACCCACAGTGTCAGCGGCCGACTCGCCGCTGTCGAGCCGCTCCGATAGGCAAGCAGACTCTGTGACCCCGCGTTCTATAGGGGCCACGGCGCCCAGGGGGCGAGGGAGGTTATGGCAGGAGGTACACCGGTGGCTTCAGGGCGTGAGGTCGAGAACGCGGATCGCTTCCTTCGCCCACCGGCCGTGCACAGTAGTGGCGATCACCGCCTCGTCGGGGCGGTCAGGGGTGGGCTGGGCGGCGAACTGGCTGTGCGCAGCCGCCCACGTCTCCTGCCTGGCCACGTCGAGAACAGCGGCCAGGTCAAGGACGGTGATCCCGGGCATCGCAGCAAGGTGTTCGGCGGTACCGGGACGCGCCCGGTCGGCTTCCACAAGGGCGCAGGCTGGCGCGTACAGGAACCACTCGGCTTCGGCGTGAGCGCGGTGGATGAGCCGCGAGGCGAGGACGTTGCCCTGGCCGATAGCGGCCCTCGCGCTCTCGTCCAGAACGATGTGCATCGCCCCGCTCACCTCGGCTGCACCTGGGCGAGACGCCGGTCGAGCTCGCTGTCGAGGTCCTGCTCCTCGTCCTTGGTGGGGGCGTACCCGTTCCACTCCTGGAGCGCGATCCGCGCGGCCGCCGCGCGGTCGGCTCGCTCCTGCGGGGTGAGGAGGGGTGTCGGCGAGGCGGGCCAGGTAGGCACGCAGCGAGAATCCTTCGGCGGCCGCGATCGCGGCGAGCCGGTCCTTGCTGGCGGCTTGAAGGCATCGAGCCGGACCGTACGCCACGACACGTTGTGGGTCCGTTGCAACGACCGCTGCTACAAGGCCAGGAGATGGTCGCGACGGATCGCCGCGTACAGCGCGGCCTTCGACTGCGGAACGCCCATCGTGCCTTCCGCGGGAGAAGCACCCTCACCGTCCCACCGCAATCAGCAGGCGGCAGGGGGCTCCTGTGGAAGCACGGATGTGAAACGTGTGGTCGGGCCTGCCCTCGGCTTCACCGGAGAAGATTGACGGTCAACGATTCACCCGGGGAGTCGAGTCCCCTCACACGGTCCCGGGTGATCGCGATGAAGACGTGCCGCAAGCCGGTCAGGTCAGCCAGTGGAGTGACGTCGATGTCCCTTTCCGCAGTCATGTCCCCCATCAGTTCACAGATCACCAGCCTGGGAAAGGTGTGGGGCAGCCGTCGCACCGCCGCCTGGACAACGCGGTCACCGCCTCCTCCGGACAGGTCCAGATGAGAGACACCGCCGAGGACCGCGTCCACCGGCAGTGTTTCCAAGGGCACGGCGGTCGTGCTGAGCTCGGTGAGATAGGGCAAGGAGCGGATCTCGGCCCACTCTTCGGCGGAGGCCGGACACGACGGGCCGTTGAGAGCGAGGCTTGCCATTCCTGGGAAGTTGCCAATACCCCGCATACCTCCCTCGAGGGACACGCTGCCCGCCACCCCCAGCTCCTGAAGAGGGATCGACGTCAGCAGGTCCGTCAGGGGCCACAGCAGATCCACAGGGCCGGTAAGCATGAGCCGCGCCAGGTCCGGCAACTGGGACAACGGGCGCAGATCCAGGTCGGACCGCGTGGATGAAATGTGTAGAAACTGGATCGGAGGTCCGGTGAGTGCCGAAAGATCCATCAGATGAGGACAGTCAACAATGTCGAGGGAACGCAGCCACGTCTGTCCAGCGAGGAACTTCAGATCGGTGATCTCATCGCTGGACAAGGAGAGCTGCGCGACCGGTTGCTCGGCTGAGTACATGGTTAGGGCCCGCAGGGAGACTCCTGTCCTGACCACCAACCTGCCCGGTCGCAACCTGTGCGGCGGCGAGGGCCCGGTGGGAGCCGGGGGCATGTCCCGGGTCTTCACCGCGCCTTCGGCCGGGCCACCGTCCTCGGAGCGTGATTGCCTCGCGAGGACCGTGGTGCCGAGGCGGCTCTGCGGCACCATGGCCGCCCCGCGCGCAACCTCCGTGCCAGGCTGTACGACGCCCGGCGGTGCCCATCACCCGAAGCCGATGCTGCCGCCGGGCACACTCGCCTGTCACGCCGTACGCCTCGAGCAGGTACCGGTGCTCACCACTTATCAACGAGGCCCTCAAGCGGGTTCACAGCACGGGCCCGGTTGATGCGGTCTGCTGCCGCAATGGCGTCGGCGATCCAGGCGCGTGTCCGCATCGTGGTGCCGAGATGAGTGGCAAGGACTTTGGTGATGTCCTTGAGCTGGTCCTCGCGGTTGAAGACATCCATGACGAACGCGGCCAGCGGTTCGAAGTCGCCGTCCTGTGCCTCCTGTACGGCAGAGGCCATGGTGGAGCGTATGCGGTACAGGCTGGCGGCTTCCTTCAAGTCGCGCCAGAATCGGGCCTCGTGATGGCCGGGCAGATCGTTGAGCAGGGCCGCCAGCTGCTGTTCAGCTTCCACGGTGCGGGCTCCTTCTGTGAGACATTCCGCCAGTATCGAAGCTGGTGCCCGCGCACCGAGCGGCTTTTTCGAAACCTCTTTCCGCCGACGGCCGCGCCGGGTTCTACCAGCGGCTCAGGCGCTTGAGTAGTTCCTTGTGCCACCGTTAGCGGTGCTGACCGGCGGCATCCGGCTGTGGCCCGAGTGCGAAGACCTGGTCACAGAAAGCCAGCCCAGGGCGCCGGTAAGCTATTTTCCGCAGGACCGGCACACCTGTTCGTGACGGTGGCTACGCTGGACGGCGGGCAGTGATCTGCCCTGCCTGCCGAACGCCGTTCGAGGGGCAGGCGGTCAGGTGGGGCTGTCCTGTGAAGGGGCTAGCGATGGGCGTGGCCAACCGGCAGATCCAGACGGCCGTTCTGGCGGATCCCGAATCCGATGCACCAGTGGTCTGCCCGACAGGTGCCGACGAACTCGACTCATTCCTCGGCGAGTTCGCCGGTACGACGCTCTGGTGCGGGATCCTGCCGGGTGGGTGCGGCGGCCAGCTCCTGACCCGAAGGGGCAACATCCGCATCGGCCACTTCGCGCGACGAAGGCAATGCAGGAGATCTACGAGGCCGAGGACCGCAACCACGCAGAGAAGGCGATCACCGCGTTCGCGAAGACCTACGGAGCCAAGTTCCCAAAGGCCGTCGCGAAGATCACCGACGACCAGGATGAACTGCTGGCGTTCTACGACTTCCCAGCTGAGCACTGGATCCATCTACGGACCACGAACCCCATCGAGTCGACCTTCGCCACCGTCAAGCTCCTCACCAAGGTGACCCGCGGCGCCGGCAGCCCGGCTGCCTCGCTCGCCATGGTGTTCAAGCTCGTCGAGTCCGCCCAGGCTCGCTGGCGCGCGATCACCGACGCCCGCCTCATCCCGCTCGTCCGCTCCGGCGCCCGCTTCGAAAACGGCCACCTCGCCGAACGGCCCGAGGCCGCAGCAGCGTAACTATGCATCGCCACGAAACATCATGAAGGGACATCCAATGCAACCCGCGCGCGTGAGGACAGCCGCCTACGTGACCTGCAACGTTGCCGGCGGCTGGCAACTACTCGTTTTCGATCACCAGGATCATCCTGAGGCCATTACCCAGGGTCCCGGCAGGGGGCGTGAACCCCAGGGAGGGTCTCACCGACGCCGTCCTGAGGGAGATCGCGGAGGAAACCGACGTAACCGCCGTTGCGCTGGGCACCGCCCTGGCCGTGCAGCAGCGCCAGCACCCGGACACCGGCCAGCCCCGGGTCACCGTGTTCTTCAATGCACAACCCACCGAGACCCGCGACACCTGGACGCACACCGTTGCAGGACAAGAAGGAGACCAGGACTACGGCATGGTCTTCCGGTGCTACTTCATCCCGGCGCGCCAGGCCGCCGATCTACTGGCCGACAACCAAGGCGAGTTCATCCGCCTCGCCGAGCAGCACAATATTCCCGCAACCACCCAGAGATCACGATCCACAGGTCTTGACTTTTGCTCCCATCATCACCGCGCGGGTGTGCGCGTTTAAGCAGCACCGGGCGGACTGACCGGTTCCGCCGTCACGGCTCGGCGCAGTTGCTCCATCCTGGCCGGCATCGGTTCCCACCCGTGTACGCCGGCCATCAGCCAGTTCAGTGCCGACATTCCTCGGGCGATGGCCTGAGTCAAACCTTGCGGGCGCAGGGTGATACCCGGCGGACCTGCTTTGGTAGGTACCAAGGTCACCCACAATCCAGAGCGGCCGCCTTGCAAAGGTCCCGAGTCGATCAGTTGCTCTCGGACCTTGAGCCAGCGGCGCACAGCCACTTGCGTACGGTCTTCCAGGGCGTACCACTCGACTTCCGGCAAGGGGGCCATGGCGTTCTGTGCCGTCAAGATGCGCTGGTAGGTGGCCTCAGAAACCTGGTGGCGCCGTCCCCACAGCACCGCTCGTACTGATGAGGGGTCGACCTCGGCCAGCTCAGCGATCTCTTCTGCCCGATTGGGTGGCGCCTTTTGTTGCCTGCGGCGTAGCCCCACAGCTTGTTCACCCGAACTTAAGTCCGACAATCGCAAGGCCGCGAGCTCACCGGAACGCGGTGCGGTGTCGAGAATGATCGACACCATGGCCAGCAGCCGAGTCCGGTCCTCGTATGACAAGGCTGTGCCACCCCGCTCCAACGGCCCTGTCGCGGCCAGGTCCGCCAAGCGTCTATACACAATGCCGAGAGCCTCAGAGCGTACCGGTGCCTTGAGTTCGGTCTGCGGTACAGACGGCAACCACACCTTCGTGTGGTCGGGCGACACCAACACGGCAAGAATCTTCAGGCAGTCCCTTGTGATCCGCAGCGTCGCGAGCGGCAGTTCAGGGTGCTGGCCTCGCTCTGGCGCCAGCTTGCGGAGTTTCCCTGCCTGCGCAAGCTCCCAAAACCTCTGTAGCACGGGCGTAGTGAAGAGCTGTGCGGCGGTGCGGTGCGCTCTTTCAGGGAACTGGCCACACTCCAACGCACGGTCCCACATACCAACGACCATCCACAACTGACGGCTTCGCCCGCGGGAGACCTTCACAGGGACACCAAGCGCCCCAACCACAGGTTCCCGTGCTTCCCACCCCCCCATATCCCGCGGTGCCACACGTGCCACTGCCTCAGCCAACTGCTGAATGGACAATGCCTGGTACTGAAGCGCACTCACGCCTCCCCCTTCTGCACGACAGCAAGCCGCCACCCTCCCCACGGAACGCGGAGCGTTCCCGCGAACAACGGAGTTGTTCGCTTCTGCTCCCACGCCGAGACATCGGGCGAGACCGCGCGGAGCGCGGCACTGCTATCCGCCGCGTAGCGGCGGCGCGTCGTGTCTGCGGAGCAGACCGCGCGCATCAGAGGACTGACACTCAGCAAGGTCAACACCAAGGAGGCTAGGTCATGTTATTTCCTTAGTCCAATGACGTCTCAACATACGAGAGTTCGGCGTGGGTGAGCTAGATCATGTTATTTCCCAGGTGAATGGCTTGCGGCCAGAGCAAGCACCGCGCCCGCGGAAGTCGACAAGAGCCGACCTCCGCTTCCACCGCCAGGACCGGACCAGCACAACGTGGGCCTTCGGTCCAGCCCAGGAGGCGACCTTTGTATCGACGGCTTCGAGAGGGAGCTGGGCGCACAGCGCGCCGGCGACGCCGTGGTGTCCTGGGCGCTCTTCTGTAATCCCGGGGAGATCGCGATGGCTGTCGCGCCGCATCGGCAACGACGGCCCCGCACCGCTGAAGCTCATCCGCGAGGTGCTCGGTGTCGCCGCTTCGGGTGAGGTGGTGTGGGCTGTGGACACCAACCACGGCGGCGCCGCTCTGCTCATCGGGCTCCTGCTCGGCCAAGGGCAGTCGATGGTCCACCTCACCGGCCCGACCGGTCACCGTGCCGCAGCCGGCTACCGCGCCCAGAGCAAGACCAACGCCAAGGACGCTCACTCATCGCCGACCAGGCCCGCATGCGCCTGGACCTGGGACTCCTGCGGCCCGGAGATGAAGTGGCCGTCGACCTGCGTACCTCACCAGCCGCCGCCTCGATCTCGTCAACGACCGCACCCGGCAGATCAACCGCCTGCGCGAACAGCTCCTGGGGGTCTTCCCGGCCCTGGAGCGTGCCCTGCTACGCGTGGACCTGACGCTGGTGGCCGAGCACCGTCGTGGTCACGTCGCCATGTACGACGCACTGAACCATGGAAACGTGGACGTGCCCCGGCTGCGTCAGGTGCTGGCCAGGCTGCCGATACCGATACCGCGGGCCGCTGACGGCCGTCTTCTCCTCCTTGTCCTCGCCGTCGACGTGAGCAACTGGCTCCGGTCGGACGCCCCTACCAGTGCGGCCCGTCACTTCTGTCATGTCCACGGCCGCAGCGGACGATCCTCGGAACAGTTCGTCCCCGGTTGGCCGTACTCGTTCGTCGCAGCCCTCGAATCGGGCCGGACCTCGTGGTGCCAGCTCCTGGACGCCGTTCGTCTCGGACCCGCCGACGATGTCGCCGAGGTCACCGCCGCCCAGGTCCGCAGGGTCGTCACCGACCTGATCGAGATGGGCCGCTGGCACCATGGCGAGCGCAACATCCTCATCCCCTCGACGCCGACTACGACGCCCCGGGCATGACCCACCTGCTGGCTAGCCTCCTTGCCGAGGTACTGGTACGGATACGCTCCGATCGCGTCATGCGGCGGCCGACCCCGACGTTCAAGGAATACGCCCTGGCCTACCCCCTTGGCGGGCGGCCACCGAAACACGGCAAGAAGTTCCGCTTCGCTAAGCCGGACACCTGGGGCGGTCCGGATGCCTCGACGACGCAGGTCACCGACAGGTACGGCATCGCCCACGCGATGGCCTGGGACCGCCTCCACCCCCGCCTGGCCACCCGCTCCGCCTGGAGCACGCACATGGAGTCCGGAACGCCGGCGTCCGCATACTGGACACAGTCGGGGCGATGTCACTTCAGAGTCCTGGGGTGTCGCGGCAGGACCGGGCATCGATGGCAGCATTGTTGGGCTTGTACTTGTTGATCCAGTCGCGTTCCTCCTCTGCGAGCTGGGGCAGCGAGGTCTTGATGTCCTGGAGCCAGTCGCTGGTGGTGACGTAGTCCTTGAGCCAGGTGGCGAGGCGGTTGGCAATCGGCTCGGTGGCCCTTGGGTATGCCGATGCCGTAGTGCTGGGGCCACCGATTTCCAGTCCGGGTACCACGCGCAAGCCTTCCTTCGCGTATTGGTGGGCGAAGCCGTAGAGGATCGCCTTGTCGGTGGAGAGCGCGTCGGCCTCCTTCAGAGGATCCGCACCCCGTGGATTCCACCTTCTCTGGCAGGCCACGAAGAAGGAACCTGGGGAAGTATCTTCAACTCCCCTGAACTGGCGGCCGGCAGACGGATACTTCTTGCATGACTGGCATAGACGACCTGATGCGCCGCCTGGAACTGCTGGAGATTGACGTACGCTCCCTGCGCGAGCAGCAGCGTGCCGACGCCGACGTGATCCGTGTGCTGCGCGACACTGTGACCGCTCAGGCCAGAGCCCTGCGTGCTCTGCCGGGACACGGACTGCTGGTACACGACGGGCAGACCAGGGAGTTCAGCGACGAAGAGGCCCGCGCCATCGTCGCGGGGCCCGACCTGGCGCAGACCACCGTCATGGAGCTCTGAGCACCTCCCCCACCGGGCCGGTTCGTTCCGGGGACGGCCCGAGCCGGCACTTGATGTAACCGGCTGACGGAGGGCGCCGAAGCCGTCCTGAAGCTCCCCACCGTCACGCGCATAGCGGTCTTGACGCCAGCTGGGGAACACCTCGCCGCGCACACCAACTCCTCTGCCCAGCAGGTGGACAGGACAGATACGCTCAACCGGCCCTGCTGACCTTTTCGGATGGCTCTTCTGGTGCCGGGCCTCGGCGCCGTACCGCCGAACGTCAGCCGAATCTTCCGCATCGTGGGGCTGGACCAGGTGTTCCCGAGACATCCGACCGCGGAGGCGGCGGAGGCCGTGGAGCAGCCACCGGTCGGCTGACCCGGGGCGGTTCCGTGCCCGGGCGGCACCGCCCCGCCGGCCGGCGCCGCTCTAGCCGGCCACCGGCCCCGGCGACACCTGTCGTTCGAAGAAGGTCTCCAGGACCACCGTCACCTGTGTGCCGCTGACGCCGTCGATGGCGTGGATCCGGCGCAGTACGTCCTGGAGCTGCTCGGTGGTGGAGGTCCTGGCCTTGAGCATCACCGAGGCGCTGCCCGCGATGATGTGCGCCTCCAGGACCTCGGGAAGCGCGGCGAACGCCGCCGCCGAGTCGCCCATCCAGGAGGTCGAGTCGACCATGACGTACGCCAGCACTCCGGCGCCCACCGCCGCCGGGTCCACCTCGACGGTGGTACGGCGGATGGCGCCCCGGTCGCGGAGTTTGCGCACACGCTCATGGGCGGCACCGGCCGAGAGGCCGACGGCCTTGCCCAGGGCGGCGTAGGACTGGGTGGCGTCCTGCTGGAGTTGGGCCAGTAGGGCCCGGTCGAGATCGTCCACGGTAGTCCATTCGGTTTGGTCTTGCGCTCACCATATTGCATACAGCAGTATCCGGATACTGCCGAAGCTGATTCGGTAGCGCATGGACCTAGATCTAGACCTTGACCTTGACCTTGGATCGAATGGGGAGAGCCAGCATGACCAGTGAGCGTCCGGGGCTGTACGAGATGCTCGACGACCGGTTCCGTACCGGCCGGTGCATGAACGGTGACGACGGCCTTGAGGTCCTGTACACCGGTTGCCGCTGGGCCGAGGGGCCCATCTATCTGCCCGCCTGGCGGCAGTTGATCTGGAGCGACATCCCCAACGACCGGATGCTGCGCTGGGACGAGGAGACCGACACCGTCAGCGTCTTCCGCCGCAATGCCGGGCACACCAACGGCAACACCCTCGACCGGCAGGGCCGGCTGATCACCTGCGAACAGGGCAACCGCCGGGTGACCCGTACCGAACACGACGGCACCCTCACCGTGCTGGCCGACCACTGGCAGGGCAAGCGGCTGAACAGCCCCAACGACGCGGCGGTGAAGTCGGACGGCGCCATCTACTTCTCCGACCCGGACTTCGGCATCACCAGCGACTACGAGGGCTACCGGGCCGAGAGCGAGATCGGCGCCAACAACGTCTACCGGATCGACCCGGACAGCGGCGAGGTGCGGCTGGTCGCGGACTGCTTCCAGACGCCGAACGGGCTGGTCTTCTCGGCCGACGAACAGCAGCTGTTCGTCTCCGACACCAGGGCGGGCTTCATCCGGGTCTTCGATGTCCGCGAGGACGGCTCGCTGTCGGACGGCAAGATCTTCGCCGAGGCGGCGGCCCGCGAGGGCGCCCGCTTCGACAATCTGCGCTTCGACGACGGCGGGCGCCTCTGGGCGGCCGCGATGAACGACGGAGTGCACTGCTACGACCCGGACGGAACCCTGATCGGGCGGCTCAACATCCCCGAGGCGGTCGCCAACATCTCCTGGGGCGGGCCCAAGCGGAACCGGCTCTTCATCACCGCCGAGACCAGCCTCTACTCGGTGGTCATGGGCGTCACCGGTCTGCACCCGTCGGGGCCGGGGCGTCAGCCGTGGCGAGACTCGGCGGCGCGCTGATCAAGGGGCGGGGAGCCGCTGGGCGCTCCGCTCCACGTCCCTGCCCGCCTCCCCCTCCCCGCCTCACTCCTCCGTGTCGATCCCGGACAGTGCCGCAGGCCCCATCGGTGCGCTGTCCTCCGTCAGCCCGGCCGCCCGCAACGCCCGGGTAGCGATGCTGCGGGCCTCCGCCTCGGCCTCCTTGGTGGTGGCCGCGTGCACTTCAAGGCGGATGACGAAGGTGGAGTTCTCCTCGTCGACGGTGAGCCGGTCGAGGTCCTCGGTCTCGCCGAGGTGGGTATGGCGGGGGTCGGCGGGGCTCAGCTCGCGCAGGAGTTGTTCATGCGCGGTGGGGCTGAGCTTGTCGAGCAGGGTGCCGGGGAGGGTCACGACGTAGGTGGTCATCCTCGCAACGTACCCGGGCAGCGCGGGAGAAATCACCGGCAACGACGCGCGCCCCGAACCCTCGTCAACGGAGGGCCGGGGCAGCGCGCGGTGCGGGTCAGTCGCGCAGATCCTTCACCGTGAGCTTCGGGTCGGCGGCAATCTCCGCCGGGGAGATCTGTGGCGGACCTTCCACGTGTTTCCTCATCCGCGGCGCGGGACTGTGCACCGCCACGGTGTCACTTCGTGTGGAGTCGGCCGAACCTGCGGTACATCGACGGCAGTCGACTCAGGACTACACAGGTCAGGGATCATTACCGGGCACAGGTGACCGCGCGCAGGGCCAGTACCGCACGTAGTGGACCGGAGCCGGTTCTCGTGAGCAGAGCCGTGCCAGCCTATTTGGCTCTGCTAGGGACAACCAACGCGCTTCGGCACAGAGTTCCAGTCAGTCAACTGCCGCTGGTAGTTGCTTCCTTGAACCACTACCGATTGGCAGTACGCGCCCTCTTTGTTCGTCGAAAGGTGGATCCTGCGGACCAAAAGAAGACGGGGCATACATGGTCAGCTGGGCCGCGCGCTCCGCATACCGGGGAGCCGACGCCTGGGCCTGATGCGGCCGGGGTTCG
>NZ_JBVIMX010000052.1:0-12786 GCF_055579625.1 Streptomyces sp. NPDC032721 | reverse complement strand
CGGAGGGCCGCCCGCGCCCACAGCCCGGCCCCAGGCCCCCACACCCCCCTCCACAGGGCCGGGGCCGGGCACCCACACCCACCCACCGACCGCCGAAGCTTCGGCGCGGCCTGGGCGAGATCAAGAGGGAGAACACCTCCGTGGACTTCAGCGAGGCAGTGCGGACCCCAGATCCACGGCTCCAGGGCGTCAAGGTCGGTGACCAGCTCGCCCAGTACGAAACGTGCAAGGTCCACTGGGGCTACACGATGGTCACCGTGGCCAAGATCGGCCGGGAGCTGATCCACACGTCGGACGGGCGGAAGTTCAAGATCAAAGACGGGATGGAGAACTACCGCTCCACCGTCAGCTACACCCGAATCGTCCGCCTCACGGAAACCGGGATGCCGGAGCGCGCGCCCCGAGCAGCAGACGACCAGGCCACCTGAGCTAGAAGCTCAATGGCGGCCCTGCCCCAGCCCCCAACACCCCCTCCATCCCGGGGCACAGGGGCGGGCCGACCACCACACACGAACAGGAACACAGGAACAACCGAAGATGACCGTGTATTGGGTGTTCGTACCGCGAACGGGACTCCAGGTGAGCACGGGAGGCAGCATGGAGTTCGCGCCGAACCTGGCCGTACCCAGCTCGGCGTTCCAAAAGCGGGTGAAGGACAAGGCCGGCAAGGTGTACTACGACGGCGTAGTCCGGTGGCCCAAGCAGCAGGCGGTGGAGGATTTTCCCAGCGCGGACGGTTCCGCCAGGATGCTGGTGTGGCGGCGTCGGTCATCAGATCCAGTACCGGCACTGACCGAACCACCCGATGAAATCTGGACGTTGAGCACCGGTGGACGCGTCATTCGGCTCCCCCAGTCCCCCGCTAGCAAGGGCTGAACAGCATCCGCTGAGCACCGAAACGTTCCGTTCCGAGCCCTCGAAGGGGGCCAGTATGCGTTCGCAGTACCCTCGCTACCCGCGTACCCCCCATCTGCCCGGCTCACCGGGGGCCACGGCCGACGATGAATGGGCCGACTGGGACGCGTTCGTCCCGGAGGCCGACGCGCGGATCGTGATGACCCTGAAGATGGACGGCGAGAACACCACCGTCCACGGCGACGGGATGTACGCCCGCTCTCCCACGGGGCGCAGCCGGCCCTGGCAAGACGAGATGCGCGCGTATGCGGCGGCCTTCCGCGCGGAGATCCCGCCCGGCTGGTTCGTCTGCGGCGAGAACCTGACCGTCACGCACTCCTTGCGCTACACCCGCCCGCTGCCGAAGTTCATGGTTTTCTCCGTCTGGGCCGGCGACACCTGTCTGTCCTGGGCCGAGACGACGGAGTGGGCGGAGTTGCTCGGGCTCGCCACGGTCCCGGTGCTCTACGAAGGGCCTCGCCTCAGCCCGGCCGCGCTGCACCGGATCTTCGAGGCCAGCACCGACACCGACCGCGACGAGGGGTACGTGGTGCGCGACGCCGCCGCCTTCGCCCGCCCTGAGTTCGCCCGTCACGTCACCAAGTGGGTCCGGCCAGGGCACGTCACCACCGACCAGTCCTGGCCGTTGCAGGCCACGGTCTGAGAGCACCACCCGACGCGGCCGCCGGAACCATCATGGTCCCCGACCGCGCAAGCTCGGTCGCCTATAACGCCGCAGGCGGGTTCGCCGGTCTCGTGCTGAACACCAAGGAGTCACTGGCGCCGGTCGCCGAGCGCGCAACATGCCAGAAGTCAGCGGTCCAGGTTTCCTGGGTTCGGGACCCGGTAGACCGTGGTGGAGGGGGCCAAGGGGAGGTCGGGGCGGATCCGGGTGCGGGGGAAGAAGCGGCGCTCCCGGGTGAACGTGGCGCCCTCGATCGCACCGTCCTTGTAGACCGGTCCGACGAGCTTGCCGGCGCTGTCGCGGATCCCGATTCGTGTCGCGGAGCTCCAGTGCGCTCGGCGGAACGTGCCGTACGCGAGCGGGCCCCGGGTGCCAGTCGGCGCCATACGTGGTTCGGGCGTGTTCTCTGGTGGCGGGGTGAAGTCGAGGACGCGTACGGCGTGGAAGCCGCCTGCGCGGCCTGCTTCGCTCGCAGCGATCCGGCCCAGGGTACTGCGCGACAGCGGCCGCGGGCCGGGGTCGGGAAGAGCGGGCGGGGGTACCCACCGGCCGAAGGCGAGCTGCGCAGCGTACCCGTACAGGGCGCGGCCGCCGGCGTGGTCGCCGTACGCGGCTGGCTGGAGCACACAGCGCCGTGTTCCGTCGGCGTCGAGAGCGGACAGGAGCAGGAACCCGGACGTGGTGTCGAGTCCCCAGTCGGGGCGGGCTGCGAGCAGAGCGCCGAGGACAGCCGGTTCCGGCCCTACGCACACGCCGGCTTCGATGAGCGCGGCGAGTTCGTCGTCATCGGCCTCGATGGCGTGGACGGGAACGGGTTCGTGGACGACGAGTGACCAGGGGGCTGGCAGCCGCAGGGCGACGCGGGTCTGCTCATCGAGGGGGGCGGTGGTGGCCACGTCCAGGGCGAGCTCGGCGGGCACCATGTGCGCGGCGGCGAGATAGGCAGCCGTGCCGGTCAGAGTCCTCACCCACCGAAGGAACTGCCCTCTCGGGTTCCGGTAGTCGCTGGTGCGAAAATCCCTCTCATCCAGCAGGGCGGACCGCACGGCACCGACGTCCGCGGGCACCAGGCCGGTCAGGTCGGTGGACAGGCGGCGGTGGATCCGGGCATAGCGCCGTTCACGCTCCCAGTCCGCGCGCCGGGTCGCCAGCGCGTCTGCGGCGACGTCGATGACGATGCCTCCTGGCCCGGTCAGCGCGAGAGCAGCGTGTGTCTCCTGCGGGACCTGTTCCCAGTCGATGTCGTACCCGGCCGCGAGCTGCTGCGCGACGCCGCACTCCGTGACCAGGCGTCTCCATAGAATGCCCAGTTGCTCGTCCCAGGAGCCCGTCCTGCCCGCTCCTCTGCGGGAACCGAGCAGGAACTCCTTCCATGGGCCGGAGCCCAGGTCGGCGACGTCGAAGGCGCCGGCACGGGCGCCTGGGACGGCCGCCCGGGCGAAGGCGGTGTCGAGGAGGCGCTGGACGCTCATACCGGGTCAACGACTCCGGCGGCCGGAGGTGCCGGAGAACGCACCTGTTTGAGGGCGGAGCTGACTCCTAGACACCCTCACCGCCTGCGCGGCCCTGGTTTCCGGTCGGTGAGTCTCGGCGCCTGCGGCATCCGAAGGGGGGAGTGACGGGCGGCCCCTGCAAGCAGCGTGCGAAGAGGCACGGATGAGGTCGCAAGGCATGTTGCACATTGCGCTTTCAATGTGTATTGTCATTTTCGTAAGGCCGAGCGCACGAGCCGGCCGCCGACACCCAAGCAGCAGACCGTCGCCCGCGGCCTAGTCGAGGTCGAGGAACCGACCAAGGTCGCCAGCTGGGTCTCCCTGGAACAGCCACGCAGAGGAAAGACCCTTCTCACAGGGCTGTCTGCGTCTGTCCACGCCACTTCGACGATCGCGAGAGCCCCGTTGTTCTATCTGATGCAGTGCCCCTGTTGCGGTGCCCAGACGAAGTTTCACGAGCTGGAACGGCACACCGCCCCGAGCATTCTGATCGACCCCGAAACAGGCCTGCCGCCCTACGTCGCTCCTGACGGTCGCCCTGTGACCCCATCGCCGGAAGCCGCGGCGAGATCCCGGAGGCTGCCCCTGTGCCAGTCGTGCCTCGGTGACATGGCGGCGGGCGTCCCGGTGGCCTTCTCCGTGCGCCTGAAGGGTGAGCAGACCGCTGTGGCCATCGCTTACGAAGAACCTCTTCTCGACGACGAGGGCCGGGTGAAGGTCGTCCGCTGTCCGGCGGCCGGATGCGGTGGGCTTGTCGAACTGGTCGACGGCCGACTGGATCACCACTTCCTGCCCGGCCTCGGCCAGGAGTGCCACACGTCTGGCGTGCCGGTGATGGTCGGTGAGGGCTGATGGCCATCTACCGTCGCGGCGAGGTCAACTGCGGCCACTGCAACGAACCGACTGGGATCCCGGCTGACGACTGGGCCGGGGAAACCCGCACCGAAGGTGGCGGCTACGTCGCCTCCGTCGACCCCTGTGTGCGCTGTCAGGTTCACACCTACGGCACCCACAACCGCTGTCCCGACGACTGCCCCGACTGCGTCGAGAACGACGCCGCGTAAGGCATCGGGACGAATCGGAGTTGATCTCAACATGAGTACCCCCGTCCCGAGAACCGGGGCGAAGAAGCGTCGCGCGAGGCGACGGAAGGTCAAGAACGCCCGTACCGGCTCCGTGGGGAGCAAGATCCTGCCGGGCCGGTACAGCGATGAGGGCGAAAAGGGGCCCTGGTTCCGCCGTCTGGTTCGCCGCGCCGAGACGCGCAGCTGGCGGCGTGAGGCCTCGCAGCTCTGACGGACTGCGCTCAGGAGGGTTCGTCACCACGCCAGACGGCCAAAGAACCGCCCACACCAAGCACCATCCGGGCCCCGCGCGTGCGGGGGCGCCGGCCGAGCGGCGGGCGCCCTTCTCCTCTGCCGACAACGCCCGCGGCGGTGCCCTCTCCCACTTCATGTGCGCCCGCCGTGGCGCTCGATCCCAGGAAGAAACGTGTCTGCTGATCTGCAGCTTCGCATCCATTCGGCTCCCGCTGGCGAGGTCGTCGCACTTCTCGACCTCATGCGGGAGCACAGACTCCGCGGCGAGTACGAGCGTGGTCCCGCCGAGGCCCTCATCCTGGGGCAGACCTACCGCGCCCGGGACGCCGCGCTGGGCCTCTGCGAGGAGGTCGCCGCGCGGATGGAGGAAGACGCCCCGAACGCGGTGTACGAGTTGTGGCAGGACCCTCACTGGTGTGCCGACGGGCACTACCACGCGTACGTCCCCAAGTTCGGTCACTTCGAGGCTGGTTGTGATGCCGAGGGCGTTCCGCATGTCGGCGTGCACGAGCTCATCGAGCGCCTCAGCGGCAGCCCGGAAGCGACACTCGGCGACTGGATGACGGGCAAGGGTGCCGATCTGCTCGGCGTCGCCGTGCTCGCCGTGGTGGGCGAATACCGGGCCCAGCACGCGTCCGGCTCCTGATCCGGGCCGCCCTTTCCTCTTCTCACCCTGTCGAAGCCGACCGGCCTGTGGTGTGCGCGATCGCCCGAGGGGCGACGCACACCCTCGGCCAGGCCCTCGTCGGCGTCCCCACCCCACGATTCACTGGAGAACTGATCATGGCGGACATCCGCATGCGCGTCCTCGGGCACCCCTGGGAGCGAACCACGGTCGCCGATACTGGCGATCACGAAGAGTTGTTCATCGCCCTCTTTCTCCGGGCGATGGAGACCGTCCCCGAACTGCTCGCTTTGCCCGTCGACCTGGAGGCGTGCAGCGTGCGCTGGGACGGCGACGAGGTGTCGATCCATCACCCGGATGTGGAGCAGGGGGCCATCTTCCGCGCGCAGCCCGCCCCCGAGGGCTCTGCGCAGGGGGGCGCTCCGGTCCGGACGCGGCCGCCCGAGCTGTGGCGCGAGGAGCGCGGCCACAGCTTCTACCCGGCTCCGGAGGTGCTGGCCGAGATCCCGGGTCTGTGGGCAACCGTCCTGGAGCCGCATGAGCACAGGGTGGTCAGCCTCCGGTACGTCTCCGCCGAGGGGGAGTGGTACGTCGTGGAGGTCGACGACGCGAGCGGCCAGGCATACGGGTGGTCGTGCCTGGGCGGCGACCGGTCGCAGGGCCGTTGGGGCCTGATCGATCTCCCGGCTCTGGAGTCATCCCGTCCGGACGCTGACCCGTCCCAGCTGGTCGTCCGCGACCTCGACTTCACACCCGAGGCCGCAGCCAACGTCTTGCCGAAGGGCCGCCCTCACGATTCTTGTGGAGACGAGGACTGCCCGGTGTGTCCGCCCGACTTCATGACGGCGTACGTTGCCCGGTTGCGTTCCGTTATCGCGGAGCATGGGTTCGCTATCCAGGCAGTTCTAGGTGATGAAAGCTCTGCCGCCTATTGCTACACCGTCGGTCTGCACGAATCTCTGGGGTGTGAGTTTGTGATGGCCGGCCTGGATATCCGGGTGATGCAGGGCCTGCTCCACTCCCTCACCAAGCGGTTCGCCGGATCGTCTGGTCCGGTTGACGGTGAGGCCCTGGATGGCCTCCTTTCGAACGGATTCCAGCTGCTCATGCGCCCCGTGGCGTCCCTGGAGCCCTTCTCGATGCTGCGGGCGGTGTACGGCCGAGAGACCGCCGTGCCGTACTGGCAGGCCGTGTGGCCCGATCGTGACGGCGTTTTCCCGACCGACGCCTCTTGCTCGCTTTCCCCGGGAACGCAACCGCTTCTTTAACCCCTGATTTTCGAGCGTCCAGCTCTTTACGTTCTGGGAGATTCTTCTGTGCGCCAGCCTGAACCTTTGAATCCGGTTGATGAGTTGCGGCTCTTTCTGGACTTCGCCGTCCCGCTGTGCGGCGCCGAAATGGCGCACAACCTCAAGCGATGGGGACATTCTCGTGGGCAGGCCGAGAACTGGCTGCGCGGTGAAGCCGAGCGCGCTGGCGGCAGCTTGGGCGAGAACGGCGATGTCTTGCAGTTCAGTGATGGTCGTCCGCGGTCTGGGCGCGCCCAGGGCCGTGTGGTCCGGACCGCGAGTGAACTTGCTCGCGGCGTGGCGGCGGCCGCGCTGCTCGCTCAGCTGGAGGGGAAGCGCGGGGTCGAGGCCTTCGGCAACTTCTACGGTGCCCCCGCCAGGCTCACCGAGGCTGACAGCACCCGGGACGCGGAGGACGATGTGGGCGGTGACGCCGCTCGCGGCAGCTGACTCGTGGGGAGGCTCGCCGAGTGAACGCCGTGTGGCAGTCTCCCGCCGTTCCGCGGCCTCGGGCCCGGCCCGGCCGGTGGGTCGGGCCGGTGAAGCTCATGCAGGTCCCGCCCTAGTCGCCCGCGGGGGTGTAGAGGCACTGGCGCGCAGCTCGTCGAGCTCGTCGACGACGCTCATCCCGATCGCTTCCAGCATGCGGCACGAGGCGAGGTTGGCCTTCTGGGTGACGGCCACCAGCGGGCCACCGCCGGGGACGGCGTCCGTCCACCAGCTGACGGCCGCCGCGACGGCTTCTCTGCCCAGTCCATCTCCCCAGGCGGCGGGGAGCAGCTGGTAGGAGATTTCGGCGCGTCCCTCGCACCGGTGGTCGGCGCCGATGGTCACCAGGCCGATCGGCCGCTGATCGGCGGTGCGGACGACGGTGAACGCGCCGGCCGTCGTCGGGTAGGCGGCCTGCCGGGCGGCGACGCGATCCTCCGCCACCGGACCGCCGAGGTGCGCGCGGACCCGGTTGTCGGTCAACAACGCGCCCACCAGGGGGCTGTCTTCCTGGGTGACCGGCCGCAGGAGGAGCCGGTCGGTGCGCAGATGGGCGGGCCAGACACGGTTCAGGGCGGTGTCGACGGATTCCATGGCTGCCACTTTGGCAGCGTGCGGCTGCGCCAGGGCCGGTTTCGTCCGGAGACTGCACCAGCGGGTGGCCGGGACTACGGCCGTCGGCTCGGCGATGGGCCTGGCGGGTGCCTCGTGGCCGCAGGGGCTCGGGTCGCACTGCCGATCGCGCTTTCGGTTCGCGTTCGATCGCCGGCTGGGTGGTGTCGGTGGCGGCTGGCAGGCTGACCAGGAGACATGCAAGGCCGTCCGGAGCAGCAGGAGAGGGCACACCGTGGACCAGTTCAGGGGCTGGAAGAAGTACCCGCGCTTCGTGGAGGGTGCTCTCGCACGCGCCGGCTACGCGGATGCCGAGTTCGCAGTGCGTCGGGCAGATGCGCGAGGCGCGACGGAGGCCCGGTGGGCGTGGATCGGCGGCTCTGCGGAGCTGACCGGCGAGGAGTGGCCGAACGGGCTGGAGCTGGTGTGGAGCTCGTCCACGGGCTGGGCGTACCAGGAGCGGGGCGACGACAAGCTCGTTGCGTTGCCGGTGCCGGTGCTGGCGGCACCTGAGGCGATCACCGCGCTGCTGCCGGCCCTCATGGACGGGCGCGGCGACCAGCTGCCCGCATCCGAGGACCGATGGGAGCACGCCGAGCTGCTCTCGCAGTGGGCGGAGTCGGCTGCGATCCTGGGCGACGACAAGTACGACGCGGCCTATCAGCGGGCCGAGGAGGAAGCCGCGTCCTTCGACCGGTGGCAGGACGAGCTGGACGGGGTTCATCCTGTCGAGGCGCAGTTGCACGCGGAAGTCATCGGCATCGCCGATCCCGATGCCCCCGGGGCCGGTGGATCCGTCGCGCCGGACTCTGCAGAACGGGCGCGGCGCGCGCACGTGGACGTCATCCTGCAGTGGGCCCTCAAGGCACGCGACGAACGCAGCCACGCCCCAGACCCGGAGCTGTTCGGGGCCTTGTGCGACTTCTTCACCCGCGCCGTGGTCTTCCCCGGGCTGATGGACCCCGAGGACGGGCAGCGCCACACCAGCGACCCGTCGCGTGCCCTGGCCCACCTGCTCATCCAGCACCTGGAGCACTACGGCATGGACCTGGGGGACCTGTCCGAGCTGGTGGCGCCCGACACGTCGGTCGCGCCTGTCGGCGATGCGGTCGCCGAGTGCGTCGCCCAGGCGCTGCGCTCCAGCCGCTGGTTCAGCGACGCGGCTTCCGGGACCGACCGGGCCGGCGGCCTGGTGATGTTCCACACCGTCTTTGGCACCAGGGGCGTTCTCCACGTCGCCGCCATGACCGGCCCGGACGACGGCCCGAAGGTGTAGGGAAGCGATGATGCAAGCCCAGCAGACGGACCGTAAGGTCACGGCACCCGTCCCCGCGCCCGCGGTCGCCAGAGACGGCGGGCTCCTCGGTCCCGAGCAGGCTGCACGGTACCTGGGGCTGCGCCGGCGCGAGCTCGACTACCTCGTCGAGGCCGGGCTTCTCGCCCCCGGCGGGCGCAGCGCCACCGGAGCCCTCCGCTTCGCGGTCTCGGTCCTCGACGCCGTCGCGGCCGAACCGCTGGACTGGTCGGCGGCGCGCAGCGCCGAGTCCCGGCGTCCCTCACCCTGGCGTGAGCTCGCCGGGTCCGTCTTCGAGCGAGCCCGGCTGGTCGACGACGTCACTGCGGCCTTGCGTGCCGACGGGGTGGACGCCTGGGCGCGGTACAGCGCGGCGGCGGACCGGTGGACGCTCGACTGGGCACCGGCGCACGGCGGCGGGCCCGGCCGCGACGAGGTCATGGCGCTGCTGCCGCTGCGGCTCGTTCGGGCTGTCGATGCCCAGCGACTGACGCTGCTCGGCCCGGTGGGCCAGACCATGCACTGGGCCCACGAAATGGTCCAGCCGGGCGTTGCCTGCGTCCTGGATGTGGAGACCACCGGCCTGTCTCCCACGGATCGCGTGATCGAGGTGGCCGCCGTCGACGCGCACGACGGTTCCGTCCTCATGGACACCCTCGTCCACCCCGGCCCGGGCATCGCGATCCCGGCAGGGGCCACCCGGGTGCATGGGATCACCGACACCATGGTGGCCGGCGCCAGGTCGTGGAGCATCGTCCTGCCCGAGGTCTTGACTGCGGTCGGCGACCGGGTCCTCCTCGCCTACAACAGCGACTTCGACAGGCGGATGACCGTCGGCCACGCCCGCGCGCTCGGCGCCGATCCGGGCCGGCTGCACTCGGCGCAGTCCTGGCAGTGTCTGATGAAGCGCCGGTCGATGTGGCTGGGCACCACCACTCGCCTCCGGCTCGGTGGCCGGCACCGCGCCCTCGGTGACGCGGCCGCGGCCCGCGAGCTGCTGCTGTCGCTGCGGGCGCGGCCTGCGCACACCCGGTCCCGGCCGTAGCTCGAGTGGGCGCACGCCGTTGCACCTCGTGGTTCAAGCGCGCAGGTCGTTACGCCGGTGCGAGAGGTGGGAAGTTCGAAATCCGGTGGTCCGGCGTGTGCGGCGGTGGATACTGCCGAGGTGGTGATGGATCTCAAGAGCGCGCTGGCCGCGCTGGACGCCCAGGAGCCGGGCTCCCTACTCGGAATACGCGAGACGCAGTGGCTCGACGCCAAGACGGCCCCTTATCAACTGGCGGACCCCAAGGCGGTCGAGGAGCTCAGCAAGGACGTCGCGGCGTTCGCCAACGGAGGCGGCGGGGTCATCGTCGTTGGCATCTCCACCCGCCTCGAGCATGACGAGGAGGTCCTGGACCGTGTCGTCGGCCTCGACCCGGCCGTAGTGAACGTGGACCAGATCCGCAAGTTGATCCGTCAGCGCATCTCCCCGGCTCCCCGTGGGGTGCGCGTCGGATGGTCGGGGGCGGGCGGGGAGCAGGTGCTGTTCATCGACGTCCCCGCGCAGACCGATCATGCGCTTTTCGCGGTGCCGGCCCCGGTGGGAAAACCCGGTGCGCCGCGCCAGGACACGGTGGCGGTGCCGATGCGGGACGGCGACAGCACGTACTGGCTGCCCCGGGCCGAGATCGTGCAACTGCTCTCCGCCGGCGTCAGGGCCGCTGGCGTGCCCACTGCCCAGGCTCTGGCCGAGCTCGTACGGGAGGCCGTTTCCGAAGCCGGGACCAGTGCTGGGCTGCGCGTCGGCCAAGGCCTGCCCGACCGTGAGCGGGAGATGAGGGCGGCCTACGAGCAGCTCGCCGACGCGGGGCTGGGGGAGCCGACCGGGGAGGCGTGGGCGCAGGGCGCGGCCGCGCTGCAGGATCTGCGGCACGAGGTCGACGGTGAACCGGGCTGGGTGCTGTGCCTGGTGCCCGGGCGCCCTCCGGTCGCCGTCGCCGAGCCGGTCTGGCAGGCGCTCATCGAAACCGGCCGGCGGGCGCCGGGCGGTCGGGATCCGCTGGCGGCCGTCGGCTTCCCCCGCCCTCCGGCGGGTACGGACGCCCCGTGGGTTATCCCGGCCGACGCACGCCGCGTGGACCTCGACGGGGGCTCGTGGGGGCCGGGTCGGCTGACATGCTCGGGACGTGGCGTGTGGGGGTGGCAGCCGATCCCCCACTTCAGCCTGGACCAGGGCCGCTCGGCCGAGGTCGGGACTGGCGGTCAGTCGCCGGCGCTGCGCCTGCGGGCTCTGGTGAACCTGCCCTGGGCCGAGGCCAGAACGCTGGAGATCAACAAGTCCCGGCGCACACAGCTTGAGCAGCTGCTTCCGCACAGTGCGGTGGCCGGCGCGGTGACGCTGCTGTCCCGCCGCAGGGGCGCGGAGTTGGCCGCCGCTCGCTGGGAGCGGGGGCCTTTCGGCAACTCGGTCCGCTCCGCCGGCTACACGTGCACGATCGCCGGGCCCGACGGCACCCCGGCCGTGAAGGCCTCCGTCATGGTCGCCCTGCCCACCACGATGGAGTCCACCGTGGTCGCCTGTGCGGACGTCCTGATCGAGAGCCCGGAGGCGTGGGCGGCGGCCATCGGACCCGGATGGGACACGCAGTTGGGTCTCGACGAGGTCCAGGCCGTGCTCCTCGCCGCGTGGGAGACGGCCGCCGAGCTGCTACCCGAGGTCGTCGGCGACCCGGCCTCGCTGTCGTGGGCCGCCCCGCCCACTACCGAGCTGCGGATCACGTGCGAGCAGCCCGCCGGCAACGGCGTCCGTCCGGTCCTGGACTCGCTCGTCGACCTGACGCCGTTCGGTCCGAACGGTGGCGGCGCCAGGTCGCAGCTGGCCGTCGCCATCACCGTGGCGCCGACCATGGACCGCGCCGAGCGGCAGCGCCTGCTGCGGGAGGCCCTGGTGCACATGGCCCACGCATTCGGGTACGTCGACGCCGAGGTCGATCTGCTGTAGGGCCGAGCCGTACGCACGGCGATTGGGCCTGCGGAGGTAGCGGCGGGCCTGTCGATTCAGCTGGCGGGGCCGGCCAGCCACAGCAGCGGGGCGCGGCCTGTGCCCTGGACCTTGGCGGGTGGCCAGTCGGCCACGGGCTCGGCTCCGGCCAAGAAGGCCGCGTCGAACGTCGTGGGGCGATCGGAGGCCAGCCAGTCGGCCGCCGCCACCCAGAAGGCGTTCTTCGTGGCGATCACCTGGGCTGCCTCGTCGACGGCGCTGCCCGGCGAGATGTCGGGAAGCGTCTCCGTGCCAAGAGCGGTGTCGAGACCGGCATGGACGGACAGTACGGTTCGGCGGGCGGCCTCCGTCACAGTGCCGCCCTCCAGGTGCAGAGGCTGGACGGGAACTCGGTCGAGTGCGGCGGTGGGGGCGACGTCCGGGGCGATGCGCAGTTCGGCGCGCTGCTCTCGTTCGTTCCACTCCAGGTAGAGGAATGCACCCAGCGCACCGCTAGGTGCTTCGGAGACGACGTAGAGGCTGTGGAGGGGCCAGCGCTGGGGCAGGTCCACGGGCATCCGATCACCAGCCTTCCTCAACTCGAGGACGGTGGCGTCGTGGATGTTGACCATGTGCCGTCCGGCGGCCCTCCATGCTCCGATCGCCTGGAGCCTGGCCGCGTCGCTGGCGGCCATGACGGCGAGCCCCGCGCCGGTTGCGCCGGGGGCCCGGGTGGTGCGGTGCGGATAGTGGTCGGCGAGTACCTGCTGAACGTGGGTCACAGGCAGCCAGCACCAGGCCGGGATGGTCTCTTCAGCCGCGTCGCGCGCCTGCTCCAGGCGGTCGAAGACACCCGGGAACTGCCGCTCTGCCTGCCGTTCCAGCTTCTCCAGCCGGGAGGCGGCCGCTCGGTACATCCTGGGCACCCATCGGAACATCTCGGCCCATTCGCCATCTCGGCGCTTGGCGAAGTTCTTGGCGTAGGTGTCGCGATCCATCACTGCCCTCGTGCTCGTGGCGGGGGGGGGGGGGGAAAAAAAAAACCACCCCCCCCCCCCCCCCCCCCCCCCCCCCCCCCCCCTCCTCTCCCCCCCCCCCCTCTCTCCCCCCCCCAGAACGACGGC
>NZ_JBVIMX010000051.1:0-13032 GCF_055579625.1 Streptomyces sp. NPDC032721 | reverse complement strand
CGCCGCCGGGACCGTTGCCGCCGCGTTCGCGTACTGCCTTCACCAGCTTCACGAACCGGTCCATCCGCAGCCCGGTGAAGGTCTCCACCCACAACACCTCAGCCCGCAACACCCCACGCATACACGGGAGATGCCCGCTAAGGGAGCTTGTGCAACAACTTTTAGTCAAGACGGGCACTGGGGAATGTGCACGCTATCTAGAAGTGGCAGAACTTGGTACTAGCATCCCAGTCCATGCAGTCGGTTGCCACGTACGCGAACGGGCCTTGACCCCGAATCCTGGACACGGGTTATGCGGCTGGTGCCAGCGTAGTTGGTGTGAGGTGGAAGGCGTTTTCGAAGGCGATCGGTGATCGTTGTCCGAGGCGGGAGTGTCGGCGCCGGGTGTTGTAGCGGTGGAGCCATCTGAAGGCGTCGAGTCGGGCTTCGCGCGCGGTGGGCCAGCTCTTTCGTCCCTGCAGGATCTCGCGTTTGAAGGTTGCGTTGAAGGACTCGGCGAGTGCGTTGTCCGCGCTGGACCCGACCGCGCTCATGCTTCGTCGAACCCCTGCTGACCTGCAGGCATCGGCGAAAGCTCTGCTCGTGTACTGGGCTCCGTGGTCGGTGTGCATGATCGATCCGGCGAGGCTGCCGCGGGTGCGGACGGCTGCGGCCAGGGCATCGGTCACGAGATCCACGCGCATGTGGTCGGCGATCGCCCAGCCGGCCAGACGGCGCGATGCGAGGTCGATGACGGTCGCCAGGTAGCAGAACTTCCCGCCGTCGATAGGCAGGTAGGTGATGTCGCCGACGTACTTCGTGTTCGGCTCGATGGCAGTGAAGTCGCGGCCGAGCAGGTCCGCAGTCTTGGCCGCAGCCGGATCGGGGACGGTGGTGCGGGGCCGGCGGCGCAACCGAACCCCTTCGATCCCGGACGCCCGCATGATCCTGGCGACCCTCTTGTGGTTGACCGTCTCACCGTTCGTCTCGCGGAGCTCGGCGGTGACTCTCGGGGCTCCGTAGGTGCCGTCCGATTCCTGGTGCACCGCCCGTATCCGGGCGGCCAGCCTCGCGTCGGCCGCCTGCCGGGCGGCTCGGGCCTCGCCTGTCCGGCGCCAGTAGTAGAAGCTCGAGCGGCTAACGCCGAGGATGCTGCAGAGCCGCTTCACGCCGTAGCGGCGGTGGAGGTCGGCGACACACTGGAAGCGGTTCACCAGCGCGTCTCCCCGGCGAAATACTTCGCCGCCTTCCGCAGGATCTCGCGTTCCTCCTCAAGCTCACGGACCTTCTTCCGCAAAGCCGCGTTGTCCGCCTCCAGCGGGGCCGGCGGCTGGACCGCTTCCTGCGTCCGGCGTCCCCGCGGGCGGCTTACTCCTGCAGCCCTCACCCAGTTCCGCAGAGTCTCCGGGTTGATCCCCAGATCGGCGGCGACCGACCTGATCGTCGCATCGGGCCGCGACTCGTACAGCGCGACCGCGTCCGCCTTGAACTCCGGCGGGTAATTCTTCATGACCACGAGATGTCCGTTCTCAGATCCTCAGGATCCAGTGTCTCGTGTGTCCAACATCAGGGGTCAAGGCCCAACTTCCTTACCCAACGCTTCGTGTACTTGTCGCGAAGGCTGAAGTGCATTCGCTGATTTACCTGAAACCACCACCGAGGCTTCATGGCGCAGTTATTTGAAGCCCACTGATGACGAAGGGGCATGTTTCCAGTGGAAGACCATGTCCAGTGCTGGTTGTAGCCGTGGACGTTGACCATGTCGTAGGAGCTGCCCTGGAAATCACAGGCCATTATCTGGTAGTGCCGCTCGGCGGCCTGTGCCGGTGCTGCGAACGTCATTGGGAGAAGTGAAAGCGACGCAGTGACTGCCGTGAGCCCGACTGCTGGGTTGATTTGGGTCAACCGTTGCAGTAGACGGATAAACTTACGCAGTAGTGGCAGCCTTGACGTGGGTTGGTCTGCTCTCTTCGCCCGATTGGCTTGTCAGGAGGGCGGTTTAGGCTCGATGGCATGGACGCGATCACTGAGTCCGACGGCCGCCGTGTGCGGATCACGTCGGAAGGACCGCGGGGGGCCATCGAAATAGACGGCACCGACGTGTCGAAGGCCGTCTCCGCCTACTTACTCCATCACGAGGCTGGTCGAGATCCGGAACTGGTTCTCCGGATCTCCCCGGCTCGACATCACGGCTTCGACGGGTATGCGCGCGTCGTCGTCGGTACACCGCCTGACCCCGGGCCCGCCGCAGCCGCGTTCCTCGCGGCGATCGACCCGGCGCTGCTGGAACGTACGGCGCTTGCCCGGCACGACCTCATGGTGGGTGGGCCGCACGAAGGGACGCGGGCCATGCTGGCGGTTCTTCAGGAGTGGGCGCGTGGTGACTTCCAGGTCGAGGAGGGGTGAGGGTGGCGTCACGGCTCAACCCGCACCCGAACGCTCACCCTTCGGCGGGTGCCTTCTCGAACGCCTCGCAGATCGCCGCCCAGTTCGACGCGCGGGCGGCTACGGTACTGCCGCAGGTGACGGGCGTGGCGGCGCACTCACCCTGACCCTACGCCTGCCGTGACACGGAACCTGGATACTCCTCAGCATGGACTACGCCCTCTGGCCCGCGCTCCACGTTGTCGATGTGGAGGGCAACGGCACCCACCCGCCTGATCTGGTCGAGGTGGCCGTCCTTCCCGTACGGACCGGGCGGCCCGACACGAGCACAGCGGGGACGTGGCTGATCCAACCACCGCGCCCCGTCACCCCGTTCGCAGCCCGCGTCCACGGCCTCACCAACGAGCGGCTGACACGCGAACCAGGCTGGGAGCAAATCGCAGAACAGGTGTACGCGCTGCTCGGCACCGCCTGGATCTGCGCACACAACGCCCACGTCGACTACCGGGCGCTCTCCGCGCACCTGCCCCACTGGCAGCCGGCCGGAGTCCTCGACACCCTCCGGCTCGCCAAGGCCACCTACCCCAACCTCGGCAAGTACAGCCTCGATGCCCTGCTCGACCACGTCCGCCCGGACCTGAGCGCGGCACCCGCACACCGCCACCGCGCCGCCTACGACGCGTACGCCACGGCACAGCTCCTGTTCGCCATGGCCAGCCGGTATGACACCTGGGAGCAGCTTGCCGCCGCGGCCGTGCCGCCCGGCCTGCCCGGCGCCCCCGAACCTGAAGAGGGCCTGACCCTGTGGTGACCCGTCAACTGACTGGTAGGACCCCGTTGCCCGTGCCTGTGAACGGCTGGTGGCAGGTCGCGCACTGGGCGCTTTCCAGAGCGGCCTGCGCGACGCGGCCGACGCCCTTGGGGCCGAGGAGGGCGCGTATGTCAGCGCTCACGTGCAGGTTAGGCACGAGAGGTCTCCTGCTCGCGGAGTTTAGGGAGCGCGATTTCATGAGCACTGCCTCCTGCGGAAACACCGGAATCCGCATCCGGTGGTGCGACCCGCCCTCTGCCCGGCGGCGAATCGACCGACTGCCCCGCGCCGTAGGCTACTTCACGCTGGAACCCTTCACGGACGATGACGTGCGCACCTACTCGACCTGTGCCGGTTCCGTCGATGACATACGTCCGGCTGATCGGCATGGACCGACACGGGTCAACCTCGTCACTCACCAGGGTGTCGCTCGGGACGCGCGACTCCTGCTCCGGGCTCGATGGGCGCATGGGGTACGGCTATACGCCGAGCCCCCCCCGCCACGGCTGCGACCCCGAAATCCACAGGTCGACGGTGTGGATGACGTGTCCGTCGGGTCCGGTGGTGGCGGTGCCCAGGTCGAGGCCGGCGGCAGAGGTGAAGCGCAAGGGTGCCCCGGTGACCGGGGTGCCGTCGGCAGTGACCAGGCGGGCGGTCAGGCCAGGCGGAACGGGGCTCGGGCGCGGGGACGACCTCTTCGAGGCGGGTGGTGTGTGAGCCGATGGGCGCGGCGACCGTGATAGCGACTGCCTGGCCCGGCAGGGAAGAGCGCCGGGCGGCGTCGGGGTCGTCGAACTGGTCGGCGCGTGCGGCGCGTACGTTGCTAGAGCCGGAACACACCGTGCTGCCGTCGGGGGACACGGCAACCGGCATGCGAGGCGACGTCGGGTTCCTCAAGCCGTCGCCCGTCGGACGTTGTAGCGCCAGTGGGAGAGCGACCGGACCACGGTCTCAGCGCCAATGGGGTTTGCACTGTGAACGAAGACCGTTCCGATGTGGAACGGCCGGTCGTTGAAGGCTGCTTCTTCCAATAGGGACACCACAGGCAAGATGGTGTCGTCACCGCCGAGATCATGGTCGAGCCAGAGCTCGTCGATGAGGATGCCGCGGTGCTCGTGCAGGAGCTGGATGCCTTCACTGCTGGTGCGGGCAATCCGCGTGGCCCTGGGCAGCGGCCGGAGGTCGTCAATGCCGAGGATGACGGGCGTGTGTGCGGGCGGGTCTTCTTTCACTGGGCCATCATCGCGGTCACTGGGGTGAAAGCGGTTCTCGTCGTCCAATGACCTCTGCGAGTGGGATTCCCGTGCGGGCAGCAACGATGCGCCGCGCCCGCAGCTGAGCGCGAGTGCGAGGGCGAAATCTGGGGTCCCGGACGCAGCCGCAGGGCTCCCGGCCTTCGTAGCGCAGGCCCGCATTCAACACTGCGGCCACGACCGACCAGCCCCTGCACACAGTGGTGTTGAAGTCCGGGCCCGCCGAGGCTTGATCCTTCCAACTCGTTGGGTGGAGAAGGGACCTCGTGACAGGGTGGGTGGATCTTCGCTGCCGTGCGTCCGGCGCGGCAGTATCTACTCGACAGGGACGAGGTCGCGTCAGTGAGTGCCCCGCAACTGACACGCACGCACCGGATACTGATCGGTGTGGTGGTCGCGGGTGCCGTGATCATCGCGGGCATCGGTTTCGCGGGTTCGTACGCGGCGGTGCGCGAGCTGGCGCTGGAGAAGGGCTTCGGCAATTTCTCGTACGTCTTCCCGATCGGCATCGACGCGGGCATCTGTGTGCTGCTCGCGCTGGACCTGCTGCTGACCTGGATGCGGATCCCGTTCCCGCTGCTGAGGCAGACGGCGTGGCTGCTGACGGCGGCGACGATCGCGTTCAACGGCGCGGCGTCCTGGCCCGACCCGCTGGGCGTCGGCATGCACGCGGTGATCCCGGTGCTGTTCGTGGTGTCGGTGGAGGCGGCCCGGCATGCCATCGGCCGGATCGCGGACATCACCGCCGACAAGCACATGGAGGGCGTGCGGCTGACCCGCTGGCTGCTGTCCCCGGTCCCGACGTTCAAGCTGTGGCGGCGGATGAAGCTGTGGGAGCTGCGTATCGTACGAGCAGGTCATCAAGCTGGAGCAGGACCGGCTGATCTACCGGGCCCGGCTCCAGGCCAGGTACGGGCGGGCGTGGAAGCGCAAGGCCCCGGTCGAGGCACTGATGCCGCTGCGGCTCGCGAAGATCGGCGTGCCGCTGGCGGACACGGCGGCGGTGGGCCTGGCGGCGGCGGGCATCGAACCAGCCCTGCTGCCGCCGTTGCACGACGAGCAGCCCGCACCCCTCGTCTCTCTGACCAAGACCACCACCCCTGCGCTGACCACGGGCCAGAACCTGTACCAGGCCGCGGCGCCCGCCGATGACAGCACCCCTGCGGCCGTACCGGACGAAGGTCGGGAGACCGGTCACACCCGTCCCGACGCCGACCTCACCGAAGAGCCGGTGCGCACCACCGACCTCGACGCTGTGCACGGGGCGGACCTGACGGAGGAGGAGCTGGCCGACTCGTACTACGGGGCCTACCTGGAATGCGCGCGCCTGCTGGGCGGCTTTCCGAGCACGTCGCAGTTCGCCGCGTTCCTGGCCGAGACCTACAACATCGTCGACGCTGACGGACGGGTGGTCGCCGAGGAGGCCCTGGAGCCGGTCATGGCCGCCGTGCGTGCGACGGCCGACGAACAGGCAGACACCGAGCCACCGGCCGCCCCGGCCACCGGCGCGGCCACACAGCGGTCGGCGGACCTGGCGGGGGAGGGGCCAGCGGCCACGGGGGAGCACCCCTTCTTCGGCGGGGCCGCACCAATGGCCACAGTGGCCACGCAGGCGGCCAACCCGGCGGTGGCCACAGTGGCCGACAACTCGGCAGCGGCCACAGTGGTCACGCCAACGGACAACGCGACGGTGGCCACTGGGCAGCAGGCGCCTGTGCAGGAAGCGTTCGCACCGTTCGTCCTCGCCCAGAACTCGCCGGGCCCCACAGAACAGACAAGCGCGCTAGCCGGTGGCCACGCGGAAGCGATCGACACCGGCGAGGCGACAGCCCGGCTCCCCGAGCACCAGGACGACGAGGAGCCGGTGGCCACGTCCAAGAACGACCAGGTTCGCCTGGTCGCCCGGTGGCTGGAGGAAGCCGAGGACACCGGCACCGAGCTCAAGGGCACCGACGTTGCCCGGCGCCTGGAACTCACACCCCGCACCGCGCGGCGGCGTCTGGCTGAGGCACAGGAGTTCCGGTCGCAACAACAGCGCAGTACTGGCCGCGGCCACCTGCGGCCGGTTGCCGACCAAGCCTGACGCCCCAACCGGCTACCGACTGGCCCTGGGCGGGAAGAACCACAATGGTGCTGCGACAGGAAGCCGCAGAGACAGAGCAGGATGGCGGCTACTCCCGCCCCCTGTAGACCGTATGAAGCATCCAAAACCGTGGCCGCCGTCGGTTCTGAACGCTGATGTTCTGGGGAGAGGTTGACTTCCGTTGGCCTCCGGCCGACACGGTGGAGCGGGTACAGCCGCATACACCGGGAGGCACCGGATGTTCTCCGAGCGCACGTCGGTCGGTCTGGATGTTCATGCCCGTTCTACGACGGCCTGGGCACTGGACGGTGAGACGGGCGAGATCTTCAGCAAGCGTCTCGATGCCGAGACGCACAACGTGATGGTGTGGGTGGCCGGGCTGCCCCAGCCGACCGCCGTCGCCTACGAGGCCGGACCGACCGGATTCGTGCTGGCCCGGGCTCTGGACGAGGTCGGCATCCGCTGTGTGGTGGCAGCCCCGTCGAAGATGGAGCGGCCGGCCGGCGACCGGATCAAAACAGATAAGCGGGACGCAAAGCGGCTGGCCAAGCTGCTGCGGATGGACGAACTCCCGGCGGTGCGGGTGCCGACGCCCTCCGAGGAGACCGCCCGCGATCTGGTGCGGGGCCGGGACGATGTCCGCCGCGACCTGGCCCGCGCCCGCAACCGGATCTCCAAGCTGCTGCTGCGGCAGGGCCGGGTCTGGCGCGGCGGGACGGGCTGGACCTGCCTGCACCACGAGTGGCTGTCCAAGCAGCGGTTCGACGGCCCGGACACCCAGTTCACCTTCGATGAAGGGATGGACGAGGTTCTCACCCTGGAGGCGATGCGTGACCGCTTCGACCAGCGCATCGGTGCTGCGGCTGCCCGCCCCGAATGGGCTCCGGTGGTGCACCGACTGGCCTGCCTGCGCGGCGTCAGCACGCTGACCGCATTCGCTCTGGCCGTCGAGGTCGGTGACTGGCACCGGTTCACCGGCGCGACGATCGGCGCCTACCTCGGGCTGGTGCCCAGCGAGCACTCCTCGGGCCCCAACCGTTGCCAGGGGCCGATCACCACGACCGGCAATACGCACGCACGGCGGCTCCTGGTGGAGGCGTCGTGGCAGCACTACCGGCCCTACCGCGGGCCGGGGGCGAGCTTGCGCCGCCGGATGGAACTGGCGCCCGCGCCGGTGCGACAGCGGGCCGATCTCGGCAACCGGCGGCTCCACCACCGGTGGCAAGCCTTTCTCGACCGGAAGAAGAACACCAACGTCGCGGCCGTGGCCGTCGCCCGCGAACTGGCGGGCTGGTGCTGGAGCCTGGCGATGATGGAGGACTGACCCCACGGGGTCCACAGAACGGCCGGCGGGAGACCGGAACGTGTCAGCGCGAGGGACGATGCCCGCGGAACCTATGAGCAGCCCCTGGCGGGCCACGCTCGGTTGTAGACCGGAGGCCCTGTCCCCGACGAACACCCGGTCATGCGGTAACCAACCCGCGGATATCAGGCTGACCGCGCGTCGTCGCACGACACGCACCCCGGCCTCCCGCCGGTCCCACAGCACCACCCCCGGCCCGCTTAGCGAGCCCAACTCCCCCTGCCCACTTGACAAAACGACCTACATATCAGGTTCCACGTCTCGATGCGCAATGGATCTCGTGACCAGCGTCGACGCTGAAGGCGGTTCCTCGTCTGACCACGGCGCCCCCGCGGAATTGCGCACCCCTGGCCGACCGGCCGACTGCACATCGAGCCCGGAATCTCGCGTTTCCGCAGGAACCAGGGCTGCCGATCGGCTTCGACCGTGAGCAGTTCAAAGAGGGGCTTCTCCCGCGTCAGTCGGCGCCGGCCAGTCCGCCGAAGGTGTGGCAGATCGACATCTCCGATATTGGTCATTTCTCGCCCTCAGCGGTCGCGTATCGTCCCGCATCGCTCTCCAATGGTCCGCTCGAATCCCCCAGCGAAGAACTGAGTTCGGAAGCTGCCCTTCAGGAGCGTTCCCGCGTACCGTGGAAGGCCGGACACGGTGAGGGGTGCCATGGATCCGATTGCGGTGGCGGCTGGGACGGCTCTAATCGGCGCGATGGCCACGGACGCCTGGCAGCAGGCCCGTATGCGGGTGGTCGAGTGGTGGCGCACAGTGCGACCGGACGAGGCCGAGTCTATCTACGGGGAGCTTGCAAACGCGCATACTCAAGTGCTCGTGGCGCGCGAGGAAGACGACGAGGATCGCGAGCAAGACCTGGTTACGGACTGGCAAATGCGGTTGCAGTTGCTGCTGCGTGCCGAACCGGCCCTTGCGGAGCAGCTCCGAGGGCTCCTGGACGACTACCTCACTCCCGTTCTCTCGGCGCAGGAGCAGCACGTGGTGACCTCACAGGTGATGAAAGCTACTGCCTCCGGTCACGGCCGTGTGTACCAAAGCGGACGCGACCAGACCATCACTGAGCGATGACGCACGCGGGTGGTCCCGCTGAGGACGACCCACAGGCCCGGCTGCAAGCGACGGCAGCGGACCAGGCGCGTATCTATCAGGCCGCGCGGGATCAGAACATTGCCGAGCGGGATCTCCACGTCCACCTTGAGGACGGCACGCACCGGCTGCGCCAGGCAACGGCGGGTAGTTCCGACGCGCTGTGCCCGTATCCGGGGCTCGCCCCGTTCAGCTCCGGACAGTCCCGCTGGTTCTTCGGGCGCGCGGAACTTACCTCACAGCTGCTTTCCCGCCTCGACGAACGACGGGACAGAGGCGGCTTGCTCGTTGTCGTCGCTCCCTCCGGGGCGGGGAAGTCTTCACTGCTGCACGCGGGATTGCTGGCCAGCGTCGCGCAGGGCCGGTTGCCGTTGGCCGGCTCGGCCGATTGGCCGCGTCTGTCGTTCACCCCCACCAGCACACCGTTGGACACGCTAGCGGCAGAATTAGCCCGCGTTCTTGGCATCAGCGCGCAGAGCCTGAGTGAGGCTGTGCGTGATGGAGCGATGGCTTGTACGACGCTGGCGCGTGGAGCGTTGCGAAACAGTGCTGACGGCCACGGTGTCGGGGAGCCGTCCGAGCGACGAGTAATCGTCGTGGTCGACCAGTTCGAGGAGCTGTTTACGCTATGCAAGAGCGAGTCGCAACAGCACACCTTCCTCGACGTACTGTCCGCATTGTCCGCTCCTGGGCCCGGCGGTGAAGCGCCAGTCGCACTGACCGTGTGCGGGCTTCGGTCGGACTTCTACACCCCCTGCGCCGACTTCCCACAGCTCAGGTCGGCCCTGCAGGAGGCACAGGTTCTCGTTGGACCGCTGTCGCGGGACGGAGCGCGGGAGGCGATCATCTTCCCCGCCAGGGCCGCTGGCCTTGAGATCGAACCGGGTTTGGTGGAGGTCCTCCTCCAAGACCTCGGCAGTCCCCCGACCGCGGACACGGTCCCGCGCATCGGTGCGCGTCTCGCGGACCGCGTCGGCGCCCAGGAGGCGGGGCGATTGCCGCTGCTGGCTCACGCACTCCGTATGACCTGGCAGGCCCGGCACGGCCACACCCTCACGGTGGATGGTTACCGCTCAACGGGCGGTATCCCCCGCGCGTTAGCGAACACCGCAGAACAGTTCTTCGCTGCCTTGGGCTCGGACGGACAGGCTGCGGCACGTCTTGTATTCCTCCGCCTGGTCAAGATCGGGGACGGTGTGGACGACACCCGGCGCCGTGTCGCCCCCACCGATCTGGCCGAGGGCATCGCCCATGCAGCCAACGTCATCGACGCCTTCACCCAGGGGCGGCTGCTCACGGTGGAACAGGACAGCGTCGAGATCACCCACGAAGTGCTGCTGCGAGCCTGGCCCCGGTTGCGCACATGGATCGAGGCCGATCGTGCCGGTCTACTCATCCAGCAGGACCTCGAGGAGGATGCCGCGGTCTGGAAGCGCGACGGGTGCGATACCGGGCTGCTGTACCGCGGAGTGAAGCTGGAACAAGTGCGCGCTTGGCGGGCCACCGCCGACCACGAACAGGTCAGCCCTACAGCAAGTACCTTTCTCAGCGCGGCCGTGCAGCACCAACGGCGCGCCGCGCGCGTCCGGCGCACGATGATTGCTCTGTTGACCGTCTTGGCGCTTATCGCCTCTACCGCTGCCGTCGTCGCATTCCACCAGCGGTCCCAGGCACGGACCGAACGGGACATGGCTGTCTTCCAGCAACTCATGGCGGAAGCCGACCGGCTGCGGCTCTCACAGCCGTCCGAGGCCGCGCAGCTCGATCTCGCGGCGTATGGCCACCGGCCGAATGGTCACGACAATGCCGTCCTCACCAGCCGACTAGTCACAGACGCCAGCACCCCGCAGGCCATTAAGTTGACAGGTACGTCCGAGCCGATCAATGCGGTGGCCTTCTCACCCAATGGGAAGCTGCTCGTCAGTGCGTGCTCGGACGGCACGGTACGTCTGTGGAGCCTCGCCCCCGCGCCTCGCACGCGGCAATTGGAGCCGCTGCGCACTGGGGACAAGTGGGTTCGTGACGTTAGTTTTAGCTCTGACGGTCGCATGCTTGCCACGGGCGGCGACGACGGGTTGCGCCTGTGGGACATGGACGATCCCGCCAACCCCACCCTGATCAGCAGCCCTCTGCGTGCATACGCGCACCGCATCACGGCGTTCAGCCCGTCCGTGTATACCGTGGCCTTCAGCCCGTCGGGCCGCACTCTCGTCGCGGCCGGCGTTGAGGGACTATGGGTATGGGACATCACTCGTCCGACAGATCCCCGGCCGCTCCGGCGTCCTCCGCCCGACTCCGCATTCGTTCATGCCGCGGTCTTCAGCCCAGACGGCAGCACACTGGCCACATCCGAGGGCCTGGGCGGCACCCTTTCGCTGTGGGAAACGGCCGACCAGCGTCCTCCGAAAGTCGTTGGCAAACCGTTCAAGCAGCCGTACGAGAGGCCATATGACGAGCACAAGAATGGCTCCGTGTCGCTTGCTTTCAGTCCCAACGGCAAAACGCTAGCTAGCGCAGATCAGGATGTGCGGTTGTGGGACGTCACCACCCGCACTCGCCCGAAGTTGCGTCCCAAGAGCCTGGTGGGCCATGACGATGCTGTAAAACAGGTCGCTTTCAGCCCGGACGGGACCATGCTGGCTAGCGTGGGCGGCGATGCCATGGTGCAGCTGTGGAATGGCACGGACATCGACGCCCCCACCCCTTATACACCACCACTTACCGGACATAACCAGCATCACACGGTCTGGGACGTGCAGTTCAGCGCGGACGGTCGGCAGATGGCGAGCGGCAGCAACAACGGGGAAGTTCTCCTGTGGCGGTTGCCTGACGGGCTGCTTCCAGGGCGTGCTGGCCAGGTCGCCTCACTGGCCAGCCATCCCACGCAAGACGTAGTGGCCAGCGCGACCTGGGACGGCAAGGTGCGCCTGTGGGACACCTCAACCGCTACGAAGACGCGACAGATCAGCGCCCCGCTCATAGACCCCAGGCGGGACAAGAACGGCAATAACAGCGCGTCGCCATTCGAGTACCACCACGTCACGTTCAGTCCGGACGGACGTCTCCTGGCTGCTGGGGGAGGCGGCACACCGCGCGGCGGCGTGCGGCTATGGGATACCACGCACCTTAGTCACCCTCAACCACTGGGTACGATCACCGCCTACAGCAAGCTTTCGAACCTGCTCTCCGTGTCCTTCAGCCCCGACCGCAAGACTCTGGCCGTGGCGGAAGAAGAACGCATGGCTCTCTATGACATCTCTCGCCCCGGCCGCCCCACGCCATTAGGGAAGCCTCTCATCGGTCCGATTGACGTCTTGAAGGCGAATCACGAAGACAGGGTGCACGCGCTGTCCTTCAGCCCTGATGGCCGCCTTCTCGCGGCCATCGATCCTTCCTTCCTGCGGCTGTGGGACGTCACCAACCCTGCGCGACCTCATGAACTCACAAAGGTGCGCGTGGGGAAGGCTGGCCTCACTGACCTCCAATTCTTGCCCAAGGGTCGCACCCTGGTGACAGCGGACTTCGATGGCAGCATCCGTTTGTGGAACGTGAGCCACCCGAACCGACTCACCCCGATTGGGAAACCCCTGACCGGCCACGACGATGGCGTCCGCGCCATGGCCGTAGCACGCGATGGCCGTGCGCTCGCCAGCGCCAGCGACGACCAGAAGATCCGGCTATGGGACTTGTCCTCACTCAACCGCCCCGAGCCTCTCGGCCAGGCCCTGACGGGACACACTCGTCCAGTCACATCGCTGGCCATCAACTCCGACGCACGCGTCCTGGTCAGCTCTGGCGACGATGGGACCACACGCCTGTGGCCTATGAAAGCTGACGACGCGGTCCGCCAGCTCTGCCAGACCACGGGCAATTCACTTACCCCCGCAGAGTGGAACCGCCGTCTACCGACCTTGCCCTATCGCGATAGCTGCCCGTAAATCCTACTGGGCGAAACGAGAACCCGACTAAGACCGTGTCCTACATGGCCAGTTTGAGGAGCCGTTTGTAGCAGCAGAGGGCGGCGGCAAGTCCGAGAAACGCCAGGTAGTTGCCTGGTTGGCGT
>NZ_JBVIMX010000050.1:0-13517 GCF_055579625.1 Streptomyces sp. NPDC032721 | reverse complement strand
CCCCCCCCCCCCCCCCCCCCCCCCCCCCCCCCCCCCCCCCCCCCCCCCCCCCCCCCCCCCCCCCCCCCCCCCCCCCCCCCCCCCCCCCCCCCCACTGTGCCGTACGCCGCTGACGCTGGTGATGGCTTTCCGCCAGGTCGCGGTCGTCAGCCGGGGGCCGGGTATTCGGCTCGCAGGTCGGCGATCAGCTGGGCGCGTTGCTCGGTGAGCGGCATCCGCCGGGCGATGAAGCTGCCGAAGTTGTTCGCGGACCAGGTGTCGCCGTCGGCCCCGTTGTAGCGGAGGAACCAGGCGATGCCGGACTCCTCGTCGACGTGGAGTTCGTCGTCGGGCCAGTGCTGGTGCAGGGAGCGCCGGGCACCGAAGTCGATCTGGACGGTGCCGGTCAGGTCGACCGTGTCGGGGATCTCGCCGTCGTCGGCGTGCTCGAACAGCTGGCGGCGCCGCTCGGCCAGGGCGGCGCGGCGGTGCGCGGTGTCCTCCTCGGCCAGAAGGTCTGCGGCCTCCTCGGCGGTGGCCGGCCGCACGAGGATCCGGAAGAACCAGCCGTCCTCTCCGATGAGGCAGCCGGGGTTGTTGCCGTCCTCGTCGCGGCAGTACTCCGGAGCCCGCTCGCGTACGGTCGCGACGATGGCGCTCACTTCTCCCGCGCGAAGGCGCCGAAAGCCCGGCGTGTCCGTGGGGAACGGCCGGTCGTGGTCGTAGATGGTGCTGCGCAGCACGGTGCCGGGCGCGGTCCAGCGCTCGGGGCGGGGGTGGAAGCGGCCGGGCTCGCCGCGCTGGATCTCCCACAGCTCCTCACTGGGCGGGCAGGCGCCCTCGGGATGCCGGACCTCCCAGGCCGCACCGTAGCGTTCGAGGAGTCCGGCGCCCGCGGGGACCTGGTTCCCGCAGAGTCGGCAGTCCTGTTCGCGTGCGTTCGAGCGCGGCGCCGGCGGGGGCGGGGCGACGCGTTCCTCGGGTGGAGGGCAGTCCTGTGCGTGGCGGGCCTTGATCAGCGGCTTGCTGTACTCGCCAAGGGCAGGGGCGGCCGTGTACAGGACGCCCGAGCCGGCCTCGAGCCAGCCGCCGCACAGTCCGCAGGCCTGGGCGTAGTCGTTGGTGCGCGGAGGCGGGGGCGGGCACTGTCCGGGACGGTGGCGCGGGTCCATGTAGCCGCGGTGGTTGCGTTCGAGGATGCCCGCGCGGGCCGCGATCGGCTGGCGGCACTGCGAGCACGTGCCGTCGCGCTCGTTGACGCGCGGCGCGGCAGCAGTGGTCTGGCGCACCGCGCCTTTCTGCGGGGGGTGTTGGCTGATCAGGCGCCGCAGTGTGCCGCGCACCGAGGTGCCGAAAGCGTTCGACGAACCGAGCGTGGAGTCCCGCTCTTCCTTGATCGTGCCGTCCTTCTTGACCCGCCAGATCCGGACCCGCTTCCTGGCGCCCCCGGGCAGCGGGTCGCACAGCACGATCAGCGCGCCGACCGGCATCTGGTAGGTGGCGCCGGCCTCCAGCCAGTCGCCTTCGCAGCTCATCGCACCCGGCTGGGACTCATCCAGGCCTGTGAGCCGCTTGCGCCAGGGTTTGACCGCTTCCTCGTCCGGCGCGGGGATCTCAACGGCGCACTCCGGCGCGTTGCTCATGGTCCTACTCCTGACCGTGACAGAGGCGTTGAAGTCTCATCGCCAGCATCGCGCACAGCACTGACAACGCGGCTGCCACGAGGGCGTCCGCTTGTCATCCGGTGGCGTCCCAGGCGCGGTCTTCGTCGGCGCCGGTGAGTCGCTGGTGTTCCGATCGGGCGGCTTCGAGCAGGCGGCGCCATGACGTGACCAGCGGGCGCCGACGTAGCAGAGCCCGCCGTTCCCGTTCGGTCATCCCGCCCCAGATGCCGTGCTCGATGCGGTGATCGAGAGCATGGGCCAGGCACTCGGTGCGCACCGGGCAGCCAGTGCAGACGGCCTTGGCCTTGTTCTGTGCCGCGCCTTCGACGAACAGCTCGTCCGGGTCAGCGGTGCGGCAGACCGCTCGCTCACCCCAGGTCTCCTGGTCTTCCCCGACCACGTCGATGCCGTCCTCTCCCCGGTCCGGCCACCCGCCCTCCCCTGGGCAGGCGCAGTCCGCAAACGGTACGGCACGCCCACGAGGCGTAGGAGATCGCCAAGTGATGGCAATCCGTTCGGGTGACGGGGACTTGACGGCGGTCCTGTTGAGGGTTGGCGTCTCATGCGGTGGCCGAGCAGCCGGGCATCGCCGGCAGCGGGCCACGCCCATCACGGTGCTGGTCGCACGCCGGGCAGGTCTGACGTGGCGGCCCGTCGTGCTCTGGCGTCTGCTGGCTACCGGCGCAGGCGCGAGAGCAGGCCGGGCCGCCCGGACGCCTTCGGATCGGCATCCGGCACGGCGATCTCGGGAGGCTGCGCGACGCCGGTGTCGCCGAAGACGGCGTGTCGCACGGCATCCCAGTCTTCGCGGCGCCACCAGTCGAACAGACGGGCACTACCGATCACCGGGACGGTCAGCGCGTCGGCGAACGCGCGGTCGCTGTAGACCTCGGCGGTCCGCTGCGCGGGTGGGAGCCTGATCTGGTGGTTTACGACCAGGACGCCGCCGTCAACGGGCTCGGTCCCGGTCAGACCGGGCCAGGTGTTCAGGTGCTTGAGCAGTTTGTCGGGCAGGCTGTGCGGCGGCAGCTGGTTTGCCGACTTCACCTCGACCAGGACTCGGCGGCCGCCGTACTCGGCCAGTAGGTCCGCCGACTTGGTGCCGTACACGTCGTCGAGGCGGGTGACCTCGGCGCCGGCCGCGACGAGGACGTCGTGCACCGCGTCCTCCAGCGGGTGGCCGGTGCCGAACAGCAGGCGGTCGCGCAGCGGATCGGCCACGGCCCGCAGCTCGGCGAGCTGCTGCTGCAGCTCGGTCTGCCGCCGCTCGTGGGCGCGCTGCTCCTCAGCGATCGTCTCGACCAGCCGGGCTTCGGCGTCGGTGGCGAACGCCGGGTCGCGCAGCAGGGGCGAGCGGACGCGGGTCAGCGCGCCGGGAACGTACGCGGGCAGCGCGTGCTGGACCAGCCACTCCGCCAGCAGCCGCTGGTCGGTGCCATGGGGAACCACGTACCACCGGGCACTCCCGCCCGCCGGCACCCATACCCCCGCCACCGGGTCGCCGAGGCCGTCGACCAGGATCGGGCGCAGCTCTCCCTCCCCCGGCGGCGGCCACACCCTGGCAACTCCGGGGCGCGAGGACCCGGATTCCCTGAGGTAGCTCAGGCGGAACCAGGTGTCCGGGGGGCGGTTGAGCAGGCGGGTACCGAGGTCGTGCTCGGCGTGGTCCAGGCCGTGGGCGATTTCGAGGCTCACGCCGGCGGGCAGCGGGTTGGCGGAGATCTTGCCGTGTCGGGCGGGCAGGTGGATGCTGGGAGCGACGGTGCCGGAGAAGACGTTGTGGCGTCGTTCGCCCGCACCGATGCAGGCGACGACGAGGGCGGTCTCACCGCGCTGCCGGGCTCCCGCGGCGTAGCGCTTGTAGGGCTCAAGGCCGGTGGCGGGTCCGAGGAAGGGGGACAGGACGGCCGCGCAGTCGCCCGTCTCCTGATCCTTCCACCGCGGCTCCACCCCCAGTGCCGCCCAGTCCAGCGCACCCGGCCGTGCCGTCGGGGCGGGCTGGCGGCCCGGCCCGCCGGACGTGCCGATCACGTCGGGGGCAGGGTGCGCCGGCGGTTCGCCAGCGATGTGCAGCGGGATCGGGGCGGCGCTCGGGCCGGGCGTGCTCATGGTGGACACGGTAACCGCCGCCAGGGCGTGAGCCCGCGTCAATTTCCCCTGGAGCGCGACGTGCCCGGCCGACCCACCGGCGCGATGCTAATGGGCGCGCTCGGCCCGCCTATGGTCTGGCCGTCGCTGTCCACGGAGGGACGGACGCCGGCACGGCGACGAGGGCAACAACGAGCGGGAGGAGCGGGGAGCCGATGGCCCGGTGTGACCTCGAAGTGCTCGCGCACGCCGACCTGGAGCGGCTAGGGATGGCGCTCCAGGCGGTGACCGAGGCCACGGTGTGCCTGGTGCGCTCGGGCGACGCAGTGACAGCGATCATGGGCGGGTGGCGGGGCCGTCGGCCTCGCCTGTCGCCCGAACTCGCCGTCGGGGCCGATCACTGCTCACGCCGTGCGGTCTCCGCGGGCCACCAGCAGCCGGTCTCTGGCGGGCGCGGGGCGGGTGAAGTCTCCGCGGGGAAATCCCTCGATCCAGATGGGCCGGTGCTCGTCGACGCTGGCGTAGTAGTGCTCGCGCCAGTGGCCGCGGACCCAGTGGCCAGCCATCGTGCGACCTTCGGCGGCGGCGCGTGCGGCGGAGAGCTCGTGAGCGGCAGCCTCGGGACGGCGCAGGGCGATGCGCCGGAAGCTCTCCTGGCGGATCTTGGCACTGCGGGCGACGGCGCGTACGGACTGGTGGATCTTCGGGGAGTCTTCGCGGGTCAGAGGCTGCCGGGCGAGCGCGGAGAGGGCTCGCAGCATGGAGACGCCGTGTGTGCCCGCATCCGCGGGGGCGTCCCACGGCACGATGTAGGCGAGGTGGGGGTAGAGCGCGGTGAGTTGGACCGTGACGCCGTTGATCTCGTAGGCGCCGGGCGGCTGCCGGATCCAGGTGAAGGCGTTGATGCCGTTGTCGCAGCTGGCCCAGGTGATGGCACTGACGGGCGGCTGGTCGGGGCGTGACCACTCGAAGGCGGCCGACGGGACGGGCTTGGCGAAGAGGAGGACGCCGATGGGGGCCAGGAACTCGTCACGCCGGACGTGCTGGCGGGGGAAGGTCTGGGCGGCGGCTGTGACCATGTCGCACATGGGCGCGTCCGCGTAGACGGTGTCGGCGTTCTGCCAGACCGTCAGCGGGTCCGGTTCGTCCGCGGTGAGGAGCGCCATGCGTTCCTCGAGCGAGGCGGACGGCCATTGCTGGGGCCATGCCGTCTCCCCGTAGGCGATCCCGTCCGCGGCCAGGTAGCGGGGCCACTGATCCGAGCCGAACCACCCCGTCAGGCCGGCTTTGAGCCGGATCGCATCGACCTGCGTCAGCGGGCGGGAGGCATGCGCGTGGAGCCGAGAGCGAAGAGCGGAAGCGGCGGCGCCGGAACCCGATGCCCGCGCCCCGGCCCTCCTGGTGTGGGAGCGGCGGGCCGTCACGATGTGCTGCCCGTGCCGTCCGGGGCGTCGGGCCGGTTCGCGCTCCGCTCGCGGGGCGGGCGCCCCAGGGCCTGCTCTACGTCCGCGACCTCGGTGCGGCCGTAGGCGATGCGGGCCCCGGAGATGGACATGCCGGCGGCGCCGGCGAGGTCGGCGAGCACGTAGGGGCGGGGGCGGGTGAACTCCCGTCCGTAGGCGATCAGCCGGCGGATCTCGGCCTCGGCCTGCTCCTTGCGGTAGCGGGCGATGCCGATGGCGGACAGCAGCGGCTCGTTCTCCTCGCTGTCCGCGTCGGCGGCGGCCTCAAGGCTTTGGATCATCTCCTCCCGCCGGGCGTGGATGGACTCGCACACGTCGCTGTAGATGTCGTCGGGCACTTCTCCTGGGCTGGGCATCGGGTGGCAGATCGCGGCGATGTCGCTGAAGACGCTCATGCCGTCCATCATGCCAGCTTTTGCAGTGAGTGCAAGTAATTGCACTCGCTGCAAAAGCTGGGGTGTGGCTTCTCCTGCCCGCGGCAAGCGCGCGGGGTCGGGGTGCGGGAGATCGCCGTACGGTGGCAACCCCTTCGGGCGAGGGGCGTCGACAACGGCCGTGATGATTCGTCGTGTTGCTCAACCGGTGGCCGAGCAGCCAGGCATCGGCGGCAGCAACGCCTCGCCTGTCAGAGCGCTGATTCGTCGCCGGATCGCTGCGAACATCTCCGCCCGCTCTTCCTTGACCGGGTAGTCGAAGCGGTCGTAGCGCAGCTGGAGGGCGGCGGAGCCGTCCGGGCACTTCAGGAGCACCAGGCCGAGACCCTGGCCGGGGATCAGATCGCGGTGCCCCCGCAGTTCCAGCGGCAGACCGTGCTCCGGGTCGGTGAGGGCCTGGACCAGCTCGGCGCGGCGCAGGCTGGTGTCGGAAGAGTGGTCCAGTTCCAGGATCCACCACTCGCCCAGCCGGGACTCGTGGCCGGTGACGACGTGGGGGACGGCGACGGTGTGGAGGAGGCCGAGGCGGCGCAGCAGGCCGCTGGGGAGCCAGGCCGCCTTGCGCCAGGTGGACTCGTAGGTGAGGGGCTGGCGCTCGTCCTCCCAGCGCCGCTCGTAGTCCGTCCAGGTGTCGCCGGCGAGCCAGCTGGCCTCGCCTCCGATGTCGTGAGTTCGATCGGCCAGCGCTGCCTCGGCCTTCTGGAACGCGCGCCGGGACACTCCGGTGAGTCTGATGCTGGTCGGCTGGCCGAGGCGGCAGAGCTCGATGCCGCGATCGGTGCGCGCAGTGATCCGAACCCCGTTAAGTCCCTGGATCTCGTCTTGGCCAGTGCCCACCGGCACGCGGCTGGGCAGCAGCGCGGCCAGCAGGCCGTCGAGGCTCGAATTGCTCTCCAGGTCGAGGCGGATTCCCTCCGCGGTGGGCTGTACGTACCGGATCCCGAAGGGGAACTCGAAGAAGTCCCGCTGGTAGCTGAGGATCCGGTAGAACATCTCGGACTCGAGAAGGAGTTGCGCCTGGTGGACGGGGGCCGGGATGAGGGGTGCGTGCCGGGGAAGGCCAGCGACGACGTCGCAGGCGAGCTGGCGGGGAGCACCGGTGTAGAGGGCGTAGGTCCGGGCGCGGCTGCTGATCTGGGTGTCCGGCATGGCGGGTACCTTTCACTCCGCTCCGTCGGCCCGCGGAGCGTGAGGAACAGGCACTGGTGTGCGGTGGTGCGGTCGGTGTGATGGCGCTGATCGAAGCCGAGCTTCTTCGCCTCCGCCTTGAACCATTGGGCCGAGGTTCGCGTGAGGAGCAGCAGACCGATGCCGCAAGGCGTCACCGTATCCGGTGAGGTCGGTTCCTCGTAGGCGCCACGCCGTACCGCCGACCGGCGGTGCGGGACGCGGGCTACCGGGAGGACGCGACCGGGCGGAGGTCTCGTTGCTCGGCGAGCTGGGTGCGGGCGGCGGCTTCCTGGCGGAGCGCGGCCCTCAGGTGCCACAGCGAGACCGCCGGCAGGAGACCGCCGAGGCGGGCCACCGCCCTCAGCGCCTCGGCCGCCTGGGCCAGAAGCTCGGCGGCCGATCGTGCCGACCCGGTGTTTCCATCCCTGCTCAGGCGTTCCACGATCTCGTCAAGCAGCTGTGCCAGTTCACCGGCTCCAGGGTCCTCCGGTACGTCGGCTCCCCATCGCTGGAGGGCATCCTCCAAGGCCATGAGGCAGCCGGTGCGGTCGAGCGGCGGTGTGGTTCCTACGTCCCCGTGCATCACGATCCCCATGGTTCACCGTTCGGTGCCCCCTCGGGGCGGAAATCGAGAACCGGCTGTTCTCGGGCAGGCCGGGGTTCCGGACTCGGTCGGCCAGCGGCCGGATTGCCTGGCCGGGCATCGGTCGTAACGCCAGCCCACTCGTCCACCTGGTCAGCGAGAAGACGTATCGAATACCTGTGCCCATTCCCGGAATCTCGGGTTACGGTTCGTACCTGTAAGAGCACGAAGGGGGACATCATGGAGGCCACAACGTCTCGGTACGTCGGGCGCCCTCCGGGCATCGTGACCCGGGAGGACGGGCTGACCGACCGGCAGCACAAGATCGTCGACGCGATCCGGTCCAGCATCAGGGACCGCGGCTACCCGCCGTCGATGCGGGAGCTGGGCCAGGCGGCCGGGCTCTCCAGCACCTCGTCCGTCGCGCACCAGATCGGCGCTCTGGTGAAGAAGGGCGTCCTGCGGAAGGACCCGAAGCGTCCTCGTGCCTACGTCCCCACCACGACCGTCGGCCCCGCGGGCGACTTTGCCGTGGGAACGGTCCCCGAAGACGCGGTGTCCGACTCCTCGGTGGTTTACACCCCCCTCGTCGGCCGCATCGCCGCCGGCGTTCCCATCACCGCCGACGAGCAAGTCGAGGATGTACTCGCGCTGCCGAGACAACTCGTCGGCAGCGGGCAGGTGTTCGCGCTCACGGTCAGCGGCGAGTCGATGATCAAGGCGCACATCATGGACGGCGACACAGTCGCCGTCAGGGTGCAGCCGGACGCCGAGAACGGTGAGATCGTCGCCGCCATGATCGACGGCGAGGCGACGGTCAAACGGCTCAAGCGGGAGGGCTCGACGGTGTGGCTCATGCCGGAGAACGACTCCTTCGAGCCGATCAGCGGCGAAGCGGCGTCCATCCTCGGCAAGGTCGTGGCGGTCATGCGCAGTGTGTGAGCAACGCCGGTCGGGGATGTCGGCACGCCGGAGACCGTGACCGCTGTGGTTGATCGTTTTGAGATGGGGGGAAGCATGGGCGACGAAGCAGTGCCGGACGTGACGTGGGAAGAGATCGCGGACAGCTGGCGGCTGGACGAACTACTCGAAGGCCGCATGCTGCCCACCACGAACGACGACGTGCTGACGCTGATGACGATCGGCGTGCTGCGCGGCCGGCGGCCGCCGCTGAGTGAGGCCGCGCGGCGCAAGGCCCTCGACGCCATGCTGGCGGCGGCTGACGGCGGTGTGGGTGCCGAAGGAGACCAGACGCCGCGGGATCCAGCCCGTGTCGAGCAGACTCGTCAGGCCGTACTGCGTGCCCTCGAAGAGGCCCAGCAGCAACGCGAGGAGTGATCAGGCACAGGCGGCTTGCCGCAGAGCCGCCGCAGGGCGCGGACAGGGTGCCTTCGAACCGGGCGCCCTCGCTGGCCGTCGTGCAGCGACCGAATGGCGGTCCGTACCCCCGGACGCCGCGCACGGGGGGACGTGGCGTCCGGGAGGACTGCCCGCCAACGTACCGCGCCGACTGGTCGCTTATCGCACATATCCGGGAATCGACACGTACGTCGTGCGCGGCGCGCGCTCACGGCCGGTCTGCTCCGGGTTCTCGCTCTCTCGTCACGCTTGTTCCTTCGGGGAGAGCCGCCGCACCATCTCGATCACGAAGTCCGAGGGCCCGCGGGAGATCGGGTGTCCGCTGTTGGTCCGGAACCCGGGGCCGACGATCATGGTCATCGTCGACTCGGCACGGGTGAGGGCGACGTAGAAGGCGCGCCGTTGTTCCGCGAGCTCCGTCTCGTTGGGTTCGCGCCATCTACCTCGGTCGGGGATGTCCCGCGGGATGATGCCTTTGAGGAGGCCCGGGAGAATCACGGTGTCGAACTCGCGGCCCTTGGCGGCGTGATAGGTGGCCAGCAGGACCTTGCCGATGATCTCCTCACCGCGGGCCAGATCCTGCAGCAGAAGGTTCTTGGACCTGCACAGGCCGGCCAAGGTGTCGAGACTGCTCGTGTTGTCCTGATCAGGGTGCTCCGCGGCTACCTCGTCGAGAGCCAGGCCGGCGCGCAGCTGCTCCAGCCAGTCGAGGGCAGAGGCGTCGGCGGGGTAGGGCTCGTCGGGGTCGAGGCACAGCTGGAGAGCCCTGGGCCAGTGCAGTCGCGAGGGCGGCACGGTGAGCTGCGCCTCCGTGCGCAGCGTGGTGAGGGCGCGGGCCAAGGCGGCGAGGGAGGGTGCTTGCGTCCGGCGCAGCATGTCAGCACGTTGGGTGCTGGGTGCGGTGTGGATCTGGTAGTTGGTGACGGCGCGGTTCGCGCACCTCTGGACGAAGCGGGAGAGGCTTCCGGCGGGCAGCTTGTCGTCGCCTTCGTGTCGGAAGTCCAGCTCGCGTCGGGTGAGCTCGCGGCGTACGGCGTCGAGCAGGGGGCCACGAGCGGGGTAGAGGATGGCGATCCGTTCGGGGCTGACGTGCCTGCTCTGCGCTTCTTCGACGAGATCGCAGGCGAGTCGGGCGTGGTCGTCGAGGCCGCCTTTGGCTCGTTTGAGTTTGACGTCCCCGGGGGGTGCGCCTTCACGGGCGAGGCGGCCCCGGGGGAGTCCGAGGGCGGCTTCGGCGGCGGTGATGATTCTCTGGCCGCTGCGGAAGTTGACCTCGAGCTCCAGGTCCCGGAAGTCGGTTCGGGCGGCCAGCTCGGTCAGGTACTTGGCGTCGGCTCCGGTGAATCCGTAGACGGACTGGTCAGTGTCCCCGACGGCGAAGACGGTGATGCCGGCCAGGTCGCGCAGGGCGAGGACGAGTTCGTGGAGGACTCCCCCGAGGTCTTGGTACTCGTCGACGACGAGGTGGGGAAAGCGGGCGCGGAGAAGGTCGCGGACAGGCTCGTGCTCGCGGACGGTGCGTACTGCCCGCGTGACCATGGCCTCGAAGTCGATCTCGCCTCGGAGGAGCAGTTGCTCCTCGTAGAGGCGTGCCGCCCGGACCTCCCTCGGGTCGAAGCCGTCCAGGGGCTCGTCGCAGGCCAAGGCCCGGCGGATCCGGGTGTTCTGGGCCATGCGGTGCTGGGCGAGGACCTCGCCGATGCCGACCCGGTCGAAGCAGCGCTGCAGGAGCGCTTCGGTGGCCCCCGTGTTGAGGACCTGTCCTGCTTGGGGAGCCGGCTGCCCGGTCAGATGTGCGAAGGCGCGCAGGATCTCGTTCAGGCAGAAGGCGTGCACGGTGGAGCAGGTGATCCGGCCTTCGGCGCGCACGCCGCTGCTCAGGACGCGTCGTCGGATCTCCTCGGCCGCCGCGTTGGTGTAGGTAATGCAGGCGACGCCGCGGAAGGCCGAGATCTGCGTCTGGAGCACGTAGGCGATCCGGGCGACGAGAGTACGCGTCTTCCCGCTGCCGGGGCCGGCCCGCAGAACGACATTGCCGTCGTGGAGCACGGCGGTCCGCTGCTTGGGGTGCAGATTGTCCAGCTCCGCGAGCAGGGTGTCACTGACCTGCATCGCTGCCCTGCCCGCTGGTGTGTGACGCCGCTTGCCCGGGGAACAACGAGGTCCCACGGGCCGCGAAGCTGATGCGTTCCATGGCCAGGAAGAGGTAGGAGGCGGTGCCCAGGCGGCGGAGGACCTGCTCGTCCAGCGGGACATCCTCCGCGATCTTCGCTTCGGACCGGATCCGGGCCTCCAGGTCGACCTGGGCGATGTGGGACGCGAGGCGCTGAGCAAAGCGGCCCTTGCCAAGCTCGCCGATCCGCTTGAGCATCTTCTTCCGAACCTCGGGGTCGATCGTCGCGTTGAGCTCGTCGGCGACCCCTCGGCTCACCTCCTCTACCGCGGTCTCCTTGCTGTTCAGCTCCTTGAAGGCCTGGATGATCTCTTGGCCGAACATGGAGCACAGGTCGGTCTCCAGGGTCTGGGCGCCCACGTAAATGCCGAGGTCCTGGAGCTCGGAGGCGAGGGGATCGCGGGTCGTCTGGTAGTCGGCTGCACCTGTTTCCGGCAGGCGGGCAATCTGATCCAATAGTGCATCCCTGCGGGACGCGTCCGTGTGGAGTTTCGCGCCTCGCTTGAGGCCGGCTTCCCGCACACCGCGCTTGTCGCGGGCGGCGTCTCCGTCTGTGATGACCACGTGCGGGGTGGCAAGGCCGTTCGGCCCAAGGAGCGCCCGATAGGGCTTGAAGTCGGTGCCGTGGGCGCTGGCCACCACCGTGCCATAGGCGTCCAGATCGAAGCCGGCGGCTTCGGCCAGGGCGGGGAGGATGTACAGCTCGGCCAGGCCTTCGACCAGCACCACCGCGGAGGCGAAAAGGACCTCGGCACGGCTGACGTCGAGGTAACGCTCCAGGTCCTCGGCTTCCTCGCTGCTGACCGGGAGGGCGGCCGTGGTGGCTCCGATCGTGCCGTTCTCCGTTGCGCGCAGCACGATGAAGGAGCGGACCGGGGCGACGGCGGCGATGTGCGGGCTGTGGGTGGTGAGGATGAGCGACGGCCCGGTGCGCAGCAAGTACCGGAAGAGATGCCGCTGGAGGGTGACGTGGAGGTGGGCCTCGGGCTCTTCCACGGCGACCAGGGTGGCGACGAATTCCTCGTCCAGTCGCTGCTGGCTGAGGGCCTCAAGCAGCAGGCCGAGGTAGATGACGTTGGCGCTGCCCAGGCTGGTGTCGGAGATGCTCCTGCGGCGAGCCGTGTCGAAGAACAGCCGTACGGCGCGGATCAGTTCGTCCGGCTTCGAGGAGGCGAAGCCGAGGGTCGGTTGAACGGCCAGGCGCGGCCCGAACATGGCCTGCAGCCGATCCGTGAGGTGCTCCTCCAGCTTGCCGACGTTGCCGTCCTTGGTGAGCTGGTCGACGGCGGTGGCGATCGCCGAGGCGGTGGCTTCCAGGTTCTCCGGGTCCAGCGGGAGCCGTTCGAGGAGGTCCCGCATGGGACTGCGTCGCCAGTTACTCAGGTCTGACTCGGCGTCGCGCAGGGCCGGCAGAACACGCAGGGCGACCTCACGGCGGATGGCGCGTACATCGTTGGTCTCGCGGTCGCCGGCGAAGACGACGACGTCGTAGTCCTTCGCGGTCAGCGGCCGGCCGGTGGGCTGTATCTGGGAGCCGTCGCCGGTTGCCACCTCAGTTCGAGGGGCGAACCGGTAGGTCAGCCGGGCTACGTAGGGGTCGGAGTCCACCGCGGCGCTGGACAGGACGCTCTTGGCGTCAGCGTCGTCGTCGAAGCCGCTCAGCTCGACCACGATGGTCACTTCGGCGCCGCCGGCGAGGCCTGTGGGGTGTCCTTCCCAGATGTCCTCTTCGCGCAGCACGCGCCGCGCGTCGGAGATGGACGGGTCGAGGACCAGGCGGATCGCCTCCAGGAGGTTCGACTTGCCGACGCCGTTCTCTCCGACGATCACGGCATGGGCGGGGAAGTCGTCGATGACCAGGTGCTGGAAGTTGCGGAAGTTGCGTATCTCGATCCGCGAAATGTGCAGGCCCATTCGTCCCCTTGCCGATCCGGCGCGATGTGGTGATTCATCATTCCAGTGCGGTCCCACCTGGGTGGGCGGTTTCCCGCTGTCCGATGGCCTTCCCCAGCGCTTCTTGGGTGATCTTCGTCGAGTATCCGGCTCCGGAGGCTGACAGCGCACGTCAGATGCGCGCTGACCTGGCCTTTTCCTGGCGGTAGTCACGTGGTGTGCGCACCGATGCATCCGAATGCTAGTCGGCGGTATCAGTGTCTAGCTATGGTGGTCGTATGGGAAAGCAGACGAACATCCGGCTGGACGACAAGGTCAAAGCAGCCGCCGAGGAGCGAGCCAAGCGACGCGGCCTGACCTTGCAGGGATACTTGGCCGACCTGATTCAGTCTGATGTGAACGAGTCACGTGCTGCCTTCATGGCCGGCGCTGCGTCGTTCCTCGCCTCCTACACGGACGTGTTCGACGCGGAACTCGGCGAGGACCGCTACCCCGGGCTGCCGCAAGGGCTGGAGGAGCGCGCTCCGAGGGATGCCGCGTGAATCTGCGCATCGATCTCGTCTGGATCCTGGCAGTGGCCCAGCAGATTCCAGGCGATCCCCAGGTCGTGGACTACGGCTTCTCTGAACTAACTTGATAATTGCTCAGTTGAGCGAATGGAATGGTGTTTCGTCTTGGGCGAGACGCCTTTTTTGTTGCCTTGATTTCCCT
>NZ_JBVIMX010000049.1:0-16201 GCF_055579625.1 Streptomyces sp. NPDC032721 | reverse complement strand
CACCGCAAACGGGCCAAGCGCCCGCTGCTGCGGGGGCAGGAGGAGGACAACGCCGCACACCGCAAGGTGCGGGCCCGGGTCGAGCACACCTTCGCCCGGATGAAGAACTGGAAGATCCTCCGCGACTGCCGCCAGAAAGGCCCCGGCCTCCACCACGCCGTCCAGGCCGTCGCCACCCTGCACAACCTCGCCCTCACCGGATGAAACCGCAGGCCAGAACCGCCCAACACCCTGCCCGCACCCACCCTTGTGCAACAACTTTTAAGGGCTGTCCCGTTTAAGCGTGTGAGCTGGGGCGTTGGCTGACGGTACGGTCGTTGTGTGGAGTACGAGAGGGTGAACCAGTGTCCGTTGCACGGGTCTGGCTTCCGTTCTGAGCCCCTGGTCGGTCGTCGGCTGGAGGAGGTCTTCGCTGCGTGGCATAGGAGCGGAGACGAGGAAGCTCAAGATCCCCTGGACGTGTGGTTGATCGACGGTCAAGGCGGTTCCGTGCACGTCACGACCGGCTCGGACTGGTGCCTGATCGTGGAGTCTGCGAGCCCGCACGACGGACACGACATGGGTGACTGGGGGCGCATCGAGGTGGCTCCGATTGGTGATCGGACGCCGTTCGCCGCCCACCTGGGAGAAGACGTCCTGGCGGTGAGCGAAGAGTTCGAGCCCAAGACCGGCCGCGTCACCCTTGAGGTCACCTTCGCCTCCGGCCGTGTCCGTTGCGACAGCTGGGCGGGAGACCTCCGCCTCTCCGAATGAAGTTCTGGCCTGGTCACGATGTGATGATCCTGGTGTGGCTGGTGTGATCACGGCGTCCGAGCCGTCCTGGATAACCCCCTTCACCGGGCTGAGCCCGCGCCGCTTCGGCAGGCTGCTTACCGCCCTGCGGCGCGAGGGCGCGGAGGTGGTACGACGGGGCCGGCCGTGGGGCCTGACCCTGGAGAACCGGGTGCTGCTCGTGACGGCGTACTGGCGCACCAATTTGACGATGCGCCAACTCGCGCCGCTGTTCGGCGTCTCGAAGTCTGCCGCCAACCGGATCATCGGCCATGTCGGTCCGCTCCTCGCGCTGCAGCCCAGACGGCGTTTCGCGAAGGACACCGTACTCATCGTGGACGGCACACTGGTGCCCACCCGCGACCACCAGGTCGCCGAGCAGTCCAAGAACTACCGGTACTCCACCAACCACCAAGTGGTCATCGACGCCGACACCCGTCGCGTCGTCATGGTCGGCCGGCCCCTGCCGGGCAACCGCAACGACTGCAGAGCCTGGGAGGAATCGGGAGCGAAGGCCGCCGTCGGCAAGACCATGACGATCGCCGACGGCGGCTATCCAGGAACCGGGCTCGTGATGCCGCACCGCCGCCGGGCCGGCGAGGAACTGCCCGACTGGAAGCAGCAACACAACCGCTCCCACAAGCGGGTACGCGCCCGCGTCGAGCACGCCTTCGCCCGCATGAAGACCTGGAAGATCCTCCGCGACTGCCGCCTCAAAGGTAACGGCGTCCACCACGCCATGCTCGGCGTCGCCCGCCTGCACAACCTCACCCTCTCCGGGTAGGCCGACCGTCGCGCCATGCCCGGTCCACATTCATCCGAAGATCATTGCGGGACAAGCCTTAGCCTCTATGACAAGTAGCCGTCAGTCTCTTCGCACATGAGTGACGCGTGGGGGCACCACGCCATCCAATTCCAACAGGAAGGACTCAATGGTTTCCTGAAGAGGTAGCCCGACAGGACCGGTGAGAATATACCCAGGGACTGGAGCATTTTCCACCTCGCGAGACAGACAAAGCTGAGCCCCGTTTGCGAGCTCAAAGTAGAATATCTCCCACGGGCCCAGATCATCTATGACCACCTCATGTACTCCCCATCGCCCTTCTAGGGACTCCATCGAGATATCTAGCTGTGCTAGAAATTCTTTTCGCCCCTTCCGTTCAAATTCACGATCTTCTAGTCTTCTCACCTGATTACCCCTGTAACATAGGCGGGTATAGCTGCCCAATCCGTCCCATTGGATCGGAATTCCCTGACTGCTTCACTCCCGGCTTCCCAAGTTGCATAGCCAGGATAGCTCTTGCCTTCCGGCTTGGGCGCTACCGACGTATAGAACTCGAAGCTTCCAGGCTTGGCATCCGACGGAAGCGGCCCGCGATGGGCTTGTGCCATGGGCTCACCTCCATGCCTCGCATACGTCCCCCAAAGCTCCCCCGAAGCGATCACGTCATCCGTGACCTTGCTGGTTTGGGTTCTCCCCCCACCCAGGCGATGGAATGGACCATACAAAGTCGCCGATTCCGGAATCGGGGCCTTCCCTGCGGTAATCGCCTTGGGCTTAATCGCCGTCAGGCTGCCTCCGGCCGCTCCGCCTGTCCCCACCTCGGCCGCGATTTCCGCACATCCTGCCGGGTTCGCGAGGCAGGCCGCGGATATCTCTGGCCCGACCGCCAACAAAACTGGCGCTACCACCACGGCCAGTCCGAGCCCCGAGACGACTCCAAGGGCGATCTTCTGGAAGACAGAGAGTGGCGGCCTCTTGATCCATGAATCCGTGACGTTGGGGTTGTAGTTGGGGTTGGTGCCCATCGCCCAGCCGTGGAAGACGACTGGCGGCTTCGGTTTGGGCTTGGGGGTGGCCACCCAATTCGCGGAGTAACCGGACTTGTGCCTGTACTGGACGCGAGTGGTTACCTCGTAGGACTGCCCACTTGATTTGTCCTTGTAGGTCTGCGTGTCTGAGGAGCTCCAACCCCAGTCCCAGCCTCCGTTGCTGTTCGGAGTCCAGGTTTCCCACTTCGGCTTTTCTGCTGACCCTACGTTGCACGCGCCGCCATGGTCGCAGGCGCCCATGGGACGCAGGCCACTGGGGTCGGAGAGCGTGGCGGGGTTGTTGTTGGAATAGGTGTAGCCGTTCATCTGCTGCGGGTCCGCCAGGTCGAGCAGCGGGTCGACGGAGATGAAGCGGCCGAGGGACGGGTCGTACTCGCGGGCGCCGAGGTGGGTGAGGCCGGTGGCCTTGCTGTCATCGGTGCCGCCGACAAATCCCTTGGTACCGGGCCAGGACTTGGGGGATTCTCCTCGGGAACCACCGAACGGCAGCGCCCGACGCTGGGACAGTGCGAGGTCTGCTGCCTGGATGGCGAGTTCGCCGGTGCCGTGGTGGTCGCTCACGGTGAAGGCGAAGGAGCCGTCGTCATTGCGGACGGCACTCTGACCACCACCGAGGTCGATGTAGCGAGTGGCCTTGGCCTTTCCGGCGCCCTTGGGCAGGACAACTTCGGTGTGACCGAGGTACAGGGTGGTCTCGGTGGCCGTGCGGCCGATGAGTCGGCTTCCGTCGGGGTCGTAGAGGTAGTCGGTGGTCTTGTCCCCCTCTGCGACCTTGGAGAGGTGGTCCTCGGCGTCCCAGGTCAGTTTCTGTCCGGGGCGGGTAAGGGTGTTGCCGGCCGTGTCGTAGGTGTAGGCGTCCGTCTTCGTGCCGGTGGGGCTCGTGGTAGTGACTGAGGAGAGGCTGTGTGCCTGGGGCTTGCCCGCTAGGGGGTAACTGTAGGTGCGCTTGGTGTCCTTGGTGGGGTCACCGGTGGTGCTGTGCTGGGTTTCGGTGGCTCGGTTGCCAGACTTGTCGTAGGCGAAGGACTGCCAGTACGGGGCCGGTCCGCCGACCTTGTCGGCCGCCGGGGTTGCGGCACAGGTAGGGGTGTTCTGGGTCCAGGCTTCCGTCAGCCGGCCGAGGTAGTCCTGGGTGAAGCACTGGTTGTCGATGCCGGTGCGTGAGACGTCGGCCATCGACAGGACGTTGCCTGCTTCGTCGTACTTGTAGGTGACGTTGCGATCGACGCCCGCCTGGTCCTGGCGGTCCACTCGGGAGGTGGCAAGCCGCTGTGTGCCCCACTCGTAGGTGTTGGTGACCTGGGACTTCTTGCCGCCGGTGGTCAGGCCCATACCGTACTGGAGGGGCTTGCCGGTGAGGCTGTAGCTCGTGCTGCTGGTGATGCCCTGGCCGAAGACCGAGATGGGGCGCAGGGTTTCTTCGTCGTAGGTGTAGTTGACCGAGCCGCCAGCGAGGGAGCCTGCCGCCGAGTAACTGATTCCTCCGACCAGTCCTGAGGGGAGGTAGGCGGTTCCGGTCTGGTAGGTGCCCTGCAGGATTCCTTCGGAGGCGGGAATGACTATGGCGGTCTTCACCGGCCGGTAGTGGGCGTCGTAGTCGGTGACCTTGGAGGTGTAGGCCTGGTCACCCACGTAACGGGTGGATTCGGCGAGCTGGCCCTTGGCCCCCGTGACCGTGTCGTATACCCACTTGGCCCGGAGCGGGCCTGCGGTTGTGCCTTCGTGGAGTTCGGTCTTACGCCCGAGGTTGTCGTATACGTAGGCCAGCGCGGGAGCGTCACTGCGCGATCCCTTGGCGGAGGTGACCTGTCCGCGGTCGTCGTAGACCGTGGTGGCCGTGCCCTTGTCCGGATCCACAGACTGGACCTTGCGGCCGAGCTGGTCGTAGGTGTAGCCCCAGCTGTTGCCCGCAGGGTCCGTTACCTTGGACAGCTCGTTGCGCGGCGTGTACTGGTACTTCGTGGTGTCATAGGGGGCCTCCGCGCTGCGGGTGTGGTGCTGCCGCAGTTCGGTGGTCTTGCCGTGTGCGTTGGTGAGGGTAGTGGTGGCGGTACCACCGATGGGCGGGATGACGGTGGTTCGGTCGCCGCTGTAGGTCGTCCTGGACGTGCCGAGTACCGTTCCGCCGTCGCCGTTACCGGCGATCTGGGTAGATTCCACGGGCCGGTTCAGTCCGTCGTAGACCGTGCGGGTCTGGGTCTCCACCGCCAGTGCGTCGGCTGGCTTGAAGATGTCGGTGCCGGGCTTGCCCGTGGCGTAGTACGGGGCGAAGCTCTTGGCGGCGAGTCCGCGTTCGTCGTAGAAGACGTCGGTGAGGATGCGCCCGCCGTCCGGGCCTGGCGCCTGGGTCTGGCGTTCGCGCAGGAACCCGTCGAGCAGGCTGTAGGAGGCGATTTGACCGCCCTTGTTATTCAGCACCTTCGTGGCGACGGCGACAGGCCTGCCGTCGGCGATGCTGTACTCGTACTGATAGTTCGGCACCTGTGTGGTGCTGCGGTCCGCGAGCCAGGTCTTCGAGGCACGGCCGAGCGCATCGAAGGCGAAGGTCGTGACGCCGTTGTTCGTGTCGGTCTGCTTCACCACCAGACCGCGCAGAGGATCGACGTCCGTGGTCGTCGTCTGGGCAGTCGCGGCGACCTGCGGGTTCGCCGGCGGAGTGGTGAGCTTGGTCTGCGTGGGCCTGCCCGTGGCCGGAATGTAGGTGGACGTGGTGATGCGGCCGTCGCTGCGCGGAGTGCGCACCGGTGCTGCGTCGCCCACCACCGTGACGTTGGCCGTCAGGTCGGTCGTGGTCAGCTGGCGCCCGTAGGTGTCGAAGGTCGCTCCTGTTTCCAGGTAGGTGGCCTTCGACCCGTCATGGCTCTTGAGGACAGCTGTGGCAGTCGTCTCACCACGGGTCGGGGCTGCGCCGTAGGCTCCGCCGTCATAGGCGGTGCGCACGTCGGACACGACGTCCTTGGAGCGGTCCGTCGCCGCGTCACAAGCCTTGGCAACGACCTCTACGCGGGAGGGCAGATTGAGGCGATTCGTTTCTGTGTTGGTGGCATAGGTGGTGCGCGTGCACTGGCTGTCCGCCGGATCTGCGTCATCACCGAAGTCCGTGACCTCGGTGACACGCCCCGCGACAATATCCTGCTTTGTGGACTTCGACGTCGTGCGCCACCTCACGCCCGCACCGTTGTCCAGCGAGGTCCAGCTCTTGCTGGTGGAGGCGCCAGTGAGGTTGGCCGTCACCGTGCCCCAGTCACGGACCTTCTTGGCGGTCTCGTGGTACCAGGGCCTGCTGATGTCCTTGGCGAGGATCTTGCCGCCGGGCTTGTCGAACGAGACGGTCTTGTATCCGAAGCCGGCGACCGCTTCGTGGTCGCTGATGGCCTCCCCTTCACCTTCGCCGAGGGGCACAGAGACGGTCTTCGTGCCTCCGCTGGTGGTCTTGCGGTCACCGTTCATACCACGCAGGAAGTAGGAGTCCTGCTGGGTCTTCATGGCACCCACGCCGCCCTGGCCACCGGTCTGGACACGGACCTGACCGTAGCCACGCCACTGGGACCAGGTCTTCTCCTTCTCCTTGGTCAGGCCGTCGTCGTCGTCGAAGTGCCAGGCCGCATCCCCGAGATACTGATACTGCGTGACTCTGTCGGGAGAGCCGCCGGTGCGGTCCGTGGCGCTCACGGAAGTGACCACGTACTTGTTGAACCACTCGCGGTCGGCGGCGTCCGAGCCGTCGCCCCCGATGAACTGGGGGAAGCATCGTGTGGTGTTGGTCTCAGGAGTCGGCAGCGCGCTCCAGGTACAGGCCGGAGCCGAGTAGTTGGCGTCGATCTGACCGCCCGATTCGTCGGCGATGCTGGACAGGCGTGCCTTGATGTACGGGGGGTAGCCATCGCCGGTCTTGTCGAGCCGGTTCTCCAACTGGGTGTACGCGAGCGTGGTCTTCGGCAGTGTGATGGCGGGGGTGGCGGTGTGGCCGGTGTGCTGAATGCTGTCGAGCAGCAGCTGGTAGTCCGTGTCGGCCATGCCCCAGCGGTGGTCCAGCTTCCAGGAATCGACCTTGCCGTAGGTACCGTCTGCCTTGAGCACCTGAGTGGTGACGTCGGTGAGGCGCTTGCGCGTCCAGAACGACGGTGAGAGGCGGCCCTTGTCGCACTTGGTCCCAGCCTTGCAGTTCAGGTCCCACGGGGTGTCGTACCAGTCGGGTGCCTGGGTGTCGATCGTGTTCTCGGCGCAGGTGACACCGGCGCGAGGAAGGCATCGTTCGGCATTGGTGAACCAGACCTGGCCCTGGGGTTTGTCCGCATACAGGTTGGCGGACGTCAGGCCGTAGTCGATACGCTTCAGGTATCCGCCCCTGGTGTAGGGCGTGTCGTCGGTGTCCTTTAGGTTGCGCCCGTAGGAGTTGGTTTCCTTGGCGTAGTGATAGCCGATCGCGTTCCCGTGCGGGTCCACGACGTAGTCGAGGTTCCACCGCCAGGCCTGCTGGCACCAGGAATCGGCGAACGCAGTCGCGTGGCACGGCTCACCGGCGTTGTTGCCGTAGACGGGAACGGTCCAGGTGGAGTCGGTGGTCTCCTTGCCGTCGGTCCAACCGGGAAGCCGGTTGTAGCCGAAGAAGTACTGGGTCCCGTCAGGAGCGGTCAGACGCCAGTGCTCGCCATCATTGTCACCGTTCCCGCGCGCTGCGGAAGCGAGACGCTTGATGCGGGTGCCGTCGTCGCGCTTGAGCTTGAACTCGTCGTTGCCTGCGGGCACGAGCTCGCCACTCTTGCCGTTGAACGAGATGAAGGCGTTGTCGTAGGCCCAGCACCGGTCGCCGGGCTTGATGCCGTCGGCGTTCTTCACCCCCTCGTCCGCGCAAGGCTTGTAGCGCCGCTCGATATACCCGGGCCACATCTCGAACCCGTCTCCGGCCCACGACCCTTGGTTGTTCGAGGAACTGGTGCGGCCATCGATGGCACTGGAGGAGTACGACAGCCCCACACTGGGCTTGAGACCACCCGGTACCTCCGGGGCCTCCATGTCGTAGGACCAGGTGAAGTCACCTGTGTTGAGGTCCGTTGCCCAGGTGGACGAGGCCGAGAGGGACGTCGCCTTATAGTCTCCCTTGCCACCCGATGTACCGGCGGCAGCGGCGAAGACAGCCGGAGCAGAGCCCTGCAGGCTGACGGACTTGGCGGTGAGGGTGTGCTGGCTGGTGTCGTTGACGGTGTCGATCGGCTTCTCGGTGCGGCAGGATTCTTTGTCAGGGGTGGTCACAGCGCACGAGGGCAGCTGTACCAGGCGCATACGTGAGGCGTAGGAACCACCGAACGCCTCAGCGATGTTCCGATAGTCGACTCGAAGACCGAGGTTGGCCTTGACCGGTCCGGATGTGCGCTCCGCGGCCAAAGTTGCCGGTGCGGCCTTGGGTGCAAGGGTGAACAACAGGCCGGTCACGCCGGCACGTTGAGTCTTCGCCCGGTCCAGAATCCGGGCTTCCACCGTGGCAGGACCGGCCTGGGCCAGCATTCGGCTCGCGGCCGTTCCAGCATCAGAGGTACGGCCGACACTCAGGGGTAGTCCCTTCGCAGCGACTAGCCCCTTGCCGTTCTTCGCTCTGGCGTCGGGAAGCGTGACGGTCGTCGTTGCTTCCTGCGGCCAGGCCACCTTGGGCGCCTTCGCGGGGGTTTTGGGCCCCTTGGCCATCGCACGGGGTTTGATCTTGATGCCATCGGTGCCGGCCACGGGCTTCTCGGCGCTGGGCAGCCCCGGCAGTTCCTTGCTCACAGTCGCCGCCGGAACGGCCGCTGCCTGAACAAGCGTGGCTATCAGGGCTGTTGACAGAACGAGTGATGTCCTGCGGAGCAGGCGCCCACTCAAGGAGGGCGCGGTGTGTCGTCTCATGGGTTCCAGATCCATTGCGGCTGAGAACCGGAGCCTGCATCAACGCGGGACCCGGCACGGAAAAAAAGGGGGCACAGAGACATGCGGGTGGGAGCCCGGACGATGCCGGGCTCCCACCCGTGCAGTCAGCTACCGGCGGGGACTTCAGTGGGAAGGTCGAACCAGGAGCGGGCCAGCTCCGCGACCTGCGACTCATTCAGCGCGCCCTGGAAGGCCCAGACATCGTCGATCGCGCCGGGGAAGTAGCTGCCCCACGCGGCGCCGTCCTTGGCCCGGCCGATCTGGAGGGACTTCCCCGCCTTGTAGGTCAGGGTGTCCTGAGCCCAGGAGGCCAGATCGGCGCACTTGGATTCGCCCTCACCGTCCAGGGTATCCCCGCAAACGGAGTCCTGGAGAACGCCGTTGACGTACAGGCGGGCTTCCTTGGCGAACCCGTCGTACACGACTGCCAGATGGTTCCAGTCGGCGGCATTGGCGAACTCGCTGTGCTTGACCTGCGAGACCACAGCGTCAGCAGCGTCCTTGTCCGGCAGGGCGAGTTCCCACCGTCCTGGTCCCGCAGCTGCGGTCGTATCCGGGACAAACCGCAGGTCCAGAGCACTCTTCGCACCGCCTTCCGCGCTCAGCACGGATACAGGGTGGTCGGGCAGGGCGGAGGCTTGTGCCCATGCCGTCACAGTGAAGCTGCTGCTGGTGTCGATAGGCATCGCGGCAGCGTCCGCATAGCCGGACTTGCCGTCCAGCATTAGCCCGGAATCGAGGAACCCGGTCCCGATGGAGGCACCGCCCTGCAACTTCAGGGCGCTCTGCAACTTCGCGTCGTCCGGCGAGTCCACACCGGTCGCAACGTCCAGCATCCAGCGGGCCTTGAGAACAGGGCTCTGCCGGAAGATCTGCTGCACCTCTTCCTCAGCAACCGGACGGTCGAAGAGACGGACGTCGTCGATCGTGCCGGGGAAGTAGTCGCCGTAGTTTGCCTTCCACAGCGAACGGCCGATCTGCACGGGCCCATTCGCGTCCCACACCTTGGGGGCTGCCGCGCTGCCTTGCAGTCTTCCGTTGACGTAGAAGTGGATGCGCTGGGCAGTCGCGTCGTGCACGGCCACCAGGTGTGCCCACGTTCCAGGACTGCTCAGCGGGGCGACCGCCTCGACAGCCTGGTCGCGGATATTGCCGTCCATCACGTCGGCCTGCGAGGTACGCAGAGCCCAGTTCTTGATCCCCGCGTCGTACGAGAGATAGAACGCACCGTAATATTTGCCGCCCTGGCTGACTGCCGTGCGGTTGCCGGCTGTGCCAGCCGGAGGAACCTGAGCCCAGGCCGAGACCGCGTAGGAGCGGGCGGTGTTGAGCACCGGACCCGTGGTATCGGCGTAACCGTTGACACCGTCGAGCTTGAGCGCCTTGCCCGCGATGCCCGCTGCTCCCGCGGCCCCGCCCCCGCGGAGGGTGAGTGGCTGGGCAGCCGCGTGCCCGACAGTTTCCTTGTCGATGGCGGGCTCGTCCAGCGGGAACTGTGCACGGGCGGGACGACCGGCGGCTGCCTCGGCACCCTGGTGCAGCTGGGTCACGTCGGCCGCCGTCACCGCACGGTCGAAGATCTGCACGTCGTCGATCGTGCCGGGGAAGAATGCGGAGCGTGTGCCGCTGTATACCCCCGACCCCAGCTGCAGGCCGCGCCGTGCTTCCCATGCGGTGCTGTACGCGGTGGAACCGGCGAGTTTGCCGTCCACGTACAGGCGCAACTGCTTGGCTGCGTCGTCATAGACCCCGACCAGGTGAGCCCAGGAACCCGCCTGCACGCCCCCGGCCACCGGGGCCATGGCACGGGCGATCGCGGCTCCGGGCTTGTCCTCGGTGTACTGGTTGAACACCCACCGCTTGAGGTCCGCGCTGTAGTACAGCTCGAAGCCTGGTGTGTGGTTGCCGGGCTGAGTGGCGATGATCGCCGGAGTCGTCGGAATTTTGTCGAGTTTGGTCCAGGCCGCCACAGAGAAACTGGCACTGGTGTCGATGGGAGGGATATCGGACACCGCATAGCCGGTAGTGCCGTCCAGGTGCAGGGCCGTGTTCTTCTTGCCTGCGGCTCCCAGGGCAGCGCCCCCGCCCAATCGCACGACCCGCTGCGGGGTGGCGGACTCGGCCTTCGTCGCACCGACTGCCTCATCAAGTGCCCAGGCCGCACGCTCCGGCTGCCCGCCCTTGACGCGGAACTGGTAGGTGTGCGGCGCGGAGCCGTTGCCTGCCTGGTCGAATGCCTGAGCGGTCACGAAGTTCAAGCCCGCCTTGGCAGGGAGGAGGTTGACAGCCTTGGCAGCACCTCCCGTAGTGGTCACAGCATTCTTGGAGGACGGGTTGGTATTGAATCCGTACCAGTACTTGGTGACATCGGTGTCCGCACCCTTGATCTGGAACGTTCCGTACTGCCCCACACCGTCGTACCAGGGGTCTTCGGGATTGTCCGAATCTGATGCCGGATAGTCGCCGGAGGTGATCGTCGGGCTCTTCGGTACCGAGGTGTCGTAGACGAAGTAGCACGCTGACGGCGTGCCGTCGGAGGACCACGGCGAATACTGGGCCCCGTCGAAGGACCGTACGTGCCACAGCACCTGCTTGTTCACCGGAATTGACGTCGGCAGGCTCAACGTGAAGTTCGACCCCGACTTCTTGTAACCGGTAAGTGCCGGCCCCCAACGAGTCACCGTGCCTTTGCCGTCACCCGCGTCCCACTTCGCCTGGATCTGCAATGCCACATTGTCGCCATCCGGGTCGGTGACGCCGTTGACGTAGATCTTCCCCAGGGTCCGCACCCGCGGCACCGTTGTAGAACATACGCCGCCGTACTCCATCGCCAGCTGCGACGTCTTGACCTGTACCGGCGGCCGGTTGTACTTCACCCGCAGGTACGCCTTGTCCGAGAACCGCTTCCATGTATAGCGGTCAGTCTCGGTCGATACCTTCATCCCGAAGGTGAAAGATGACCACTTCGCGTTCGCCGCAGCCTGCACCGCCGCCTTCACATTGAACTCTGCATCCTTGGCCGCACACCCCTCCGCCCCGTAGGCGAACGAGCTCCACGAGATCTGCTTCTGCCAGAATCCGGCGGCGTTCTGTGAGTTCCAGGTCGTCGAGGCCGAGATCGGCTTCGTCTGCCACAGCTCTACATTGCGTGCCTGACACGACGCCGAGTGAACGTTGCGAACCACGAACTCGGCCGACAAGATCGACTTTCCGGAGAACGTGGAGACAGGGATCTGATAGAAGAGCCGCTTGGTGTCCTGCGGCATGCAGTAGTCCCAGCCACAGAAACCCAGACCGGCGTTCGTCTCACCGTTGAACTTCCACTGGGGCGAAGATGCCCAGTACTTCGACGCCATCGTCCACGCAGCGGCCCGGGGCGAGTACCACTGCGGATCAATGAACACCGGATACGTCGTGTCCTTGGCTTTGAGCAGGTCTATGTCCGGCGTGAGCACCAGCTCCTTACCTCCAGCCGGCACCTCCACACCGACCGGCGCCAGCTTGCCCGAGTCACCGGCACCCGGCTCTTCACTCCCGGTGGCTTTGGCCACGCGCTTCGCCCTCGCGGTTGCAGCCCCCTGGGGAGCTACCGTCGCCGCGCTGTCCGGGCCGGTACTGGAGTCCCACATCATGGGCTTCGGCGCCTCAAAAACAGGAGCCTTCGCCCCCTTGTCCAAGGCCTCCAGACCGCCTTCGGTGGTCTCCTTGACGTCCATCCCGTCCGTAGCCAGCTTCAACCGCAGCTCAGCAACCTGCGGACTCGCCGCCGCCTTGGCCGACTTGACCACCAGCAACTGAGTGAACCCGTCTTCCTGCGCCCCCATCCGCAGGTCAACCTCTGGCAGCACCTCGCGATACGTTGCCGTGGGCCCTTCGAGTACAGGTGCCGGAAGGTCACCCGGCCAGGAAAGCGCCAGTTCCCGCCCGCCCTTCTGCATGCGCACCAGCGGTGTCGAACCGCCACCGGAAAATGTCAGACCGACCGTAGCTGCCTTCGGCGCAATCCCCCCCTCGGGAGTCTTCGCCAAGTCCGTGTCGACGGGCTTCCACCCGTTCTCACTGCGCGTCCGCACTGGGCGGAGGTACTCCCGGGCCTCCAAGTTCCCATCCGGCGTGGCAAACACATCCCGACTCTCACCTCGCTGTGAGAGCACCTCAACCGGCTGCCCGGTCCGCTCAGCAACCGCCAGTGCCTGATCGACGCTTGCCTCTCCTGCAGAAGGCCCCCCGGCAGCAGGGAGTGCCCTCGGCTGCTCAGCAGGAGAAGCCTCCGCTACGCCTACTGGCAACCCCAGCACTACCGCAAGGCTCAACAACCCCGCCAGCGCCCCAGTTCCACCCCGCATGCGCACATGCCCCCACATAACCCACCCCAGCATCAAGGAAGTTGAAGATCCCCCGAATTTGGGAACCGAAGAGTGAATGTATGTAGTGGCAATGTAAAGATCCAGTTCAAGATATGGGTCATATTTCACTAAACGGAAAATTTGCGAGTGACTCAAATCACAAGTTCGAGGCGTGCTTTTCTTCAGAAATGGCCATTTCACCTCTAATGCTCGCGTACTGGCACCGGTACACCGTGGCGGCACCGCGCCCGCGAGCGGCCCTCCGGCATAGGCCACATACTTGTTCCCCCCCAAGAGGGCCAATCAGGATGAAGAAGCCTGGATTGGCACTGTTTCTCGGATCTCCTGACGTGGGTGGGGCGTTGGGGCCAGGCTGGGTTCATGGGCCGTGGGGATCTGACGAATGCGGAGTCGGATCGGCTGGAGTCGTTCTTGCCTCCTGGGGTGCGCGTGGTGGTCGGTGGAGCGACCACCGTCGGGTGATCAACGGCGTGCTCTACCGGGTGCGGACCGGCGTGCAGTGGCGGGATCTGCCCGCCGGAGCATCTCGCGAAGGTGTGACCGCGCCGCGTGTAGTGGCAGCGTCGGGCGCGTGCTTGGTGGAGGCGTCTCCAGTGTCACCACCTCACTGCATGATCGCGTCGCGCAGGATGGTGTGGGGATTCAACTGCCAGCAGACGGCGGATTTCGGCCGGGGTAAGGTCCACGAGGTCGGGTGTGTCGTGTCACCCCTTTTTCGCGTTCCTGGACTGCCATCGCGGCGAGGAAGATGTGCGCGAGCATGACGAGGGTGATGTGCCGGTACCAGCAGATGTAACGGCGGGCTTCGTACTGGTCCAACCCGCATTCGTTCTTCGCGCTCTGGAAGCACTCCTCGATCTTCCAGCGGCAGCCCGCGATGCGGGCCAGATCGGCAACGGTGGCATCCATCGGGGCGCTGGCCAGGTAGCAGGCGATCTCGTCGGGGCGGGTGATGCTGCGGCGTGCGAGCATCCAGCGTTGCCGGGTGGGCTCGTCGCCGTAGAACTCCCACACCGACGGCAGCCGCGCCGCCGCCCAGTCGTAGAGCCCGTAGTCCTTTGGCGCCGTCGCCGCAGGACAGTCGCTGCCACGGCTAGGGCGGGGCCTGGCCGATGAGGTTCTTGTCGGCGTACAAGTGGACGTGCGCCACCTCGTACGGATGAGTGGACGTTAAGTCAGATCTTCCTCGGTTCGTGATCGCTCGATCGTGGTAACGATCGCCGTGCAGGAGGCCGGTTGAGCATGTCCATGCTGAGATGCGGGGCATGAAGAGAGAGCCGTACCTCAGCGACTTGTCGGACGAGCAGTGGGTGTTGATCGAACCGATGATCACGGCCTGGAAGCAGGACCGGGTGGCCCGTTCGGCGACCGGGGATCCCGGATCCTGTGACCTGAGGGAGATCGTGAACGCGATCTTCTACCAGAACCGGACGGGCTGTCAGTGGCGCCTCCTTCCGCATGACTTACCGGCCTGGTCTGCGGTGTTCTACTACTTCGGCCTGTGGCGCGAGGACGGCCTTGACCAGCGGATTCAGGAACTCCTGCACTGCCAGGTACGGGAGAGGGCCCGGCGGTTAGAGGACCCGTCCCTCGTGATCATCGACACCCAGTCTGTCCGCGCGGCTGCCGGTGTCCCCAGGACCACGACGGGGCTGGACGCCAACAAGAAGGTCTCGGGCCGCAAGCGGGGACTGGCCGTCGACGTTCTGGGGCTGATCATCGGTGCCGTCGTGCTGGCCGCATCCGCCCACGACAACGCTGCCGGCACGGCACTGCTCGACCAGGCCGCCGAGCAGTGCGGGAACCGGCTGGAGAAGGCCTTGGTGGACCAGGGTTTCAAGGATCAAGTTGTCATCCATGGCGCATTGTTGGACATCGTCGTCGAGGTAGTCCGCCGCAACCCCGACGATCAGGGCAAAGGCTTCATCCCCCAGCCCAAGCGGTGGATCGTGGAGCAGGTCAACGGCACGCTGATGCTGCACCGTCGTCTGGCGCGCGAGTACGACCACCGTCCCGACACCTCCGCCTCGCGTGTCTACTGGGCATCCATCGCGAACATGGCCCGCCGTCTCACCACACCAAGTCTGGCCTGGCGCGACACCCTCCAGCTGGCCGCGTGAACATCACCGAGCTCCTGGCCGGACTCCAGGCCCAGCACGAGGAGACCACCGCCCGGGCCGGTGAACTACGCGCTCAGATAGAGCACTTGACCGCCGGCCTGGCCGAGACCGAAGCGCGAATCGCCGACCTGGCCATAACCCGGAAGGTGATCGCAGAACTCGCACCGGCCCAAGACGAACCCGAAACTACCGAGACGAGCACTGCCTACCAGGCCATCGTGAATGCCTTCAACGAGCACCCCGGCCGGGCATTCAGAGCCCGTGAGCTGCACGAACTCCTCGGCATGCCCACCGACGAGGCATCGGTGAACGTCACCCGTGCCCGCCTCGGACGCCTCACCCGCCAAGGCTTCCTCACCCAGCCCGGACGAGGCCGCTACCAGAAACGGACTTAACGTCCACTCACAAGGCCGTCGCCACCGCCTTCCAGACCTAACACGACAAGCCCCTTGCTCTCCTCAACGCCGCGAACGAGAACGGGCATCGCCTCACCCACGAGCAACTCGCCAAGCAGGCGATCGATCCCACCGATAGCCCCCAACTGCCGCCGCCTCGCGGCTGTATCAGCCGCACGGAGCCAAGTTTTTTACCGGAGAATCCTGTTGAGGCCGCGCTCCGCCCCCACGCCAATACCGCAAGACCCCGCCTGGCACCACCGGTTCGCGCGGTGTGAACCCGAACCGGCCAAAACCCGGGCACCTGCTTCCACCGCCGCCCACGGCTTTCTACGCTGCCCTCTGAACGTCGGGCTCCGCCCGCACGCCGGCTCCCAGCCCCCGAGCCCTCAAGACTCGCGATGACCAGCTGGAGCCGCACCCACAGAGAACGCGGTTCCAGCCCCGGCCCTCGGGTGGGGTGGGGCAACTCCCGCTGCCCCACCCCACCCGAGGGCACCCGCGCGAGGACACCCTGAGGGGTTCCCGCGCCCGGCCGCCGCCGCAGCGAACACACAAAGGCGGCGGCGAACCACACACCAGCCGCGCAAGCCCTGCCACCCACCCGGCCTCGAAGCACCGGCACGAAACCCGCCCGGCCATGCCTCCTCCACCAGCAGGTTCTGCCCCCGGCTGGGCAAGACAGCGGTTGGTTGGTCCGCGCGGGCCGTGACCCGTCGGCCGGGAGGGTCGTTGAAAGGGACAGTGCCCCCGAGCACTGCCTCCATCAGAAGTCCCCCGGTGTTGTGGGCGAATTCCAGGGGTCGTTGCAACA
>NZ_JBVIMX010000048.1:0-16450 GCF_055579625.1 Streptomyces sp. NPDC032721 | reverse complement strand
GTTGACTTTTGGCACGCTGTTGAGTTCTCAAGGAACGGACGCTTCCTTTGTACTCACCCTCGCGGGCTTTCCTCCGGACGATTTCGTTCGGTGTTGCGTTTTGTTCTTGCGTTTCCAACCTTACCAGATCATTTCCGCGCCGTTTCCGGCTTGGTATTTGTTTCCGGTGACCGTTGGAGGGTCTTGCCTTTCGGCGTGTTCACTACTTTAGCGGCTTTTCCCGGCGACTCATAATCGAGTCGGTGGGAATGAATTCAGGCATGCCGAAATTCAGACCCGTTAGGGAAGTCGTAGTAGTGGTTGGCCGCTCCGGGGGCTGCTTGGTTCGGTCCGATGGACCGTGCCGACAGCAGTGCCCGTTTCAAGCGGCTCGGGCTACGTTAGGCGGGCGACGGGGTCGCGTCAAGTTGCACGGTTACGTGGCTTGTGGGCGCGGTACGGGCTGACCGTGGGGTCGCCGGTGATCCAGAAGCGCCAGGGGTGGACCGCTCCTTCGCCGCCCACTCCGGTGCGGGGACCGCTTTCGTGCTGGTCAGTGGGGGCCGGGGTGCCGTGCAGTACGGACAGGGGGGTGGCTCCGTCCGCACAGAGGTCGGTGCCGTCCAGGGCGCGGGTGATGTCGAGGCCGGTGGCCAGGCGGGCGGGGCCTTTGGCCAGTTCGTTGTCGTTTCGGGCTGAAAGTCGCCGTTTGCGTACGAGGTCGGCGCCCACGGTGACTTCGCCGGCGCGGAGCAGGACACCGCTCGCCTTGCCCTCCGGGCCGCACACCAGGTTGAGGCTGAACCACATTCCGTAGATGAAGTAGACGTACGCGTGTCCCGGCGGGCCGAACATCGAGGCGTTGCGGGCGGTCCTGCCCCGGTAGGCGTGGGAGCCCGGGTCGCGTTCGCCGTCGTATGCCTCTACTTCGGTGATGCGGAGTTCGACGGGTCCCTCGGGAGTGTGGCGGACCAGGGTGCGGCCCAGCAGGTCGGGGGCCACGTCCAGTACGGGTCGGGCGAAGAAGTCGCGGGTGAGCGGCGTACGGTCTGGGGTCGTCGCGATCATGCCCATCGAGGGTAGTGGAACACGGCTTGTTGGGAGCCCGCTGCCTGGGTAGGTGCGGAACCGGGCGGCCGGGTTGAGCGTTTGTACTGGTCAGGACCGAGAAATGGGGAAAGCCGTGGGATTCAAGAAGCTGCTGGCGAGCCTGGGTGCGGGTGGGGCGTCCGTCGAGACGGAGCTCACCGAGGTCAATGTCGTACCCGGTGGGGTGGTGCAGGGTGAGGTGCGGATCCAGGGCGGGTCCGTGGCGCAGCAGATCGAGGCGCTGTCCGTCGGGCTGCAGGCGCGCGTCGAGGTCGAGGGCGGCGAGCAGGAGGTCAAGCAGAACATCGAGTTCACCAAGGTGAAGCTCGGTGGGGCCTTCGAGGTGCAGGCGGGGGCACTGCACGTGGTGCCGTTGGGGCTGGACATCCCCTGGGAGACGCCGGTCACCAGCATCGCCGGGCAGCAGCTTCGCGGGATGGACATCGGGGTGACGACGGAGCTGGAGATCGCGCGGGCGGTGGACTCCGGGGACCTGGACGCGATCAACGTGCACCCGCTGCCGGCGCAGCAGGCGATCCTGGATGCCTTCGTGCACCTGGGGTTCCGCTTCAAGAGCGCGGACATGGAGCGCGGGCACATCCGGGGGACGCGGCAGAAGCTGCCGTTCTACCAGGAGATCGAGTTCCTGCCGCCGCAGCAGTACCGGGGGCTGAACCAGGTCGAGCTGACGTTCGTCGCCGACGACCGTGAGATGGACGTGATCCTGGAGATGGACCGCAAGGGCGGGATGTTCAGCGAGAGCAGCGACTCCTACCGGGCGTTCCAGGTCGGGCTGAACGACTTCCAGGGGACGGACTGGGCCGGGTACCTCAACCAGTGGCTGGCGCAGGTCGGTGGGCAGCGCAACTGGCTCTAGGGTCGACACCACGGGGTCCGCGAGAGCCCAGAGAGCAATGAGCAGGAAGGTGCTGATGTGACCGTGTCCGACGACGCCAAGAGGCCGCCGCTGCCTCATGACTTCCATCCCCCGGTGCCGGCGTTCACCGTGCTGAGCGACGACGTCGCCGAGGGCGCCGTACTGAAGGACGCACAGGTCTACGCCGAGGGGAACACATCGCCGCAGCTGCGGTGGGCGGGGTTCCCGGCGGAGACCCGGAGTTTCGCCGTGACGTGCTTCGATCCCGACGCGCCGACCGGGAGCGGTTTCTGGCACTGGACGGTCTTCGACATTCCGGTGTCGGTGACGGAGCTGCCCGCGGGTGCCGGGAGCGGGAAGTTCGAGGGGCTGCCCGAGGGTGCGCTGCAGGCGCGCAACGACTACGGGTCGAAGGACTTCGGGGGTGCCGCTCCCCCGGCGGGCGAACGGCACCGTTACGTCTTCACCGTGTACGCGGTGGACACCGAGACGCTGGGCATCGACGCGGACGCGTCGCCCGCGGTCGTCGGGTTCAACCTGCGGTTCCACACGCTCGGGCGTGCGCAGCTGGTGGCCGAGTACGAGGCTCCGGCCGAAGGCTGAGCCGCGTACGGAAAGATTCATTGGGTATTTGCCCGCTCCTGGTCTTGAAAGAGATCAGGAGCGGGCAGTTTTTGTTTGGGGGGTGTGGCGGCTCCCTGTGGGGGCGCCGTTAATACGTTGTCCGATCCGGCGCGTCCCGCGAGAGTTGATCCAAGCCCGCCACGGGGTGGGCCGGCACACGGAGGGTGGGCGGGATGCGTGACACGCTGGTTTTGAACGCGAGCTTCGAGCCACTGTCGACGGTGACTCTGAACCGTGCGGTGGTGCTTGTCCTGACGGACAAGGCCGTGGTCGAGAAGTCGCATCCCGGGCTGCGCATGCGCGCCGCCGCTGTCGATCTTCCGGTGCCGATGGTGATCCGGCTGAGCAGGTACGTACGGGTGCCGTTCCGAAGACAAGCTCCGTGGTCGAGGCGGGGGGTGTTGATACGGGACCAACACCGGTGCGCGTACTGCGGGAAACGGGCGACGACCGTGGACCACGTGGTGCCTCGGTCGCGTGGCGGTGCGGACAGCTGGCTGAACACGGTTGCCTCGTGTGCCGAGGACAACCACCGCAAGGCCGACCGGACCCCGGAGAAGGCGGGTATGCCGCTGTTGTTCGAGCCGTTCGTACCCACTCCGGCCGATGCGATGCTGCTGTCGCTGAGGGGTGCGGAGTGGGACTCGTTGCCCGACTGGCTGGCGGAGTCCGCCGCTTAGGTGGTGCGGTCCGTGGGAGAGGGAGCCCGTCTCGTGGTGGAGGCGGGCTTCTTCGCGATTCGGTGCGTCTAGTTCAGCAGGAGCTGGGTGATCGCGAGCAGGCCTACGACGACGATCACTCCGCGCAGGACCGCCGGGGGCAGTCGGCGGCCGATCTTCGCGCCGAGCTGGCCGCCGAGGGCCGAGCCGACGGCGATCAGCAGGACGGCGGTCCAGTCGACCTCGGCGACGAAGAGGAAGAAGACGGCGGCGACTCCGTTGACGACGGCGCCCAGGATGTTCTTGACGCCGTTGATGCGCTGGAGCGTGTCGTGCAGGAGGAGGCCCATGAGGGAGACGTAGAGGACGCCCTGGGCCGCGCCGAAGTAGCCGCCGTACGCACTGGCGAGGAGCAGGCCCACGAGGAGGACCGGGCCGCCGTCGGGGTGCGGGGCCGACGCGTCGCCGTTCTGCTCGCGGCGGCGCTTGAGGGCGGCGGAGAGTTTCGGCTGGAGTACGACCAGGATCAGCGCGAGGCCGATCAGTACCGGCACGATCGTGTCGAAGGCCGAGGACGGCAGGGACAGCAGCAGGATCGCGCCGATCAGTCCGCCGATCAGGGCGGTGGCGCCGAGGCGGAGGATCCGGGCGCGCTGGCCGGCCAGTTCCTTGCGGTAGCCGATGGCGCCGCTGATGGAGCCGGGGACCAGGCCGATGGTGTTGGAGACGTTGGCGACGACGGGCGGCAGGCCGGTCGCGAGGAGCACCGGGAAGGTGATGAGGGTGCCCGAGCCGACGATGGTGTTGATGGTGCCCGCGCCGATGCCCGCGGCGAAGACGGCGAGCATCTCCCAGATCGTCATGCGGTGCCCCTCCGAAAGTGATCACTGATGCGTGTGTGCAGCAGCGATCATGCCGGAGGGGCCGGTGGGTCAGTCGATGGGGGGCTGCTCCCGGCGTTCCTTGCCGTTGCCGGACTGGGAGGAACCACCGCCCATGCCGCCCATCGGGCCGAAGTTGCCCATCGCGCCGGAAAGGCCCTTGAGTGCGTCGCCGATCTCGCTGGGGACGATCCAGAGCTTGTTGGCGTCGCCCTCGGCGATCTTCGGGAGCATCTGGAGGTACTGGTAGGCAAGCAGCTTCTGGTCGGCGTCGCCGGCGTGGATGGACTCGAAGACCGTACGGATGGCCTGGGCCTCGCCCTCCGCGCGCAGGGCGGCGGCCTTGGCCTCGCCCTCGGCGCGCAGGATCGCGGACTGCTTCTCGCCCTCCGCGGTGAGGATCTGGGACTGCCGGATGCCTTCGGCGGTGAGGATCGCGGCGCGCTTGTCACGGTCGGCGCGCATCTGCTTCTCCATCGAGTCCTGGATGGAGGTCGGCGGCTCGATCGCCTTGAGCTCGACGCGGTTGACGCGGATGCCCCACTTGCCGGTGGCCTCGTCGAGGACGCCGCGCAGGGCCGCGTTGATCTCCTCGCGGGAGGTCAGGGTCCGCTCCAGGTCCATGCCGCCGATGATGTTTCGCAGGGTGGTGACGGTGAGCTGCTCGATGGCCTGAATGTAGCTGGCGACCTCGTACGTGGCGGCCCTGGCGTCGGTCACCTGGTAGTAGATGACGGTGTCGATGTTGACGACCAGGTTGTCCTGGGTGATCACCGGCTGGGGCGGGAAGGGGACGACCTGTTCACGGAGGTCGATCCGGTTGCGGATCGAGTCGATGAACGGGACGACGATGTTGAGCCCCGCGTTGAGGGTGCGGGTGTAGCGGCCGAAGCGCTCGACGATGGCGGCGCTGGCCTGCGGAATGACCTGGATCGTCTTGATCAGGGCGATGAAGACCAGCACCACCAGAATGATCAGGACGATGATGATCGATGACATCGCTTCCCCGTGCCCTTCGTGTCTCTCGGTCCTGCGGTGACGACCGAGCCTGCCGTGATGATCGAGACTGCCAGATGGCGGCGCGGTGTGCGGGGTGTTCCGGCCACCCGACTCCCTTGTGCGGGAGGGTGGTTCACGTGCGTGTTCACATGACCACGGCGGTGGCCCCGTCGATCTCGACCACGTCGACCTGTTGACCGGGTTCGAAGGTCTGGGCCGAGTCCAGCGGCCGGGCGGACCAGACTTCGCCCGCCAGTTTGATGCGGCCGCCCCCGCCGTTGTCGACCCGTTCCATGACGAGAGCCTGGCGGCCCTTCAACGCCTCGACGCCGCTGGCCAGTTGGGGCCGTTGACTGCGGTGCCGGGCGGCGATGGGCCGTACGACGAGGATGAGGGCGACCGAAACGGCCGAGAACACCAGTACCTGGGTGACGAGTGAGCCGCCCAGGTACGAGGTGAGTGCGCCTGCCAGCGCGCCGACCGCCAGCATTCCGAGTTCGGGCATCGAGGTCACGACGAGCGCGATGCCGAGCACCGCCGCGCCGATCAGCCACCAGAGCCATGCGTCCATGTCCACAACGGTCATGGTAGGGGTGGCTGGTCTGCGCGGACAGGGCGCAAAGGACGTACGTGTGGGCGCGGTTGACGTCGGCGAACCTCCGCCGGACCCGTCGCCGCTAGCTCATCGGGAGGCCCTGTGCGGTGTAGCGGTCGCCGCGGTGCTCGACGACGAGCGGGAGGCCGAAGCAGAGCGAGAGGTTGCGGGAGGTCAGCTCGGTCTCCACGGGACCCGCGGCGAGGACCTTGCCCTGGCGGATCATGAGGACGTGGGTGAAGCCCGGCGGGATCTCCTCGACATGGTGCGTCACCATGATCATCGAGGGGGCGTACGGGTCCCTGGCCAGCCGACCGAGGCGGCGGACCAGGTCCTCTCGGCCGCCCAGGTCGAGACCGGCGGCGGGCTCGTCCAGGAGGAGGAGCTCGGGGTCGGTCATCATGGCGCGGGCGATCAGGGTGCGCTTGCGCTCGCCCTCGGAGAGGGTGCCGAACCTGCGGTCCAGGTACTCGCTCATGCCGAGGCGGTCGAGGAACGCGCGGGCACGCTGCTCGTCGACCTCGTCGTAGTCCTCGTGCCAGGTGGCGGTCATGCCGTACGCGGCGGTGAGGACGGTCTCCAGGACGGTCTGCCGCTTGGGCATCTTCTCGGCCATCGCGATACCGGCCATGCCGATGCGCGGGCGGAGGTCGAAGACGTCGACCTTGCCGAGGGTCTCGCCGAGGATGGCGGCGGAGCCGCCGGAGGGGAAGAGGTAGCTGGAGGCGATGTTCAGCAGGGTGGTCTTGCCGGCGCCGTTGGGGCCGAGGATGACCCAGCGCTCGCCTTCTTTCACCGACCAGGAGACGTCGTCCACCAGAGCCCGTCCGTCGCGGACCACGGATACGTCCACCAGCTCCAGTACATCGCTCATGAGCGCGTTGTCTCCCCATGCAGTATCGAAATGTCGCCTGTGCCTGTGGGCACAGCGCCCAGGGAAAACCTACGCCACCGGTCGGACGGTCCCGTGCTTGGGACCGGTGCGTACCGGAATCTAGGCTGTCCCCATGCTCACGGAACCACGTTCAGGAATGCTTGCGGCCTGGGGAAATGCCCTGTTGGGGGGATTTGTCTCGCCGGATGACGCGGCGGTCGCGATTGTCGGGGACGACGCGGTGCACCGGGTGACCGGGCTGCCCGGGGAGTCGGGGCCGGTCGGGCTCACGCTGGCGCTGGGGCGGTTGCGGGTGCTCGGCGCGACCGGCTTCCGGGTCGCGCTGCCCGCGCCGGGGCATCCGCTGGGACTCAGCGGGCCGCCGGACTTCAACGCGCGGGCGCTGGAGGCCGAGGAGGCGGTGATCTGTACGGGGACGGCGCTGGGTCTCGTACCCGAAGTGACCGAGGCCGGGCCCCGGGGGGATGTGCACGTCGAGGTGGAGTGGGTGTGCACGGCGGTACGGGAGGCGCCGCCGGCGGACGTGCCGTCGCTCGGGGAGGCGGAGCGGGAGCTCGCGGAGGCACTGCGGGACGCGACGGCGGTGCTGGCGCGGCTCGATGTGGCCGGGTCGGGGCCGGTGGCCTCGGCGGCGATCGACGCGTACCGGGCGCGGTCGGAGGCCTCGCAGGAGGTGCTGGCTCCGGGGTATCCGGCGCGGGCGGTCCGGGTGCTGGAGATGGCCAGGCGGGTGGCGCTGGTGGTGGGGCTGGCCCAGGGGAACGGGCACGGGGGTGCGGTGAGCGCGTCGGAGATCTGGGCCCGGGCGGAGGCCTTGCGGCCGGTGGAGCGGGTGGCCCGGCGGGCGATGGTGGCGGCGTACGGGTCGGTGGTGGAGGAGCGGGCGTGAGGGGGTGGGCGTGAGGGGGCGGTGACTGCAGCCCGAAAGCCCCGCAGCAGGGGGCTGCGGGGCTTTCGGGTGGTGCGGAACTTCGGGTGGTACGGAACTTCGGGTGGTACGGGGGAAGGAGCAGCGAAGTCAGTCGTTCACGGCCTCGTTGCCGAAGGCGGGGTTCAGGCCGCCGATGAGGTTGGCCGTGTTGCCGGAGACGTTCACCGGGACGTGCACCGGGATCTCGGCGTGGTTGCCGGAGCCGACGCCCGGGGAGTTGGTGGCCGCGCCGTTGGCCTCGGCGTCGGCGAAGGCGGCACCGGCAGAGGAGCCCGCGGCGAGGCCTGCGACGGCGAGGACCAGGGCGGCCTTCTTGACAGTGTTCATGGGAAGTGTTCCTCCGGAAGTCAGCGAAACGACCCCGGGCCGCGGGGTCGCACGGTGGGTAACGGTGGGGCCGACCGGCTGACACGGGCCGGAGCACGGATGCCCCCGTACGGGCGAACAGGCGCACGGTCGGTTAACGCGCGGGGCGGGGGCCGGGCATGCGGAACGGCCCCCGGCTGATGCCGGAGGCCGTTCTCGGGACTCGGCCCCGGAGGAGGGCGGTCAGCCGTTGAAGCCGTCGTTCCCGAAGGTCGGGTTGAGGGCGCCGATGACGGAGACGGTGTTGCCGACCGCGTTCACCGGGACGTGCACGGGGGCCTGGACCAGGTTGCCGGAGCCGACGCCCGGCGACTGGACGGCCTTGCCGTTGGCCTCGGCACCGCTGTGACCGGTGGCGGAGGCGGCACCGGCACCAGCGGCGACGAGCCCACCGGCGACCAGGGTGATGGCGGCAGCCTTCTTCAGGTTCTTCACTTCAGGTTCCTCCTAGCAATGGCCACGGCCAGCCGCCGCAGCACGCCATGAAGAACGGCCCGCCGCCGATCCGGTTGCGCCATCCGGCGTACTTACACCCGACGGTATGAATCTCAGACCGGAGGACGACGGTCCGCTTTCGCCCCGGTCAGGGCCCGTCTCAGTCCGTCAGACCATGTCGGACGGCCCAGAGCGCCGCCTGGGTGCGGTCGGCGAGGTCCAGCTTCATCAGGATGTTCGAGACGTGCGTCTTGACGGTCTTCTCGGAGAGGACGAGGGCGCGGGCGATCTCCCGGTTGGAGCGGCCGTCCGCGATGAGGGCCAGCACCTCGCGCTCGCGGTCGGTCAGGGAGCCGCTCCGGCCCTGTCCGCTGTGCGGGTCGTCCTGGGCGAGGAGTGCTCCGGCGACCTCCGGCTGGAGGAGTACGTGGCCGGCGTGGACCGAGCGGATGGCGCCGGCCAGGGCCTCCGGGTCGACGTCCTTGTAGACGTACCCCGAGGCACCTGCCCGCAGGGCGGGGACCACCGTGCGCTGCTCGGTGAAGCTGGTGACGATCAGCACCCTGGCCGGGTTGGCGAGTTCGCGGAGCTTGCGCAGGGCCTCGATGCCGTCGGTGCCGGGCATCTTGATGTCCATCAGGACGACGTCGGGGCGCAGGGCCTCCGCCTGGGCGACGCCCTCGGCGCCGTCGCCGGCCTCGCCGACGACCTCTATGTCGTCCTGGATCTCCAGGAAGGTGCGCAGTCCCCGGCGTACGACCTGGTGGTCGTCGACCAGGAGGACGCGGATGCGGGGTTTCGCCGCGTCCCGGGGCGGGGTGTCCCCGGTCGGGGCGTGGTTGCCGGGCTCAGGCACCGGGGGCCTCCATTGTGATCGTGGTGCCCTTGCCGGGCGCCGATTCCACCGTCAGGCTGCCGCCGATCCCGTTCGCACGGGCGCCCATCGAGACCAGGCCGAGGTGGCGGCCCGCCCGGCGTACCCCGACAGGTTCGAAGCCCGAGCCGTTGTCGGCCACGGAGAGGCGGACGGCTGCGTCCCGCTTCTCCAGTACGACGTCGACGCGGGTGGCGCCGGAGTGGCGCAGGGCGTTGTGCAGGGCTTCCTGGGCGACGCGCAGGAACGCTTCCTCCTGGGCCGCCGGGAGGGCCCGCACGCCGCAGCTGTCGAAGACCACGTGGGCGCTGTGGGCGCGGTCCATGACCTGGATCTGGGTACGGAGGGTGGCGACGAGCCCGTCCTCGTCGAGGGCGGCGGGGCGCAGCTCGACGACGGCGGCGCGCAGTTCGTCGGCGGCCTCGGCGGCGAGGGCTGCCACCTGGTGGAGCTCGTCCTTGGCGCGGGCGGGGTCCCGGTCGACGAGGGCGGTGGCGGCCTGGGCGGTGAGACGGAGCGAGAAGAGCTTCTGGCTGACGGCGTCGTGCAGCTCGTGGGCGAGGCGGGAGCGTTCCTCGGCGATGGTGAGCTCGCGGCTGCGCTCGTACAGGCGGGCGTTGTTCAGGGCGATGGCGGCGTGCTGGGCCAGGATCGTCAGCAGGTCCTCGTCGGCGGCGGTGAAGCCGCAGCCGCCCTCGGGCTTGGGGCAGCGCTTGTTGGCGAGGAAGAGCGCGCCGATGACCTCGTCGCCGTCGCGGATGGGCAGGCCCAGGAAGTCCGACATGTCGGGGTGGGCGCTCGGCCAGCCCTCGAAGCGGGGGTCCTTGGTGACGTCGGCCAGGCGCTCGGTCTCGTTGCCGTGCAGCATCGCGGCGAGGATGCCGTGCTGGCGGGGCAGCGGGCCGATGGCCTTCCACTGTTCGTCGCTGACGCCGTCGACGACGAACTGGGCGAAGCCGCCGTGGTCGTCGGGGACGCCGAGGGCCGCGTACTCGGCGTCGAGGAGCTCGCGGGCGGAGGCGACGATCGTCTTGAGTACGTCGCGGACCTCCAGGTGGCGGCTCATGGCCAGGAGGGCGGTGCTGATGGCGGCGAGGCCGGCGTTCGGCGGTGCGGGTCGGGGCCTGGTCATGCGGTCACCGTACCGGCGGGGGCCGGCCGGGGGCATCGGGCCCGGGACTCGGGCGGCGGGACCGGGGACCTAGGTCTGGGGGCGGGTGGAGGGGGCGGCTCGGGGCGGCTCTGGGCCGAGGTGCGTGTGAAGGGCGGCCCGGTTGTTCACCATGAGATTTGCTCCGGTGACTTTGGGTGAGGTTGTTACACGGTCGATGTGAGGCCGGGCATAGGACGCAGATCACTTACGAAGCTGCGTAGTCGAGGGTTAAAGGCTGTGTGAGCGGGCGCTGCGGGGGTACGGGGTGGGGTTGCCCGACCCCGCTTCCACTATCCGGCTTCGTACGTCACACCTTTGCCTGGCGATTTTGCGGACGCTAACAATGGCTGCCGTCGCGGAGTCCGCGGCGCTTCCCCGTCCGAGAGGTACGTCTGCATGTCCGCCAAGCCTGGCCATAGTCGCCTGACCAAGACCCACCGGGTCTCGATCGCCGGTGTCGCCGCACTCGGCGTCGCTTCCCTCACGCTGACCCTCCTGCCCGGCGGCGGTTCCGCCGAGGCCGAGGGCACGCAGGACAAGGACATGGCAACGGTCGCGATGGTCGCCTCCCAGGGCAGCAGCACCGCGAAGGAAAGCATCGCCAGGCAGCACGCCGCGGCCGACAAGCAGGTCAAGGACGCCGCTGCCGCCAAGGCGAAGGCCGAGGCCGAGAAGGTCAAGAAGGCGCAGAAGGCCAAGGCCGAGGCGGACGCGAAGAAGCGCGCCGAGGCCAAGGAGGCCGCGAGCCGTGCCGCCGCCCGCAAGCCGGTCTACACGAACAACCTCGACGGCTGGATCCGTGAGGCGCTCGACATCATGAAGGCGAAGGGCATCCCGGGTTCGTACGACGGGCTGCACCGCAACATCATGCGCGAGTCCACCGGCAACCCCCGTGCCATGAACGGCTGGGACATCAACGCCCAGAACGGCACCCCGTCGATCGGCCTGCTCCAGGTCATCCAGCCGACGTTCAACGCGTACCACGTGCCGGGCACCGACCACGACATCTACGACCCGGTCTCCAACATCACCGCCGCGGCCAACTACGCCGCCGACCGCTACGGCTCCATCGACAACGTCAACGGCGCCTACTGACGGACCCGTACAGACGCGTGAAGGGCGGCACCCCCGATGGGGTGCCGCCCTTCACGCGTTCTTGCTACCGGGTCACTTGCGCATGACCTCGGGCTCGTGCCGGCGCAGCAGGCGCGCGACGGCGAAGCCGCAGATCACGCCGAGGGCCAGCAGGACCGCGATGTTGATGCCCCACTGGCTCGCGGTGTGCTCCCACAGCGGGTCGAGGTCGGTGGGGTTCTTCTGGTCCCACGGCGGCATCAGGTGGCCGAGGTCCAGCGTCGTACCGGCGGCGCCGATGGCCCAGCGGGACGGCATCAGCCAGGCGAACTGCTCCAGGCCGACCTGTCCGTACACCTTGAACAGGATGCCGGTGAAGACGACCTGGACGATCGCGAACATGACCAGCAGCGGCATCGTCTTCTCGGAGGTCTTCACCAGCGAGGAGATGACCAGGCCGAACATCATCGAGGTGAAGCCGAGCGCGATCACGGAGACGCAGATCTCCGCCGCGGGGGGCATGATCAGGCCTTCCGCCGGGAGGTCCCGGGTGGAGAAGCCGATGGCGCAGATGATGACGCCCTGGATGGCCGTGATCACGCCGAGGACGATGACCTTGGACATCAGGTAGGCGGAGCGGGAGAGGCCGGTGGCCCGTTCGCGCTCGTAGATCACCCGTTCCTTGATCAGCTCTCGGACCGAGTTCGCGGCGCCGGAGAAGCACATGCCGACCGCGAGGATCAGCATGATGGTTCCCGCGTCGCCGTTGAACCGGGACGGCGGCTTGGGCGGGCCGAGACCGAAGTCGGCCGGGATGACGACGCTGACCAGGCCGAGGACGGCCGGCAGGATCACCATCAGGCCCATGAAGCCCTTGTCCGACGCGATGACGGAGACGTACCGCCTGATCAGCGTGATCAGCTGGGCGCCCCAGCCCTGCGGCTTCGGCGGGCGCATCTGCTGCGGCGGCGGCATGTGTACGGACTGGGCGGCGACGGCGTCGATGTCCGCGGCGTACATCTGGTAGTGCTGCGAACCGCGCCAGCGGCCCGCCCAGTCGTAGTCGCGGTAGTTCTCGAAGGCGGAGAAGACGTCGGCCCAGGTGCTGTAGCCGAAGAAGTTGAGGGCTTCCTCCGGCGGACCGAAGTACGCCACGGAGCCGCCGGGCGCCATCACCAGGAGCTTGTCGCAGATGGCGAGCTCGGCCACCGAGTGGGTGACCACGAGGACCGTGCGGCCGTCGTCGGCGAGGCCGCGCAGCAGCTGCATGACGTCGCGGTCCATGCCCGGGTCGAGGCCCGAGGTCGGCTCGTCGAGGAAGATCAGCGACGGCTTGGTCAGCAGCTCCAGGGCGACCGAGACGCGCTTGCGCTGGCCACCGGAGAGGGAGGTGACCTTCTTCTCCTTGTGGATGTCCAGCTTGAGCTCGCCGAGGACCTCGTCGATCCGCTGGTTGCGCTCCGCCTCGGAGGTGTCCGCGGGGAAGCGCAGCTTGGCGGCGTACTTGAGGGCCTTCTTGACGGTCAGTTCCTTGTGCAGGATGTCGTCCTGCGGGACCAGACCGATGCGCTGGCGCAGCTCGGCGAACTGCTTGTAGAGGTTCCGGTTGTCGTAGAGGACGTCGCCCTTGTTGGCGGGCCGGTAACCGGTGAGCGCCTTGAGGAGGGTCGACTTTCCGGAGCCGGAGGGGCCGATGACCGCGATGAGGGACTTCTCGGGGACGCCGAAGGAGACGTCCTTGAGGATGTCCTTGCCACCGTCGACCGTCACCGTGAGGTGGCGGGCGGAGAAGGAGACCTCACCGGTGTCGACGAACTCTTCGAGCCGGTCGCCGACGACGCGGAAGGTGGAGTGGCCGACGCCGACGATGTCGTTGGGACCCAGCAGGGCCGTGCCCGACTTCTGCATCGGCTGGCCGTTGATGTACGTGCCGTTGTGCGAGCCGAGGTCGCGGATCTCCATGCGGCCGTCGGGCGTCGAGTGGAACTCGGCGTGCAGCCGGGAGACCTGGAGGTCGGAGACGACCAGTTCGTTCTCCAGCGCACGGCCGATGCGCATGACCCGGCCCAGTGCCATCTGGTGGAACGTGGTCGGGCTGCGGTCGCCGTACACCGGCGGGGCCCCCGCGGCGCCGCCGGACTGACCGCTGCCCTGTGCGGGCACCTGGCCCTGGGCTGCGGGCTGCTGCTGGCGCCAGGACGGCTGCTGCTGTGCCTGCTGCGGCGGCTGACCCTGCTGGTGCTGGGGCGGCTGCTGCTGCCAGCTCGGCTGCTGAGGCTGCTGCGGCGGCGCCCCCTGCGGGGACTGCTGCCAGCTCTGCGGCTGGGCCTGCGGTGCGGCCTGCTGGTGCGAGGGCTGCGGCTGCTGTGCCTGCTGCGGCACGGCGCCCGCGCCGGCCCCTGCTCCCGACCCCGCTCCCGTGAGGATCAGCTGCGGACCATCGGTGGCATTGCCCAGGTGTACGTCGGATCCCGGGCCGATCTCCGTGTGGTGGACGCGCTGGCCCTGCACGTACGTGCCGTTGGTGCTGCCGTGGTCTTCGATCACCCAGCTACGGCCGCCCCAGCTGATTGAGGCGTGCCGCCACGACACCCTGGCGTCGTCTATGACCACGTCGCCCTGAGGGTCGCGACCAAGGGTGTACGACCGGGACGAATCGAGCGTCCAGGTCCTTCCATTCAATTCCAGTACGAGTTCCGGCACTCCATGCCCCACTAGTTGTCCCCCGTAGTTACGCCCGTCACCGGGAGTCTAGGGATGGTGAACATCGGGGGGAACTATTTCAGGCTCCGGCTCGAATACGAAAGTCGGGCCATGTGAGAAGGGGGTGCGCACGGCCGGTGCGCGCCCGTTGACTCAGCCGAAACACCCTCGGAGAGTGGTAAGCGCCCATGAGTGCGTATGTCTCCGTACGGATCATGCGCGAGCTGGGCAACTGGGACGTACCGGTACAGATCGGGTGGCCAGATGGATGCGAACGGCCGGGTCGGGGTGCGGTGGGGCGATGTCCTGCTGGCCTCAATTGCCTCTGTGAGCTGGGCTTTGGCGGGAATGGCGGGGACCGCCGCGCTGGGCCTGCATCTTCTGGGGGCGGATGCCGCCGGTTCGTTACGGCCGCTGACCGCGGCCGTCGTCGTCCTCGCGGTGGGCGGCTCCGTCACCCCGACCGGCAACGTCTCGGCCTTCGGAATCGAGGGCGCCGCGGCGCGAACGGCCGTCGATATTGCGCCACTTGGGGTGGGTCTGGTAGGCGCGCTGCTGCTCGCGTTCTTCTTCCTGCGCTCACTGAAGAGCGCAGGGAAACAGATTCCGGGTACCGAACTGGCGGTGCGGGCGGGCTCGGTGGTGGCCCTGTTCCTCGTCACTCTGGGTGGTCTCGCATGGGCGGGTCACGACGTCATCACAATTGACGGCGGGAAGCTCGGACTCGACAAAATTCCCGGAAATGATCTTCCCGGCGGTATCGCGGACCAGCTTCCGGACTCGCTCGGAGATCTCGGCGGACTGCTGCCCGACCGGATCTCCGATCTGGTGGATGCGAAGGCAACGGTCGGATTCGGTGTCAATACCGGGGACTCGTTGATCGGCGGTGCGGTGTGGGTGGTGGGGGTGCTGCTGATCGCGCTGCTCGCCTCGCGCCGGACGCCGCTGCCGCGCAGCTGGGACGCGGTGCACCGGGTGCTGCGGCCGGCCGCGTCGGCGCTGGTGTCGGTGTTCCTGGTGGCGGTGCTCGCGGGTGTGGTGGCGGCCGGGTACGCGGCGATCGGGGACGACCATCCGGGGCGGGTGCTGGGCGCGGCACTGCTCGGGGCGCCGAACGGGGTGTGGCTGGCGATTCCGCTGGGGCTGTTCGTGCCGTGGGAGGGGCATGCGACGGGGCAGCTGGTGAACGTGCTGCCGGCACCCTTCGACGAGCTGCTGTCCGGGTCGGGTGACCGGCAGCTGACGGTGTCCCGGCTCGCGGAGCTGGACGGGCGGGTGTGGCTGCTGGCCGTCGCCGTCGTGGTGATGATGCTGTACGCCGGTGTGCTCGCGGCCGCGCGGACGCCGCGCGACGGCCTTTCGGTGGCGGGGTACGCGGGGCAGTGCGCGGTGGCGTTGGGTGCGGTGGCCGGGGTGGGGCTGCCGTTGCTGGTGTGGCTGACGGGGGTGTCGGCGGACGCGTCGCTCTCGGTGCTGGGCTTCGACGCCTTCGGGGCGGGGATCTCGCTGCGCGGGAACATGGCGATGGCGTTGCTGCTCGGGGTGGCGTGGGGGGCGGCGGCCGGAGCGCTCGGGGCGGTGCTGGCGTGCGCGACGGGGGCGGCGGGGAGCCGGGCGGCGGTGCTGGCGCGGCCTTGGACGGGGGTGCCGGGGCGGGGGGACCGGACGTATCCGGATCTGGCGTACGTGCCGGGGCCGTACAACCCCTCGCCGCAGGGGTACGGGGGCGGTGTGCCGGACGGGGGGAATCCGTATCTGCGGGAGGAAGGGCGCGGCTCGACGTCAGGGGCCGGGACCGGGGCGGGGGCCGGGGCCGGGCCCGGTTCCGGGGGGACTCCCCCGCCGGCCGGGTCCCTGGGGTCGGTGCCGCACCGGAAGACGAAGGACGGGAGGCATGCGGCGCCGACGATCACGGGGGTTCCTTCGCCACCGGTACCGCCGCCGGCGGCGGCAGGCCGGGGACGGAGGGGGGAGGTTTCGCCTCAGCCGCCGCCTCCGCCGCCGCCGCCGTCGGAGGAAGGTCCGCCGCCGCCGGGGCGGCCGGGGCGGAGGTAGGTCTCGGGGGATGCACTTTCCCGCTGCGGCGGGGCCGCGTGAGGTTCGGCGGTGTCGCGCCTGCGGCGGGCGAGTGCCCCTCCCCGCCCCTTCCCACTGCGCTGGATTTGCGGCTGCCGCCCCGTGGCGCTTCAAGCGTTCGGCGGTGTCGCGCCTGCGGCGGGCAGATGCCCCTCCCCGCCCCTTCCCTAAACCGCTCCGCGGGGCCAGGGGTTGTTAGCAGCGGGTCGAGTGTGGTTGCTCGCGCAGTTCCCCGCGCCC
>NZ_JBVIMX010000047.1:0-21360 GCF_055579625.1 Streptomyces sp. NPDC032721 | reverse complement strand
ACCCCGTGAAGTCCACGCTGACCACGAGCAGTTGCGACTCGTCGCGTAAATTCAACGGTCAAGTACCTGTCCGGGAACTTCGAGGCACCTCAGGGCGACTCATACCAGTCCAGCGCAGGCGAACAGTTGCAGCACGTCGAAAGAATCCGAACGCAGCTGCGCAACAGCTTTGATCCGCTCATGCGCTGTGTCCGGGTCATTGTTCTGGAAGGGCCCGAAAAGGTCGCCCAGGCAGCTCGTCGCGTACTGGAAGCAGCCGCGGAGGCGAACTCAGAGCTGTGGCGTGTTTCCCAGGGCGAGCCGAAGGCACGCGAGAGCTTCGATGAGGCACAGGAACGCTTTCGACTGCGGCTGGAAGAGTTCATCGCAGCAGCCCACACGGCCGTCAACAGCCTGTGAAGCTCGGCCTCTCGTAACGGACACCGGACCCTTGATCCTGTCCATAACTTGGGTTCGTAGGCGAGCCTTTGGCCGACAGGGAGACCGTCGACGGCTCGAGCGAGCGCGCCCAGGCCGCAGAGGAATATCAGCCGGGCCGGCCAAGCAGCGGCGGGCCGTCACCTTCAGGTGGCGGCCCGGCCTCAGCAAGAGCCCGGCCACGCGGACGGATGGACGATCACAGGTCGAGGACGGCGCGGAGCGCCTGGTCGACGCGGGACATCAGGGCGGGGTCGATGTTGCCGCGTCGGGTGGCGTCGGTGAAGCGTGCGGTACGCAGTTGCTGCAGGTTGACCGCGACGGCGGTGCAGGGGAGCGGGGTGTCGATGACGACGGACATGGCGGTGTCGGGGTACCGGCCGGGCGGGTGGAGCACGATCGCGAGGACCGCTCCGTACGCGTCGTCCAGGCCGGTGAGGGAGACGACCAGGACGTCGCGGCCGTCGGACAGCGCCCAGATCTCCCCGCGCTTGATCTCCGAAGTCACAGAGTGTCGCCCTCGCCCGCGAGGTTCTGGCCGAGTCCGAGATCGGCGAGCTGCCGGGCTGCGTCCAGGGGCGCGGCGCGGTGGGCGGCGTGCACCACGTACGCGTTCACGTTCAGCCCGGCGGCCTGCGCGGCCTGCTTGATCAAGGGGGCCAGTTCGTCGCGGGAGGTTTATGCCGTAGCGGGCCACCAGGTCGCCGTCGCTGTACGCGCTGCCGAGCATCTGCTCCCGCGCGCAGTGCCCCGTCGGCCACTCGCACCCCGGGTGCGTGGACAACTATCGAAGCACCGGACCCTGCGAAAATGTGCCTGCGGAACTTGCGAGCATCGAGGGCCATGCCCGGTGACAGCAGAGGCAGCAGCGTTGGGCGTCAAACACTGCTCAGGACCACATACCGAACGCGGTAGGTGGTCGGACTTCGTGCACCACACCTCAACGTTCAGGCGTGGTAGCACTTCCGAAAACTTCGGAAACCGCGCTCCGGGGGACGTTCCCTGCCGGACGGACCCGACTGGAATGTTCCAGTCGGCCCCGCCTCACGTGATATCCCAGTTCACTGTGCTCGCCAAGCGGTTCCCCTGACCCATCCGCCAAGCGGTGAGAACGAACAGCTCTCGCTGGAAACGGTGGGAAGATGACAAGTTCATCTTGGACATCCACTCAAGTGCCCTACGCTGAACCTGAACCTGAAGCTCAGCTTGTAGCTCACCTGGGAGGCTGGCCGTGTCTGAAACGCCGTGGACTATCGAGCGCATCAGCGAAGCCCTCGAGAGCCCACGGGTCACCCAACGCTTCCTCAGTGATATCAACCGCGCGCCCGCCGACGAACTACTCCAGGTCTTCGGCAAGTGGCAGAACACCGCCAAGGACACCCTTGCGGCCATCGAACGCGGACGCGAAATTTCCGCTGCCGAAGCCCGAGGCGAAGCCCCCCCCGGCGAGTGGATCGACGTCACCGCCCAGATCCTTGAGGAAGCTGCCCGAATCCGGACCCGAGGCGCGGCCTGACCTGACACGCTGAAACGTGTGTACCGGATCCTCTGCGATGCGCCGCGTAAAGCCCTGTGGGACGCTTCCCCGACGATGCCAGTCAGCAACTCACCATGGCGCTCTTCGATGTCATGACTGACCCCATCGGTGCCACCGAACCCTGGCTCATCGACGACGGCATCCACCGCGTCCTGATCCGACCCCTGGTCGAAGTCGTCCTCTCCATCAACACCGATGAGCAGATCGCGCAGATCTACCACATCGAGCACAAGCCCCGCTGACCGCCGGCACACCGAAGCGCCCCAGCCCGGGTGGGCTGGGGCGCTTCGGTACGGGACGATCGTCCTGGACGAGAGCGCGATGGCCGCCGTCGGCCAGGGCAACAGCCTCCCCTCCCGGCTCATTCACCGCGCCCCGGCCTGCGTCCTCGTTAGAGCGGATCGGGCCCGCCCGGGTACCGCCGAACACCTCGCCGCGATGACCGGGATCACCGTGCTGGATCTCGACCTGGCCGCCGCCCCTGACCTGGCCCGGCGGGAGACATGGGCGGCCGCGCACAGCCAGTACGCAGCCCAGCCCAACCCCGACCGACCCGACGGCGCCGTCATTGCCACAACGGTGCCAAAACGCTGGGCAGACACTGCAGTCCGCGTGCTGGACCTCACCCCCTGAAAGTGAACCCCGGAGAGTTTCCCGTTGATTGGCGAGCGGCTCCCATGGCAGCCCTCGTACCTGAAGGCCCCCTTACAACAAACCGGAGGGGCCAGCGTGTTGTCCCGGGCTGACTTCCCCCGGGCAGCACAATCTGCCGTTGGCCAAAAGAACTGTGGGCCGAGCGGGGGCAGGCTTTCAGGCGGATGGCGGGCGACCATCCTCTGCGCGGTTCGGCGGCGTCGGCGGGAGGTCGGGAGTGCGGTGGCGGAGCCGTTTCAGCGTCCACGAGGTCGCGGCGACGACAACGATGCTGGCGGTGCCTCCGAGGAACTCGGGCAGGGCAAGCAGAAGGACTTCACGCATGGGCTGGTTGCAGCGCGCGGCGGTGGGGCCCGGCCGCGCGCCGGCTCCCGTCTGAACGAGGTCGGTCGGCTGTGCACCCCCGGGCCCTTGGGCGCTTGTCAGGAGTGGCGGGGACGTACGGACGGGCCTCGCGAAGGCCTGCCGCCCCGGCTTCCGGTGTTACCGGCGGAGGCTTTTCAGCGTCGCAGCACGGTAGAGCGCGGCGATAACCGCTTCGACGTCCTCTCCGTTGCGCAGTCGGCTGCGCACGGGGATGCCGCCGGTCTTCGTTCCTTCCATGGCTTCCGGGGTGAAGGGGTGGGCGAGCAGTTCGCGCGCGGCGTCCGGCCGCCGCAATCCGGTGACAGAGGACCAGCGGAGGAAGTCCTGTGGCTCTGTGACGACCTGGCACCAGTGCTGTGCGAAGGCCCAGGCCTGCGCTCGGCTGTGCCGGGGCAAGGACTCCAGTACGTGGCGGAAGACGAAGGCGGCGAGGCTCTCCGTGGCGGGGTGTGCCGGGCGTCCGTGGTGCCGGCGGGCAACAGGGCGACGGCGCTGCGGGGGCAGGTCGAGTCCGAGGTGGAGTCCGTGCGCGCGGGCGATCTCGGCGGGGGACAACTGACGAGTCGGCCGCTGAGGCATATGGGCAGGGGTCGGAGGTGTCCCGGCGAGGTCGGGTCGGTCTCCTCGCAGGTAGCGGAAGAGGGCTGCTGCTGCTTCGTCGTGCGCGAAATCGGGGTGCATGGACGTGCCTTTCAGCTGGTGCGGATGTTTTTGGGCATGAAGAAGGCCCCGTCCGAAAGGAACGGGGCCTGGTTGAGGGGGGGAGCGCCGTCGGCTCCCGTACGGGAGCCGGACACGTGTGGGCATGAAAAAAGGGCGAGGAACTCAGTTCCTTCACCCTGTTCTTGTCCGGCGGGTTTCTGGCACGCCGAAGACGCCCTCCATCTTTGCAGTAACAGGAGCCAAATGCAAAGAAGTTGAGAGGCACGGAGGGCCCTCCACACGGACAGTCCCGGACGGGACAGCCTCGGGGCACGGAGCCCCCCTGCTGGAGCCGCCCCGCGACAACTGCCGACGCAGTGGGCAGAGCCGGTCGAGTCCGGACATGGAAAAAGGGCAAGGAACCCAGTTCCTTACCCTGTCATGGCCCGGCGGCTTTTGGGCACGCCGAATCTGCTCCGAGTATGGCGACAACACGCGTCGCTCGCAAGACCATTGAGGGTATGAGACGGCTTCTGCAGGTCACCACGGCGGACCGCACGTACTTGTGGTGCAAGGCGGGGCCAACTGGTGCTGCTTCGAGCAGTAGCAGGTACGGGTCTGCCACTGGGTGCCCAGTGCGGTCAGGGCGCGTGTGGCGACCTGGTCTCAGTAAGCCGGGCTCAACTGGTCGTCGGTGGCGTCGGGGGCGGTACGCAGGGTGGAGCGGATCAGGGCGTGCAGGTAGTACGGCCACAGGCCGAACGGGTTGTCGTGGATGAAGGGGTGTTCCAGCAGCCGGCAGGCGGGGGCTACGTGGGGGAGGGCGGCTGTCTGGACGATCAGGCCGGTGTCGAAGGCGCCGAAGAGGGCGGCGGCGCGCAGGGTGTGCCGTTCGTCCGGGGTGAGGTCTTGCAGGGTGTGGGAGATCAGGGCGGGGAACCCGCCGTCGAAGTCGGCGGGTTCGGCAGCCCGATGCGTTGTACGGCGGATTTCCAGGACCCGCATGATCGCGAGGTCCAGGTACACGTGTGAGCGGGCGGCGATCGCGGCGCGCAGGTCGGGGTGCAGCAGGGGCCAGCCGCCGGACGTGGCCAGGCGGCGGGCGAGGTAGTCCTCGCAGTCCTCAGGGCTGAAGTCCCCGACCAGAATCTGCCGGCCGCGGGTCGCACCGGCGGCGGGGCGGGGGAGCGGGATGTCGTGGGCGGCGAGTCCGGGCCAGGCGTGCGAGCCGGTGTAGTCGAGCTGCCGTTCGAGTGCGGCGTCGGCCCATTGCAGCCGGTTGCGGCCGGTCACGACGAAGAACGCGTTCGGCATCAGCCAGACCAGGCGCTGCAGGAGGCGTTCGAGGTCGCGGTGGGTGCGGTCGCCGATGTCCTCGAAGGTGTCCAGCAGGATCACCGGCAGCACCTGCTTGCCGTCGGGCAGTTGGGTGAGCTGCCAGGCCAGCAGGTGCGGGTAGAACAAGAACCATGGATTCCGCCCAGCCGGCCTGCCGGACGGCCCTGCCCACTTCACGCGCGTGCGGCAGCTATCCGTCCCTGAGATCGGTCGGTCTTGCGGCCGACGTGGCAGATGTCCACCGTCTGCGGGTCGACTGCCTCGCCGGGTGCTCCCGCCCGGTAGTCGCCGTCGGGGGCGGTGTCCCGGTCGTGGGGGAAGAGGTAGAAGACCCGGCGGTGGAAGTAGCTGGTCTCGGGGTCACGTTCCACGGGAGCCGCGAGTTCGGCGTAGCCCACCAGTCGGCCGAGGCCGTCGAACGAGGGTCGCCCCTGGCGGCGGGGGGTGCCGTGGACGGCCTGGCGCACGTACTCCAGCCCTTCGATGTCCTCCAGCCAGACGATGGCGGCTTCCCCCGCGACGTCCGCGTCGGTGAGTAGCGAGCTCATGCGTCCCTGCCTCTCGTTTCGGTCGGGTCGGCGTGGCGTGCCTGTTTCACCCTGCGGGCGTCCTTTCCAAGCAGTCTAAAGGGGGGCGTCTGTGCTGCGAGTGGCTACCCGCAGCCTCCGCGGGCGGGACGGGCGCCTTGCCTGCGGGCCTAGCGGGCGCTGTCGTCGGCCAGCCCGAGTCCGGGGTAGTACCGGTCGCCGTTGGACTTGATCATCTCGTTGGGTGACTTCAAGCCCAGCTCGGCGCGCACCCGGGTGGCGAAGGACCGCGACCCGGCAGGGCGGGCCCCTTCCTCGGTGCACCACCGCAAGTACACCCCGTACAGGGCGGTCTGCTGCACCCGCATCTCCTCGTCCTGCAGGCAGCAGTCGGCGAGGAAGCGGCCGATGTGGTTCTCGGTGACCGCGTACGTTGCGGTCGCGGTGCGCACCCCGGCAGGGCCGGCGAGGTTGTCCCGGATCCGGGAGGGGTCGCGGGTGGCCAGGAAGCGGCGGGCGCCCTCGATGAGCCAGGCGAGGATGCCGGGGCCCTCTTCCTCCACGAGGATGCTGGCCAGGTTGTCGATCTTCTTGGCGTCCGGGATTTTCCGCACGAAGGGGATCAGCCTGAGCCGGCGCCAGAAGGCGTGGCCGCCGGTGGCGACCTCCGGGTGGTGGTTGCCCAGGAGCCACAGATGGTGGGTGGGGGTGAAGGTGAAGTAGTCCTGCCGCATCCGGCGGGCTGTGACCATGTCTCCACCGGTGAGCGCCTTTACCCGGGCCTCGTTGAACTTGTCGGTGGCCTTCAGCTCGCTGCACACCACCAGCCGGCGGCCGTACAGCTCGGTCAGCTCCGTCGAGTGCTCGGTGTACCCGCCGCGGTCCATCAGGAAGCCCGGCGGCGCCGCGTGCGCGTAGTCCCCGAGGACCTGGATGGTGGTGTCGAGCAGCACGCTCTTGCCGTTCGCCCCGAGACCGTGGCAGAACGGCAGGACCTGCGCCCCGACGTCCCCGGTGATCGAGTATCCGAGCAGGACGTGCAGGTACTCGATCATCTCCTTGCCGTCCGCGTCGTCGCCGAAGATGTCGGCCAGGAAACGGTGGAAGCGCGGCGTGGGCCCCTCCTCGGGGGCGACCCGGGTGCAGCGGGAGTTGAAGTCACGCAGCGGGTCGGCCGACCGCATGCCGCCGGTCTTCAGGTCGACCACCCCGGCCGGGGTGCACAGCGTGTACGGGTCGCCGTCGAGTTGCTCGGCGTCGAGGGCGAGCGCGGGTGCGGCCTTGGCCTGCGTCAGCATCGCCTTGACGCCGCTTGTCGAGGAGGAGTAGCGGCGGTGCTTGATGACCTCCTGGGGGGAGAAACGTGCCAGTTCGTCGTGGACCGGCATCTGCGCGGCCATGTCGCCGGCGGCCCAGATCGCGGCGCTCTCCCCGCCGCGGATCTTCCAGCGGCCGTGGTCCCACACGTACCAGCCGTTGCCTACGACGTAGCGGAACCTCCCGCTGTACAGCGCCGCGAAGAGTTCTGCGTTTGCCCGGTCCGTGAGGTCCTCTGGTAGACGTCCCGCCGTGGCCGGTACGGGGGATGTCGGTGTCTCACGTTTCTGCGGGGGAAGCACCGCAGGGGTCGGCCCGCCCAGATTGAGCATCTGCTGCGCGGCCTGCCCTGCGTCGAAGCCTGCGGGGCTGTCGCTGGAGCTCATGGGCGTCCTTCGGGAGGGGTGGGCCGTGGCCACCGCGCCGAGTCCGGCGGTCGCCGACCGCACTCGGCGGCTACGGCCCCTGTTCAGGGGCCGGGGCGGCCGTTTGAAATGCGCAGGTCAGCAACCGTTCCTACTCGCCGCCAGGGGCGGGAGGGGCAGAACTTTCACTTTTGCGGAACTGACCCTAGCGCAGGCAAGACGGTGAGCCGGGGCGCCCCACGCGCACAGGTTCACCAGTAAAGAAAGTTCTGCCCCTCCCGCCCCTGACGGCAGCGCAATCGTGCGCGGCGGCCCCCTGCCCTGCCGTGTCCCCGGCAGGGCAGGGGCGGGAAAAGGGGCCAGGGCATGAGGAAGAGGCGCAGGGGCGGAAACCCCAGCCCTAGGATCCCAGGCATCGTCGCAGGTCAGAGCTCTGCGGTTTTCCCGACAGGGGCTGGAGGGGCTGAACTTTCCAGTTATCCCCGCATAGAGATTTCACGTACCTAAATAAGGCCTATAGGAGTGTTCCTCACGCGCGCACGCAGACCTGCGCACGCAAGAGCATTGATAATCCGGAAGTTCAGCCCCTCCAGCCCCTGTCAGTGAGAAGACTGGGGCTCTGAACTTGGCATTTCCATGCCAGGGGCGGGAGCTGGACTCCGGGAATAATGTCCCTGCGCCCCTTCCTGGCTCTGTTCCGACCCTGCCAGGTCCGCCCGGTTCCGGCGTTACTGCCCGGGGCCAAGGCGGAACGGCGGTGTGGCGTCGAGGATGCGCAGCGAGCTGCCCGGGCGGCAGGCCGGGCAGGCTTCGCAGCCGTTGGTGAGTGTGCGCCAGGCCCGTGGTGGCGGTGAGGCTGCGGCCGCGGTCGGTGGCGAAGCACACGCCCTGGTGCACGGTGTGCAGACCGGGTCCGTGGCCGGTGAGTAACCGTCCCGGCGGGCTCGCTCTCGTAGGCGTCTGGGAAACCGCCGAGACCGCCGACCGGAAGTTTCGGCACTTTCGGCTCGTGGAAAGGCGCCTACAGCCGTCTGCGGAACTGGGCGATCGACGGGACCTGGGAGCGAGTGGTTACCACGCTGCTGGCCCAGGCAGACTCGGATGAGGACCTGAGCTGGGTGGTATCCGTGGACTCCACGGTCGTTCGAGCACATCAGCATGCGGCTGGAGCCCGCAAAAAAGGGGCTGGCCGAACCCCGGGCCGCAAAGTGGGCGATGGCTTACTGGATCGTCGGCCAGATCGCGGACGGGGCACTCGATCCCGCCACCGGCACACACCTCATCTGGGCAGACGTTGCCTACGACCTCGGGTACCCCGAAGAATTGGAGCCCCTCGTCCACTGCACGATCAACCTGGACGACTGGGAAGAGAGCTGGGGCGTCTCACGAGAACGGCTCAGCATAAGAAGCAGTCGAAGCGGCCAACCAGTTCCTGAGCAACCGACCCGAGCACTGACCCAGGACGGCATCACTTCAATGGAGTCGGTCAGGTGGGCCCCTGTCAGGAGTCGGCTCTGGCCAGTAGCCGGGCCAGGTGGCGAGCGCAGACGCGGTGGTTCACCAGCGCGGGCCGGGGGCACCAACCAGCATCTGCTGCACTCGCACATCGCTCCGCCGGCGCGTCTGCGGGAGCCTGTGTGCCAATGACGGTGGTTCGGCAGGGCTTGCACCGTCCGTCGTTGATGGCCGGCCCGGTCAGTATGATCCGGGCACCGCACTCACCGCAGTTGCTGCGCGGCTGCCCTGCGGGGGGCCGGAGCGCGGCAGCCGGCGCTGTGTGGGGACGGGGGGGCGTGCGGGCGGGCTCGCAGTCGACGCACTGGTCGGTGGGGCCGAGGCGGGTCCCGTGGTCGGGGCACAGGTCATCCTTCAGGCGCATTGCACGTTGGCGCGCCAGGTACTTGTCGTGGACGAGTTCGGCGCAGACTTCGCAGGTTCTGCCGGTGGTCCACAGGGTGCCGCTCTCGCAGTCCTGGAGACCGCATCCCCAGCGTGGCAGGGCTGCCCCGAGGATCCACCGGCCCACGTCGCGGATTTCGTTCGTCATCGTGCCCGCGAGGCGGACGGTTAGGCGGTGGTGGAGGCGCTCCGCAGGTGTGCCGGCGCGCAGCTGGCGGCCGATCTCACGGGCGATTCGGCGTGCTACGAAGGTGTTGACCTGGGGGAGTAGCCAGTGGGCCGGTTCCAGTACCGCGTGGATTTCCGCGCTCAGCGAGAGCGGCGGCCCGGTGTATGACCCGCGCGCCCGTCCTGTGGCGCGGCCGCCGTCGTCACGCTGCTGTTCAGGTCGGGGGGAGACTCCTTCATCCGTGCGCAGCGCGAGACCACCAGCCCGGGCGAGTCTCGGCGATTGCGAAACTACCGGTATCTCGCCTACGGCGGATGAGCAGGTAGTACTTCCGTCATCAGGTGAGTCAGTCCTAGGTGATTCGTTATTCGCGAGGGATCCCGCACTAGCTTGCGAACCCGTTTCCTCATCAGATTGCGAACTGGTCGCGTCCCGGTCTGGCTCGGAACCCGAGCGTGGGGAGACTGATGCGGCTGTCAGTAACCCTGCTCCAGGGGTTGCAGCGGGCACATCAAGTAGAAGGTCGTGGGCGATGTACTGGTGCCGACCGCGAGCGCCGGCTCGTCGCAGTACGGTCACCCACCGGGCCGCTGCCAGTTCGTCCACGATCTGCCCGGCCGCGGTCGCTGAAAGGGACTGTCCGGCCCGCTTGCCCGAATGATGCGCCAGCGAGCCTGCCAATTCGCTCTCGCTCAGCGGCGCCTTCCTTGTCTGCGCGTATGCAATCAGGGCGAATGCACGCAGCTGTCGCGCCGTCAGGTCCTCCGCTGCCGCCACTGGTAACCACACGAAGGGCTCCGCGCGTCTTACGGGGCGAGTGCGGCGGACTGCTGACACGCCCCGGCCGCCAGGCAGGGTCCGCCGTTCCGTGCAGACTTCAACTACACCGTCAGGGGCCGGACGCGACAATGCGCTGAGGCCACGTCCCACGGATGCAGCTGAGACACCCAAGTACCCCGCGATTGTCGCGGCCCTGGCCTGGCATCCCTCGGGCCTCGCTCCCAACGCTCGCACCTTTACATATGTCGCCAACGCAATATCCGGATAGGTCCGGCAGAGCACGATGCGCATCGGTACCTTCACTCGTTGCCGTCGAGCCCGCCCATCAGCCCGCACGGCGGTCGCGCCTTTCTCAGGCAGAGGGCTTCCTTCTGCAGGCGGGGAAGCGCGGACGTCCGCCTGCACTCGCCTGTTGACGGATGCCTCTGCGGTGCTCATGTACGCCCCAGAAGCACGTTGCGCGGCATGGGGTTCCACGCAACTCGCACGCCTATTTCGGGTTGTACCAACGTAAAGTGGACGGGGGTGGGTTGGCAATTGACCAACAGGTCGTGCAAAATGACAGGGCCTCCTCGTTGAGGGCGCAACAAAGCCCTTCGGGGCTGAGAGGTTTGTGCGGAACTCAAAATTTGGTGACCTTCCGGCGTCAACCGGTCGATTACCCCGGACCAGTCGGCAGACTGGCCCGCCATGTGAAGGCCGCTCATGGTGCGTCAACACCAGCGGCCGGGGCGGCTTTGTGCCTCGTCGTCTAACTCATCTCAACTACCTCCGCGGGAGTGTCGTGCCCGCAGGTCCTGGGCGCGAGGGGCGGCTCCACACCAAGGCCGCGCAACTGCTCGCGCAGACGGTGTTCAAGCTGCCGTCCCGCAGCACGCTCACAGCTCACTGGTCTCCATCCGTTGAGGACTCTGTGCGACGACCTGCGGATCCGATCAGGTGTGTTCATGCCGTGATCGTCCTCCGTGAGACCCATGCCGGGCACGGTCACCTCGCTATCTCAGGGTTCGGGGACACTGTCCCGGGCTGCTGCCAGCTCACGCCACGACCAGAGCCCGGAGGCTGGACGCGAACGGCTTGTTGACAGCTCATAGTTGGACGATCCGTGTCGGGGGCCCGGCAGTTGAGGTGCCAAGAGGTGTGCTGGCGACCGGCTGGGACGGATTGATCCCTGTGCGACCGAACAGGACGCCGCCTACGGCGAGCCGCCTCCTTGCTCTCACGCGTCGCTCCAGCCCTGCGATCAACAGCACTCTCGTGCAAATCATAGGCATGCTGTTTCCATACGGAAACGCAAGATGATCGAGTGGCTGAAATATGCAGGGCTGCTTGATGCGCCCCATCCACGTGCGACGTGCACCCAGCGGGCCCATGCGCACCTCAGCCCCGTGCCGCCCCGGAAACCACGGATACTCTGTGCAGAGTGACTATCAACGCCCCAAGGAGGAGCGCTGTGGTGAAGTTCTCTGGCCCGCTCCCCGGGCACCTCGTCACGAAGAGGTGCCCGGCGCTTGCTTCGCCTCGCGGCCACAGCTCCCCATTTTGCATGCGTTTCTGTCCAGAAACACGCGTCGCCCTCCCGGGGCAAGCGTGACTGCTATGGACACCCCTGAGGGCAGCGCACCGCTTCAGCGAGGGCAGTCCCTGGCCGACAAACTGGACCGACTCATCACCATCACCACACCCGTGGGGGGCGTAGCCCCCTCCTACAACGAAATCGCCCGGGCAATTGACAAGGCCGCCGGCGAGCGCGTCATCTCCGCCAGCTACATCTGGAAGCTGCACAAGGGCGAGGCAGACAACCCTCGGCTCAAACACCTTGCCGCGCTGGCCGCCTACTTCGACGTGCCGACGGAGTACTTCGTCAACGACGAAGTCACCGACAGGATTGACCAGCAGCTCAAGATCCTGCAAGCGCTCAAAAGCGGCACCGTACGCAACATCGCACTGCGCGCCAGCGGGCTGTCACCCCAGAGCCTGCACGCGCTGAGCAGCATGGTTGATCAGCTGAGCAGTCTGGAGCACCCGGACTGCCCCACATGACCGTCGGCCGTAGGGCTGGCATAGATTAAAGACCAGCCCTGGGGAGGGCTATCCCGACCAGGGCAGACCAGGGGTGAGGGGCGACACGTGCGCAGATGGCTGTCCAGACGTGGCGGAAACCCTCACGAGGAGCCACTCCAACTGCACGAACGCTGCAGCATCGTTCTGGACTCACTGCAACTTCCACGTCCCTTCAGCACACGCGCCTTCCTCGACGTCCTGGCAGACGAGCGGAAACGCCCCATCGTCCTTCATCCGCTCCCCGCCGCCCTCGGAGCCGAAGCACTCAGCGGACTGTGGCTTGCTACGGCCTCCACCGACTACATCTGCTACGCACCCAAGGCACCCGCTCTCCTCCGCCGGCAGATCGCCCTTCACGAAGCCGCCCACATGCTGTTCGGGCACCGTCTGGCCATCGACGTTCCCGAGGCCATGTTCCTGTTGCCCGACCTCGGACCGTCCCTGATCCGCCGCGCGATGGCGCGCACCACCTACGGCAACGAGCAGGAAGAGGAGGCCGAAATGCTGGCCACATTGATCCTTGAGCGTGCCAGCGCGGACGAGGCCCGCTCGACCACGCCGGAAACCGCAGGTGTTCTCGGACGTCTCAGCGAGGCCTTCGGCCACCCGGTGCGCACCCGATGACCCTCGTGAAGGTCGCCATTGCCGCGTTGCTGTGGCTTGTGGCGCTCTGGCGTCTGCCCGCTGCCGTGCGGGTCCCCGGTCAGCGCTCCCTGTGGTTGGCGTTTACCGGCCTTGCTGTGTCTGCGACCCTCGCGCTGCCCTTCGCCAAGAACACTCTGGACACGGTCAGCGGCGTCAACAACCTGGCCGTCCCGGCAAAGCATTTCGTCGGCATCGTGGCCTGCGGAGCGGTCCTCGACTTCGTCTTCACCATGGCCCGCCCTCAGCTGGCACGGCGAACCCGCTTACCCCATCTGGCGATCGCGCTGAGCGTCATGGTCGTCATGACGGTGCTGTTCTCCGCAGTACCGCAGCCGATCCCGGTCGGCAACTTCTACGAGGCGTACGCGGGATCTCGGCCTGCCACCGCCTACTCGCTCACGTTCACCGTGTACCTGGGTATCGCCATGGCGGTCGCCAGCTGGCTGTTCCTCGCCTACAGCCAGCACGCAGGTTCCCGGGCGCTGCGCATCGGCCTCCGCTTCCTGGGCGCAGGAACCACTGTAGGAGTCCTCTACTCCCTTTTCCGCGCTGCCGATCTGATGGCCGGCCTTTGGCATGTCCAATTTCCACTGAGCCCGGTGCGTACCAGCCAAACCGCAGACGTTATCCAGTATCTCGCCATCTTCTTGATCATTATTGGGAACTCGCTGCCCGCCTTCGGCGTCCTGTTCCGCACTGTCCGCGCTTCACGCGCCACGAAGAACCTGCACCCCCTGTGGGTCTCTCTCACCACAGCGGTGCCTGGCATCGTGCTCGACACCGGACTGCGGCATAACCCCCGCTTGCGGCTGCACCGCACCGTCATCGAAATCCGTGACGCCACTCTGGTGCTGTCCTCCTACGCGGACGCCGACCTGAAACAGCAGGCCCAGGACATTGCACACGCTGCCAATCTGCCCAACGAAGAGGGCGATGCCATGGCGGAAGCTCTCTGGCTACGCGCAGCGCTGAGCCGCAAGACGGCGGGGCATCAGCCTGCTGTGCCGCCCGGGCACCATGCGGCTGAACCCCCTCCGGAGCCAGCGTACTTCGGGACGGAGACGCAGCGCTTGATGCGGATCAGCGCTTTCTTCCACTCGCCCACCGCCGATGATTTCGCCCGCACACATCACATGGAGCACCCATGACCGGCCTCCTGTCGGAGACTGTCCCGACACGACGACGCACAGCTCAACTGGTCACCGACGGCCTCGAACCGAAGAACTGGATCATCGCCGTTACCCTCCTCATGGGTTGGCACGCCGACCGCGCGGCTGGTGTCGCCTGGGGCCTGTTCGCCGCGCTGTTCAGCGGCGTCATACCCATTCTCTGGATCAAGTGGGGGCAACGGCGCGGATACTGGGGAGACCGCCATGTCCGGCGTCGCCAGGACCGTCTCCTCGTCATTCCCGGCATCATGGCTTCGGTCGCCCTCGGCGTCACGCTCATGTACCTGTTCGCCGCTCCACGTGAAATGACCGCCCTGGTCATCTCGATGCTCACCACCCTTGTCGCGATCTTGGCTTTGACCACCGTCTGGAAAGTGTCGGTCCACACCGCCGTCTCGTCGGGCGCCCTCACGATGCTCGCCCTGGCCTACGGCCCTTGGGCCCTCGCCGCTTACCCACTCGTCGCCCTGGTCGGCTGGTCACGCATCAGCCTCAAGGACCACACAACGGCCCAGGTAGTAGTGGGCACTGCCCTCGGTGCTCTCACTGCGGGAGCCACCTTCGCACTGTTGGGGTGAATTGGGTTCTGAGACTTGACACCGCAGGTCAGATCTTCGGAACGTCCGCATGTTGTTCTTCTGCGAGCCCTAACGAGCTCGTGCACGAAATGCGGGTGAGAGTTGCGCGGAAAGGCTAAGCGCCCTGGGGGATCTCAGGTCATCGGACTTGCATGGCTGAGGGCTTGGGCGCTGGCCGCTGGCGAGCACCTCCCGCTGTAAACGCTGCAGCTGTGTGGACGGCTCCAGGCCGAGTTCGTCGTAGAGCGCCGAACGTACCTGCTGATAGGCGCGCAGAGCGTCGCGACGTCGCCCCGTCAGGTGCAACGCGGTAATCAACTGCCCGTGAAACCACTCGTTATACGGGTGCTCGGTTACCAGTTCGCGCAGCTCTCCAATCAGCTCCGAATGGCGTCCGAGCTGCCCGTCCGCCTGGATGCGCAGTGCAGTCGCGCGCAGCCACTGCTCTTGGAGATTGCAGGTGTGTGCCATGAGGACGTGGCCTTGCGGGACGCTGGCCAGCGGTGTGTCCTTCCACAGTGCCAGGGCTTCTCGGAGCGTTTCGGCGGCTTCGGCCGCCTGCCCCGCATCCAGCTGGGCGCGCCCGCGCGTGCTGAGCTTTTCGAAGACATCGCTGTCCAGACTTCCCTCCGGAACTTCCAGTAAATAGCCCGGCCATTTGGTTGTCAGTAATTCCTCGCGGGTATTCGGATGCTGGCCGTTAACATGTTTCCGTAATTGATAGATGTAAGTCTGGGTGGTGGTGATGGCGGTCCTCGGTGGCGTATCCCCCCAGAGTTCATCGATGAATGTCTCGATGGGGACGACCCGGTTGGCGCGAAGGAGAAGGACTCCCAGGATGCGTAGCACTTTAGGGGGTGTGGGGGTGCAGTACCGGCCATTATTAAGTACTTCGAGCGCGCCTAGGACTCTGAACTCCAGCATGTCTCGCCTTTCCAGGGAAACGGTGCGACAGGCTTCTGTCGTAGCAGAACTTTAGCCAAGCTTAAGCCAGTCGGGTGGCTGAGTGCCACAAGCTGCCCTATGTACTTTTAGTGCTGCTCGTGATAGGTTTCCGCATTTCTTCCAGAATGAGAGTTGCGGAGATTTCTAGCCATTCTTGAGAACAAGTGCAGAGTTAAAGCCTCCGTATCCTCTGGCTACCACCAGAGCGATCTGCAAAGGCATCTCTCGAGGCTGGTCACGCACCAGATCGAGTTGATGTGCCGGATCGAGTTCGGCCACCCCCACTGTCGGCGGGATGACGCCGTCCCGCAGCGACAGGGCCGCGGTGGCGACATCGAGTGCCGCTCCGCCGGCGTACAGCCGGCCCGTCATCGTTTTCGGTGCAGTCACGGCTACCTGGTGGGGCCCGAAGAGCGAGGTCAGGGCCTCGGATTCCATCCGGTCCGCTTCAGGTGTGCCCAGGGCGTCGGCGTAGACCACGTCCACCTCGTCGGGGCGCACCCCAGCGTCGACCAGCGCGAGTTCCATCGCTCGTGCCAATGTGGAGGGCCGGCCCCGGTCGGGTGAGGGGTCGAAGGTCGCTGCGTATCCGGCGATCTCCCCGTAGGGCGCTGTCCCATCACCTGCTTCGAGCACGAACATCGCCCCGCCCTCACCCGGCACGTAGCCGCAGGCGGAGACGTCGAACGGGGTGTAGGCGCGGGCGGGGTCGCGGCGTTGGCTGAGTAGGCCGTTGGACATCTGGGCCACCAGCCCATACGGGCACAGGGAGGCGTCAGTGCCACCTGCCAGTGCGAGCCGGGAGCCGGCCCGCAGGGTCCGCCTGGCCTGCGCGATGGCGTCCAGGCCGCCGGCTTGTTCGGTCGCGAGGGCGGCGCTCGGGCCGCGCATGCCGTGCCGGATGGAGAGCTGTCCTGTGGTTGCCGCGTAAAACCAGGCGATCGACTGGTAGGCGCCGACGTGGCCGGGCCCCTTGCCCCACAACCCCGTCATCTCCCTCTGGCCGAACTCCGTTCCGCCAGACGAACTGGCCGTGACGACCGCCATCTCGTACTCGGGGTACGCGGCGGGGTCAATCCCGGCGTCGTTCAGCGCCATGTCTGCGGCTACCAGGCCAAGGTGCGTCCAGTGGTCGGTCTGCGTGGTGAGCCGAGTTGAAACGTGGTCGGTGGCGACGAAGCCGGTGACCTCGCCTGCGATTCCGACGGGGTAGGCCGTCGCGTCGAACTTCGTGACCGGCCCGAGGCCGTGGCGTCCAGCGAGGACAGCAGACCAGTACTGTTCGGTGGTTGTCCCATTAGGCGCGATAACGCCCAGTCCGGTTATTCTCAGGCGGTCGGTCATCGGGCCGTCCCCTGCGGGCACGCCAGCACCATCGCGCTCTGGAATCCGCCGAACCCGCTGCCCACACTCAGCACGGTGTCCATCGCGTGGTCTCTGGCAGTCAGTGGAACGTAGTCCAGGTCGCACTCGGGGTCCGGGGTGTGCAAATTCGCGGTGGGAGGCACCACTTGGTGCTCCAAGGACAAGGCAGAGGCGGCGATTTCGATCGCGCCGATCGCCCCCAGCGAATGGCCGATCATGGACTTGATTGAGCTCACCGGAACTTCGTACGCTCGGCTGCCGAGGCTGCGTTTGAATGCTGCCGTCTCGTGCCGGTCGTTTTGCTTGGTGCCCGAGCCGTGTGCATTGATGTAGTCCACATCCGTGGGGTTCCGTCGCGCCTGGCCGAGGGCTGCTGTGATCGCCTCGGCCATTTCCCTGCCGTCCGGCTTCAGGCCGGTCATGTGGTAGGCGTTGCTGCGTGCCGCATAGCCAGCGATCTCGGCGTAGATGTGGGCACCACGCGCCCGCGCAGTCTCGAAGTCCTCCAGCACCAGCACGGCTGCGCCCTCGCCCAGGACGAATCCGTCCCGGTCGCGGTCGAAGGGGCGTGAGGCGTGCTCGGGGTCCGCCGTATTGGGGCTCGTGGCCCTGATCGCATCGAAGCAGGCCACGGTGATCGGCGAGATGGGGGCATCGGTCGCCCCCGCGACGGCGATGTCCACCGTCCCCTCGGCCACAAGCTGCGCTCCATAGCCCACGGCGTCCAACCCCGAGGTGCAACCGTTGGAAACCAACTGCACCGGCCCCTCGGCGCCGCACTCCCAGGCCACATCGCGGGCCAGGGAGCTGGGTGCCATGTAGTCGTACAGGTGCGGCACTGCGTAACCGGGGTCGAGCACCCAGTCCCTGCCATGGTCGCTGAGAACCACGTACTCCTCCTCCAAACCGACCGTGCAGCCCACGGCGCTGCCCAGGCTGACGCCTATCCTGCCGGGGCCCACGGCCGGTAGATCCAGGCCGCTGTCGGCCAGCGCCTCGCGGGTGGAGATGACTGCGAACTGCGCGGCCCGGTCCATTCGCCGCGCCTGCCGGGGCGTGAGCCCACATCGCAGGGGGTCGAAGTCGACCTCGGCGGCGATGGGCGAGCGGAAGTCGCGGGCGTCGAAGGCCCGGATGGTCCTGGTCGCGGTGCGGCCTGCCGTGAGAAGTTCCCAGAAGGCATTGGCCCCCACCCCTGCGGGCGTGACCAGGCCCATCCCCGTTATGACCACGCGCCTGTTCATCGGGGCTCTCCTCCGACCTGCGGGGCGGACTCGTCGGAGTGCGGCGGTTCCTCGGTGTCGACATGCCCCAGTTCGGGGCGGGGCGCCAGGGGAGCCAGGTGGAAGACGACCCGGGCCTCCGTATCACCGGTGTTGCGCAGCTGGTGCCGGACGGCGATCGGCACCACCATGCCGTCGCCCGGCCCTAGGTCCACGGCCTGGCTTGTTTTGTCGTCAAATCCGAGCTGCATGGACAGTCGGCCGTGCGTCACGTACAGGAACTCTTCCGAATAGGGGTGGTAGTGCTCGGAGACGTACTCGTCCGGAGCGAGTGTCAGCACGCCCAAGAAACCGGAGGTCGAGCCCACGGTTTTTGGGCTGAGCAGGACACGGATGTCGCCGCCCCTGTGCCGGTTCGGAACGACGTCGGCGATAGAGATCTTCGCCGCGTGGCGCTGCCCCGCAGTCATTGGACTCCCTCCGTAGGTGTGGCCGCCCCTTGGCAGTGCAGTCGGCCTGCCTGCGAACCTCGCATCTCTCCGTCGTGCGCACTTCTAGCGAACGTCGAGGCCGTTTCGTGGAGTGTTAGAGAGCTGTGGAACCCTCTGGGGGTGGGCGGTTGAAGGAGCAGGCAGCTCCGTTTGTCACCATTTGACGGGCAGTTCGCTGAGGCCCTGCATGAGGTGACCGCGCTGTGCGCTCAGCTCCTCCACCGGTGCGGCCGGGAGCAGTCCAGGCAGTCGGCGCAGCACTCCAGCCAGGGCGAGCTCCAGCTCCATCCGGGCCAGTCGGGCACCCAAGCAGTAGTGAATCCCCAGGCCGAAGGTGAGGTGCGGATTGGCCTCGCGAGTGATGTCAAACCGCTCCGGCTCATCGAACACCGCCGGATCGCGATTGGCCGAGGAAATCGCGGGCAGCACGGCCTCGCCGGCGGCGATCGTCACCGTGCCGAGCGTCACCTCCTCGGAGGCGATTCTGATCAGCCCGCCGCCGGCGGTCAGTGTGTTGTAACGCAGCAACTCATCCACGGCCGATGACACCAGCTCCGGCTGCTCCCGCAGCCGCCGCAGCTCCTCCGGGTGGCGGAACAGACACAGGAACGACAGGGCGATCTCGCTGGCCGTGCTCAGAAAGCCGCCGGTGAGTAGCGTGGCGCCCATCATGACCAGCTCGTCCTCGCTCAGCAGGTCGCCTTCGTCGCGTGCCGCGATCAGCTCGCTGAACAGGTCGTCGGCGGGTGATTCCCGCTTGGTGGCGATGAGTTCCGCCAGGTAGTCCTTGAGTTCGGCCCGCGCCTGGGCCACCTGGGAGGGTGCGAAGCGGGTCAGGCTCAGCAGGACGTCCACCCAGGCGGCGGTTCTCTCACGGTCTGCCGCGGGAACGCCTAGCAGCTCACAGATGACGTTGACTGGCAGCCGCCGGGCGAATCCCGACACGAGGTCGGCGGGTGCCCCCGCCGCGACGAGTTCGTCCACGAGAAGGTCTACTTCCTTCTCGATCACCGGTCGCAGCGCGGCGATCCGGCGGTTTCCGAACGCCGGAGACACCAGCCTGCGCAGCCGTGTGTGTTCCGGCGCGTCCATGCTGAACAGCGAGGCGGGGTCGGGAGGGATGGGCTGCAGCCTAGGTGCCCCATCGCGGGTGGTGAGCGCACGACTGAACCGGGCATCGTTGAGCACGGCGCGGTTGCCCTCGTAGCTGGTGACCAGCCATCCCGTGTCTCCCGTGGGGAAGACCACTTCGGCTACTGGTTCCTCTTCCCTCAGCCGGGCGAATTCCGGTGCTGGCTCACCCGGGCGCCGGGGCGGGAACGGGAACCGTAACCCCTGCTTGCTGTGCGAAGTCTCCTGAGCGGTCATGGCCGAATACTTCGCTTCGGCCGTCTCGGCCGGATCGAGCAGCGCTGGGGACCCTCGATTGCATCCGCGCACTATCGACACACGAAGCCGGCGCGAACCCGGGCTGCCAGCATCGCCGCTGATGATGGGCCTTCGCAGCCTCGGGAGTTGGGTTACATGACACCACCGCAGGCGCTCTGGCCATGGCGTCAGCCGCGCTGGTTCAGCACGCTGTTCCTGACTGACCTGTGGGAGCGCTTCAGCTTTTTCGGAATGATGGCGATTCTGTTCCTCTACGCGAGCGCGCCATCGGACGGCGGAGGACTCGGCATGCCCGCGGGCAGCGCGGGCGCGCTCGTCGGGCTCTACGTTTCGGCCTCATTTGTCGCTTCGGTGCCCGGTGGGTGGATCGGCGACCGCGTCCTGGGCGCCCAGCGGGCCGTCCTGTACGGTGCGGTACTCATCGCCTGTGGGCATCTCTGCCTGGCGCTGCCGGCCGAGGCTGCGTTTTATCCGGGGATCACGCTGATCGCGATAGGAACCGGCCTGTTCAAACCCAATGTGTCGGCGCTGCTGGGCGGATGCTATCCAAAGGGAGCAGGGGCGCAGCGCGAGGCGGGCTTCTCGGTGTTCTTCATCAGCATCCAAGTGGGCGCGCTGGCGGCGCCGCTGGTCACCGGGTTTCTTGGCGAACGCATCGACTGGCACCTGGGGTTCGGCGCCGCAGCCGTCGGCATGGGTGTGGGCATAGCCGTCTTTTCACGCGGGCTGATGCATCTCAATGGCGTCGGCAGGACCCCTGGGCGGCCAGCCGATACAGCCACCTTGCAGCGCGTCACCCTCCGAACCGGCATCGGCCTGGCCGTCGCGGCCGTTCTGACCGTGGCCGACGTGGCCGCCGGTACAGCGCGCGTGGAGCATTTTGTCGCGGTCATCGGTGTACTGGTACTGATCGCCCCCCTGCTGTACACCCGCAGCATCCTGCGAGCCCCGGATGTCACGGCCGCCGACCGGGTACGGATGCGTGGCTATGGCTGGGTGTTCCTGGCGACCGCCGTGCTCTTTCTTCTGGTCAGTCAGGGGAATTCGGTGCTCAACCAATTCGCCGCCTGGTCCACCGACCGAACGCTGTTCGGATTCACTGTGCCAGCTAGCTGGTTCCAGTCGCTCCACCCGCTGTTCGTGCTGCTGATCGCGCCAGTGATGGCCCGGGTTTGGACGGGACCGGGGCAGCGTCTGTCCGTACCGGCCAAGCTCGCCATCGGGCTGGCGCCAGCCGCCGCAAGCTTCCTGCTGATGACGGTTGCGGCCGGGCGCGCGGCCGCGGGAGCGGTGTCTGCGGTGTGGCTGATCGCCATCTATCTGCTCCAGTCCTGTGCCGAACTGATCGTGGGCACCGCCGGTCTGGCCGTCACCGCCCAGGTGGCTCCCCGGGGAGCCACCAGCCGGCTGATGGGGTTGTGGTGGCTGGCCGGAGCGATCGGTGCCTTGACCGGCGGCCAGCTTGCCCGGCTTGCCCTGC
>NZ_JBVIMX010000046.1:5305-21720 GCF_055579625.1 Streptomyces sp. NPDC032721 | reverse complement strand
TCTGGTGCTCCGCACCAGCAACTCGCCTGCTCCGCAGTCTCGTTGGCCCGCTTCGCGGGGGCTGGCTACGGCCGAGGGTGCCGGCCGATCGCCCGTAACTCGACTACACACCGTCAGAACCGGAGGAACCTACTCCCCCACCCCGAACCCGAAGCCCCGACCGCACCCCACTGCATCCAACGCAAAAAAACTTACCGCCGATCTGAGAACCACGGTACCCCCTCCGAGGACGCACGCCACCCCATTTCCCGCATCACCCCCCACCACCAAGCCCTCCACACACCGCTCTGACCAGCACAAACACACCCCGAGCACACGCCACCCCACCCCCCGACACCACCAACACACACCAAACTGACAGACCGTCAGGAGACGGATTCGAACTCACAGCCCGCCGGGCCGAATTGAACCCACCCCACCAAAACCCACCCCACCCGAATACGAAAAAGGGCCCGCATTCCACAAAGAAATGCGAGCCCAATTCACGCCGCTATTCGGCGACCGTTAGCCAGCGGTCATAGCGGCTGCATTCGCATTCGCAGTTGTGCGATTTCTCGCAGGGGCAGGGCTCACAGCAGTAGTGGATGCCGCAGTCCCGGCAGTACGAGCGTCCGCAGTCTTCGCACCAGCCGTGCTCCACGGTCACTTCCCGCCCTTCGCCGGGTTTTCGGTCCACGTGGCGCGGTCCCAGTCCGCGCGGCCGAAGCCTGTGGGGGTCCAGCGGCCGCGGCCGACGCGGACGAACCCGAACGCGATGGTGTCGGCGTCGCCCGGCGTCTTGGTGACGTGGCGGCAGTCGAACAACCAGGAGTCTTCGGGGGCGGTGTAGCCGTCCTGGGTGCCGTAGGTGCGGCCCTCCTGGAAGAAGCCGCGGGTGGTGCTCTCCTCCTTCTTGGCGGGGAGGCCTTCGGCGTGGCGGCCCTGGTGAAGGACCTGGCCGTCGCGGATGAGGGTGAGCCGGTCGGGGCCGGCCTCCATCCACGCGGTCTCGATCGCGTCGCCACCCAGGCACTCGGACGGTCCGGCGAACCACGCGATGTGCTCCTCGCCCTTGGGTGAGGTGTGCCCGAGGAGCCGGAGCTCCCTCTGGTCCGGCCACGCCTCCAGGCCGGAGTTGACGACCTCGAACGTCTCGGTGAACTGCGGGGTGTCCTGGTACGCCTCGTACGTCACCACCAGGACGTCCCCGGCCCGGGTCGGTGCCCACGGCGCGTTCTCCAGTTGCCCGTGCCCCTGGGTGATCGCCTCCAGCTCACCGCCCAGGTCCCGGCGGCGCTTCGCCTCCTGAGCCTGCTCCAGCGGCGATGTGGGCTGCTGCTTCGACATGGGATTTCCCCTTCGCGTCGCCCGGTCGCCTACCGCTCCCGGTCTGATGACACGACAACGTGACAGACCGCCGCAAACCTGTCAACTAGCCCTGAAACACGCAAAGTTCGGGCTTTTCAGTCAGATACCCGCCCGTGTACGCGAGGGCGTGAATTCACCCGCAGGGGTGAATCGGCCGGGCCGGAGCGCCGCACGCGTTCCGGCCCGGGGCGCGTGCGGCGCTCCGGGCCTAAATGGCTGGTCAGAGGGGGTCCGTTGAGGCTGGTCGTCCACTGATGCTGGCGTCCTGCTACAACAGCACGGAGGCCCCGGGGCGCTTTCCTCGCCCCGGGGCCTCGCTCTGGTCGTACGTGCGTCAGTTGGCGGTCTTGTTGTCCTCGACGGCTTCGGTGAGGGCCCGCAGGCGGTCGGTGACGGAGCCCGTGCTCTCGTAGATCGCTTCGCGGAGCGCGTGCATCATGCCGGGGTTGTCCCCGGCGGCGATTGCGTTCGTCAGCTCCTGGGCCTTGGTGTGCAGGAAGTCGCTCATGGTGGTGGCCTGCGCTTTCTGTCGGTGGGTCAGTGTTTGGGTCAGTGGGGTCAGCCGGTGTATCCGGCCTTGATGAGGTCGTAGGCGGCCTGGCGGCGTTGGCCGGCGGCCGTGCTCTGCACGTTGAGGGCGGCGCTGATCTCCTCCAGCGAGACGGCGTCCTTGTCCTTGGGGTCGGTGCTGTTGGCGGTGACTCCGGCCGCGAGGAGCATCCGGGCGACCCGGCGGTCGTCGCGCTCCCGGGGGGTGAGCCGGGCGACGTCCTCGGCCTCCCGCGCGGCCAGTTCCGCGCGTGCGGTCTCCTCGCGGGCCTGCGCCGTACGCTGCTCGGCCTCCGCCGCCTCAGCGTTCGCGATCTTCAGGTCGCGTGCCATGCGTTCCGTCAGCAGCCGGTACTCCGCAGCCGTCTTCGCCTCTTCCGCCGCCGCCTTCTCCGTACGCGCCGCTGCGGCGGCCGTGTCCGCAGCCTTCTTACGGTCGTTGGCTTCTGCGAGCAGTGCCGCCGCCTCGCGCGCCAGGGCTTCCGCCTCCGCCGCGCTCTGTTCCGCCGCCTCCTCGCGCTCCGCGAGGCGTTCCGCCTCCGCCGCGTCGCGTTCCGCCTTGCGCAGGGCGGCCTCCGCTGTGAGCTGTGCGGTGCGCGCGGCGGTCTCCGCGTGCGCCGCCGCCGACGTCTTCGCGACACGGGCTTCCGCCTCGGCGGTGGTGGTCTCCGCGTCGATCTCATGGTCCGCCGTGGTGACCATCGCGGCGATCCGCCGGCGCTCGATCGCGGCCTGTGCGGTACGCCGTTCGGCCTCGATGCGCCGCAGCTCCTCGGCCGCCAGCGCGGCCTCCTTGCGGGCCTCCTCCGCCTTCTGACGGGCCGTCTCGGCCGCCTGCTGCGTCGCGGGCAGCGCCAGCGCCTCCTCCACGCCCAGGCCGTAGGGGGCCAAAGTGAAGGGGAGCAGCTCCTCCGCGCGCGCCTTCTTCTTCCACTGCTTGCCGTGCTTGTGCTCCAGCCAGGCCCGGTAGACCTTGCGGCTCTGCTCCAGCTCGATGACCTGCCGGGCGGGCATCTCCCAGAGCTTCATCCGCCGCCACAGCAGCCAGGTCTGCCACGGGGCGAGCAGCCACCGGTGCAGGCCCACGTGGGACGACTCGCCCAGGCGTACCTGCGCGGTGCGGATGACCAGGTGGCGGGCGGCCTCGACGACGCCGACGAACAGTACGGGCATCACCGCGTGGACGGCGGCGCCCACCGGGTCGGCGAACACCGAGCGGCCCGTCGACATCGCGTTGAACACGATCGTCGCGAACGTCAGGCCGTGCCCGATCCAGCGCAGCATCGGCTTGGGGGTGCGGCGCCAGGCCAGCACGAGATCGAGCCCGTACATCACGACGATGCCGACGTCGATCCCGATCGGTACGTACCGGGCGAACGCGCCGAATCCCTTGGCCTCTGCCAGATCGCGCAGGGCGTTGTACGAGGCGCCGAAACCGACCCCGGCGATCACGATGGCGCCCGGGATCATCGCCCACATCACCCACCGCATCGCGGCACCCGACCGGTCCCGCTGCCGCTTCGGCGGTGTGCTCTCCCGTGCCGGGGGAACGTCCTCTTCTGCGTGCGGAACGTCTCCGTTCGGGCGCGGGGCGGGCTTGTGTGCGGGCGGAACGGGGTCGGTGTCCTGTGGTGCGGGGGCGGGGCCGGGGACCGTGCCCGGCTCGATCGTGGTCGTCATGTCACTCCTGATCTCGTGGGTGCGGAACGGTGGGCCGGGCACACGGGGTGTGCCCGGCCCGGGGTGGTGCGGGTGGTGCCACGGTGGCAATGCCCCGCCCACATCCTCTCGGGGGTGGGGTGCGCTTCCGTGACGGGCGGTCAGACCGCCCGGGTGTGCGGGCGGGCCGGGGGCGGGGTCGGCTCCTGGCGGCCGTCGCGCTCGTGCGGCTGCGGCCGGAGCGGCAGTTGCGGCTTGCTCATCAGCAGGCCCCGCATCCGTTGGCGGGTGCGTCGTCGGAGACGATCCACGCCCCGCAGTTCGCGCACTGCCACATGTGGGCGAGTAAGCCCCACACCTGCTGACGGGTCATCGGGCACCCCCGACCACGGCCATGAGCAGGGCGACGGCCTGCGTCCTCCAGCCCCCGCAGTGGGGGCAGACGTACTGTCCGGACCGGGAGTCGTATCGCATCCGGCGGCCGTGGCAGCGGGGGGAGGTGTGACGTGCCATCACCGACCACCCCCGGCGCTGCCCGAACCGCCCTGCTGCTGGTCGTCGGGGACCCTGGTCCAGCCACCGGTCTCGCTGTCGTACTCGCGGGCGTGCCCGGCCAGACGGGGGTCGTCCTGGGGGTCGTAGTGCGTCATCATGAGCTGTTCCCTTCGGGGTTCAGTCCCCCGGGCGACCGACTTTCTTGGCAGTTGGGCGGTCGTCCGGGGCTTCTTTTTTTGTGCCGTCCTCTACTGACAGCCGGTACTGACGAGCTACTGACGACGGCTACCGACGACGGGTCGTCAGTACGTCGTAGCGCTCTGACCTGCACTCGTCTGTAGAGAGCGGGGTCTAGTGACGGGCTACTGACCGGCGTCGGTAGCCGCGTAGCGGGTGTGCGGGGGACTGCCCAGCACCTCGACCAGGCCTTCGTCCACCCACGCCTTGAGCCATCCGCCGACGGTCGTCCGGGAGGCGCCGATCGCGTCCGCGACGGCGGCCCGCTTGACGCCCTGCGGCCCGGCTTGGCGGATCACCTCCAGCGCCTGCGCCTTCGGGTCGTCGTCCTCCTGGTCCGCGTCGTCCTGGTCCTCGTGGCCGTCGGCGTCCGGCGCGTTCAGCCATCCGTCGACCACCGACCAGTCCGCCTCGGGCACGGCCTCCACCGGCTCCTTCACCGGTGCCGGCGGAACCTGTACGGGAGCGGCAGTCACGGTCGTGCCGCGCTGGCCGCGCAGCGCCCGGACCATGTCCTGGACTTCGGCCAGTTCCTCGCCGTCCAGCCAGAGGGACCGCAGGGTGATGACCCGGCCGTGCGCCCGCAGGAGCCCGATGCCGCGCTGCGTCTCGGGCAGCAGGTGAGCGCTGTAGCCGCGCCCGGCCATCCCGTCGCCCAGGATCGAGTTCGATTCGACGGCGGTCATGGAGTACATGCACCACCGCCAGACCAGGTTGGCGCTGATCATCCGGGAGATGACCTCGACCGATGACGCCTGCGCGGACAGCACCAGCACGATGCCGAGCGCGAGGCCGCGGGCGGACAGGTCGGTGAGCGCCCTGGTGATCGCCTTGCCGTGCTTGGGGTCGGTCGTGAAGACAGACACCTCGTCGACGACGACCACCTGAATCTCCAGGCCCTCGCTGCCCACCAGGTCGGAGCGCTCCTCCAGGGACTCCACCCCGGCGGCCGCGAGCCGTGCGCCGCGCTCGCCCATCTCCGCCACCAGGTCCTCCAGGGCGAACCGGAGTTGCTCGGCCCGCGTCTGGGGATCGTGGATGTGGCAGTCCGTGAGGCCCTGCCACCTGTTCTGGCCGGGGTGTTTGCCATCGGCCAGCAGCAGCTTGACCCGGGGGTCAAGGAGACATCCGGCGATGATCAGCCGGAGGGCGGCGCCCTTCCCGGAGCGGCTGGAGCCGCCGAGGAGCAGCGAGACGTCCCGCAGCCTGACGTAGAGCAGACGGCCCCACGCGTCGAACGCGACCGGAATGCCCTGGTCCCAGACGTCGACGTCACCGAGCATGTCGGCCGTGCACACCACGGGCTCCTCGAACGGGTCCGTGGTGAAGCCGCTGATCGTCAGCGTCTTGTCGTCGCCCCCGTTCACCCGCTCGACGTGCAGGCGGGCGCGGTCCAGCTCCAGCTCACCGGCCAGGCTCTTGCGGGCGGCGACGACGTCCTCGACCGTGGCGCCGGTGTCCTTGGGCAGACGGATCGTCGCCGTCCACCGTGCCTCGGACACCTCCGGCTCCTCGACCAGCGTGACGTGCGTACCGCGCGGGATCACCCGGCACGCGGCCAGAGCCTTCGACAGGGCGGTGACCATGTCGGCGGACGCGGGCACCACACCGCCCAGGCCCGGAGCGCCGCCCGGTGCGCCCGGCACGGGGACCGGCGCGCCCGGAGCGGTACACGTACCGGCCGGAACGCTCCCACCGGTCGGCGGAACGACGCCCGGGGTCGCGGCGAGCAGGTCGGGCGGGACCGGACGTGTGGTGAGTTCCAGCGGCTCCGGGCCCCGGGCCCATGCCCCGGCCACGCCCAGGACCACGGCGGCCGGCCCCGACCACCAGGCCCCGCCCACCACCGTGGCGGCGCCGATCCCGGCGACCGGAACGGACAGCAGCACGCACCGGGCGACCGCGATGCGCTGGCGGGAGTGGCGCACCTGCTTCGGATTGACCGTCGGCACCTCGAACGCTCCCAGAGCGGCGAGCATCCGGGCGGCGCGCGCGGCCTCGGCCTCGGCCGCCTCCAGGCGCGCCTTGTCGCGGGGGACCAGGCCCCCGTCCTCCGCCGCCCGCTCGCGCAACTTCGTCGCGTGCTTGTGGGCGCGCTCGATGTCACGACGGTGCTCCAGCAGGGCGTCCTGGTGGGCCTCCGCCCGGGACTTCACGATCCGGCGCAGCAGCTCCTCGGACGAGACCGAGTGACCGCCCGCCCAGTGGGTCAGGAACTTCGCGAGCTGGCGGGCGCCGGAGCGGGTGCGGCGTACACGGCGGCGGGTGCTCATCCGATCAGCACCTTCCCGAGCCAGGAGACCAGCGGGACACCGAGCGCGGAGAGCCAGCCGCCGACGGCGACCGTGATTCCCCAGGTCGCACCGGTCAGACCGCCGGAGACGGCGAACGTGCGCTCCTCCCAGTTCTTCGCGAACCACAGGAACAGCAGCCAGCCGAGCACCAGGATGAACGCGATCCAGGAGCCGCTGTAGGACAGGACCTCACCGGTGGACAGAGGCATCGCCCCGGCCCCGGCCTGCCCCACCGCGATGCCGCCGACCTCCTGGCCGAGCCGGTTGCCGGTGCCGGTGAACCCGCCGCTGATCTTCCCGACCAGACCGCCCGTCACGGCGGACGCGAGCACCATCGTCACGAACGACCCCAGCCACGGGACCAAGAACTTCTTCTTCTTCAGCGCCTTCAGGCTCCGCTTGTTCTTGAAGAAAACCCACATCGCGGTGGCCGCCGCGAGCGTGAAACCGAACGCCGCGCCCGCCCGGGTCACCACGTGCGTGATCGTGATCCAGTCCATCAGGCACCCACGATCCAGGACGAGATCAGGTGCCGGGTCGGGTCCGCGATCAGCGTCCCGCCGACCACCGCGACCAGCAGTGCGGCGCACGCCCACCGGCGGATCCGCCCGCCGCACGCGGCGCCGACTCCGGCGACCGCCGACGTGATGACGGCGGCGGCGAAGGCGGCGTCGACCGACACGTCCCGCGACATCGGGTTCGCCACCCGGTCCGCCCACAGGAACGCGGGCAGCGTCGCGACTCCGAGCAGTACGAGGGTGCGCACCGGGTGCACGGCACGGACGGCGTTCCGTACGCGGTCCCAGTCGATCAAGTGCGCGTCGGAGGGGTCCCGGTCCGGGATCGCGTCGACGTGCGGCAGCGACCACACCGGCACCTCGGCCGCCGCCGGGCCGGAGGCCTGCACCCCGAACTCGGGGTCGGTCAACAACCGGTCGAACCAGTCGGCGTGCTGGTCCTGGTCGTGCTCGCCGTGCTCCTGCACGGGCACCACGGCCAGGCGGCGGGCCTGCGGCCAGCCCGGCGGCAGCGGGGGAACCCCGCCCGCCCCGGTCACAGGACACCGTCCAGCCGCTGCCGCAGCAACGTCCGCATCCGCAGCTCGTCCCCGCCGATCACCGGCGTGACCGGCCCCGGCACGAACTGCCCCACGGCGGTACGGCACTTCGACGGCAACACCGTCCGCGTCACCTGCACCGGGCGTGCACACCTGACACGCCGGGGGCGCCACCAGCGCCCCCAATCTGCAACCATCAACACGTCCGAATCCCTTCTGATCAGGGGTTTCTGACAGCGGTACCGGTGCGTAGGAACACCGGTACCGCCGCCCGGTCGGTGCTAGGAACACCGGCCGGGCACCTGCATTTCCGCAGGTCAGAGCACACCTGTGCCCTATCCGGCATGTTCCCGGGCGGGGCTTGGTGCTCCTTCAAGGTAGAGCACTAGGCGCCCGAGGCGCTAGTACTAGCGATGAATTCCCACGTGGCGTAGCCTCAGGGGTGCATCACTGCACTCAGGGGAGTGCAGTGCGAGCACAGGAGGGAGACAGAGGTGCCCGACACAGTCGGATACGCAGAGATCGCGGCGCACTACCGCCGGCAGATCCAGGACGGCATCCTCAAGCCCGGCGACACGCTGCCGTCGCTGCGGCAGGTCTGCGAGACGTATGGCGTGGCGACGACCACCGCCAACAGGGCCTATCAGATGCTCAAGCGCGAAGGATTGACGCTGCCCAAGGCGGGTGTGGGAACGGTCGTCGCAGCGCCGCTCAGCAACAACATCGCCTCACGCGTACAGCTCCACGAAGCCACAGGAACGGCGCTCGGCGGCGGCGAAACGTCTCGCATTCTCAACGTCGGCACCGTTGGTGCCGACGAACTGATCGCGCCACGCCTCGACGTCGCACCGGGCACACCCGTGCACGTACGCCAGCGACTCGTCAGCAGGGGCGGTGTGCCGATTCACCTCAGCAGCTCGTATTACCCGGCGTACGTGATCGCGGTAACGCCGGAGCTGACAGAAATGGTTTCCACCGGCGGATCGCGAGAATTGGCCGCCGAACGGCTCGGACTCGCACAGGATCATGTTCTGGAAGAGGTCACTTCGCGGCTGGCAACTGACCCTGAGAAATCGGCACTTGGCCTGACCGCCGGAGACGTAATTGTCACTCAGGTCGTCCGATCCGTTTTCCTCACCGACGGCAGGGTTGTAGAAGTCGCGGTGAAAATCGCGGGCGGCGCAACGATTCTCAGGTGGTCGACTCCTCTTGCGACTCCGGCGAACGAACAAAGCACCGAGTAGGAAATACGGCTCACTAGAAACGAAACAGGCCCCGCACTAGGCGGGGCCTGAACGCCCGTTTAAGGACGGCCATCCCTAAACGGAAATGCACTCTCAGCTATGTGATGAACGGAGGTGCGCTCACCCATGAGGGTACGTGCACGACAGGACAGCAGACCAGAGGGCCACGTCACAGCAGGTCAGACCACCGGGCATGACGTGCTCGCCCCGGCGTCGGTGGTGGCGCTGTGACAGAGAACCTTGGGCACGAGCCGGGGACGGCCCGTGTCACCGGGAGAGCGCCTGCGCTGCGGCCGTCGGTGCCGTTGTACCGGCACATGGTCTACGGGTCGGGCCTGAGTCATGCCCTGGACTTCCTGGTGCTGGCACACATCCACTTCCTCTGCGAGGACGGCCAGTCGTTCAGCGTGGACGAGCTAGTGGAGGCGCTGCGCCGCGAAGACGTGCGGAGCTCGAACGGGAAGGGCCTGATCGGCAGCAAGGCGGTGTACGAGTCGGTTGCGCGGCTGCGGTCGGCTGGCTTCCTGCACCGCTCCCAGGAGAACGGCGGCAGCTTCGGTGCTGTCGAGTACACGTTCTTCGAGTTCCCTGTCCTGAACCCCAACTGGACCCCTCCCACGGCATCCGGTTCACCCGAGAATGGCCCGCTTCTCCTGACAGGCGAAGCGGATACGAAGCTACCCACTAGTAACAGTATTTCCGCAGGTCAGACCGCTTCTCCTGACAAGGCACGCGCTGACAAGGCACGCGCTGACAGGCGAAGCGGGAAGCGGCGCATTTCCGCAGGTCAGACCGCTTCTCCTGTCAGGCGAAGCGGAACGGCTTCCCCCCCACACCCCCCGGAGGAGGTAACTACCTCCTCCTCCCTCTCCTCCACCACTGATGCGCTCGCGTCACAGAAGGAGGAGGAGGCGGGGTCCGTCTGGACCGAAGAACAGCTGGCAACGGCACGGGTGTGGCTGGGGCGGTTGCCGTACCCGTGGACGGTCGGGCGTCAGCAGGCCCGCAAGCTCGCTCCGCTGCTGCTGGACGCTGCGACGGAACAGGGCTGGGAACTGGACGCCTCACTGGCCGCTGAGCTGACGAAGAACCCGACCGGTGTGAAGAACCACGCGACGACGCTGGCGCGGGCGCGGGTGCCGAACCTGGTGCGCCGCGAGATGGTCCACCCCCCGGCGGCCCCGGTGGAAGGCCCGGCTGCGGGTGCTGGTGTGCCTGCGGCGCGGTCGGCGGTCGAAGCGTGTGCGGCGTGCGACGACTACGGGTGGCTGCTGGATGACGACGATGACGGCCCCCAGGTGCGGTGCGCCCATGCGGGTCTGACGGCGGGAGAGGTGCGATGAGCACGGTGGAGATGCCCGCCCCGAGGGCGGCTGAGCCGGACACGGTGGCGGCGAGCGTGGAGGCCGAGGGCGCGGTGCTGGGGGCGTGCCTGATGGCGACCCGGGTGTACGACCCGGTCGCGGACGCGGCGCGGGTGCTGGCCGAGGGCGACTGGTCGGTGCCCGCGAACGAGCCGGTGTGGGACGCGGTCGTGCGCCTGCACGGCGCCGGGCGCCCGACCGGGGTGCCCTCGGTGGAGGCGGAGCTGCGGCGGGCCGGAGAGCTGGAGCGGGCCGGCGGACTGCTGCGGCTGTCGCAGCTCGCGGCGCAGGCCTGTACCGCGACGGAGGCCGAGCACTACGCGCGGATCATCCACGGCTACGCCGAAGTGCGCCGCTACCAGGCAACGCTGGTGCGGGCGATGCAGGGTGCCCGGCAGGCCGACCCGCTCGCGCTGCCCGAGACGATCGCCGCCCACCAGACGGAGCTGGAGCAGCTCACCGGGTCCGACCCGGACGAGGCGGACCTGTACGGGCGGCTCGGCGAGCACCTGGACGAGCACCTGGACGACCTGACCCGCACGGTGGAGCCCCTCGCCGTCACCGGGCTGAGCGACCTCGACTTGCTGATGCAGCTCACCCCCGGGCAGTTGGTCGTGGTGGCCGGACGTCCCGGGATGGGCAAGTCGGCGTTCGCACTGGGCATCGCGCTGGCGACGGCCGCGACCGGGCGCACCACGCTGGTGCACAGCCTGGAAATGGGCCGCCCGGAGGTCAACAACCGGATCCTCGCGGCCGAGGCCCGGGTCGCGTTCCACCACCTGCGCGGTGGCGTCGACAGCATGACGGCGGCCGACTGGGACCGGCTCGACCGGTTCGTGCCCGATCTCAAGGCGCTGCCGCTGTGGATCGACTACAGCTCCCGGGTCAGCCCGGCCCGCATCCGCTCCCGGATCAAGCAGCTCACCCGCGAGAGCGGGCAGGCCCCGCTGGTGGTCGTGGACTACCTCCAGCTCATGCAGACCGACCAGCGTTCCTCCCGGCAGAGCCTCTACGAGCGGGTCACCGAGATCAGCCGCGAACTCAAGGTGCTGGCCGCCGACACCGGGGCCGTGATCATCGCGCTGGCGCAGCTCAACCGGGCGTCCGAGCAGCGCACCGACAAGAAGCCCGCCGTGTCCGACCTGCGCGACTCCGGGGCGCTGGAGCAGGACGCGGACGCGGTGATCCTGCTGCACCGCGAGGACTACTACGAGCCGACCACCCGGCCGGGCGAGACCGACCTGATCGTCGGCAAGCACCGCAACGGGCCCTGCGCCACGATTACGGTCGCACACCAGTTCCATTACAGTCGCCTGCGCGATATGGCCCGCACCGACACCGAGTACGAAGACCCGCAGGCCACCGGGGTCGGCGTGTACACGTTCACGGACGAGCAGATCGCCGCACTCACGCCAGAGCAGCGCGCCGCATTCGACGGCATGGATCCGGAGCAGGGGAAGGCCGTCTAGGCCCCTGAGTGGCCCTGTGGGCGCCGAACTCCCCTCCCGGGCACTTCCTGGTGACCCAGGGTCAAGATCGGCGCTCACAGGGGCGTATGGCGATCATCGCGGGTGCGGCGGACGGCCCCCGTTCCTCGTCCTCACCGCCGTTGTCCCGTCGCCGGTGAATCCGGGGCCCCACGCGCGCGCGTGACGTGCGCGCGCGTAGGGGCCGCTCCGGACGGGACAGCGGGACAGGGCGCGCGACAGGGCGCGCGACAGTCAACGGGACAGCCTGTCGGTCACTCGTGCGGGTGATGGACGAGTGGGTGGTGGCGCAGGACGATCCGCAGAAAGCGTGTGGGGGCCGGTCGTTGAGCGCGGCCGGCCCGCGCGTGCTCCGCCGTCCGGGGCACGCACCACCGCACCGCCGAAGCCCGGCAACGACTTCGTTGCCGGGCTTCGTCATGCCCGAGGGCGGGTGCGTAGGCGGGGTGGCCCGGTCCGGCTATGGCGGGCGGCCGTGCGCTGCTGGTTGGCTGGTGGTGCGCAATTTCCTGCAATGGGGCTGGAGTTGGAGGCGATCATGGCTCTACGGTTCGTAGGGATCGACCCGAATACCGATACCGGGCAGTGCCCGACGGTGTGGGTCGATGACAAGTCCGCCGAGGTGGTCGTCCAGGGCTGGCTGCCCGACGACGCGATGCTCGCGGAGTGCCTGGCCACGGGCCCGGTGCCCGCCACTGAGGGTGTGGTGCGGATCCCGGCCCGGATGGTGCAGATCCTGAGGGAGGCGTGCGATGCCGCAGAACGGCGAAGTGCCGGGCTTTGACGCCCTGCTGGACGGCGCCCGCCGCACGGCCGTGCACCTGGAGATGCGCGACGCGTACGGCGTCGCCCACGAATCCGCGGGCTTCGCCGCCTGGCTGGCGACGGGGGAGCGCAACGTCGACCCCGCCTCGGAGTACTGGGCGTTCTGGGTGGACCTGGTGCGCCGCACCGTGGCCCGGGGCGTGACCGTGCGCCGCGCCCGGATCGTCTCCGAGCCGCTCTCGGACTACGCCCGCTACGGCCTGGCCGGGGCCGTGGTGAACGTGGCGGCCGGGGAGGAGCTGCGCTACCTGCCCCGGCGCCAGGCTTCGGACATCGCGCTGCCCGGGAACGACTTCTGGCTGATCGACGACCAGGTGGTGCGCTTCAACCACTTCACCGGGAACGGCGCATCGGCCGGCGGCGAGCTGACCGACGATCCGGCCGTGGCCGCACTCTGCCGGGACGCGTTCGCGGCGGTGTGGGAGCGCGCGGTGCCGTTCGAGGACTACAAGCCGACCTGACGATGTCCTCGCCCCTGTCCAGTGCCCAGGCTGCTCGCGTCGCGCTCGCCATGCGGCTGCGGCACCTGCGCCTGGACGCGGGCCTGGCGAGCGGCGACCTGTCGCTGGCCTGCGGCTGGCACCCGGCCAAGACCTCCCGCATCGAGCACGCCAAGGCCGCCCCGACGGATGCGGACCTGCGGGCCTGGTGCACGGCCTGCGGGGCCGACGACCAGGCACCCGACCTGATCGCCGCCGCCCGCAACGCGCACTCCATGTACACGGAGTGGCGGCGCCTCAACCGGGCCGGGCTGACCAGCCTCCAGCGGGAACTCGTACCGCTGATGGACCGCACCCGGCAGTTCCGGGTGTACTGCTCGCACGTGGTGCCCGGCCTCCTCCAGACCCCCGCGTACGCCGCTGCCGTGATCGCCGCGTACGGCCGGTTCCACCACACCACCACCGACATCGACGCCGCGGCCGCCGCCCGCGTGAAGCGCTCGAAGGTGCTGCACAAGCGCGGCCGCACCTTCGCGTTCCTCATCGAGGAGCCGGTGCTGCACTCCCGCCTCGTCGTCGACCAGGACGTGGTCGACGAGCAGCTCGCGCACCTGGAGGAGGCGGCCGGGCTGCCGCAGGTCTCGCTGGGCATCGTTCCGGCCCGCGCGCCGCGCCCGCTGTGGCCCACCGAGTCGTTCACCGTGTACGACGACGCCCAGGTCGGCATCGAGCTGCTGTCCGCGCGGGTCACCCTCACCGCCCCCGGCGAAATCGCGCTCTACGAGCGGGCGTTCGCCGACCTCGCCACCCACGCCGTCCACGGCCCCGCCGCCCTGGCCCTGATCCGCCGCGCCGGGTGAAACTCCGCAAAAACCCGCAAGAACGTTGAGCCCCGGACTGCGGCGTCCCTAGCGTCAACGGTGTCGGGGCCCACTCCCCAGCAGCACCACGGCGGCCCCGGCGGGCGCACTCCCACGAGTGCTCGATCCGGAGGCCCCCCCCATGTCCAACCACTTCATTGCCGAGCCCGACGGCCCGGCCACGCACGCCTACCCGCTCGACACCGGCGTCATGACCAGCACCGTCACCCGCGCCCTGGCCGTCCTCGGCGCCGGCCACCCACTGCCCCGGCCCGACGACGTCGAAGTACTGACCAGCCTGCTGTGCGGGCACGTCGCCCTGCTCCTGAAGGAGACCAAACCAGTCCTCGACGCGATGTACCACGGCAGCATCGAGTGGGACCGCGAACAGGCCGCCCACGACGCCGCACGCCGCGCCCTGGAGTCCGGCCCCACCCACGGCCTGGCCGCCGCCACGGTCCGGCTGCGCGAACTCGCCTACGGCTGCGAACGCCTCCTCGCGCTCCTCGCGGACGACCACCAGGAGCCCGGACGCCCCGGCCCCGCCGACCGGCACTGTTGATGAGCAAGCCGGGGGGTTGCACCGCTAGGGGGCTGCACAGGGTGCTGCACAGGGGGAATCAGCGGCGCACCGCAGGTAGCACCGGAGGTAGGCACCCCCGAACCGGACACGGCCCGTTGTGCCTGGTCAGACCCCCTCGGCAAGCCTGTCCAGCGCGCCGACACCTCTTCTCCCGGCAGTTCGGGAGGGGAGGTGTCGGATTTTCGTGCGGGGCGGCGTCCTGATCTCGGCGAAGGACACCGACGTACTCAGTAGGCATGCGATCACTCGATGGTGATCAGCCGGACCACCGTCACGGTCAGCACGGACGGCGAGACGACGTACCGCACGAACGCGCCGTGCACGGTGGCCTCGCGGCGGTCGCGGTCGGCGCCGACCGGGGTGGAACCGTGCCCGTACGGATCGGCACCGAGCGTCCCGGCCACCGCGGCTTTGAACATTTCGCTGTTCCCCATTTTGGCGAGCGTGGCGTCGGCCGGCGGGGCGTAGGTGATGCGGTACCGGCTCATCCGGCGTGGCGCTCCCGCTCCCTCAACTGCGCGGTGAGCTCGCGCTCCTGGTCGTCCTCGGCGACTTCGAACAGCCAGTGCCGCAGTACCGCGTGCAGCTGGTCGACGGAGGCCTCGGCCACCGCCTGGTCGAAGTCCTCGCGCCGCCCGGCGGGCAGGGCTTCGCGGATGCCGGGGATCGTGTCGGGCAGCTCGATCTGCTGCCCGTTGCTCCATGTCGTCAGCCTGGCCACCACGGGCCTCCCTGATGCCGGTACGGATGAGCCGTACCGCTCACGGTAGCGACATCGAGCCCGTCCCCGGGGGCCTCCCTGGAGTTCGTCCTCCTGCACGACCTGTTCAACCGGCGGGCCCGCACCGCGCGCCTGGGGGGATGGGGGGCGGCCGTCCGGCGGAGGCATTCGGCCCGCTGGACCTGTCCCGAGGGCTGGAGGGGCGTAGGTAACCGACTCCCTTCCTTCCTGAAGGGGCCATCGACTGACCTGTCGTTCGAAGGGACTTGCGCCGCTTGCCCCTGCCCTCTGCACAGTCGCCCCACCACCGAGCACACCCCGCCCCGTCCGCAGTTCCGGACGGGGCGCTGCTGTCCGCTGCCCACCCCGCCGCCAAAGGGGCGAGCCGCTGTACCACCGCCCACGCCCACCCCGGGCCGGGCCAACACATCAACGAAGGAAGTGACCATGACTCTCTCCCTGCACGCCCTGGTGACCCTGATCCTGCTCGGCTGCGTGCTGCTGCTCCTGGTGGGTGGCGGCATCTACCTGGCCTGGCGGCACCCCCGGGCCGGGGCCCTGATCACCGTGGGCGCCACGATCGTTGCGACGTTCGTCGCCATCCTCGGCACGGCGATTGCCGCAGTTGCGCTCAGCAGCCCGTGACCCCGGCCGGTTGCCGCGTGCCCCGCGAGGCTTGTCGCTTGCCGTGAACGGGTTGCCCGGCTCCACCGGGGCTTGCCGGGCGGTGGAATCGTTGGACACCTCATGACGACGCTTCCCCCGCCCGCCGCCGGCCCCGTGCCCGCTCTCGCCGACGCGGCCGCCGACGCCGTGTGCGTCCTCGCCGACGCGGTCGCCCCCGGCTGGCCCGCCGACCGCGGCGGCACACACGACGCCCTCGACGCGCTCGACGTCCTGCTCGCTGCCCTCGGCCAGCTCGACGCCGACGCCGCCCGCCTCCTGGCCCCCGCCGTTCTCTCCGCGACCCGGCTGCGCCACCACCTCGACGGCGGCCCGCTCGGCGACGGCCAGGACGACGGCCAGGAGGCGGGCGGCATCCTGGCGGCGCCCGTACCGGCCCCGGTGCCCGCCGTCCCCGCTCCCCGCACTGCGGCCCGGCCCCGGCGACGCGGCCTCGGCCCCGGCTACCAAGGACTCAAGATCTGAACTGACCACCGGCCGGACTGACCACGCCCGGCCACCCCATGGTCAGTCCGCCGACGGCCATGGTCAGTGCCGTGGTCAGTTGCCGAATCGGCAACTGACCACGG
>NZ_JBVIMX010000046.1:0-5297 GCF_055579625.1 Streptomyces sp. NPDC032721 | reverse complement strand
CCCCTTTCCCCCACTCCCCCAACGGCATAGCGGCGGCGGGGCCGATGCACCCCCCCCCCCCCTCCCCCCCTCCCCCCCCCCCCCCCCCCCCCCCCCCCCCCCCTCCCTCCTCCCCCCCCCCCCCCCCCCCCCCCCCCCCCCACGGCACTGACCACACCAAATCAGCACTTCAGATCGTTGGTGACGGCACACCGTCATGCCGTCACTACGGCACACCGTTACGACGGTATGACGGTGTGCCGTAGTGACGGCAGCTAGATTGCCGGGCATGGACATCACGAAAGACCCGGGCGGCATGACCCGGGACGCGCTGCTGAACCAGAAGGGCGGCGTCGCCAAGACCACGACGGCGCTGCATCTGGGCGGCACCCTGGCGGCGGCCGGGCGCCGCACGCTGCTGGTCGACATGGACGGGCAGGGAAACCTGACGACGGCCCTGAAGATGGCCCGGCTGCACCCCAAGAAGGAGCTCACGCTGGCCCGTGCGATGCTCGACGGCTGCGACCGTGACGGGGCCCGTTCCCTGGTGCGCCGGCACTCGGACAACCTGTGGGTCATCCCGTCCTCGCTGGACCTGTTCACCCTGCCGCGCTTCCTGCACAGCACCCGCAGCTCGGAGGACCGGCTGGCCTGGGTGCTGGAGCACCTGGAGCAGGACTTCGACCACGCCCTGGTGGACTGCCGCCCCGCCCTCGACATCGACACCGACAACGTCCTGCGGTGGGCGCGCAACGTGCTCATCCCCGTCGATGTTGACGAGTTCAGCATCGAGGCCCTGGAACTGCTCGTCGGGCAGGTGGAGAGCCTGGTGGAGGAGACCCGGATGGAGCGCCCGCACTACCGGGGCATGGTCATCAACAAGATCGACCGGCCGCTCTCCCGGTTCCAGACCTCGGTCTACAAGGCGCTGCACGCGCTCCCGCTGCCGGTCGTCGGGGAGATCCCGCTGCGCACCGCGATCCCGGAGGCCAAGCACGCCGGGAAGACCATCGCGCAGTACGAGCCGCGCTCGGATGTGGCCCGCATGTACGTCGATCTCGCCGTCAAGGCCGGGTTCCTCCCGGAGGAGGAGAGCACCGCATGAGCAAGAAGCCGGACGAGTACACCGTGAACACCAGCGGCGTGACCAACCTCCTGGACAACCTGGGAAACCGATTCCGCAGCGAAACGCCAGGTAAAAGCGATGGTGACGGCACGACGGCAGACCGTCAGAACGGCACGCCGTCAAGCCGTCGTGACGGCACGACGGCACGGAAGCAGGCGGCGGCCCGCAGCAAGTACACCGTCCTCCTGGACCAGGACGACGCCCTCGCCTTCGACGCCCTCGCCCTCGAACTGCGCCGACGCACCGGCCGCCCCGTCGACAAGTCGGAGATCCTGCGCGCCTTGATCCGCCTCGCGGACACCGACCGCCAGACCGGCGACGCCCTCGCCCGCACCCTCGACCGCCGCACCGACCCCGGCCAATGGGCCGACCAGCGAGCCGACGAACCGCCTCACTGGCACGCCGATTCCGGCGCCCCCGGGTCGGTGATCGGGTAGGGCTCCGGGGCACCCCGCCCGTTCTGGCAGGAGTGGCGGGCGGGGTGGGCGGGTTGCGTGAGGGAGGGTGACGCTCCGATTGCGGGGCGTTACGGTGATCGCTCGCCGAACGATCACCGGGGGTGGCTGGACATGGGCACGACGGCACGGCTGACAGCGGCAGGCGGCGCGCTGGCGCTCGCGCTGGCCGTGTCGGGATGCGGGGGAGGAGACGGCGCCGCGAAGGCATCTGACGGCCCGCCAGCGGCCCCGCCGGTCGCGGCCCGTACGACTCCGGCAACCCCGGCTGACCCGGACGCGGCCCACAAGCGGGCGGTGCTCGCGTCGTACAGCGCGATGTGGGTGGAGCAGATGAAGGCGTACGGCAAGGCCGACGCGAAGGGCACCGCCCTGGAGAAGTACGCGTCGACCGACGCCCTGTCGAAGTTCCGGGCCGACCTGGCCCACATGAAGACGCAGGGCACGGTGATCCGGGGCGAGCTGGGGCACGACGCGAAGGTGACCGCGCTCGACACCACCGCCAAGCTCCCCACCGCGACGATCTCGGACTGCGTCGACCTGTCGAAGTGGCAGACCGTCGACACCCGCACGAACAAGGTGCTCCCGCTTCCGGCCAGTCAGCCGCGCCGGTACGTCGCGACGGCGACGGCAGAGAAGTGGCCGTCGGGGTGGATGGTCACCGACTACGCCCCGGACGGGGCGAGCACGTGCTGAGGCGCGCGGCGGCGGCCGCGGTGGTCCTCGCCGCCGGGGTCCTGGTCCCGGCCGCACACGCCGACGACGGACCGGCCCTCGGCAACGACCCCGGGTGCCGGGGCTCGCTGATGACGGTGACGGTCTGCGCCACCGACAACGCCGGGGCCGGCGGGGCGCCCGCAGGCCTGCCCGGCAAGCCTGCCGCTGCCCCCGGCAAGCCCGCCCCGAAGCCCGTCTGCACGTACACCAAACTCGTCCCCCAGCCCCCGCCGGACAACGCCTACTACCAGGGCCACCAGGGCGAGAAGGGCGCCGTCTACGGCTTCCACTGCTCCGACCGGCAGGGCGCCCGCACCGTGTTCATCGCGGACGCCGCCGCACCCCCCGCCGCCCCGGCCGTCAACCCGGAGACCGTGGCCCGCCAGGCCATCGACTCGGTACGCCTGGACGGCCCGAAGGTCGCCAGTCCCCGGGCGGCGGGCACGTACGTGATCGGGATGCCGATGTGGATGTGGGCAACACCGTCCCCGTCGACGTACGGGCCGATCACCGCGACCGCGACGGCGGGCGGCACCACGGTCACCGCGACCGCGAAGGTGACGTCAACGGCGTGGGCGATGGGCGACGGCGCGGTGATCACCTGCTACGGGCCGGGCACCCCGTACAACGCCGACTACGGCAAGACCATGTCGCCCGACTGCGGCCACCGGTACGCGAAGCTGGCCCGCCCCCTCGGCCAGCCCTACAAGGGCACCGCCACCTCGACCTGGACCATCGACTGGAAGGTGGTCGGCGGCACCGGCGAGACCGGACAGTTCACCGAACTCCGCGCCACCCCGTTCACCGCGCTGATCCAAGAGGTCCAGGTCCTCGGCGTCCCGCCGGGGCAGCGCTGAGGGGGCACGCCTGGGTCAGCATTCGGGTCAGCGACCGTTTCTCCCCTGTGCTCTCCCGAGGGTTCTCCCCGCTGTTCCCCCTAGGGTGGTCCTCGGGTCGGGGCGGCGCGTTTTCGCAGGTCAGCCTATGTGGTCAAGCCCCTTTCGGCGCCTCTACAACCCCCTAGAGCTCTTCCGTCTCCCCCTTCTCCTGTTGGATGGGGCGGAGAGTGGTCGCCGGTCGACCGCTAGGGGGTTCCGGCGCGGGTCGCTGCGCTGGCTGGGAGCGTCGACCCGGGACGGGTCGGCGGCAGAGGACGACGGGGAGGCGGCCGGTGGCACGGCGGTACAAGTCGACGGGCAAGACGCGGGAGTTGTGCCTGGCGGCCCTCGGCACAGTGAAGGTCGCGACTCCGGCGCAGATCCGCGCGCTGATGGCTCCCGGGCACAAGGACGCGTCCACGATCCGGGGCGCCTTGAAGGACCTGGAGGACGAGAAGCTGGTGGAGGCGTCGGGGACGACGTCGAAACTCCTGCCGTCCGGGGCGCGGGTCAACGAGACGCTGTGGACGCTGACCACGGCGGGGCTGGACGCGGCGGCGGTGGTGCTGGACCGTCCGGCGAAGGAGATGGGCGGCACGGCGAAGCGCGCGGCGGCCTCCGGCGCGAAGCACGCCCAAAAGGTCACCGAGACCCTGACGGCGTTCCTCCAGACCCCGCCCGAGCGCACGGCACCGGTCGTCCGCAAGGACCAGCCCGCCCCGGCCCCGGCGGAGCTGGTGATGCCGCCCCCCGGGCTGGGGCCGGTGTCGGCCTGGTCGACGGAGGAAGTACTGCCCACCGGCGGCACGTTCGCCGCTCCCGCCCGGGGCAGCCTCCGCGCGGACGCCGTGTATGCGGCGGCGGACCAGGACGTGCCCCTGCTGTTCCTGGAGGTCGACAACGGCACCGAGAGCCCGGGAATCGTCGCCGCGAAGCTGACCGACTACCAGGCCTTCTTCGCCCGCCAGATCGTCATCAGCGGCCGGGGGACGCAAGGAGAGAAGCAGCGCCCGCTATGGCGGACGGTGTGGCCGGCCACCAACAGGGAAGGGCACCCGCCCGTCGCGATCGTCTTCACCAAGCCCATGGGCGACAAGGCAATGCAGGCACGGATGCAGGAGGTCGCCGAACTGTCGCGCCCGGCATGGGCGGGGCGCTGGTACCGCGACTACCTGCCCGGAGACGACCACCAGGACGGCTACCGCGACTACAAGGACTGCGTGCCCGTCCTGGTCACCACCCTGGCCCGCCTCGACGCCGACGGCCCCCACGGGCCCGTCTGGTGGCGCTACGGCCACAAGGGTCGCGAGACCCTCGCTGACGCCCTGGCCAACCCCGACGACTACGAGGCCTTCCGGGTGCGCGACGACGCCCGCAGGGCGGCCGAGAAGGCCCGCGAGGAGCAGGCAGACGCCGCCCGGCGGCGCGAGGCGCAGGAGCGCGCGGCCGCCGCCGAACGCCGGGAAGCGCTCCGATGGACCTGCCCGAACTGCGGCGAACACGCCTACCCCGCCCCCGGCCTGACCCGTGGCGGCCTCTGCACACCCTGCACCGCAACCCAGCAGGCAACGGAGAAGGCACTGGCAGAGGAAGCGGCGTACTGGGACGAACAAAAGCGCGCCCACCGCGTTTTCAACTGGCCCCGGAGGAAATGAAGAACCGAATTGGGCCCGTGTTCTTTGTGGAATGCGGGCCCTTTTTTGTATTTGGGTGGGGTGGGTTTTGGTGGGGTGGGTTCAATTCGGCCCGGCGGGCTGTGAGTTCGAATCCGTCTTCTGACGGTCTGTCAGTTTGGTGTGTGTTGGTGGTGTCGGGTGGTGGGGTGGCGTGTGTTCGGGGTGTGTTTGTGCTGGTCAGGGCGGTGTGTGGGGGGCTTGGTGGTGGGGGTGCTGCGGGAAATGGGGTGGCGTGCGCCCTCGGAGGGGGTACCGTGGTTCTCAGATTCGCGGTAAGTTTTTTGCGTTGGATGCAGTGGGACGCGGTCGGACCTTCGGGTTCGGGGTGGGGGAGTGGGTTCCTCTGGTTCTGACGGTGTGTAGTCGAGTTTCGGGCGATCGGCCGGCACCCTCGGCCGTAGCCAGCCCCCGCGAAGCGGGCCAACGAGACTGCGGAGCAGGCGAGTTGCTGGTGCGGAGCACCAGA
>NZ_JBVIMX010000045.1:0-21771 GCF_055579625.1 Streptomyces sp. NPDC032721 | reverse complement strand
ACTCTATCAGACTGTTTCCAGTGCCGATTTCCTCGGTGCTTTCCAGGTTCTTCGCTTTCGCGTTTTCCCTTTCCGGCGATTCCGACTCTATCAGAAGCATTTTGGCCGAGCTAATCGGCTTCAGTGATTCTGAAAGGGAATCGGAGGGGCTCTCGGTGGAATCGATATTCCAGTGAGAGCGAGGAGACTCTAGCTTGCAGCCATCGAGTTTGTCCAACTCAAGGCAACCGTTCGAATCTACCTCCCCCTTCGAACCATGTCAATGGTTTTTTGGGGCGATGAGGAGATTAGCAGGTCAGAGGGGCTTCTTGCACATCACGCGGCGGTGGGGAGTTCGGTGTTCCGGTCTGCGAGTTCCACATCGCCGCTTTCGCCGGCCCTGGCTGCTCGGCCGCCGCATACGTACACGTACAGCAGGAAGGCCACTTCGGCCGTGACTCCGATGGTGATGCGGGCCCAGGTCGGGAGGCCGGAGGGGGTCACGAAGCCTTCGATGACGCCCGAGACGAAGAGGACCAGGGCCAGACCGATCGCCATGCCGAGGGCGGCCCTGCCCTCCTGTGCCATGGCGGCCCTGCGGGTGCGCGGGCCCGGGTCGATGAGGGTCCAGCCGAGGCGCAGGCCCGTACCGGCGGCGACGAAGACGGCGGTGAGTTCCAGCAGGCCGTGCGGAAGGATCAGGCCGAGGAAGGTGTCGAGTCGGCCGGCGGAGGACATCAGGCCCATGCCCACACCGAGGTTGAGCATGTTGAGGAAGAGGATCCACAGGACCGGGACGCAGAGGAACGCTCCGAGGACCAGGCACATGGCCGCGGCCTGGGCGTTGTTCGTCCAGACCTGGGCGGCGAAGGATGCTGCGGGATGGCTGGAGTAGTACGTCTCGTACTGGCCGCCGGGGCGGGTCATCTCGCGGAGGTCGGAAGGGGCGCCTATGGAGGCCTGGACCTCGGGGTGGGTGGTGATCCACCAGCCGATGACCACGGCCAGCGCGGTGGAGAGCAGCGCGGTGGGAATCCACCAGCGGCGTGAGCGGTAGACGGCGGCGGGGAATCCGGACGTCAGGAAGCGGGCGGCGTCGCGCCAGGAGGCGCGGCGGGTGCCGGTGACGACGGCGCGGGCGCGGGCCACGAGTTGGGTGAGGCGGGCGATGAGGGTGGGGTCCGGGGTGGTGGACCGGAGGAGGGAGAGGTGTGTGGAGGTGCGCTGGTAGAGGGTGACCAGTTCGTCGATCTCGGCGCCGGTGAGACGGCGGCCCCTGCCCAGGAGCTGGTCGAGGCGGTCCCACTCGGCGTGGTGGGTGGTCACGAAGACGTCGAGGTCCATGGTCGGCTGCTGCTCCAGGCACTGGGTCCGGGTCCGGCGGGAAGGCACAGCACTGCGCGCGCTGAGGATCAGCTTGGCAGACTGAGGATTTCAGGGGTGGGGAAGGGCTGCGAGAGGTGGGCACCGGTGAGTGAGTTCGTGACGGGCGATGCGGTCGTGCTGGGGGTACGGCCGGCTCGGTTGCCGAGCCGGGCGCTGGCGATCCTGATCGATCTGTCGGTGGTGGGGGCCGCGTACATCGGCATCACGCTGGCGCTGGCGCTGGCCACTGCCTCGTTGGACGACGCGGCGACCGCGGCAGTGATGGTGGCTTCGTTCCTGCTGGTGCTCGTGGGGGCGCCGATCGCGGTGGAGACGCTGACGCGTGGGCGGTCGCTCGGGAAGCTGGCCTGTGGGCTGCGGGTGGTGCGGGACGACGGGGGGCCGATCCGGTTTCGGCACGCGCTGGTGCGGGGTGCGGTGGGGGTCGTGGAGATCCTGATGACTTTCGGGGTGGTGGCCTGTGTCGCCTCGCTGGTTTCCGAGCGGGGGCGGCGGGTCGGGGACGTCTTCGCCGGGACGATCGTGGTGCGGGAGCGGGTGTCGACCGGGCGGGCGGACGCCGTGCCGCCTCCGCCGCCTTGGCTGGTGGGGCGGTTCGCCGGGCTGGATCTGTCGCGGGTGCCCGATGGTCTCTGGCTTGCCGTACGGCAATACCTGACGCGGATGCGGCAGTTGGACCCGCAGGTGGGCGGAGCCATGGCGGGGCGGCTTGCACAGGATCTGGCGGGCTTCATCGGGGTTCCGGTGCCTCAGGGGGTGCCTGCGGCTGCCTATTTGGCGGCTGTGGTCAATGAGCGGCAGGCGCGGGACGCTCGGCGGGCGTTTCGGGCGGCGGATTCGCAGTCGGCTTCCGGTGAGGGGGGTGCCGATGCGGAGGCTTGGGCTGTGAGGGCTCCGGCTCCGGCTCCGGGAGCTTCTGCTTCGGGGGTGCCCGGTGTGCCGGGGAGTGGGGTTCCGGTGGTTGTGCCTGTGTCCGGGGTGGATACGGCTGGGGAGCATGGGGAGCAGAGGGCGGACAAGCCGCCGGCAACTGGGTTTGCTCCGCCTGCTTAGGGCGTTCGGCTAGGCGTCGGTGCTGCTGGGGTCCGTGGGGTCGGCGGGGAAGACCGATGGTGGGGTCTCCAGGTGTTCCAGCTCGATGCCCGGGGCGGAGAGGACGACGTCGCCGGCGATGTGGATCTGGTGTTGTTCACCGGTGTCCAGGGCGTTGACCTGGTATTCGTCCACCAGCAGGGGGCCGTTGTCAGTGGCGTGTGCTTCGCTTTTCACCAAGAGCCAGGACTGGTCGATCGTGCGGGGGGCCAGGACCGGGTCGGTGAAGTTGACCAGGCGGACGCGGGTGACGGGGGAAGCGGGGGTGAGGCGCAGGAGGCGGGCGGTGGCGACGAGGAATGCCGGGGAGGTGCCGGTGAAGGCGTGGGCGCGGACATTGCCTTCGGTGGCGTGATCGCCGGTCGGGTCGGTACGGACCCAGGTGACGCCGTCGATGGCGGCACCCCGTACCTGCCAGCTCGATGCGTGGAGTTCGAGTCGGATGGGGCGGCCGAGGTCGTCGAGGGCGAGGTCGACGGAGCCGGCGTGGTCGCCGGAGGGGGTGGTGGTCTGGGAGACGTAGCGCCAGCCGGAGGGGCCTGGTGCGCAGTGGAAGTGTTCTTCGCCGAGAGGGGTGTGGTCGTGGGTGTCGTGGAGCGAATAACGGCCACGGGGCATGGGGGCGGGGTCCTCGGGTCTTTCTGGGCCGGGCACGGGGCAGGCCCCCGGAGCGGAGTCCGGGGGCCTGCCTGACAGCCGGTGCCCGGGCCGGGTGACAGCAGGAGGCGGGCTGCTGCTGTCACGTGGCGCGGGTGGGGCCGTGGGTGGAACTGTCTACTGCTGCTGGGCGGCGTGGTGCCGGTTGCTCAGTAGCGGTAGTGGTCCGGCTTGTACGGGCCCTCGACCGGGACGCCGATGTAGTCGGCCTGCTCCTTGCGGAGGGTCGTGAGCTTGACGCCGAGGGCGTCGAGGTGGAGGCGGGCGACCTTCTCGTCGAGGTGCTTGGGCAGCACGTAGACGTCGGTCGGGTACTCCTCCTGCTTGGTGAACAGCTCGATCTGGGCCAGCGTCTGGTCCGCGAAGGAGTTGGACATCACGAAGGACGGGTGGCCGGTCGCGTTGCCCAGGTTGAGCAGGCGGCCCTCGGACAGGACGATCAGGACCTTGCCGTCCGGGAACGTCCAGGTGTGGACCTGCGGCTTGACCTCGTCCTTGACGATGCCGTCGATCTTGGCGAGACCGGCCATGTCGATCTCGTTGTCGAAGTGGCCGATGTTGCCGACGATGGCCTGGTGCTTCATCTTGGCCATGTCCGAGGCCATGATGATGTCCTTGTTGCCCGTCGTGGTGACGAAGATGTCGGCGATGCCGACCACGTCGTCCAGCGTCGAGACCTGGTATCCGTCCATCGCGGCCTGGAGGGCGCAGATGGGGTCGATCTCGGTGATGATCACTCGGGCGCCCTGGCCGCGCAGGGACTCCGCGCAGCCCTTGCCGACGTCGCCGTAGCCGAAGACGACCGCGACCTTGCCGCCGATGAGGACGTCGGTGGCGCGGTTGATGCCGTCGATCAGGGAGTGGCGGCAGCCGTACTTGTTGTCGAACTTCGACTTGGTGACGGCGTCGTTGACGTTGATCGCGGGGAACAGCAGGGTGCCGTCACGGTGCATCTCGTACAGACGGTGCACACCCGTGGTGGTCTCCTCGGTCACGCCGCGGATCTCGGAGGCGAGCTGGGTCCACTTCTGCGAGCCCTCGGTGATGGTGCGGTTGAGGAGCTGCAGGATGACGCGGTGCTCGTCGTTCTCGGCGGTGTCGGGCGAGGGGACCTTGCCGGCCTTCTCGTACTCGACGCCCTTGTGGACGAGGAGGGTGGCATCGCCACCGTCGTCGAGGATCATGTTCGGGCCGCCGGTGGGGGTGTTCGGCCAGGTCAGCGCCTGCTCCGTGCACCACCAGTACTCCTCCAGCGTCTCGCCCTTCCAGGCGAAGACCGGGATGCCCTGCGGGTTGTCCGGGGTTCCGTTCGGGCCGACGGCGACGGCGGCGGCCGCGTGGTCCTGGGTGGAGAAGATGTTGCAGGACACCCAGCGGACCTCGGCGCCGAGGGCGACCAGGGTCTCGATGAGTACTGCGGTCTGCACGGTCATGTGCAGGGAACCCATGATCCGGGCGCCGGCCAGCGGCTGGCTGGCGGCGAATTCCTTGCGGATCGACATCAGGCCGGGCATCTCGTGCTCGGCGAGAGTGATCTCCTTGCGGCCGAAGGCGGCGAGGGAGAGGTCGGCGACCTTGAAGTCCTGGCCGGTGGCGACAGTCGTCATGAAGTGCTGCTCCTCGTGAGGTGGTTCGAGGTGGTTGCGGCTGATCTGCGGCGGCGGGCATACGAATGCCCGGGACACTCGCAGCGCAGTCCGTCGGAGGCCCTCTCTCCCTCGGCCGGTCCACGGACCGCCCGACCGCCATCAGCAGCGACGTCTGGCTAGGTTACGAACCTACACCGATCGGCCCAGCCGACCCCAGTCCACCCCCGGTGTGATCCTGGCCGGAATTCGCGTTCCAGGTATGGGCAATTCAGCTTGTTCGGGACTTTAGGGAGGCCGGGACGTGGTGGCGGAGTTCGCCTGGGAGGGGGACATGCCGCAGGTCGGGCGTGGGAGGAGGGGCTTGTTCCGGGGTTGTGGCGGGGGGCTGTGGGGTGGGGCTGAAAATTTTGTGCGTGATCCGGGAGGGGCAGGGGGGCGGGAGTAGGCCGGGAGTGCGGAAGGCCCCCGCCTGGTGGGGCGGGGGCCTTCGGGGTGACGGGCGGGTGGGTCAGTGGGCCGGCGCGGTGGGCGGGCCGCCCGGGGTGCGGCCCGGGTTCTCGCCCGCGGCGGCTGCCGCTTCGCTGAAGATGTCCGGCTCCAGGTAGATGACCCGGGCGATCGGGACCGCGGCGCGGATGCGCTCCTCGGCGGCGTTGATCGCGGCGGCGACCTCGGCGGCCGTGTCGTCGTGCTCGACGGCGATCTTGGCGGCGACGAGGAGCTCCTCGGGGCCGAGGTGGAGCGTGCGCATGTGGATGACGCGGGTGACGGTGTCGCCGTCGACGACCGCGGCCTTGATCTTCTCGACCTCGTCGGTGCCCGCGGCCTCGCCGAGCAGCAGCGACTTGGTCTCGGCGGCGAGGACGACCGCGATGATGATCAGCAGGATGCCGATGCAGAGGGTGCCGATGCCGTCCCAGACGCCGTTGCCGGTGACCAGGGCGAGGCTGACGCCGATGAGCGCGAGGACCAGACCGACCAGGGCGCCGAGGTCCTCCAGGAGGACGACGGGGAGCTCGGGGGCCTTGGCGCGGCGGATGAAGTCCTTCCAGGACTGCTTGCCCCGGGTGAGGTTGGACTCCTTGATGGCCGTGCGGAAGGAGAAGCTCTCGGCGATGATCGCGAAGACCAGGACGCCGACCGGCCAGTACCAGGCCTCGATCTTGTGCGGGTCGTGGATCTTCTCGTAGCCCTCGTAGATGGCGAACATGCCGCCGACGGTGAAGAGCACGATGGAGACCAGGAACGCGTAGATGTAGCGCTCGCGGCCGTAGCCGAAGGGGTGTTGCGGGGTGGCTTCGCGCTGGGCCTTCTTGCCGCCGAGGAGGAGCAGTCCCTGGTTGCCGGAGTCGGCCAGCGAGTGCACGCTCTCCGCGAGCATCGAGGAGGAGCCACTGAAGAGGAAGGCGACGAACTTGGCCACGGCAATCGCGAGGTTGGCGGCGAGTGCCGCCACGATCGCCTTTGTTCCGCCTGACGCGCTCATGGGTGCAGGGTCCTTCCTGGATGTCCTGGATACTGCGGCCCGAGCGCCGCGGGGTACGTACGGCCGCACATTGTTGCAGCTTGGAGCAACCGAAGGGACCGTCGGTGCGTCAGACCACCACGGTGGCGCGGAAAACCGTACCGGTACCGGACAGTTCGGCCATTTCGCCTGCCGGTACGAAGACGGACTGGCCTGGGGCAAGGGTGAATTCGCCTGTGCGCGGGGAGCCGGCCGTGCACAGGAGGATCTGCGGGGCACCGGCCGGGAGATGGATCGGAGCGGCGCCTTCCGGCAGGACGTAGCGGGAGAGGCGGAACTCGTCGATCGGGGTCGCGTAGAGCTCTTCGCCCTCGGGTGAGGCCTCCGGGCGCTGGACGCCGGGGTCGGTGGCCGCGAAGCGGACGATGCGCAGGAGTTCGGGGACGTCGACGTGCTTGGGGGTGAGGCCGCAGCGGAGCACGTTGTCGGAGTTCGCCATGATCTCCACGCCCAGGCCGTCGAGGTAGGCGTGCGGGACTCCGGCGCCGAGGAACAGGGCTTCGCCCGGCTGGAGTTGGACGTGGTTGAGGAGGGCTGCGGCCAGGACGCCGGGGTCGCCCGGATAGTGGTGGGCGAGCGAGGAGTACATCGCGTACGTGGCTGCCAGGCGGGGCGGGGTGCCGGGGGCGGCGGCCAGGCGCTCGGCCGCGGCGGCGGTCTCGGTGACCGTGGCGGCCATCTCGGCGGGGTCGGCGGTCAGTACGGCGGTGAGGACCTCGCGGAGTGCGGCTTCCTCCGGGCGGGCGCGCAGCAGGTCGGCGTACGGCTTGAGGGAATCGACGCCGAGCGATTCGAGGATCTCGGCCGATTCGGCGGGAACCCGGAAGCCGCACAGCCCGTTGAACTCGGTGAGTGCGCAGATCAGTTCGGGCTTGTGGTTGGCGTCCTTGTAGTTGCGGTACGGGGCGTCGACCGGGACCTGGCGGCGTTCCTCGTCGGCGTATCCCTCCTGCGCCTGGGCGAGGTTCGGGTGGACCTGGAGCGAGAGCGGTGCTCCGGCGGCGAGCAGCTTGAGGAGGAACGGCAGTCGCGGGCCGAACTTCTTCACCGCTTCCGGGCCGAGTTCCGTGTCGGGGTCCGCCGCGATCACGTCGGAGAGTGCCTGGGACTCCGCCGTACCGCCGGCCTGCGCGCGGGAGACGCGGGAGGGGGCTCCCGGGTGGGCGCCCATCCACATCTCGGCCTGTGGCTCGCCCGTGGGCTCGGTGCCGAGGAGTTCCGGGATGGCGGTCACGGAACCCCAGGCGTAGGGGCGCACGGTGTTGGCGAGGCGGTCCATGGGTGGCTCTTTCCGGTCCGAGGGCCGTGGGGCGCCGGGGAGGCGGCGCGGGAGGCCGGGGCATTGCCTGGGTGAGGAGGAGGTGAGGTAGGAGAGGAGGCGGTCCGAGGGGTCAGTCGGTGGGGAGTGCGGAGGCGGCGAGGGAGAGGTAGGCGGCCGCGAAGTCGGTGACGGTGAGGAGTTCGGCGAGGCTTTCCAGCTCGCTGCCCTCCTCGGGTTCGAGTTCGCTGAGGGCCGTCTCGTGGCCGAGGGCCAGTTCGCGGGCCGCGGGGGCTGCGGAGAGTCCGCCGGTGGGGCGGTCGCGCAGCAGGACCACGCGGGCGCGCAGGGCCTGTGGATCGTCCACGCGGTCCCGGAAGAAGTCGTCCGGGTCGGCCCCTGCGGCATAGGTGCCGGCGAGGAGCATGCCGTGGGCGGGCAGGGCTTCCGGGAGTTCGGCGGCGAGGGCCGGGCGGCCGGCGAGCTCGGCCAGGACGGCGGCGAACCGGCGGCCGACCGGCCCCGCCACGGTGCCTTCGGTCCAGACCAGCGGGAGTGAGTCGGACAGTTCCGCGGCGAGGGTCTTGGCCGGGTTGCTGTACGTCACCAGGGCCGGGCCGCAGCGCTCGGCGGTGTGGTCGAGGCGGTCCGCGACGAGCTGGAGCGTGTCCGGGGGTGCGGAGAGGAGGCCGACGCGGTCGAGGAGGACCAGGAGCGGGGTGAGCAGTGCCCAGAGGGCGCCGGGGCCCGCGGTGGTGCCCTGGTCGTACTCCTCGTACGGGGCGGTCGCCATGGGGACGACCATGCCGTGCACCCCGTTGACGGACTCGCTCAGCGGGGAGCGCTGCGGGGCGACGGCGACGACGGTGCAGCCGCGGCGGTAGGCCTGTTCGGCGAGGAGCGCGAGGCCGGGCTCGGCGCCGTCCGTCGTGACGATCAGGAGGAGGTCGACGGAGCCGGCCCAGCCGGGGAGCGTCCAGCGCAGGGCGCCCGCTGCGGGGGCCACGCCGGTCGGGTGCAGGCGGGTCACCGGGCAGGCGGCACCGGCGAGGGTGCCCAGCAGGTCGGCGACGCCCGTGGCGGCGACGCCCGGGCCCGCGATCAGTACGGCGCGGGGGCGGCCCTCCGGCTTGAGCTCGGCGAGGCCGGCCTCGGTGGCGTGCCGGGCGGCGGTGCGTACTCGGGCGCCGGCTTCGGCCGCGCCGCGGAGGAGGCCGCGGTGGTCGGCGCGGGCCAGTGCTTCCGGGGCGTCTAGCAGCGACTCGTCGAGCATGGGGTGGAGCCTCCGATCGCCTTGCGGGGATGCGGTGCGGGTGTCTGGCCTCGAATTGTCAGGCGGGGCGGTGGGCTTCGTCCACGAGGAGGACGGGGATTCCGTCGCGGACCGGGTAGGCCAGGCCGCAGTCCTTGCTGGTGCAGGTGAGGGTGGGGGTGGGGGCTGCCGTTTCGTCCGTGAGGGGGGCATGGCAGGCGGGGCAGGCGAGGATCTCCAGGAGGCCGGCTTCGAGGGGCATGAGGGGGGTTCCTTCGCGGGGTGTGGGTGGGTGGGGCGGGGCGTGGGGGCGGGGGTGGTCCGTGCCTGGTCAGCGTACCGCTGGGGTGGGGTGGGGTGGGGGTCGCTTCGGGGTGGGGGCCGTGGTGGGGGTCGGGGCCATGGCGGGGGTGGGGCGGGGGCGAGTTGTGCGGCTCCGCCGGGGGCCGCCCCCTTGCCCGCCCGTTCCGCCCCCGGGGGGCGGCCCCGCCGCCCAAGGGGGCGGGGGCGTAGGCGGCTTCGCCGCCCGAAGGGGCTCGCCGGGCGGCGCCGTCACCCAAGGGGGCGGGGCGGGGTTAGTGGAGGAGGGTGAGGACTTGGTTGCGGATTTTTTGCATGGTGGGTTCGTCTCGGGCTTCTACGTTGAGGCGTAGGAGGGGTTCCGTGTTCGACGGGCGGAGGTTGAACCACCAGTCGGCGGACGAGACGGTCAGGCCGTCGAGGTGGTCGAGGGTGATGCCGTCCAGGGAGGCGAAGGCGGCGGAGACCTTGGCGGTGCTGGCGGTCTGGTCGGCGACGGTGGAGTTGATCTCGCCGGAGCCCGAGTAGCGGTCGTACGAGGAGACCAGGGTGGAGAGGGGGCCTTCCTGGCCGCCGAGGGCCGCCAGGACGTGCAGGGCGGCGAGCATGCCGGTGTCCGCGTTCCAGAAGTCCTTGAAGTAGTAGTGCGCGGAGTGTTCGCCGCCGAAGATCGCGCCCGAGTTCGCCATCTCCTGCTTGATGAAGGAGTGGCCGACCCGGGTGCGGACCGGGGTGCCGCCGTGCTCGCGGACCACCTCGGGAACCGACCAGGAGGTGATCAGGTTGTGGATCACCGTGCCGCTGCCGCCGTTGCGGGCCAGCTCACGGGCGGCCACCAGCGCCGTGATCGCGGAGGGGGAGACGCCCTGGCCTCGCTCGTCGACCACGAAGCAGCGGTCGGCGTCACCGTCGAAGGCCAGGCCGAGGTCGGCACCCTCGGCGAGTACGCGGGCCTGGAGGTCGACGATGTTTTTCGGGTCGAGCGGGTTGGCCTCGTGGTTCGGGAAGGTGCCGTCGAGCTCGAAGTACATCGGGATCAGGGTCAGGGGGAGGGAGGCGAAGACGGTGGGCACCGTGTGGCCGCCCATGCCGTTGCCCGCGTCGACCACGACCTTCAGGGGGCGGACGGAGGAGAGGTCGACGAGGGAGAGGAGGTGGGCCGCGTAGTCGGTCAGGGTGTCGCGGGAGGTGAGCGTGCCCGGAGTGGCGGCCGGGGCGGGGGCTCCGGTCTCCGACCATTCCTCGACCAGCGCGCGGATCTCCGCGAGGCCGGTGTCCTGGCCGATCGGGGCGGCGCCCGCCCGGCACAGCTTGATGCCGTTGTACTGGGCCGGGTTGTGCGAGGCGGTGAACATCGCGCCCGGCAGGTCCAGCGCGCCCGACGCGTAGTACAGCTGGTCCGTCGAGCAGAGGCCGATCTCGGTGACGTCCGCGCCGAGGGCCGCGGCACCTCGGGCGAAGGCCCGGGACAGGCCCGGCGAGGAGGGGCGCATGTCGTGGCCGACCGCGATCGCGTCCGCACCCGTGACCCGTACGAAAGCGGCTCCGAAGAGCTCCGCGAGAGCCTCGTCCCACTGGTCGGGGACCACTCCACGAATGTCGTACGCCTTGACGATCTGCGACAGATCAGCAGCCACGGCCACCCCTCCATTAAGTCCTGTTGGGCCACCCAAACTACCCCGAACGGGGGTTCTTCAGGCCCTGCCGACCTTGTGAAGAGCTGGCCGAAGGGGGCGGCCGTTATTCGGGGGAGCGGAGCACTCTCAAGTGGCCGCGGCGGGCGGCGGACGCGGGGTTCGCCGTGCGTGCGCCGGTGCCGTCGGGGTCCGTGGGTGCGTCGTGCGGCCTGGCGGCTTCGCGGACGGCGTTGGCGAGGGCTTCCAGGTCGTCACCGCTGGGGCGGGCCGGGGCCGAGCCGTCGGTGAGCCGGACCACGTCCCAGCCTCGGGGGGCGGTCAGCCGATCCGAGTGCTCGGCGCACAGGTCGTAGCAGTGGGGCTCGGCGTAGGTGGCGAGCGGACCGAGGACTGCGGTCGAGTCCGCGTAGACGTACGTCAGTGTCGCGACAGCAGGGCGGCCGCACGCGGTGCGCGAACAGCGACGTACAGGGCTCACGACGTTGGACGGTACCGCACTCTTGAACGGGCCGCGACGACTCTCCCCCGACGTCACTCCACCGTGTCGTCCGGGGGCGGCTGCCGCGAACGGCTCCGGGGAGACCGGTCTGACCTGCGGGGAGGCACGGACGGCCGAAGCGTCACCCTCGGTGCCTTGGGCGCGAATGACGACAAAGGTGTCAACCAAGGTGTGTTCGATGGTCGTTAACAGTGCGATATCGAGCCCCGACTTGGCTGAAATGATCACCTGGCGACAATTGGGCACCCGGTCGAGGCCCCTGGCGGGAGCTGGTTCGTCTCGCTCCCGGGAGGGCTACGCTGCGTCAGTGATGGACAGTTCCGGACCGCACCGATCCCCCGAGCCGCACCCCGCAGGCCCGCACCCCGCCGACCCGCAGCCCGCCGACCCGCACCCCGCAGGGCCCCGGCCGCGCAGGCGCGACCGCCACGGCCGCGGCATGCGCGGCCCGGTGGCCCCGCCGCAGGTGCCGCTCTCGGCCAGCAGGGCGGAGGTGTTCGGCGATCTCGTACAGGACTCCGTGGAGCGCCTGGAGCGGCGCTGGCCGCAGTTGGCGGAGGTCGACTTCCTGGTCGTGGACGTGCCCCGCACCCGGGACGCGGACGGGTCCGGCTCCGGGTCCGGGGAGTGGTCGGACGAACCGGTGCCGCTCGGCGGGGTGATCGCCTCGGCGGACGACCGCCCCGCGCGCGTGGTGGTCTACCGGCGGCCCGTGGAGATCCGTACCAAGAGCCGGGACGAGCGGGCGCTGCTGGTGCACGAGGTCGTGGTGGAGCAGGTCGCGGAGCTGCTCGGGCTGACTCCCGAGTCGGTCGATCCCCGGTACGGGCAGGACTGACCGGTCCACAGCCGTCAGGCCCGAGGCCTCAGTCGTCCAGGACCGACAGGTCGTTCTCCGCGCGCGGCACGACCACCGTCCCCTTGTCGTCGGGCATCGCCTGGATGGTGAACATCGGGATGCTGCCCTTCTGGAACTGGAGCATCCGCGACGCGTGCACGGGGCCGCCCGAGACCGTCTCGACGGTCAGCGCGTAGTTGCCCTTGAGGCCGGTCGGCACGGGGGCCGTCACCGACTGCGTCGTACCGGACTTGATCTTGTACGTCTTGACGACGCTCTCGCCGCCGCCGCTGCCCGGCGACGCGGTCACCTTCACCTCGCCCGCCGCACCGGGTGCGGTCAGCGACAGGACCGAGCCCTGGGCCCGGTTGTCGGCCGCCGTGGAGCGGGCGCCCACCGGGGCGGTCGCCGGGACGAAGCCGACCTCCTGGTTGGTCTTGGTGCCGCGCACGATGCGCACCGCGGCCACCACCGGGGCGCCCCGGCCGTTCTGGGCCGACGGGGTCAGCACCAGGGCGCCCGCCTCGCCCTGGGAGACGTTGCGCAGGTCGAGCGAGGTGGTCATGCCCGACTTGACGTGCACCGACTCCGCCCCGGCCGGGGTGATGGAGCCGTTGGCACGCGCCAGCTTCACCTTCAGGTCGGCGTCGTCGTCACCGGTGGCGAACAGCACCAGTCGTACGTTCGTGGCGTCGGCCGGGATGCCGGGGATGACCACGCTGCCGGCCGGGTCCGCGGAGGCGCTCAGCCAGTCGCTGCCCACCTTGTCCTCACTGGCCTGTACGGCGGCGGCCACCCGGCCCGAGCGCGTGGTGACGTGCACGGTCCCGTCGGTCACCCGTGTGGGGGACAGCGTGGACAGCAGTACCGGGACGCTGGAGCGCGGCGGGACGGTGATGCCCTCCCCCGCCTCGGACTTCAGGAGCCCTTCGGGGCCGTAGAGCCGTACGTCGGCGACGGCCGCGGAGTCGTCCGGGTTGGTGAGGTGGACGTAGTCCTGGCGCGCGGTGGCGGTGCTCACCCCGGGGAACCAGAAGTCGGTGTCCGGTGCGGAGCAGCTCAGCCCGAGTGCCCCCCGGTAGTTCCCGGCGGTGACCATGGTGGTCTGCTGGGCGGCCCAGCCGGGCGCGAGAGTGCCGTCGGCGGTGCCGACGAGGGCCGGGGCCTCCGCGCCGTTCGTGGTCGCCGTGACGGGCTTGCCCGGCTCCGTGAGGGAGACGAACGGCTTCTTGCCCGCCTCGGCCTTGTCGCCGGGGGCGAGCAGCTTGGCCGAGCCCTGCTTGGCGGCTCCCCCGGCTCCGGCTCCCCCGGCCCCCTTGCCCTCGGTCTTCGGGGTGAAGGAGGTGTACGTCGTCTCCGCCAGGTCCGAGTTGCTGGGCGCGGGGCACAGCAGGCTGGAGCGCTCCACCGGCAGCCGGGCCGCCTCCGACCGCGCCGTCTTCGCGTCGTCCGTGCCGGAGGCGGTGTCCGGCGTCGTGAGTGCGGCGAAACCGGTCACTGCGGCGAGAGCGGTCACTGCGGCGATCAGGGAGAGGGTGCTGCGGTTCATCGGTTGTTGCTCCCGTCGGGGCGCTGCAGGCCGTTGTCCTGGTCGTACGCGCGCTGCTGGTCTGCGGGATCGTAGGGGGGCTGCGGGCCGGGGTCGTACGACGGCTGCTCGGGCTGTCCCGGTCCGCCGCCGTAGCCGCCGCCCGCGTACGGGTCGTACGCCTGCTGCCCCTCGGAGGGGTCCTGCGACTGCTGCTGCGGCGAGTGCTGCTGCTGTGCGTAGCCGTAGGGGTCGTACTGGCCCTCCGCGTAGCCCTGCTGCTGGTACGGGTCCTGGGTGTACTCGCCCTGGCCGTACTGCTGCTGACCGTGCTGTTGCTGACCCTGTTGCTGCCCGTGCTGTTGCTGCCCGTACTCCGCGTTCGCGTAGGCCTGGCCGTCCCATTCGCCGTACGACGCCTGCTGGGGCACCGGCGCGTACGTCTCCTGGTGGTCGCCCTGCCGGTCGAAGCCGGGCGTGGGGTACGGCGAGGCGTACGGGTCCGCGACCGGGGTCGCGGGCTCCTCCTGCTCGGCCTCCGCCTCGGCGGCGGCGCGCAGCCGGCGGGCCCTGCGGCCCTCGCCCTCCACCGGCTCCGCCGGGAAGTCCGGCGCGGCCTCCTCGGGCAGGTCGTCGTCGATCTCGCGGCGGCGGCCCGGCAGCGCCAGGATCACCAGGAGGACGGCGAGCGCGCCCTGGGCCCACAGCCAGGCGGTGCGGGTGACCGGGGCCTCGTAGGTGAGGTCCAGCTTGCCGCTCTCGGCGGGCAGTTCGAAGCCCTGTGCCCAGCCGTCGACGGTCTTCTTGGTGAGCTCGCGGCCGTTGAACACCGCCTTCCAGCCGGGTGCGGCCGTGTCCGCGAGGCGCAGTACGCGGCCCGCCCGGCCTTCCGGGACCGTGCTGTGCGCCTCGATGGCCTGGGAGGGGACCGGGACGGGGTCCGCGCCTTCGCCCGGCGGTACGACCATGAGCCGGGCGACCTGGCGGTCGACCCGCCACAGGGCGCTGCCGTCGAGCTGGCTGAGCCGGCTGATGCCCGGCGTCGAGTCGAGCACACGGCTCATCTCACGGGGCGCCCCGTCCCGTACGAGGACGTAGCGGACGGCGAATCCGCCGAGCTGGCCGGCCTGGTCGGCGCCGGAGCCCGCGACCAGGTTGGAGACGATCTTGTCGAGCTGGGGGGTGTCCCCGGCCGCGCCGGTCAGTTCCGCGTCGCCGAGCCGGCCGCCGGAGCCTCGTACGAGCGAGTACTGGACCGACCCCGCGGAGCCTGCGCCGAGCACCAGGGTGCGGGGCTGGTCGCGGGTGGTGCTCTCCTCCGCGACGAAGGCGGGCACCTGGACCGGGTCGCGGCGGCCGAGCGGGTCGTCGGCGCCGGTGAACATCCAGCCGGCGGCGGCCAGTACGGGTCCGGCGGCCGCCGCGAAGGCGATGAGTACGGCGACCGGCTGGCGCCAGCCGAAGTTCTGCGAGGCGACCCGCTCGCGCGCGCCGTCCGCGCCGAGCACGGTGGCGGCGATCAGGGCGAGGCCGTAGACCAGCGTGGCGGGTCCGGCCCAGCCGTCCCGGTTGGTCAGTACGGCCAGGACGAGGGCGAGCAGGGCGACCACCCAGGCGGAGCGGATCGCGAACTGGCGCTCGCCGCGCAGCAGGGCCGCCAGGGCGGCCAGAACGATGCCGATGAGCAGCAGTCCGCCGGCCGTCTTGGGTCCGCCGGGGCTGATGCCGAGCAGGTCCAGGGCGGTGGCGGAGCCCGCGCCGTAGGACAGTCCGGCCTCGCGCAGCAGGGCCGCCGGGTCGGTCAGCAGCGTCAGCGACCAGGGTGCGAGCACCAGCAGGGGGGTGCCGACCGCGGCCGCGAAGCGCAGGGCGTACGGGACGAGTTCGTCGCGCCGCAGCACCAGGACGCCGATGCCGAGCAGGACCGCCAGCGGCCACACGACCGGGGTGAAGGCCGTCGCGATGCTCAGCAGCAGCGCGTACGCCCACACCGAGCGCCAGCTGGAGCGCGCACCGCCCGCGCTGCGCGCGCCGCTCGCGGACACCGCGCAGCGGGCGATCAGCGGCAGCAGTACGGCGAGTACGGCGGTGCCGATGCGGCCGCCCGCCAGGGCGCCGGTGACGGCGGGCAGGAAGGCGTAGGCGACGGACGCCCAGGCGCGCAGCAGCCGGGATTCGACGAGCGGCCGGGAGGCGAAGTACGCGGCGAGGCCGGCCAGCGGTACGGAGCAGACGAGGAGCACCGTCAGGGCAGCGTTGGTCGAGCCCAGGAGGAGGCCGGCCAGACCGGCGAGGAGGGCGAGGTAGGGCGGGGCGGTCTGGGTGCCGCCGGTGCCGGTGGGGTGCCAGGCGTGGGCGAAGCGGGCCCAGAGTTCGGACGCGCCCTCCGGGGAGGGCAGGAGTGCGCCGCCCGCGAGGGAGCCGCTGCCCAGGAGGCCTCGGCAGGCGATCAGGGAGACGAGCAGCAGCAGGGCGAAGAGGACCGGTCCCGGTTTGCGGGCGACCTTCTTGACCCGGGCGAACTGCTCGATCTCCATGAAGTCGGCGTCGTCGCCGCCGGGGCCGCTCTCGACGGCGCCGTGGCGGGAGCCGCCGGAGTCGGCGTCGGCGCTGCCGCCGAAGGATCCGGCGACCTGTTCGACGGTGGCGCGGACGGTGGCGCCGGGCGGCGGGAACAGCGGGCGCAGTTCGCTCGCCTCGACGGTGCCCTTGCCCCTGGCCTTGCGGGCGGCGAGGATCCTGCCGGGGCGCAGCAGTACGCCCAGGAGGCCGGTGACCTCGTCGACGGCCTGTCCCGGCACCTTGCCGACGAGGTAGGCGAGGGTTCTCAGTACGGTGCCGACGACGAGGCGCAGCAGCACGTAGGGCAGTACCGCGCCGCGTGCGTTGGCGAGCATCGTGTAAACGGCGCCCGACTTGTCGACGCGGTGCGGGTTGGCGACGTTGCGTCCCGCGCAGTCGACCGTACGGCGCTCGCGGGCGGCGGCCTCGGCGTGCCGCAGGACGGCGTCGGGGGCGACCAGGACGTGGTGTCCGGCCGCGTGCGCGCGCCAGCACAGGTCGACGTCGTCACGCATCAGGGGCAGCCGGCGGTCGAAGCCGCCGAGCTGTTCCCAGACGTCGCGGCGCACCAGCATGCCGGCGCTGGAGACGGAGAGCACGGAGCGGACCTGGTCGTGCTGGCCCTGGTCCTGTTCGCGGCGGTCCAGGCCGGTCCAGCGGCGGCCGCTGTTGGCGATGGAGACGCCGACCTCAAGAAGTTGCTTCTTGTCGTACCAGCCGCGGAGTTTGGGTCCGACGACCGCGGCATAAGGGTCCGAGTCGGCGACCCGCAGCAGTTCGGCGAGGGCGTCGGGGGCGGGCGCGCTGTCGTCGTGCAGCAGCCACAGCCACTGGACGGGCTCGCCGTGCGGCAGGTCGGGCATGTCGTAGGCGTCGTCGCGCCACTGCCTGCTGACGGGGTCCCAGCCGCTGGGCTTCTTCAGGTACGGGAGTTCCTCGGGGGTGAGGACCCCCGCCGTGCGGACCGCCTCCTCCACGGCCGTACCGAAGCCGGTACGGCGGGCGAGGTGCAGGACCCGCTCGTCGCCCAGGGCCTCGGAGACGAGGCGGGCGGAGTCGTCGGCGCTGCCGGTGTCGGCGGCGACCGCGTTCTGCACGGGGCGTTCCTGGCCGAGCAGTCCGCTCAGTACGTCGGGCAGCCAGCGCGCACCGTCATGGGAGACGAGTACGGCGGTGACGACGTGCCGGGGGAACTCGGGCGGGGTGGCGGCGGCCGCGTACGGGGCCGTTGATTGGCTGACGGACATCGACGTACGGGCCCTCCGGCCGGGGTCCGGGGGTCGCCCCCCGGAAGGCTGGTGTAGCTGACTGCGGTGCACGCGCGTGCCCTTGGGGGGCGTCGGGTGCGATCGCTGGACAGCGGCCCACACTAACGGCTGCACATACGGACGGTCCGCCGCCTGCGGGGAAGGGGCAGGCGGCGGACCGTCTCTTGTGTACGACCTTGTGCTGTTTTGCTGCGGCGGCGGCCGGGGTCCCTCAGGGAGGGCTGCCCTGGCGGGCCGGACCGGTATCGCTCAGACGGCGGCCTTCTTCAGTCGTCGGCGTTCACGTTCCGACAGTCCGCCCCAGATTCCGAAGCGTTCGTCATTCGACAGGGCGTATTCAAGGCATTCGGAGCGGACTTCACAGGCGAGGCAGACCTTCTTTGCCTCGCGAGTGGAACCGCCCTTCTCGGGGAAGAAGGACTCGGGATCGGTCTGGGCGCACAATGCGCGCTCCTGCCAGCCGAGTTCCTCGTCCGCGTCCTCGACCAGCAGTTGCTGGAACAGCTCGGTCATGTGCGCCCCTCGTCTGTCTTTTGCTTCCCCGTGATGTTGCCGTTACCGAATCCGGCCGAACGACACGAGTGAAATTACAAGTGTGTAGCTCCGTGGCAGTCAAGCCGAGATCTGCTATTGGGCCCGTTATTCACTCTGCGGAACCAAGGCTATGCAGAAAGTGTTCAAATCGCCAAAAACCGTGACACATGGCACCGACCTGTTTGCGAGTACCCCGAACACAGGAGAAGACGCGATTCGGATGGATCTTGTTGCGGTTCACCCGGCGAAGCGATTCGGATCACAGTCGGATCACGGGACGGCAACGGTGCGCATGCGCATGGCCGAAGCGCGATGAAGCGCGGTCTCTCCACGTCAGCGGCTGCACAAACCTTTCTCCGGTCGGCGTAACCGGAAGAGGTGAAACATTAGGCCCAATTCGGTCATCGAGTTGACAGCGGGTGACGATGGCCGTCACCTTTGTTTTCATGCCAGCGACCGCAGTGCTCACCCGGACCCACACTCGTGTGGTCCGCAGCGCTGCCCCGATCCGCTGCCACTGTTGCTGTCACAGCTGTTGAAGCCACCCGCGCTCCAGCTCTGAACCGCCCGCCCTCCGCACACCGCACCCCGTGTGCAGGGCGCCCCGCTCGCACCCCGGTGCGGCACCGCCCCGCACCCACCCGTGCGGCACCCGTTCTGCGACACCCCAGCACTCTCCTGCCGAGGAACCCCCGCATCATGAACAGCGACAGCGACCTCCAGATCGCCGGCGACATCCTTGAGGTCACGCACCTGCTGGCCCCCGCCAAGGAGCACCCCGCCACCGTGGCCGAATTCGCCGGGCTCGCCCGCACCATCGCCGCCGACCGCGCGCAGTGGGCCCACCTCGTCGAGTACGACGCCACCACCCGCTGGTACCACCGGCTGCGCACCGGACCCGGTTACGAGGTCTGGCTGCTGAGCTGGGTGCCCGGCCAGGGCAGCGGGGCGCACGACCACGGCACGTCGTCCGGCGTCCTCACCGTGCTCCAGGGCGAGCTCACCGAGCGTAACGACCGGGGAGCGCGGAAGCTCGGCGCGGGCGCGCAGTACGTGTCCGTCCCCGGCCATGTCCACGAGGTCGTCAACGACTCCCTGGAGCCGGCCGTCAGCCTGCACGTCTATTTCCCGGGGCTGACGGAAATGCCGATGTACGGGGGCGGCGGAGCCACGGCCGTCGCGGTCGCCGGGACTGCCGGGACTGCCGGGACCGCCGGGGCTGCTTCCCCGGCTGCCCGACGGGATGTCAGTACTGCCTGAGAGACTTCTCCGCATGCGCATTGTGGTCTTGGCAGGCGGTATCGGCGGTGCTCGTTTTCTTCGTGGCCTGAAAGAGGCCGCACCGGAGGCGGACATCACTGTCATCGGCAATACCGGTGACGACATTCATCTGTTCGGGCTGAAGGTCTGCCCCGATCTGGACACGGTGATGTACACCCTCGGCGGTGGCATCAACGAGGAACAGGGCTGGGGCAGGGCCGAGGAGACCTTCCAGGTCAAGTCCGAACTCGCGGCGTACGGCGTCGGGCCCGAGTGGTTCGGGCTCGGCGACCGGGACTTCGCGACGCACATCGTGCGTACGCAGATGCTCGGCGCGGGCTATCCGCTGAGCGCGGTCACCGAGGCCCTGTGCGAGCGGTGGCAGCCGGGCGTGCGGCTGATCCCGATGTCCGACGACCGCGTCGAGACGCACGTGGCGGTCGACGTGGACGGCGAGCGCAAGGCGGTGCACTTCCAGGAGTACTGGGTGAAGCTGCGCGCCTCGGTGGACGCTCAGGCCGTCGTGCCGGTCGGCGCCGAGCAGTCGAAGCCCGCGCCCGGGGTCCTGGAGGCCATCGCCGGGGCGGACGTCATCCTCTTCCCGCCGTCGAACCCGGTGGTGAGCGTGGGGACCATCCTCGCCGTCCCCGGCATCCGCGAGGCCATCGCGAACGCGGGGGTGCCGGTGGTGGGCCTCTCCCCCATCGTCGGCGACGCCCCCGTGCGCGGCATGGCCGACAAGGTGCTGGCCGCGGTCGGCGTGGAGTCGACCGCCGCGGCGGTGGCGCAGCACTACGGGTCGGGGCTGCTGGACGGCTGGCTGGTCGACACCGTCGACGCGGGCACGGTCGCGGAGGTCGAGGAGGCCGGCATCCGCTGCCGTGCCGTACCGCTGATGATGACCGACCTGGCGGCGACCGCCCGGATGGCGCGGGCCGCGCTGGAGCTGGCTTCGGAGGTACGGGCGTGAACGACGCGCGCGTGGAGCGGCCCGAGTACCGGGTGTGGGCGGTCCCGGGGCTGCCGGAGGTACGGCAGGGCGACGACCTTGCCAAGCTGATCGTCGGCGCGGAGCCCGGGCTGGCCGACGGGGACGTCCTGCTGGTGACGTCCAAGATCGTGAGCAAGGCGGAGGGCCGGATCGTCGCCGCCGACTCCCGCGAGGACGCCATCGACGCGGAGACCGTACGGGTCGTCGCCCGGCGCGGCACGCTGCGGATCGTGGAGAACCGGCAGGGCCTGGTCATGGCGGCGGCCGGGGTGGACGCCTCCAACACCCCCGCGGGGACGGTGCTGCTGCTGCCCGAGGACTCCGACGCCTCGGCCCGGGCGATCCGGGACGGCGTACGGGACGCGCTCGGGGTGGAGGTCGGCGTCGTCGTCACGGACACCTTCGGGCGGCCGTGGCGCAGCGGGCTGACCGACGTGGCGATCGGGGCCGCCGGGGTGCGGGTCCTGGACGACCTGCGCGGCGGCACGGACGCGTACGGCAATCCGCTGAGCGCGACGATCGTGGCGACGGCGGACGAGCTGGCTGCCGCCGGTGACCTGGTGAAGGGCAAGGCGGACGGGCTGCCGGTGGCGGTGGTGCGCGGGCTGCCGCACGTGGTGCACGCGGGCGCGGATGACGCGGCTGACGTGGGGGCGCGGGCGCTGGTGCGCGGGGCGGCCGACGACATGTTCCGGCTCGGGACGTCGGAGGCGGTACGGGAAGCGGTCACACAGCGCCGCACGGTACGGGAATTCACCGACGACCCCGTCGATCCGGGCGCGGTGCGGCGGGCGGTCGCTGCGGCGGTGACGGCACCGGCGCCGCACCACACGACGCCGTGGCGGTTCGTGCTGCTGGAGAGCGAGGAGTCGCGGGTACGGCTGCTGGACGCCATGCGGGACGCGTGGATCGCCGACCTGCGGGCGGACGGCAAGTCCGAGGAGTCGATCGCGAAGCGGGTGAAGCGGGGCGACGTGCTGAGGCGGGCGCCGTATCTGGTGGTGCCGTGCCTGGTGATGGACGGCGCCCACGACTACGGGCACGCGCGGCGGGATGCGGCGGAGCGGGAGATGTTCGTGGTGGCGATGGGGGCCGGCGTACAGAACTTCCTGGTGGCGCTGGCTGGGGAGCGGCTCGGGTCGGCGTGGGTGTCTTCGACGATGTTCTGCCGGGATGTGGTGCGGGAGGTGCTGGGGATTCCGGAGGGGTGGGATCCGATGGGGGCGGTGGCGGTGGGCCGGGCGGGGGTTGTACCGGGGGGGCGGGGGGAGCGGGAGGTGGAGGCGTTTATCTCGACTCGGTGAGGGTCCGCTGTTGCGCGGGGCGGGTGGGGGCGGGGTCCGCTGCGCGGGGCTTCTCCCCTCCCCGCCCCTTCCCGGCTGTGACATTTGCGGCTGCCGCCGCGTGGGGGGCGCTGCCTCGGGGGTGGGTGGTACGTGGGGTGGGGGTCCGCTGCGCGGGCGTTTCCCCTCCCCGCCCCTTCCCGAAACTGGGGCGCTGCCCCAGACCCCGGCGCGTGCGGGGTGGGCGGGGGTGGGTGGGCTGCCGGCCCTCGGGGTGGGGCAGAGGTGGCGGGCCCGGCCACGGCCGGTGGTCATGTGCAGGTGAGTTCTTGG
>NZ_JBVIMX010000044.1:0-23276 GCF_055579625.1 Streptomyces sp. NPDC032721 | reverse complement strand
GGTGCTGCGCACCAGCAACTCGCCTGCTCCGCAGTCGAGTTGACCCGCTTCGCGGGGGCTGGCTACGGCCGAGGGTGCCGGCCGATCGCCCGTAAGTCAACTACACACCGTCATCCAATGCGGAACACCCTCCCCCGCATCCAAGACCGGCCCGGACTGCATCCAACGCGAAAAACTTACTGCCGATCTGAGAACCACGGTACCCCCTCCGAGGGTGCACGCCACCCCATTTCCCGCAGCACCCCCACCACCAAGCCTTCCACACACCGCCCTGACCAGCACAAACACACCCCGAGCACACGCCACCCCACCACCCGACACCACCAACACACACCAACCTGACAGACCATCAGAAGACAGATTCGAATACAGGACCCCCACGAACCGAATCCATCCACCCAACTCCACGCACCCGCCGCCGAATTCAGCACCTCCCCCCGAAAGGACCGAATTCGATGCCCTGAATTCACACCGCCCCGAATTCAGCACACCCGAATTCCAGGCCAGGAACACAAACTGACCGGCACTCACTTCCGGCGGGCGGGCGCCGCCGAGCACGACCGCCGCCGCCAGGACCACGACGCGGCGGCAACCCGGGGTTGTCACCGCCGAGGGCGCAGCGCCGCCTCAGAGAGCCCCTGGGGCCTTCTGCGGGCCCGGGGATGCTTCCGGGCTCCCTTCCCTCCTTCGTGCTGCTGGACCCCCGGGAGCGCCCGGCCTGGCCGTCCCTCCCACCCCTTTTTCCGTGGGTGGGCGGGCAGGACGGGGGCGAGCGGGGGTTGTCTGGGTTTTGGTGGGCACTGACCATGGGGGCTGACCTGGGGAAACCGGCGCGCGGCGCCGTGGGGGTGTCACCCCTTCCCTCACCCCTACTGTCACCCCCTCTGTCACCCCTTCCGTCACCCCTTCTGTCCGGGGTGGGGGCGCGCCCTGGTGGTCGGTGCTGCGTCGGGCCGTCCGGTCCGGCGCTGCTGCCTGCTGAACGGGTCGCGGAAGCCCCGCGAGTCCCCGGCCTGCCTGCCCACCCACCCCTTTCTTTTCGTGGGTGGGCAGGCAGGACGGGGGCGAGCGGGGGTTGTCAGGGTTCTCAGACGCACTGACCACGGGGCCTGACCTGGGAAAACAGTCAGAGAGGCCGGGAACCCTTTGAAGGGGACTTCGAAGGTGACTACGAGGGGGACTACAAGGGGGACTGCGAAGGGGACTTGGCGCTTCCCCCGGGGCCGGCGGAGCACGGCGGGCGAGAGCCGGGTGGAACCGGCCGAGCGACAGCCTTGGGGCTGACGGTAGGCAGGCCCGCCCGGTCCGTGGTCAGTTCAGCGGAGAGTGGACTAACCACGGGCCGGGGAGCCGTGGTCAGTCGCCGCGTATGCGGGTAACCATGGGCAGCGCCCCTTACGTCTCAGCGCTGCCCCGGCGGGACGCCGAGGACCTGGACCTCTTGGATCAGCGCGGTGAACGGGGTCGCGCGGAGTTCGGTGAACTGTCCGGTCTCGCCGGTGCCGCCGACCACCTTCCAGTCGACCGTCCAGGTCGAGGTCGCGGTGCCCTTGTAGGGCTGACCGAGGGGGCGGGCCAGCTTCGCGTACCGGTGGCCGCAGTCGGGCGACATGGTCTTGCCGTAGTCGGCGTTGTACGGGGTGCCCGGCCCGTAGCAGGTGATCACCGCGCCGTCGCCCATCGCCCACGCCGTTGACGTCACCTTCGCGGTCGCGGTGACCGTGGTGCCGCCCGCCGTCGCGGTCGCGGTGATCGGCCCGTACGTCGACGGGGACGGCGTTGCCCACATCCACATCGGCATCCCGATCACGTACGTGCCCGCCGCCCGGGGACTGGCCACCTTCGGGCCGTCCAGGCGTACCGAGTCGATGGCCTGGCGGGCCACGGTCTCCGGGTTGACGGCCGGGGCGGCGGGGGGTGCGGCGGCGTCCGCGATGAACACCGTGCGGGCGCCCTGCCGGTCGGAGCAGTGGAAGCCGTAGACGGCGCCCTTCTCGCCCTGGTGGCCTTTGAAGTAGGCGTTGTCCGGCGGGGGCTGGGGGACGAGTTTGGTGTAGGTGCAGACCGGCTTCGCGGCGGGTTTGCCGGGGGCAGCGGCAGGCTTGCCGGGCAGGCCTCCGGGCGCCCCGCCGGCCCCGGCGTTGTCGGTGGCGCAGACCGTGACCGCCATCAGCGAACCGCGGCATCCGGGGTCGTTGCCGAGGGCCGGTCCGTCGTCGGCGTGCGCGGCCGGGACCAGGACCCCGGCGAGGACCACCGCGGCCGCCGCCGCGCGCCTCAGCACGTGCTCGCCCCGTCGGGGACGTAGTCGGTGACCATCCACCCCGACGGCCACTTCTCCGCCGTCGCCGTCGCGACGTACCGGCGCGGCTGGCTGGCCGGGAGCGGGAGCACCTTGTTCGTGCGGGTGTCGACGGTCTGCCACTTCGCCAGGTCGACGCAGTCCGAGATCGTCGCGGTGGGCAGCTTGGCGCGGGTGTCGAGCGCGGTCACCTTCGCGTCGTGCCCCAGCTCGCCCCGGATCACCGTGCCCTGCGTCTTCATGTGGGCCAGGTCGGCCCGGAACTTCGACAGGGCGTCGGTCGACGCGTACTTCTCCAAGCGGGTGCCCTTCGCGTCGGCCTTGCCGTACGCCTTCATCTGCTCCACCCACATCGCGCTGTACGACGCGAGCACCGCCTGCTTGTGGGCCGCGTCCGGGTCGGCCGGAGCGGCCGGAGTCGTAGGGGCCGCGACCGGCGGGGCTGCTGGCGGGGCGTCAGAGGCCTTCGCGGCGCCGTCTCCTCCCCCGCATCCCGACACGGCCAGTGCGAGCGCCAGCGCGCCGCCTGCCGCTGTCAGCCGTGCCGTCGTGCCCATGTCCAGCCACCCCCGGGTGATCGTCAGCGAGCGATCACCGTAACGCCCCGCATCCGGGTCATCACCGGATCCACCCAAAGCCGCCTTGATCCCGCCCCGGGCCAGAAGAGGCAGACGCCTCCTCTCCCCTCTGGGAGAGGAGGTGTCGGCGTCCCAACCACTGACCCACTGCCGCTGACCCGGGCCCGTGGCCTGCACCAACACCCGGTCAGGCGCAGCGCATACCGATCGGGTGCCGCAACCGGTTGTGCGACCGGTTCCGCAACCTGTTCCGCAACCGGTGGTGCAACCCGTTGCGGAACCTGTTGTGCAACCCCGTACGTCCCGCCGAACCCCGCGCCCGGTGGATTTGTATGACCGGGTGCGGTGGGGCGCCCACGGGGGCCGTGTCCCCTCTGGCAACATTTGCCCCGTCCGAGTAGCCGCACTGGGCGGTGAAATCAACGGACAGCTGAGAGGCCATCGGATGAGTACATCCACAGCCGTGCGGCATGCCACGGAGACAGCAGCCCGTAACGGCAGGTCGGCGAAGGTCATCGTCGTGATCCAGCAGAAGGGCGGCGCGGGCAAGTCCACGATCGCGGTGAACACGGCCGCGTGCGCGGGCCGGTCGGCGGTGAAGCCCGCGGACGAGGAGGCCGGCTCCCCGGTCGTCGCGGCCGGGATCGACGTCCAGGGGACCCTGGAGAAGTGGTGCGCGGGTGTCCGCGAGGCGGCGCTGCCATTCGACTACGTCGTCACCAAGAGCAAGGTGGGCATCCTGCCGGGCATCGTGAACGACCCGGAACGGCGCCGCGTCATCGTCGACACCCCCGGGTTCCTGGACATCGACCCCGACGCCGAGTGGGGCGCGGACCCGCTGGGTGAGAGCCGGACCGCCGACGCGCTGCGCGAGGTCCTGGACATGGCGGACCTTGCGATCGTGCCGATCACCCCGTCCAAAATCACCTGGGACGAATGCGAGTTCACGATCGAGCGCATTCTCAAGCCCCGGGGCATCCCGTTCCTCGTGGTGATCAACATGCACGACCCCGGCAAGGACCGGAGCGAGGCGCAGCTGGACAAGGTGAAGGCGTGGATCGACGAGCGGAACTACCCGCGCGTCACCGACCCGATCCGCCGGTACACGATCCACGAGCACGCCTACGAGAACGGCACGCTGGTCACTGAGTACAAGATGTCCGGCACCGCGCTGAACGCCCGCGAGGACTTCATGCGCGTGGCCCTGACGATGGAGCAGATGCTCTGATGGGGCGCGCGATCAATCCCAACGGAGGCCCGCAGGGGCCCGGCAAGCCGGGCACGGCCGTGGCACTGGCCCGCGCCATCGACCATCTGCCGACGAAGCAGCTCGCCGATACCCCGGTGCTCATCGCGCAGGAGCGCGAGCTTCTGGTGCGCTGCGAGGCCGCGCTGGAGAACCTGCGGATCGCGTACTGGGCGGCGGGCAAGGCCCTCCAGGTCGTGCGCGACGGCCGGTTGTACCGGGCCACGCACAAGACCTTCGAGGCGTACTGCAACGAGCTGTGGGACATCACGCCGCAGTACGCGAACCAGCTGATCAAGACGTGGCGGATCACAGAGAGACTGTTCGAATCAGTCGGCGGTAAATCGAACGATCTGGAAACAATTGTTTCCAAAAGGCTGGGCTTCGGCCAGGCCCGGGAGCTGGTCTCCCTCGCCGAGGAGCACGGCGAGGACGCTGCTGCCCTGCTCTACCTGGCGCTGATCCGGGCGAAGCGGCTGAGCGTCACGGCCGCCATGGTCAAGGGAGCCGTCGAGGCGCTGCCAGATGGGGCGGCGGGGAAGAAGAAGGCCACCGAGGAGGCCGTGCTGGCGTACCTGGCGAGCACGGAGGGCGCGGCCGTGCTGCCTCCGGCCAGGGATCCGTACAAGGCGTTGACCCGGGCCACCGGGAAGCTGGACGACGGCACCGTCCGGGCCGCGCTGGAGTACAACCCGCAGGGCACGCGCGCGATGGTGCGCGAGCTTGTCGAGGCACTGTCCGTCTCCGTCCTCCAGGCCGTGCCCGCCGACACCGACGGCCGGGGCGAGGAAGAGTCCGGCCCCGAAGAGAACACCACCGCCCCGCCCGTTGGTGGCGGTGCGAGTGTCCCAAATTTGGGACACTCGGGCCCGCGAACTCCGGGCGCCTGGTACATGGCGCCGGACCACACCACTCTGTTCAGTGCGTGGATCACCCGCCAGGCCCGCGAGCTGGGCACCGAACCGGCCCACGCGGCAGACCTCCTGTATGCGGTCCTGGCCGAGCACAACGAGGTGCTGCGGGACCTGATGCGCAAGCAGATGTAGGCACGGCGACCGCCCCGTCGGCGTTCCGCACAACGCCGTCGGCGGAACCGAACGCCGTCGAACGAAGTGGCTCCAATTGGAGCCACCGCGACGCCCCGTCGCCGTGGTCAGTGCCGTGGTCAGTGCCGAATCGCCGACTGACCATGGCCGCTGTCGCACTGACCACGGCGTAGCTGGGCGTGGTCGGCTCACGTTTCCGGGGCGGGCGGTACACAGGTACGCAGGTACACAGATCAGCGCCGCTACCTGGGAGAACGCGGGGGCGGTACACAGGTCGCGCCGCGGTACACAGGTCCGGCCGCCCATGGTCAGTGCACCGCGTAAGCGCTAACCACGATGGTCAGTCCTTACGTGGTGGGGTTCAGAGGGCCAGGCCCCGGTATCCGGGCCCCAGCCCACGCCGCCGGGGGCGGGCCGGAGCGCGGGGAGCGGGCACGGTGGGCGCCGTTGCGGGCGCCGCGAGGATGCCGCCCGCCTCCTGGCCGTCGTCCTGGTCGTCGTCGAGCGGGCCGCCGTCGAGGTGGCGGCGAAGACGGGTCGCGGCGATGACGGCCGGGGCCAGGAGGCGGGCAGCGTCCGTGTCGAGGTGGCCGAGCGCGGTGAGCAGGACGTCGAGCGCGTCGAGGGCGTCGTGCGTGCCGCCGCGGTCGGTGGGCCAGCCGTCGGCGACCGCATCCGCGAGGACGCACACCGCGTCGGCGGCCGCGTCGGCGAGCACGGGCACGGGGCCGGCGGGCGGCGGGAACGTCGTCATGAGGTGACCAACGATCCGGCACGCCCTGGGGGCTTGCCGTGGTGGGGGTGTGGGGGGGGGGGGGGGGGGAGGGGGGGGGGGGGGGGAGGAGGGGGGGGGGGGGGGGGGAGGGGGGGGGGGGGGGGGGGGGGGGGGTAGGTGGGGGCGGGAAGTGTAGCTGGGGGGTAACACCTGCCCGTGCATTCTTGGTGGTTTTGTTGGGGTGGTTTTTTGCTTTGCCGGGCACGCCTGGGGGTGTGCCCGGCAAGCCGGGTTATCGGCCGACGGCCGTGGCGTACTGCGCGAGCATTACCAGCGCTCCGACGATCGCGCCCGCCCCGACGACCACGGAGACCGCGATCGTGACGGGCGCCTTGAGCGCGGGGCGGCGGTGCACGGCGTAGGCCAGTCCGACGGCGAGCGCCAGGACCACGACCACCACGACGACGGCGAGCAACAGAGAGGTCAGCACTTCGGGTTCCTTTGGTTCGAGGTGCCGCCGGTACGGGCGTACCGGCGGGTGGAACGGGGTGGTGCGGGGCCCACGGTCGGCGGGACCGGGGCGTAGATCGCCCCGTCCGGATCTCGGACGGGGCGAGGTGGGGTGACTGTGCGGGAGGCGGGGGCAAGCCCCGCAACCCCTCCGGGATGAGTCGAGTGAGTGGAATGCCCCGGGCAGCCGCCGCCCCCTTGACCAGGTGGTGGTCAAGGGGGCGGCGGCGAAAGATCCAAGGCGGTCAAGGGGGTGGCGGCCACGGATCCGAAGGCGGGTCGCCGGACACTGCGGTAGGCACGCGGTGATCGGGTTAGGGTGCCGGGCAGTCCGTGCCGACATGGGTGTGCGGGTCAGGCCCGGCGCCCAGAGAGCGCTCTGTGGGGCAGTACCGCCGGGCCGCTCCACCCCTTGGTAGAGAGAGCGAGTTGGTTAAGCGCTCCGGCGTTCTGGATGTGGCGCCCGCAGGTTGTCACGGTGCCGGGCAAGCCCCGCAACCCCCGCTCCTGGCGCCCCGCAAAGAGTGGCCCCGGGCGCGCAGTCCGGCATCCAGGCCCCGCTCGCCCGGGACGCTTCCTCGCGTGCACGCGTGCACGTGCACGCGTGCACGCCAAACGCGCGCGAGGCCCCGGCCGGACGAAAATCCGGCGCCAGGAGCCGGGGCCCGGCCCGACCGCCGTCCGACCCCCGGGGCGGCCCCGCCGCCCATCCCAGCGAGGAGTTGTTCCCCGGGGGAACGCGGAGCGCCCGACAACGCGGGGCTGTCGGGCGCGGAGGCTGTTCCCCGGGGGAACAGCCCGGAGTGTTACTGGCGGGCGAGTGTGCCGGGGTCGACGTCGAGGGCGAACGGCAGGGGGATGCGGGTGGTGGTGCCGGGGAGCGCGGTCGTCTCGTCGGTGTAGGTGCCCGCGCGCAGGGTCGCGGCGATGAGGCGCGGGGCGGGGTCGAACTCCAGGCGCCAGAAGTACGGGACGCCCGCATCCGCGTACAGGCCCGGCTTCACCTTCCGGTCCATGACCTTGTTGCCGGGCGAGACCAGCTCGACGGCGAGCAGGACGGCTTCGGCATCGAGGCTGACGGCGTCGGCGGCGGCCGCGGCCCGGTCGGCGACCACGATGTCGGGCACCACAAGCCCCGACGGCAGCACGACGTTCACCGCCTCCAGGACCTCCACCGGTGCGCCGGCCGTGCGGGCGGCGTCCTCCAGGAGGTTCGCGAGCCGTCGGCTGGCGCGCTGGTGGCGCAGGCCGGGGGCGGGAGACATCACGAGGGATTCCCCCAGGAGCTCATAGCGGGTGGTGCGGTCCTCCGGCAGTGCGAGGACCTGGCCGACGGTCCAGGGACCGAAGTGACCAGCCGTGGCAACACTCACGTCGTCGCCCCCTTTCCTGTCGGCACGGGCACGCTCTTCCCCCAGTGTGCCCCGCACCGCGCCCGCACGATGCCGAGCCGGGGTGTTCCCCGGGGGAACACCCCGGACTCACCGGAGAGCGCTCTGTAGGGCCGCTGGGCCGCTCCCCCACCCGCACCCAGGCCTGAACCTCGCTCCCGGACTGCCGGGAGAAGAGGTGTCGGCGTACTGGACGGGCTTGCCGAGGGGTTCTGACCAGGCACAACAAGCTGTGTCCGGTTCGGGGGGTGCCTACCTCCGGTGCTACCTGCGGTGCGCCGCTGATTCCCCCGGTGCAGCACCCTGTGCAGCCCCCTAGCGGTGCAACCCCCCGACTTGCCCTACAACTTGCCTTTCAACTTGCTCATCAACTTGCCTTTGAACTTGCTCTTCAACTTGCCCCCAGCTTCCGAGCGCCCCGGGAAATGGGCAGGTCAGCTAGCCGGTCAAGGGGGTCCGACCGTGCCGACTACTTCTCTCCAGGGGTCCCTGACGGGCCGCAGCAGCGAAGAAGAGCCCCGTGCCGACGGCTCAGCGGCTGTGTGGACTTCTCGATGAGGAAGGGCCGTACCGACAACCCCGGGTTGTCACCGGAGCGGTCAGCGCCGGTCGCCGGGGCCGGGGCGGCGGGGCTCCTGGTGGCCGTCCGCGAGGAGGGCGAGGAGGCGTTCGCAGCCGTAGGCGAGTTCGCGGAGCCGGACCGTGGCGGCGGCCAGGCCGTGGGTGGGGCCGGACTCCAGGGCGCGGCGTGCGGCGTCGTGTGCGGCTTGTTCGCGGTCCCACTCGATGCTGCCGTGGTACATCGCGTCGAGGACCGGTTTGGTCTCCTTCAGGAGCAGGGCGAGGTGCCCGCACAGCAGGCTGGTCAGTACTTCGACGTCGTCGGGCCGGGGCAGTGGGTGGCCGGCGCCGAGGACGGCCAGGGCGCGGGTGACGGTGCTGGTCATGACGCCGGTGTCGAGCGGGTAGGCGTGTGTGGCCGGGCCGTCGGGTTCGGCGATGAAGTGGTGGTTGGGCATGGGGGGCCTCCGGATCGAGCACTCGTGGGAGTGCGCCCGCCGGGGCCGCCGTGGTGCTGCTGGGGAGTGGGCCCCGACATGGTTGACGCTAGGGACGCCGTGGTCCGGGGCTCAACGTTCTTGCGGGTTTTTGCGCACTTTCGCGCGGTGGATCAGGGCCAGGGCGGCGGGGCCGTGGACGGCGTGCGCGGTCAGGTCGGCGAACGCTCGCTCGTACAGCGCGATTTCGCCGGGGGCGGTGAGGGTGACCCGCGCGGACAGCAGCTCGATGCCGACCTGGGTGGCGTCGTACACGGTGAACGACTCGGTGGGCCACAGCGGGCGCGGCGCGCGGGCCGGGACGATGCCCAGCGAGACCTGCGGCAGTCCGGCCGCTTCCTCCAGGTGCGCGAGCTGCTCGTCGACCACGTCCTGGTCGACGACGAGGCGGGAGTGCAGCACCGGCTCCTCGATGAGGAACGCGAAGGTGCGGCCGCGCTTGTGCAGCACCTTCGAGCGCTTCGCGCGGGCGGCGGCCGCGGCGTCGATGTCGGTGGTGGTGTGGTGGAACCGGCCGTACGCGGCGATCACGGCGGCGGCGTAGGCGGGGGTCTGGAGGAGGCCGGGCACCACGTGCGAGCAGTACACCCGGAACTGCCGGGTGCGGTCCATCAGCGGCGCCACCTCGCGCTGGAGCGCGACCAGTCCGGCCCGGTTGAGGCGCCGCCACTCGACGTACATGGAGTGCGCGTTGCGGGCGGCGGCGATGAGGTCCGGAGCCTGGTCGTCGGCCCCGCAGGCCGTGCACCAGGCCCGCAGGTCCGTGTCCGACGGGGCGACCTTGGCGTGCTCGATGCGGGAGGTCTTGGCCGGGTGCCAGCCGCAGGCGAGGGAGAGGTCGCCGCTCGCCAGGCCCGCGTCCAGGCGCAGGTGCCGCAGCCGCATGGCGAGCGCGACGCGAGCAGCCTGGGCACTGGACAGGGGCGAGGACATCGTCAGGTCTGCTTGTAGTCCTCGAACGGCACGCCGCGCTCCCACACCGCCGCGAACGCGTCCCGGCAGAGCGCGGCCACGGCCGGATCCTCGGACAGCTCCCCGCCGGCGGATGCGCCGTTCCCGGTGAAGTGGTTGAAGCGCACCACCTGGTCGTCGATCAGCCAGAAGTCGTTGCCCGGCAGCGCGAGGTCCGAAGCGCGGCGCCGGGGCAGGTAGCGCAGCTCCTCCCCGGCCGCGATGTTCACCGTGGCCCCGGCCAGGCCGTAGCGGGCGTAGTCCGAGAGCGGCTCGGAGACGATCCGCGCGCGGCGCACGGTCACACCCCGGGCCACGGTGCGGCGCACCAGGTCCACCCAGAACGCCCAGTACTCCGAGTCGGGGTCCACGTTGCGCTCCCCCGTCGCCAGCCAGGCGGCGAAGCCCGCGGATTCGTGGGCGACGCCGTACGCGTCGCGCATCTCCAGGTGCACGGCCGTGCGGCGGGCGCCGTCCAGCAGGGCGTCAAAGCCCAGCACTTCGCCGTTCTGCGGCATCGCACGCCTCCCTCAGGATCTGCACCATCCGGGCCGGGATCCGCACCACACCCTCGGTGGCGGGCACCGGGCCCGTGGCCAGGCACTCCGCCAGCATCGCGTCATCGGGCAGCCAGCCCTGGACGACCACCTCGGCGGACTTGTCATCGACCCACACCGTCGGGCACTGCCCGGTATCGGTGTTCGGGTCGATCCCTACGAACCGTAGAGCCATGATCGCCTCCAACTCCAGCCCCATTGCGGGAAATTGCGCACTACCAGCCAAGCAGCGGCGCACCGTCGCCCGCCATAGCCGCACCGGACCAGCCCGTCTACGCACACCGCCCGCAAGACCAGGCCCCGGAGGACAGGAGCACACTGAAGCCCGGCGGGAGAGGAGCCTCTCCTCGCCGGGCTTCGACCTGTGGTGCGCACCCCCTGCGGGAGCCGGGGCGCGCGGGGCCGGCCGCGCTCAACGACCGGCCCCCACACGCTTTCTGCGGATCGTCCTGCGGACCACACCAGCCGTCCATCACCCGCACGAGTGACCGGGCGCGCTGTCCCGTTTGACTGTCGCGTGCCCTGTCCCACGTGTCCCGCCGGACAGGCGCCCTACGCGCGCGCGTTACGTGCGCGCGTAGGGCCCCCGTTCCGGCGAGGGCGGGACAGCGGGACAGGCTCTGAGAGGAAGCTCAGCAGCTCACCTCGGTGAGTAAGTCGCTAGACGCCCCTGTGAGCGCCGATCTTGACCCTGGATCACCACTGGTGCCCAGAAGGACAGTTAGGCGCCCACAGGGGCACTCAGGGCCCTAGGTGGCCTCTCCCTGCTCCAGGGCCATGCCGTCGAACACGGCGCGCTGCTCTGGGGTGAGTGCAGCGATCTGCTCGTCGGTGAACGTGTACGCGCCGACCCCGGTGGTCTGCGGGTCTTCGTACTCGGTGTCGGTGCGGGCCATGTCGCGGAGGCGGCTGTAGTGGAACTGGTGCGCCACGGTGATCGTGGTGCAGGGCCCGTTGCGGTGCTTGCCGACGATCAGGTCGGTCTCGCCCGGCCGGGTGGTCGGCTCGTAGTAGTCCTCGCGGTGCAGCAGGATCACCGCGTCCGCGTCCTGTTCCAGCGCCCCGGAGTCGCGCAGGTCGGACACGGCGGGCTTCTTGTCGGTGCGCTGCTCGGACGCCCGGTTGAGCTGCGCCAGCGCGATGATCACCGCCCCGGTGTCGGCGGCCAGCACCTTGAGTTCGCGGCTGATCTCGGTGACCCGCTCGTAGAGGCTCTGCCGGGAGGAGCGCTGGTCGGTCTGCATGAGCTGGAGGTAGTCCACGACCACCAGCGGGGCCTGCCCGGTCTCGCGGGTGAGCTGCTTGATCCGGGAGCGGATGCGGGCCGGGCTGACCCGGGAGCTGTAGTCGATCCACAGCGGCAGCGCCTTGAGGTCGGGCACGAACTTGTCGAGCCGGTCCCAGTCGGCCGCCGTCATGCTGTCGACGCCACCGCGCAGGTGGTGGAACGCGACCCGGGCCTCGGCCGCGAGGATCCGGTTGTTGACCTCCGTGCGGCCCATTTCCAGGCTGTGCACCAGTGTCGAGCGCCCGGTCGCGGCCGTCGCCAGCGCGATGCCCAGCGCAAACGCCGACTTGCCCATGCCGGGACGCCCGGCGACCACGACCATCTGCCCGGGGGTGAGCTGCATCAGCGAGTCGAGGTCGGCCAGCCCGGTGACCGCGAGGGGCTCCACCGTGCGGGTCAGGTCGTCGAGGTGGTCGTCCAGGTGCTCGCCGAACCGCCCGTACAGGTCCGCCTCGTCCGGGTCGGACCCGGTGAGTTGCTCCAGTTCCGTCTGGTGGGCGGCGATCGTCTCGGGCAGCGCGAGCGGGTCGGCCTGCCGGGCACCCTGCATCGCCCGCACCAGCGTCGCCTGGTAGCGGCGCATTTCGGCGTAGCCGTGGATGATCCGCGCGTAGTGGTCGGTCTCCGTGGCGGTGCAGGCCTGCGCCGCGAGCTGCGACAGCCGAAGGAGTCCGCCGGCCCGCTCCAGCTCTCCGGCCCGCCGCAGCTCCGCCTCCACCGAAGGCACTCCGGTCGGGCGCCCGGCAGCGTGCAGGCGCACGACCGCGTCCCACACCGGCTCGTTCGCGGGTACCGACCAGTCGCCCTCGGCCAGCACCCGGGTCGCGTCCGCGACCGGGTCGTACACCCGGGTCGCCATCAGGCACGCCCCCAGCACCGCGCCCTCGGCCTCCACACTCGCCGTCGTCTCCGGCTCAGCCGCCCTCGGGGCGGGCATCTCCACCGTGCTCATCGCGCCTCTCCCGCCGTCAGACCCGCATGGGCGCACCGCACCTGAGGGCCGTCATCGTCGTCATCCAGCAGCCACCCGTAGTCGTCGCACGCCGGGCACGACTCGACCGCCGACCGCGCCGCAGGCACGCCCGCACCCGCAGCCGGGCGTTCCACCGGGGCGGCCGGGGGGTGGACCATCTCGCGGCGCACCAGGTTCGGCACCCGGGCCCGCGCCAGCGTCGTCGCGTGGTTCTTCACACCGGTCGGGTTCTTCGTCAGCTCAGCGGCCAGCGACGCGTCCAGTTCCCAGCCCTGTTCCGTCGCAGCGTCCAGCAGCAGCGGAGCGAGCTTGCGTGCCTGCTGGCGCCCGACCGTCCACGGGTACGGCAACCGCCCCAGCCACACCCGTGCCGTCGCGAGCTGTTCCTTGGTCCAGACGGACCCCGCCTCCTCCTCCTTCTGTGACGCGAGGGCATCAGTGGTGGAGGAGAGGGAGGAGGAGGTAGTTACCTCCTCCGGGGGGTGTGGGGGGGATCCGGCATTGCCGGAAGTGGTTCTGACCTGCGGAAACGTCTTTTGGTCTCGGCGGCTTCCGGCATCACCGGATCCGGCATTGCCGGAAGTGGTTCTGACCTGCGACGATCCCCGATTTTCCGGTTTCTGGGTGCTGCTTCCGGCATCACCGCTTCCGGCATTGCCGGAAGCGGCTCCGACCTGCGAAGACTCCGAATCGCTGAGAAGCGCCGCGTCGGGGTTCCAGGCGGGCCATTCGTAGAACTCGTAGGCCACGCCCGCCCGCTTCCCGCCCTCCCCCGGAAGGTCGATCCGCCGGATGTACCCCTTGGCCCTCAGACGTGCGAACGACTCGTAGACGGCGTCACGGCCGACCAGCCGTGACCCGTTCCCGCTCACCACGCCCAAGGACCGCAGCCGCTCCAGCAGAGCCTGCGGCGTTACCTGCAACGGCGCCTCATCAGCTGAACGCCGGGCCTTCTCGCCCAACATGAACATCAACTGGACGACCAGCTTGGTGTCGAGCGGCACCGTCAGGGCCACCGGGCCGAACTCCATGTGGGCATGGACCGTCACCCCGCTCACCGGGCCCATCGCCCGAATGTCGCTGGTCTCGGCGACCACGGTCTTCTCCGCGCCCGTCACAGCTGGCCTCCCTGGGTGACCAAACCGTGCCCCAGCAGGAAACCGACAGCCGCGCGGACATCGCCCAAGCGCACCGGCGCCTCGTCGTCACCGCTTACACCAAGATCAGTGAGCCTGGCCCAGACAGCCTCGGCGGTACGGAGTCGACCGTCCTGCTCGCGCAACCGCCAGTGCATGAGCACCATCAGGCGCAGAGGTTCCGGCGCGCACAGTTCGAACTCCGTGCGCGTGATGGCGACACCGCTCCCGCGAGGCTCGTCCGGCTCCTCCGCACGCACGATCACGGCGTTGTCGAAGCCGTCCTCATCGTGCTTGCTCACAGGGACACCACCGAGGTCAGGGCGAGTGCGCCATGCCAGGTGGTCTGACCTGCTGTGACGTGGCCCTCTGGAACAGGAGGTAGTACTGCACGTACGCTCAAGGGAGCGCACCTCTTTTCTACGGTTGTAGGTGCTTTCCCCCGGGCCGCGAACCCAGGGGCTGCTGTGGGCCCGCCGATCGGCGGGCCCACAGTCGATTTCGGGCTATTCGTGTGTGTCTTCGCAGGCTAGTCCGCTCGCCCGCAGAAGTTGGGCGGCGGCGGCTCGGGCCGTCGTGAAGGGGCCCAACTCGCCGCTCTCGGTCCCGGCTGGGACGCCGTACCAGTCGTGCAGTACGCCGGGCGACGTGGTGTGCGTCGTGCCGAGGATTTCGCCGTTGTACGCCACCAGGAACGGGCTATCGAGGACGTCACCGAGCGCCGAATAACGCAGCCCAGGGAGTGACCTCAGACGCTCCGTGATTTCCTGCCGATGCAATTCCTCGCTGGCACTCTCGTACGCAGCGTGCGCAGCGGTTAATGCGCGAGCGTCTGTCGAATTCGCGTCTTGCATTTCAGTCCTCCAGCAACGGCAGGTCGTCGTAGATAAATTTCATGCGGTCGGCAGCAGCGACGGCGCGCAGAACTTCGATGGGCCGTCCGTCCGCGTCCCGGGTAACGCGTTCGACAGCGACGACGTATACCCGCCCTCCGATTTGGAGTTCGGCCGCCTCCTCCTGAGTCGGCGGCCGAGATTCGAGGGTCTCGGATGCTGAGGTGGGCCGGTGCCCGGCAGCGACAAGCGCGGCGTAGACACCGCCCACGATCTTCGCCGTGGTCGCGAGCCCGGCCGCCTCGGCCAATGGCTTCGGGTACCACGCGTGCTGGAGCTGGACCACGTCATCGGGTCGGATGATCGCGTGGCGCAGCCGATACACCAGTTCGTCGGCCGGGCGCAGCTCCAAGAGCTGCGCCACGTCGGCGTCGACCATGTCGAGGTCCACCCCGACCAGCCGCATCTCGCCGTCGAGCCCCTGGGCAGCGGTGGCCGTCTCCCACGGGCCACGGGTGCCCCCGGGCGCCAGCGCCTGGCGGTAGCGGGTGAGCGGCACGGTCACCGGAGTCCGGTTGCGCACGATGGTGCCGGCCCTCTTGGACGTGACGACGAGCCCCTCGTCGACGAGCACGCCGACAGCCTCGCGGACTGTTGCCTTCGCCAGGCCGTATTCGGCCATCAGGTCCATGATGCGCGGCAGCGTCTCACCGACCGCGATCTCCCCCTCGTTGATGCGTCGTCGCAGCTCAGCGGCCAGGTCGCGATACCCGTTCATGCTGCTCACCTCCTTGTGCCAGGGCTGATTCCCCACAGTGGGTTGATCCAAAGGCTAGCCCTCAGAACATCTTATGGCTAGCCATTGACATTGCGCGCCGCCGTCTGCATTCTTAAATGGCTAGCCATTACCAACGGTGGTGGCGGGTGAACGCTCTGCCTGCGAAAACGCAGGTGCCCGGCCGGTGTTACGAGCACCGACCGGGCGGCGGCGCCGGTGTTACGAGCACTGGCGCCGCTGTCAGAACCCCTGGTCAGAGAGGTCCGGACAGGATGATGGTTGCAGAGTGGGGGCGCAGCTGGCGCCCCCGGCGTGTCAGGTGTGCACGCCCGGTGCAGGTGACGCGGACGGTGTTGCCGTCGCGGTGCCGTACCGCCGCGAGCGGGTCCGTGTCGACGGTGGCCGTGTGGCCGGCCGTGGGCGGGGACGAGCTGCGGGTGCGTCAGTGGCTGCGGCAGCGGCTGGACGGTGCGAAGTGACCGGGGTGGGCGGGGTTCCCCCGCTGCCGCCGGGCTGGCCGCAGGCCCGCCGCCTGGCCGTGGTGCCCGTGCAGGAGCACGGCGAGCACGACCAGGACCAGTGCGCCGACTGGTTCGACCGGCTGCTCGCGGACGAGGAGTTCGGGGTGCAGCGGCCTCCGACGGCGGCCGAGGTGCCGGTGTGGTCGCTGCCGCACGTCGACGCGATCCCGGACCGGGACCCGTCGGCCAACCACCTGATCGACTGGGACCGCGTACGGACCGCGGTTCGCGCCGTGCACCCGCTGCGCACCCTCGTACTGCTCGGAGTCGCGACGCTGCCCGCGTTCCTGTGGGCGGACCGGGTGGCGAACCCGATGTCGCGGGACGTGTCGGTCGACGCCGCCTTCGCCGCCGCCGTCATCACGTCAGCCGTCGCCGGAGTCGGCGCCGCGTGCGGCGGGCGGATCCGCCGGTGGGCGTGCGCCGCACTGCTGATCGCGGTGGTCGGCGGGACGCTGATCGCGGACCCGACCCGTCACCTGATCTCGTCCTGGATCGTGGGTGCCTGATGGACTGGATCACATTCACTCACGTGGTGACCAGGGCCGGGAGCGCGTTCGGTTTCACGCTCATGGCGGGCACGGCGGCGTACATGTTCTTCTCCAAGGGCCGCAAGATCAAGGCGCTCACGAAGAAGACGGTGTGGGTGCCGTGGGTCGGATCGGCCGTGACGATGATCCTCGCGTCCGCCGTGACCGGCGGCCTGGTCGGCCGGATCTCCGGCGGGCTCACCGGTGTAGGCAATGCGGCGGGCCGTGAGGTCGGGAACGTCGCGGTGGGGCAGGCCGGGGCCGGAGCGATGCCCCTGACCACTGGCGAAGTCCTCTCCTACAGCGGGAGTTGGATCGCGTTCTGCCTGGTCATCGCGTTCTGCTTCTACCTGTGGTTCGCGAAGAACTGGCAGGAGCGCCTGCTGTCGATCTCCGGCGCTCTGACCGGTGCGACGTGGGGGATCACGGTCGCGGTCGGCGGCTGGGTGTCCGCGCTCGGTGTCCCGCTGGTCTCGTGGCTGGGGAAGGTGCTGATCGGATGAGCACCCGCCGCCGTGTGCGCCGGACCCGCTCCGGCGCCCGCCACCTCGCGAAGTTCCTTGCCCACTGGGCGGGCGGACACAGCGTCAGCAGCGAAGAGCTGTTGCGGCGCATCGTCAAGGCCCGTGCCGAAGCCCACCAGGACGCGCTGGAGGAGCACCGCCGCGACATCGACCGCGCCCACAAGCGCGCCACGAAACTGCACGAGCGGGCGGCGGAGGACGGCGGCCTGGTCCCCCGCGACAAGGCCCGCCTGGAGGCGGCCGAGGCAGAAGCCAAACGTGCCGCCGCCACCCTTGCCGCGCTCGGTGCGTTCCAGGTGCCGCAGATCAACCCGAAGCAGGTACGGCACTCCCGCCAGCGCATCGCGGCCGCCCGGTGCACGCTGCTGGCCGCTCCGGCCGTCGGGATCGGCGCCGCTACCTTCGCCGGGGGCGCATGGTGGTCGGGGCCGGCCGCCGTGGTCCTGGGCGTCGCCGGGGCATGGGCCCGGGGCCCGGAGCCGCTGGAACTCACCACACGTCCGGTCCCGCCCGATCTGCTCGCCGCGACCCCGGGCGTCGTTCCGCCGACCGGGGGGAGCGTTCCGGCCGGTACGTGTACCGCTCCGGGCGCACCGGTCCCCGTGCCGGGCGCGCCGGGCGGCGCTCCGGGCCTGGGCGGTGTGGTGCCCGCGTCCGCCGACATGGTCACCGCCCTCAGCAAGGCGTTGTCCGCGTGCCGGGTGATCCCGCGCGGTACGCACGTGACGCTAGTCGGTGAGCCGGAGGTGTCCGAGGCGCGGTGGACGGCCGTGGTGCGCCTGCCCGACGACACCGGGGCGACCGTGGACGACGTCGTCGCCAACCGCAAGGGCCTGGGCGGTGAACTCGGCCTGGACCGGGCCCGGTTGCACGTCGAGCGGGTGCCCGGCGCGGACGACAAGACGATGACGATCAGCGGGTTCACGACCGACCCGTTCGAGGAGCCCGTGCTGTGCACGGCGGACATGCTCGCCGACGTCGACGTCTGGGAGCAGGGCATCCCCGTTGCCTTCGACGCCTGGGGGCGCCTGCTCTACGTACGCCTCAAGGACGTGTCGATCCTCCTCGGAGGTTCGAGCCGGTCCGGCAAGGGCGCGGCCCTGCGCCTGATCATCGCCGGGTGCCTCCTGGACCCGAGGGTCCGTCTCACTCTCGCGGACGGAAAACACCCAGGCCAAAACAGGTGGGCGGGCCTGGTCAGCGCCCACATCTGGGACCCCGAGAAGCGCGCCAAGCAGCTCAAGACCCGGCTCGAAGAGCTGGTCGCGGTCATGGGCGAGCGCGCGTCCCGGCTCGCCGCCGAAGGCGTCGAATCCCTCGCGGAGCGCCCCGACCTGGTCGGCACCGAGGGCCTGGAGCTCGAAGTCGTCGTTGTCGACGAGGTCGGCGTGTTCACCGGCGACCCCAAGCACGGCAAGAAGATCAGCCGGTCGCTCGCCGACCTGGCCGCCCGCGGCCTTGCCTTCGGCATCGTCCTGGTCCTCTCCGCCCAGCTCAGCAGTGCCGAGGTCCTGGACCGCATGATCACCGGCAACATCGTGTGGCGCTGGTGCATGTACGCCACCGGCGCCGACGAGTCCAACTCGATCCTGGGCAAGGGCATGGCGGGCCGGGGCTACTCCGCCCACCTCCTGGACGAGAACCAGCGCGGCATCGGCCTCCTGCGTGCCGCCGGGCGGGTCACCACCGTCCGCTCCCTGTGGCTGGACGGCCAGGACATGGCAGAGGTCCAGGACATGGTCCGCGCGCTGCGCCAGTCGGTGTCATCAGCCGGTGCCCCCGCACCGGAACCGGTTCAGCCGCCCGTATCCGCTCCGGCCGAGCAGGCCCCGCCGCCGGTGGACTGGGCAGTGCTCGAATCGTGGCTCGCCGCGCCCGAGACCCCGGCCGAGGAGCCCGCCGACCCGAGGGGCCAGGCGCTGGAGGTCATCCGGCAGGCCGGACCCGAGGGCATCAAGCGGGCCGCCGTCGCCGACGCGATCGGCGCCTCCCCGACCACCGTCGGCGGGTGGCTCAAGGCCTGGGTGGACCAGGGCCTCATCGAGGTGCTGGGCAGCCCCCCGCACACCCGCTACGCGGCTACCGACGCCGGTCAGTAGCCCGTCACTAGACCCCGCTCTCTACAGACGAGTGCAGGTCAGAGCGCTACGACCGTACTGACGACCCGTCGTCGGTAGCCGTCGTCAGTAGCTCGTCAGTACCGGCCGTCAGTAGAGGACGGCACCAAAAAAAGAAGCCCCGGACGACCGTCATTCCTGGACAGACGGGCGGTCGCCCGGGGGACTGAACCCCGAAGGGAACAGCTCATGATGACGCACTACGACCCCCAGGACGACCCCCGTCTGGCCGGGCACGCCCGCGAGTACGACAGCGAGACCGGCGGCTGGACCAGGGTCCCCGACGACCAGCAGCAGGGCGGCTCGGGCAGCACCGGGGGTGGTCGGTGATGGCACGTCACACCTCTCCCCGCTGCCACGGCCGCCGGATGCGGTACGACGCCCGGTCCGGACAGTACGTCTGCGCCCACTGCGGGGGCTGGAGGACGCAGGCCGTCGCCCTGCTCCTGGCCGTGGTCGGGGGTGCCCGATGACCCGTCAGCGGTTATGGGGCGTGATCGCCCACATGTGGCAGTGCGCACGCTGCGGGGCGTGGATCGTCTCCGACGACGCGCCGACCGGCGGATGCGGGGCCTGCTGATGAGCAAGCCGCAACTGCCCCTCCGTCCGCAGCCGCACGAGCGCGACGGCCGCCAGGAGCCGACCCCGCCCCCGGCCCGCCCGCACACCCGGGCGGTCTGACCGCCCGTCACGGAAGCGCACCCCACCCCCGAGAGGATGGGCGGGGCATTGCCACCGTGGCACCACCCGCACCACCCCGGGCCGGGCACACCCCGTGTGCCCGGCCCACCGTTCCGCACCCACGAGATCAGGAGTGACATGACCACCACGATCGAGCCGGGCACGGTCCCCGGCCCCGCCCCCGCACCACAGGGCACCGCCCCCGTTCCGCGCCCGCACGAGCCCGCCCCGCGCCCGCACGGAGACGCTCCGCGCGCAGCGGACGACGTACCGCCGACCGCCAAGGGCGCTCCCGCCGCACCGGACGAGGACGGTCCGGACCGTTCGGGCACGGCGATGCGCTGGGTGACGATCGGCACGCTCCTGGGCGCGTTCGTGATCGCGTCGATCGGCTTCGCCGCCTCGTACACCGCGCTCTCCGAACTCGCCGAAGCGAAGAAGTTCGGGTGGGTCGCGCCATGGTTCCCGATCGGCGTGGATGCCGGGATCATCGTCATGTACGGCATGGACCTCGTACTGGCCTGGCGGCGCACCCCCAAGCCGCTGTTCCGCTGGGTCGGGCACCTGCTGATCGCCGCGACGATCCTGTTCAACGCGAAGGCCGGCGGCCTGCTCGACGACCTGCTCGGCGCCACCATGCACGGCGTGATGCCGGTCCTGTTCGCGGCGACCGTCGAAGCGGGCCGTGCCCTGGTCGTGCGTACCGCCCGCGTCCGGATGGGCGCCGAATCCGACCGGGTACGCCTACAGCGCTGGCTGCTCGCCCCGATCGCCACCTTCCGGCTCTGGCGCCGGATGCGCCTGTGGGAGATCTCCTCCTACCGGCAGATGGTGCGCATGGAGCACGACCGCACCGTCTACCGGGCATGGCTGGAGCACCAGTACGGCAAGGCCTGGAAGAAGAAGGCGGGCGCGGCAGCGCTGCTCCCGTTCGAGATGGCCAAGTTCGGTTTGAGCGTGGACCAGGCGCTGGCGCTGCCCGAGAAGCAGAAGGCGGACCAGGAGGCCCGTCAGAAGGCGGAGGAGGCCCGCAAGGAGGCCGCGGTGGCGGCCGAGGAGCTGCGGCGCATCGAGGCCGAACGGCGGACCGCGCAGGCCGCGATCGAGCGCCGGCGGATCGCCGCGATGGTCACCACGGCGGACCACGAGATCGACGCGGAGACCACCACCGCCGAGGCGGAGGCCCGCGTCGCGAAGACGTCGGCGGCGGCGCACGCGGAGACCGCCGCGCGCACCGCACAGCTCACAGCGGAGGCCGCCCTGCGCAAGGCGGAACGCGACGCGGCGGAGGCGGAACGCCTCGCGGAGCGCGAGGAGGCGGCGGAGCAGAGCGCGGCGGAGGCGGAAGCCCTGGCGCGCGAGGCGGCGGCACTGCTCGCAGAAGCCAACGACCGGAAGAAGGCTGCGGACACGGCCGCCGCAGCGGCGCGTACGGAGAAGGCGGCGGCGGAAGAGGCGAAGACGGCTGCGGATTACCGGCTGCTGACGGAGCGCATGGCACGCGACCTGAAGATCGCGACCGCTGAGGCGGCGGAGGCCGAGCAGCGTACGGCGCAGGCCCGCGAGGAGACCGCGCGCGCGGAGCTGGCCGCGCGGGAGGCCGAGGACGTTGCCCGGCTCACCCCCCGGGAGCGGGACGACCGCCGGGTCGCCCGGATGCTCCTCGCGGCCGGAGTCACCGCCAACAGCACCGACCCCAAGGACAAGGAAGCCGTCTCGCTGGAGGAGATCGGCGCCGCCCTCAACGTGCAGAGCACGGCCGCCGGCCAACGCCGCCAGGCCGCCTACGACCTCATCAAGGCCGGATACACCGGCTGACCCACTGACCCAAACACTGACCCACCACAAGAAAGCGCAGGTCACCACTATGAGCGACTTCGTGCACACCAAGGCCCAGGAGCTGACGGACGCGATCGCCGCCGGGGACAACAACGGCATGATGCACGCGCTCCGCGAAGCGATCTACGAGAGCACCGGCTCCGTCACCGACCGACTGCGGGCCCTCACCGAAGCCGTCGAGGACAACAAGGCCGCCAACTGACGCACGTACGAGCAGAGCGAGGCCCCGGGGCGAGGTAAGCGCCCCGGGGCCTCCGTGCTGTTGTAGCAGGCGGGAGAAAGCGGCGGGAAGCCAGCCTCAACTGACCTTCTCTGAACAGCCATTACGGGCCGGAGCGCAGCGCGCGCCCAGGGCCGGAACTGTGTTCGCTCCGGCCGGTCGATTCACCCCTGTGGGTGAACTTTGGCCCTCACGTACGCGGGCGGGTATCTGGCTGAAGAGTCCGAACTCAGCATGTTTCAGAGGTATTTGACACGTCTAGGTGGTTCGTGTCGTGTTGTCATTTTTTGCCGAATGCCCTGCATGGCCAAGGGGGCGTATGTTGGCTGGCCGCGTTCGGGGCGAGTGGGGGCAGCCTGGCTCTATTCGGCGGTGGCATGACAGAGGGTCTCCGAGCTGGGGCTTCAGCCCACAGCGACGAGTATGACCCACATCACAAAGGGCTCTGATCTGCGGCTTTATGGAAAAACTGCCGAAATGGTTCACAGAGTCCGACTTGCTTTGGTCGCTGGCCGCTGAGACCTTCTTTTTGCGCAGCCCGTACCTCTAACTCCTTTAAGGAGACGTACGGGCTTTTTTGCTGCTCAGGCCCCGTGCGTCTCCTGCGAGGAGATCGGGTGGCTGCGACCGTGGCCGCCCTGGTATGGGGCCTGGCCGCCGGGATCTTGGCGGGTCGAGACGACCAGGCCCCCCAAGTCGAAAGGCCGGCCGTGACCGGACACATCGACCTCTATGCCATTGTGCTCCTCGCTCTCGGGGGCGTGGCGGTCTACGCGGCGTACCGCAACGAAAGGCTCGGTGCCGCCCTTCTTGTAGGGGCAGGCATCGTGACCCTCCTCTGGCTCATGCTCACCCCCGTCGGCACCCCCCTTCCTGAGACCGTGGAACGCCCGGCGCAGACGTCCCCGTCACAGGAGCCGACGGTGGTCCTACGCTGAATTTTTGGGGGTGAGTCGGGGTCGCATTTTCTAGTGTTCTCGGGAAATGCGACCCTTTCTTTTAGTGGCATTACCCATGAATAGACTGGGTTGCATTCTCGTTTTCTGGAGGTGAATTCAAGAGAATTTGATCGGGTAGATTAAATTTAGTTCGTGGGGGGTTGGGATTCGAATCCGTCTTCTGACGGTCTGTCAGGTTGGTGTGTGTTGGTGGTGTCGGGTGGTGGGGTGGCGTGTGCTCGGGGTGTGTTTGTGCTGGTCAGGGCGGTGTGTGGAGGGCTTGGTGGTGGGGGTGCTGCGGGAAATGGGGTGGCGTGCACCCTCGGAGGGGTACCGTGGTTCTCAGATTCGCGGTAAGTTTTTTGCGTTGGATGCAGTGGGGCGCGGTCGGGTCTTCGGGGTCGGGGTGGGGGAGTGGGTTCCTCCGGTTCTGACGGTGTGTAGTCGAGTTACGGGCGATCGGCCGGCACCCTCGGCCGTAGCCAGCCCCCGCGAAGCGGGTCAACTCGACTGCGGAGCAGGCGAGTTGCTGGTGCGCAGCACC
>NZ_JBVIMX010000043.1:10505-25227 GCF_055579625.1 Streptomyces sp. NPDC032721 | reverse complement strand
GTGGCCACGCATTTCCCTGCTCTCCGGAGTCTTGGGCTTTGGGGGCGCGGGGAACTGCGCGAGCAACCACACTCGACCCGCGCATGCGAACCCCCGGCCCCGCGGAGCGGTTTAGGGAAGGGGCGGGGAGGGGCATCGGCCCGCCGCAGGCGCGACGCCGCCCAACCGTCCGGGCGCCGCCCGGGTTCCGTCGCAGATTCAGCGCAACGGGAAGGCGCCCTCCGCCCGCCGCACGGGTGCGACCCGGCCCCGGCCTACTCCTCCAACACCCCCACCACCCTGAACCTCTCCGTCACCACCATCGTCTCGTCGTCCACCGAGAAGTCCGGGTCCCCCATCGCCTCCCGCATCTCCTCCCGCCCCCAGAACTCCTCGTGCCTGGCGCGCCACTCCGCCAGTGACCCGTACCCCTCGCCCTCGTCGAGGGCGAACTGGAGGTCGATGTCGCCCAGGCGCACCACCCGTACCTCCGTCGTCTCCACGACCGCCACCTCGCGCCCGGCCGAGTCGATCAGGGCGGCGAGTTCGCCGACCGGGGGGAGTTCCTCGTCCTCCTTCTCGAACTCGCACAGCAGGCTGGAGGTGGTCACCTTCTCGCCCGCCAGCACCGCGGCGACCAGCCGGTCGCGCAGCGGGCCCGGACGCGCGAGCATGAACGGCGGCAACGCCGGCCGCGTGGCCATCCCCCTCGTCGAATCCGTACCCTCGGCCCTCAACTCGTCGTTCATCCCGCCACTTTATCCCCCAAACCCCACCCCACCAGCGGTAATCCCACCCGCGCCAGCGTCAACTGCGCCGCAGGAACGACCAGTTGGCATAGACCAAAATCCGTCGCCCCTTGACGCGGAGCCGCCCCTACCGCTTTGCTGTGCGTGATCAAACGCTGGCTCGTCGCGCCGTGGAGGTACCCCGCGGATGGCCCCACCTCCGCCGCTCCTCGGCCGCTCCCGTCGTCGCGGTGAGCAGCCGCCGGACCCCGCCCTCGACGACGCCGAACTCATCGACGTACGCGACCAGTTGGCCCAGGGCCGCTGGACCGCCGTCCGTACCCTGCTCGCCCGCACCGGCGACGCGTGGGACCGCAGGGGGCACCGCCTCCTGGTGCTCGCCGAGCCCAAGGGCACCCACGCCTGGACCCAGGACTGGCTGCTCGCCGAACCCGAGAGCGCCGACGCCGCAGCCCTCCTGGCCTGCGCGGAAGTCCAGCGCGCCCTGGTCGGCAAGGGCTGCCCTGACCGGGCCCGCAAGGCCTGCCGGACGGCCGCCGAGCGGTACCCGCAGGACCCCTCCCCATGGCTCGCCCTGCTTCTCCTCGCCCGCCACCTCGGCACCGAGGAAGAGGTCACCCAGCTGTACGACCAGGTCAGGGCCCGCCACCCGGAACACCACCACGCCCACCACCTGATCATCGCCCGGCTCGCGGAGCGTCGCCCCGACATAGGGCAGGACCCCCTCCACGAGGTGTACGACTTCGCGTCGTGGGCCGCCGAACAGGCCCCGGCGGACTCGCCGTTGGCGATCCTGCCGGTCGTCGCGCACGCCGAGCGCTACCGCGTCCTGGCCGTCGCGGGCCAGATCCCGCCCGACCCCGCGCAGTCCGGCCACTGGACCGGGCGCCGGGCCCGCCAGGTGATGAAGGCGGCCTTCGACTGGTGGCTGGAGTGGGAGCACGAGGAGCACCCGCGCTCCCGCATCGACCTCAACTTCCTGGCCCACGCGAAACACTGCGAGGGACGCACCGCGGAGGCCGCCGCCCTGTTCCACCGGATCGGCCCGCACCGCACCGCGGCCCCCTGGTGCTACCCCGACCGGGACCCGTACCAAGCGTTCCGCGCCGCCCGCAGCGCCGCCCTGGGCGACGGATGACCCGACACGGCACCCGACGCGGCACCCGACGCGGCACCCGGGGCCGCACCCGACGCCGCACCCCGGGCGACACCTGACACCGAGGCACGCCCCGCGCCCGCCGCACGACCGACGGCGTGCCCGGACACCTTCCACCCCACCATCCACCGAAGGGACAACCCCGCGATGTCGACGGGCAGTTCGACCACGAGCAGCAGAGACGGCAGAGACGGCAGGAACGGCAGGAACGGCAGGAACGGCAGGAACGGCGGCGTCGGCAGCGACGGCAGCGCCGCGCCGGGCGGCATCAACACCTACAAGGGCGAGGAGGGAGCCCTGCGCGCCGACCGCCTCAGCACCGGCGGCCTGCTGCTCTCCGTCCTCGCGGCCAGCGCCATCCTGATGACCGTCGCCGGCGTCATGCCCACCCTCTTCGGTGTGATGGGCGTGGTCGGCCAGCCCCTGCTGTACGTCATCATCGGCGCGATCCTGCTGCTCTTCAGCCTCGGCTACTCCGAGATGAGCCGGCACGTCCACAACGCGGGCGCGTTCTACGCGTACATCGCCCGGGGCCTCGGCCCGACCGTCGGCGCCGGTGCCTCGATGGTCGCCCTCGTCGCGTACAGCGCCATGCAGGTCGGCATCTTCGGCATCCTCGGCTTCGAGGTGTCCGGGCTCTTCTCCACCTACCTCGGTCTCCAGGTCTCTTGGTGGGTGATCGCGGTCGTCTCGGTGGTGGGCATCGGCCTCCTCGGCTGGCTCAAGATCGACCTCAGCGCCAAGGTCCTCGGCGTGCTGCTGGTCATCGAGTGCATCCTCGTCGTGATCTTCGATGTCGCCGCGATAGCCTCCCCGGGCCCCGAGGGCCTGTCCTTCGAGGCCTTCAACCCCGACACCCTCACCGGCGCCGGCCTCGGCACCGCCCTGTGCTTCTGCATCGCCGCCTTCGTCGGCTTCGAGCAGGCACCGGTGTACGCGGAGGAGACCGCCCGCCCCCAGATCGTCGTACGGCGTGTCATGTTCCTGGCGGTCGGTGCCGGTGTCGTCTTCCTCGCCGTCAGCTCCTGGGCGATGTCGGTCGCCGCGGGCCCCGGCAACGTCGTCGACGCGGCCAAGGAGCAAGGCCCCGGTCTGCTCTTCTCGCTCACCGAGTCCCGGCTCGGTTCCACCTACAACGACGTCCTGCACGTGCTGTACGTGACCGGAATGATCGCGGCGCTGCTCAGCTTCCACAACGTCGTCGCCCGCTACGCCTTCGCGATGGGCCGCGAGGGACTGCTGCCCGCCGCCTTCGGCCGCACCAACAAGTCCAGCGGCGCCCCCGCCACCGGATCGCTCCTGCAGACCGCTCTCTCGCTGGTGATCGTCGCCGTCTTCGCGTTCACCGACGACAAGCCGAACGGCGATCCCACCGTCCCGGTGCTGCACCTCTTCACCTGGATGGGCAACATCGGCGCACTCGGCGTGATGGTGCTGATGGCCATCGCGTCCTTCGCCGTGATCGCCTTCTTCGTACGGCGCGGAGCCGCGCGTGCCCAGGCCGGCCGGCTGATCGCCTCCGGCATCGCGGGCATCGCCCTGACCGTCATCACCGTCTTCACGGTCAAGGACTTCGACGTCCTGGTGGGCGCGGGCCCCGGCTCCGCCCTGAGCTGGATCCTGCCGAGCGTCATCGGCCTCACCCTGATCGGCGGCATCCTCTTCGGCCTGGTGCTGCGCTCCCGCAAGCCCGCGGTGCACGCCCGGATCGGGCTCGGCAACGAGGCGTTCCAGCTGGACAAGGCGGCGTCCGAGTCGGCGGCGGCACGCGGCTGACCGCAGCCCGGCCCCCGCGGCAGATGTGACGAAACCCTGACGAGCACTCGCGGCCCCTTTCTCCCGGCGGCCGCGAGTGCTCGAATCATCCGTGTGACCCCTGAAGCCCCCACCCCTCGAACCCCGCCCCCGGACGGACCACCGCACGCCCCCGGCCCCGAAGGACCGGCCGCTGTCGGCCCCGGGCCCGCCCCCGCCGACCCCCCACGCGGCGCCCCCGTCGGCCGCCGCCTCGTCCTCGGGATGCTCGGCCTCGGCGCGGCGGGCGTCGCCGCGGCCCCGTACGTCCAGCGCGGCATCGACTCCTTCCTCGGCGCCGCGGCGGGCAAGGACCCCACCGGGATCACCGGCCTGCTCCCCGGCAGCGGCGGCTTCCGCTACTACTCGGTCGCCTCGTCCGTCCCGAAGAAGACCCCGGAGAACTACCGGCTCACCGTCGACGGACTGGTCGACCGCCCCGCCGCGTACACCCTGGCGCAGCTCCGCGCGCTGCCGCAGACGCGGATCGTCCGCGACGTCCAGTGCGTCACCGGGTGGCGGGTGCCGGAAACCCCCTTCGAGGGCGTACGGCTGTCACACCTGCTGGACCTCGCCGGAGTCCGCAAGGACACCGCCCGCGCGATCCGCTTCACCTGCTTCGACGGCACGTACAGCGAGAGCCTCACGCTCCAGCAGGCGGGCCGCCAGGACGTGCTGGTGGCGCTCAGGATGCAGGACAAGGACGTCACCCATTCCCACGGCGGCCCGGTGCGGCTGTACGTCGCACCCATGTACTTCTACAAATCGGCCAAGTGGCTCTCGGGCATCACGGTCACGGACCGGGTCGTCCCCGGCTACTGGGAGGAACGCGGCTATGACATCGACGCCTGGGTCGGCAGGTCCAACGGACGCACCGACACCCCCACCGTCTGAACTCCCTGCCCGGGTACGGAGGTTCAGCCGCGCCGAACGCCACGTCCACCGCGCCACCGCCTGGCTCACCCTCACCTGCGTCGGCACGGCAGCCTGCCTCTACCTGCCCTTCCTCGCGGAACTGGTGGGCCGCCGCCACCTGGTGGTCACCGTGCACATCTGGACCGGCGTGCTGATCCCGGCCCCGTACCTCCTGGGCCTGCTCTCCCGGGCCTTCCGCGCCGACCTCTCGCTGCTCGGCCGCTTCACCCCGTACGACAGGGACTGGCTGCGGGCCGTCCGCCGAAGGCAGTTCGTCCGCCCGGCGGGGAAGTTCAACGCGGGCCAGAAGCTGTACGCGGGCTGGATCGCGGGCGCCGCCCTGGTCATGCTCGGCACCGGCCTGCTGATGTGGTTCACCCACCTCACCCCGCTCGCCTGGCGCACCAGTGCCACCTTCGTTCACGACTGGCTCGCCCTGACGATGGGCGTCGTCATCGCCGGACACCTGTGGATGGCGTTCACCCACCCGGAATCCCGCGTCGGCATGCGCACGGGATCGGTCGACCGGGCGTGGGCCGAGGACGAACACCCGCACTGGCGCCCGTAGCAGGCACCGGTCACCCTCTGCGTACGATGCCGCGCCCGTTACGCGACCAATGCCCCAAATAAGGGTTTCTCCATACCCGCTGCGCCCGTAACGATTACGACGTGTGAGGAATTCCTCAGCGCGCTGTTTCCCCACCGTTCACTCTTGACGCACCAGTAGCCACGCCCGAGCATTCTCCGCATGGCCTTGTCAGACAGCCGGACAAGCCCCGCGAGCCCCGACGGACCCCATGGTTCCGCAGGGAATCAGGGCACCCCCGGCATCCCGCGACGCGTGAGCGCGACCGATGTCGTCCTCACGCACCTGCGCGATGCCATCGGGTCCGGCGAACTGGCCGTGGGCGACAAGCTCCCCACCGAGGCGGAGCTCGGCCGGCACTTCGCGGTCAGCCGCTCCGTCGTCCGCGAGGCGCTGCGCACCCTCCAGGCCCTGGGCCTCACGGTGTCACGCGCAGGAAAGGGCACGTACGTCGAGTCCGCGGGCCCGACGCACAACCCGGTCTTCGGCTCGTACTCGGCCCGTGACCTGCTGGAAGTACGCCGTCACGTGGAGATCCCCGTGGCGGGGTACGCTGCTGGACGCCGCACCCAGGACGACATCGATCATCTCCTCACGCTGATCGCGAGCATGGAACGCGAGACGGATCCCACCGCCTGGGTGGCCCTGGACTCGATGTTCCACCTCACCGTCGCCCGGGCCTCGGGCAACCCCGTCTTCAGCAAGATCATCGAGGAGATACGGGACGCCCTCGCGCGGCAGTCCACCTTCCTGAACCAACTCGGTGACCGGCGACGCCAGTCGGACATCGAGCACCGGGCCCTGGTCGAAGCGATCGTCGAGGGGTCCGAGGGGGCAGCCGTGCACGCCATGGCCGCCCACCTCGAACTCGTCGAGACCGCCCTGCGATCGATCGTGCGCCCCGGGACCGCACATCCCCCACACGAAGGCGAAGCGCTACATGAGTGACCGCACCAGCACTGCGGCAGTTCAGCCTGCCCCGCCGTCCCCGCCCCCGACGTCGCAGCACGTCGACGCGGGTGACGAGGGCTACAGCAAGGACCTCAAGTCCCGCCACATCAACATGATCGCCATCGGTGGCGCCATCGGCACCGGCCTGTTCCTCGGCGCCGGCGGCCGGCTGGCCGGCGCGGGCCCCTCCCTGGCCATCGCGTACGCCGTCTGCGGCGTCTTCGCGTTCTTCGTCGTACGCGCACTGGGCGAGCTGGTCCTCTACCGCCCGTCCTCGGGCGCGTTCGTCAGCTACGCCCGTGAGTTCATGGGCGAGAAGGGTGCCTTCGCGGCGGGCTGGCTGTACTTCCTGAACTGGTCGACCACCGCCGTCGCCGACATCACGGCCGCCGCGACCTACGCCCACTTCTGGGCCATGTTCAGCGACGTACCGCAGTGGATCCTCGCCCTGATCGCCCTGGCCGTCGTCCTCACCGCCAACCTCATCTCGGTGAAGTACTTCGGCGAGATGGAGTTCTGGTTCGCGATCATCAAGGTGGCCGCACTGGTCGTCTTCATGCTGATCGGCATCTACCTGGTGGTCACCCAGACCCCGGTCGACGGCCACACCCCTGGCTTCTCCACCATCTCCGACAGCGGCGGCATCTTCCCGATGGGCATGCTGCCGATGCTGCTGGTCGTGCAGGGCGTCGTCTTCGCGTACGCCTCGGTCGAGCTGTGCGGCGTCGCCGCGGGCGAGACCAAGGAGCCCGAGAAGATCATGCCGAAGGCGATCAACTCGATCATGTGGCGCGTCGGCGTCTTCTACGTCGGCTCGGTCGTGCTCCTCGCGCTGATCCTCCCGTACACCGCGTACACCGACAAGCAGAGCCCGTTCGTCACGGTCATGGACAAGATCGGCGTCCCGGGCGCCGCGGGCGTGATGAACCTGGTCGTCCTCACCGCAGCCCTCTCCAGCCTCAACTCCGGGCTCTACTCGACCGGCCGCATCCTGCGCTCGATGTCCCTGGCGGGCTCCGCCCCCAAGTTCACCGGCCTGATGAACAAGGGCCAGGTCCCCTACGGCGGCATCCTGCTCACCGCGGGCTTCGGCGTCCTGGGCGTCGCCCTGAACTTCGTGGTCCCCGACGACGCCTTCGAGATCGTGCTCAACTTCGCCTCGATCGGCATCCTCGGCACCTGGGCGATGATCATGATCTGCTCGCTGCTGTTCTACCGCCGCTCCAAGGAAGGCCTGCTCAGCCGGCCGAGCTACAAGTTGCCCTGGGCCCCGTACACCCAGATCGTCACGCTCGTCTTCCTCGCGATCGTGGTCTTCCTGATGTGGTACGGCGGCGGAGTCGGCCGGACCACGGTCTACTGCCTGCCGATCATCGCGGCGGCCCTCGTCGGCGGCTGGTTCGTGGTCCGCGGCCGGGTGGCCACGATCGCCGCGGAGCGCGCGACGACGGACGGCATCCCGACCCAGAAGAGCTGACCGCACCCCCCTTCGCAGCACCGTCGGCCGCCCCTCTCCGGGGGGGCGCCCGACGCGCGTATCGTCGTACGCATTCGTGATCCGGAAGGAAGTCAGCGCATGTCGCAGCAGGTACGCGGGGTCATCGCCCCGGGCAAGAACGAGCCGGTACGCGTCGAGACCATCGTCATCCCGGACCCCGGGCCCGGCGAGGCCGTCGTGAAGATCCAGGCCTGTGGCGTGTGCCACACTGACCTGCACTACAAGCAGGGCGGCATCAACGACGACTTCCCCTTCCTCCTCGGCCACGAGGCGGCGGGAATCGTCGAGTCCACCGGCGAGGGCGTCACCGACGTCGCGGTCGGCGACTTCGTGATCCTCAACTGGCGCGCGGTGTGCGGCCAGTGCCGGGCCTGTCTGCGCGGACGCCCGCAGTACTGCTTCGACACCCACAACGCCAAGCAGAAGATGACCCTGCTCGACGGCACCGAACTCTCCCCGGCCCTGGGCATCGGCGCCTTCGCCGAGAAGACCCTGGTCGCCGCCGGACAGTGCACCAAGGTCGACCCCGCGGTCTCCCCGGCCGTCGCGGGCCTCCTCGGCTGCGGCGTCATGGCGGGCATCGGCGCCGCCATCAACACCGGCAACGTCGGCCGGGGCGACTCGGTCGCCGTCATCGGCTGCGGGGGAGTGGGCGACGCCGCGATCGTCGGCGCCCGCCTCGCCGGAGCGTCGAAGATCATCGCCGTCGACATCGACGACCGCAAGCTGGCGACCGCCAAGAACATGGGCGCCACCCACACGGTCAACTCCCGCTCCGGCGACCCCGTCGAGGCCATCCGCGCCCTCACCGACGGCAACGGCGCCGACGTCGTCATCGAGGCGGTCGGCCGCCCCGAGACGTACAAGCAGGCCTTCTACGCCCGCGACCTGGCCGGCACCGTCGTCCTGGTCGGCGTCCCCACCCCCGAGATGCAGCTCGAACTGCCCCTCCTCGACGTCTTCGGCCGGGGCGGCGCGCTCAAGTCCTCCTGGTACGGCGACTGCCTGCCCTCGCGGGACTTCCCCATGCTCGTCGACCTGCACCAGCAGGGCCGTATCGACCTGGCCGCCTTCGTCACCGAGACCATCGGCATCGACGACATCGAGAAGGCCTTCGCGCGCATGCACGAGGGCGACGTCCTGCGCTCGGTGGTGACCTTCTGATGGCCGCCCGCACCGACCACCTCACCACCTCGGGCACCTTCTCCCTCGACGGCGGCACCTGGGACGTCGACAACAACGTCTGGATCGTCGGCGACGACACCGAGGCGATCGTCATCGACGCCGCCCACGACGCCGACGCCATCCTGGCCGCACTCGCCGGACGCACCCTGCGCGCCATCGTCTGCACCCACGCCCACAACGACCACATCGACGCGGCCCCGGCCCTCGCCGACGCCACCGGCGCCCCGATCCTGCTCCACGAGGACGACCTCCCCCTCTGGAAGCAGACCCACCCGGACCGCGCCCCCGACGGCCCCCTGACCGACGGCCAGGAAATCTCCGTCGCCGGTACGACGCTGAAGGTCCTGCACACCCCCGGCCATGCCCCGGGCGCCGTCTGCCTCTACGCCGAGGACCTCGCCACCGTCTTCACCGGCGACACCCTCTTCCAGGGCGGTCCCGGCGCGACGGGCCGCTCCTTCTCCCACTTCCCGACGATCGTCGACTCGATCCGCGACCACCTGCTGACGCTCCCCGCGGAGACGTCCGTACGCACCGGCCACGGCGACCCGACCACCATCGGCGCCGAGGCACCCCACCTCGACGAGTGGATCGCCAGGGGCCACTGACCGACCAGGAAACCCCGACGACGACGGCCCCGCAGTCTCCACTGCGGGGCCGTCGCCATTCAACGAAATCCGTAGCCCCTCCAACCCTTGACAACGGATTCCGCAACTCCGAAGAATCAAGAGGCAGTTGACGCCAGCCACCCCACGAACCACCCCACGAGCCACCCCGCCAGCCATCCGGAGAACGCACCCCCATGCCCACGAGCCCCGCCACACCCACCGGCACCGCCCTCCTCCGCATGATCCACACCCAGGCCGACGCCCTCGACCGCGTCGCGGCCCAGGACGTCTCCGCGGCGGCCGACCGCCTCGCCACGGCCCGCCGCGTCATCCTCGTCGGTACGGGAACCAGCCAGCACGCCGCCGAACTCGGCGCCCACCTTCTGGAACAGGCCGGCCTCGACGCCCGCTGGCACTCCGGCGCCCACGCCGCCCGCTGGGCCGCGGCCCCGCGCGAGGGCGACACCCTCCTCGTCATCACCCACACCGCCGAGACCGCGTACGCGGCGAGGACCCGTGCGGCGGCCCTCGCGGCCGGTCTCCCGGTGGTCTCGGTCACCGGCCGGGACCGGGGCTGGCCCGAGGCCGTCGAGACCGTCGTCCCCGAGGAGTCCGAGACCTACACCGTCAGCTACACCTCGGCCCTCGGCGTACTCGCCCGCGTCGCCCACCACCTCGGGGCCCCGGAAGGATCCCCGGGCCAGCTCCACAGCGCCGCCGAAGCGGTACGCGCCGTCTGCGCCGACCCCGCCCTCGACGCGGTCCCCTTCCCCTCCCGCAGCCTCGCCCTGATCGGCTGCGGCCCCTGGGGCGTCACCGCCCGGGAAGGCGCCCTCAAGATCCGCGAGGCGGCCCGGATGCTCGCCGAGGGCTTCGAGTCGGACCGCTTCCTGCACGGCGCGGCCGTCCCGCTCACCGCCGCCGACGGGCTGCTGGTCCTCGAACCCGCCTCGGACGTTGACGGCCTGACCGGAGCCCTGGGCAGGGCGGCGGCCCGCGAAGCCGTCCCCGTCACCACCCTGGCCGCACACCCGGGCGCCCCCGCCCTGCCCCCGGTCCTGGCCCAGATCCCGCTGACCGTCCGCCTCCAGCTCCTCGCCGAACGCTTCGCCGTCCTGCGCCACCAAGACCCGGACGTGGCGATCGTCGGCGCCTGGGCGGAGTCCGCGCTGTGGGAGGCGGGCGGCCCGGAGGCCCCGTAACCGTACGGGCAACGCAGAAGGCCCCAGTTCGAGAACTGGGGCCTTCGCTGGTGTCCGAGGGGGGACTTGAACCCCCACGCCCGATAAAGGGCACTAGCACCTCAAGCTAGCGCGTCTGCCATTCCGCCACCCGGACAAGGTGTGTGTGGTTCGGGACTGTTTCGCGCTGTCCCGTTCCGACGTGGAAAACAATACCAGGGGTTCGGGGTGCCCGATCACCACCCCCGATCCGGCCTCCCACCTGCATGAACGGCGTATTGCGCAGGTGGGCCCCCCTTGGGCGGCGGAGCTGCGGGCGAGAGGATGGAGGGGACCACCAGCAACGCAGTGGGAGGAAGCAGCGTGAGCGAGTCGAACACCACCCGGAAGGTGACCGGCGAGGACGAGGTCGTCGACCTCTGCCGGGATCTCATCCGCATCGACACCAGCAACTACGGCGACCACTCCGGGCCGGGGGAGCGCAAGGCCGCCGAGTACGTGGCGGAGAAGCTGGCCGAGGTCGGCCTCGAACCGAAGATCATCGAGTCCCACCCCGGACGGGCCTCGACGGTGGCCCGCATCGAGGGCGAGGACCGCTCGCGGCCCGCGCTCCTCATCCACGGCCACACCGACGTCGTACCGGCCAACGCGGCGGACTGGACCCACGACCCGTTCTCCGGCGAGATCGCCGACGGCTGCCTCTGGGGCCGGGGCGCGGTCGACATGAAGGACATGGACGCGATGACCCTCGCGGTCGTACGCGACCGGCTGCGCTCGGGCCGCAAGCCCCCGCGTGACATCGTGCTGGCGTTCCTCGCCGACGAGGAGGCCGGCGGCACCTACGGCGCCCGGTACCTCGTCGACAAGCACCCCGACCTCTTCGAGGGCGTCACCGAGGCCATCGGCGAGGTCGGCGGCTTCTCCTTCACGGTCAACGAGAAGCTGCGCCTCTACCTGGTGGAGACCGCGCAGAAGGGTATGAACTGGATGCGGCTCACGGTGGAGGGCACCGCGGGCCACGGTTCGATGACCAACAAGGACAACGCCATCACCGAGCTCTGCGAGGCGGTGGGACGGCTCGGCCGTTACGAGTGGCCGGTGCGCGTCACCAAGACGGTGCGCTCCTTCCTCGACGAGCTCTCCGACGCGCTGGGCACCGAGCTCGACCCGGACAACATGGACGAGACCCTGGCCAAGCTGGGCGGCATCGCCAAGATGATCGGGCCGACCCTGCGCAACTCCGCCGCGCCCACCATGCTCGAAGCGGGCTACAAGGTGAACGTCATCCCCGGCGATGCCAGCGCCCAGGTCGACGGCCGCTTCCTGCCCGGGTACGAGGAGGAGTTCCACGCCGACCTCGCCCGCATCCTCGGCCCCCGGGTGAAGATCGACGAGGAGCGCTCGCACCGCGACAAGGCGCTGGAGACCGACTTCGACGGCAAGCTGGTCGACGCGATGCAGCTCGCGCTGCGCGCCGAGGACCCGATCGCCCGCGCCATCCCGTACATGCTCTCCGGCGGCACCGACGCCAAGCACTTCGACGACCTCGGCATCCGCTGCTTCGGCTTCGCACCGCTCCAGCTGCCGCCCGAGCTGGACTTCGCGGGCATGTTCCACGGCGTCGACGAGCGGGTGCCCACCGAGGGGCTCAAGTTCGGCGCACGCGTACTGGACCGCTTCATCGACGCCTGCTGATGCCCGGGGCGGGGGTCGCGGAAACGTATTGCCCAACTAATCGCCCGTACGTGCTACTTGAATGAAAAGAGTGAATACGGGGATCGGGTCGTAGCCCCGCCGGTTTCTCTTCGTTACAGGTGGTGCGGTCCGCGGCTGGGATCGCACTTTCCAACTAGGAGGAACAATGATCAAGAAGGTCGTCGCTGCTGCGGCTGCCACTGGTGGCCTCGTTCTCGCTGGCGCGGGCATGGCTGTCGCCGATTCGGGTGCCCAGGGTGCTGCGCTGAACTCCCCGGGCGTGCTCTCGGGCAACGTCGTTCAGGCCCCGATCCACGTGCCGGTGAACGCGTGCGGCAACACGGTCTCCGTGATCGGTCTGCTGAACCCCACCTTCGGCAACACCTGCATCAACAAGTGACGCTGTGTGTATGACCCCTTGAGGGTCTGAATTCCCGGGCGGCCCCGGAGTGCGCGCCATGCACTCCGGGGCCGCTCCGGTATTTCGGCCCGCGGACAATGACGTCCGCGGGCATCCCGGAAGGCAGAGACAGGGGAACGATCCCATGCGTCAGGTCACCAAAAAGGGTCTGATCACCTTCGCGGCCGCCGGTGGCGTGCTCGCGCTGAGCGGCGGTCACGCGCACGCCGACTCGGGTGCGGACGGCACCGCATCGCACTCGCCGGGCGTACTGTCCGGCAACTCGGTGCAGGTCCCGATCGACGTCCCGGTCAACGCGTGCGGCAACACCGTCAATGTCGTCGGGCTGCTCAATCCGGCGATGGGTAACGCCTGCGCCAACAAGTCCGGTGCCGCCAAGCCGGCCGCTCCCGGTCAGGGACAGACCGGCCCCGGCACCAGCACCGGCGGCGGGGCGTCCGCCGGGGGTGACACCAGCCACTCGCCCGGAGTCGCCTCCGGCAACAACATCAAGGTGCCGGTCCACATCCCGGTGAACGCGTGCGGCAACGGCGTCAGCGTCGTCGGACTGCTCAACCCGGCCATGGGCAACGACTGCGTCAACCAGTCAGGACCGAGCGTTCCGGCCACCCCCGACGAGCCGCCGCGCCCGGTCACCCCGGTCACCCCGGTCGTGCCCGACGAGCCGCCCGTCCCGACGCCCGACGAGCCGCCCACCCGCGCGATCCCGAACACCCCGCGGACGCAGGCCGTCACCCAGCCCAGGGGCACCGAGCTGCTCGCGCAGACCGGTGCGTCCGGCTCGCTCGGCACCGTGATCCCCGCGGGCGCGGGCCTGCTCCTCGCGGGCGCCGTGCTCTACCGCCGGGCCCGTTCGGCGGCGTAACGGACTCACCGGAATCACGGCACAGCAGCACGAAGCACTTCACGGAGCGGGCCCCGTGGTCGCGGGGCAAGCTCCGTGAAGTGCCCGGGCCACGAGCGCGGTCAGGTCACCAGGTGGCGCGCAGCTGGCGGATGATCCGCCTGCGCAGCCGCACCCGGCGGCTCCCGTCGTGGCGCAGGATCAGTCGGTCCAGCTCCCAGTGTCCGTACTCGGCGTGGTCGGTCAGCAGACGCGTCGCATCCTTGCGGGAGACCCCGCGCGGGACGTACACGTCGACAAATTCGTATTCCGGCATCGCATCTATTGTGCGGGCAGAGGTCCTCTACGGATAGCGTCTGCACTATGTCTGATGCCGCTCAGCCCACCGCTGCCGAGGTACGCGCCGCCGCCGAGGCGGTAAAAGCCGCGCTGGACCGCCACCTTGAGGCGGTCGAGCGCCGTTCCGGAGACGACGACCCCGCCGTCTACGACGCCTTCAACGAACTGGCCGCTGCCGCGGAGGACTACGACGAGCTGCTCTACGAGCGCTACGACGAGGTCACCCCCTTCGAGATCCCCAGCCCCGAGACCTCCTTCCCGGCCCACACCGGGCCACTGGACGCGCTCAGCGTGCTGATCCGGCGCGACTACGCGGTGGCCCAGCCGCAGCGACTGCTCGCCCAGGCGCAGCGGATCGCCGACCTCGACCCGGACGTCGGCACGAGCAACGGACTGCCCGCCTCCGCCGGAGTCGTCGGCAGCAGCGTGCAGGCGGCGCTCGGGGTGCTCTTTGGGGAGTACGAGCCCGATGAAATCGCCTCCCGGCACAAGGAGTTCGGCCTGGAGGAGGGCGACTCCACACTGTGGGTCGCCGCAGTGGAGGAGCTGCCGGATCCGGGGGAGTGGCTCAACTCCCCCTTCGACGGCGCCGATCCGCAGAGCGTCGTGTGCCGCTTCGACGTCAGCTCGGTCTTCGACGACGACGAGATGGACGACCTCGAAGAGGTCTGAGCAGCCCGGGCCACGGATTCCACGGCGGAGGGGGGGGGGGGGGGGGGGTTTTCCCCCCCCCCCCCCCCCCCCCCCCTCCCCCCCCCCCCCCCTCCCCCCCCCGCCCCCCCCCGTGCCCGGAACCAAAACTCCCCCCACCCAGTGGTACC
>NZ_JBVIMX010000043.1:0-10495 GCF_055579625.1 Streptomyces sp. NPDC032721 | reverse complement strand
ACGACGAGATGGACGACTTCGAGGAGGTCTGAGCAGCCCGGGCCAAGGGTTCCACGGTGGGGGGGGTGCGGGGCAGTCGCTGCCCCGCACCCCCTCCGCCTTACGTCTGCCGCCGCCCGCGCCGTTACGCCGTCGCCTCGGCCGGTGCCGGGCGCAGCAGCTCCGCGAGCCGGGTGGTACGCGGCTGGGCGGGGGCCTCGGCCACCGCGCGCGGCAGCGCCTGGTCCACTCCGTGCACCACCGACAGGTGCCGCTCGCCCCGGCCGAACGCCGTGTACACCCACGGGCGGTTCAGGGCCTGTGCCGCATCGCCAGGCAGCACCACGACCACCGCCGGCCAGCGCATCCCGGCCGCCTGGTGCGCGGTCAGCGCCCAGCCGTGCCGTACGGCCGAATCGACCTGCTCCTGCGGTACGACGACGGGCGTGCCGGCGCAGTCCAGGTGCAGCCCGTCCGCGTCCGCCCCCGTCACCGTGCCCGGCACGGTACGGCCCGGCACCGGGACGTACACGACACGGTCGCCCGCGTCGAAGCCGCCGAAGCGGCCGGGGCCGGGGTTGAGCCGCTGCTTGAGCGCCGCGTTGAGCGCCCGGGTGCCCGCCGAGCCGCCGTGGCCCGGGGTGATCACCTGGGTGTCCTCGGGCGGTACGCCGATGGCGCGCGGCACCGAGTCGGCGACCAGCTGGACCGTACGGTGCACGGCCTCGCCCGCGTCGCGCACCGGCACGATCACGACCTCCTTGCCGGGTGCCTCGACCTGGTTCAGCTCGCCGATGCCGATGCCGGACACCAGCTCGCCGATCGGTCCCGGATCCGGCGTGCGCGAGGCGATCTGCGGGCAGGCGCGGGCGCTGAGCACGTCCGCGAAGACCTGGCCGGCCCCGGCCGAGGGCAGCACCCCGGGGTCGCCGCTGAGCACCAGCCGCGCCCCGTCGGGCAGCGCCTCGACGAGCACCGCACCGGTCTCCACGTCGAGCTGGGGCGCGTCGAGCACCACCAGCAGATCCAGGGCGAGCGCCCCGTCCGCGTCCCGGCCGGGGCCCTCGGCGCCGGACAGCAGCCCGGCGAGGGTGACGGCCCCGGCCGCCGCGTCGGGGGCCCGGTCCGCGAGGCGGGCCCGTCCGTTGGGGCTGTGGGTGGCGGCGAACGCGCGCAGACCGAGACGCCGGGCCACCCCGAGGAGGGCGGCCGGTTCGGCGCGGGAGGCCTCGCCACCGGTGTGGGCGACCAGACAGTGGCCGGCCACCGCACGGACCAACTCACCGGCGGAACCCGGGAGTTCGGCCCACTCCTCGGTGCTGTCCACGGGGGAGTTCACCAGCCGGGCGAGTCCCTCGGCGAGGCTCTCCTCGGCCATCGCGTACCGGTCGAGGCCGAGCAGGGCGGGGACGGCCTCGGCCGCTTCGGGCCCAGGGGCCTCCGCCTCGTCCGTGCCGTCCGGTGCATCGGCCTCTTCTTCGTCCACTTCCTCGTCCTGGAGGGACAGGGCGACGCCCTCCGCGACGGCATGGGCGACCGCCTCGGCCGGGTCCGGCACGCCGTGCCCCGCGAGAGCGGTGCACACCTGCTCCGTCGCGACGGCGGTGTGCCCCTTCAGCGCGGCCCGCTCCAGGAGCCAGCCGACCAGGGCCGCGGTCCGCCGCCCGTCGTCAGGACCGCACTGCGCGCCGAGCAGCGCGCGGGCGTAGCCGTCGGCCTGCTCGGGCCGTACGCCCGGTACCGAGAGCAACTGCCAGGGGTCCTCGCGCAGCAGCTGGGAGGCCTGCTCGCCGAGCCGTGCGGCGACCCCGGCCGCGAGTGCCTCGGGAGCACCGCCCGCACTCAGCACGCCCCGTACGTCCTCGACGGTCTCCGGGGCAGCCGCAACGGCGGGCGCGCTCTGTGCGGGCACGGGGGCCGGGGCGGCGACCGGCGCGGCCTGCGCGCGCGGGGGCGCGGGCGCCGGTGCGGGCTCCGGGACGAACGCGGTCGCGGGCTTGGCGCCGCTCTCCACGGCCCGTACGGCGGCCATCAGGTCGGCGGCCCGCCCGCTCAGCTTGGTTCCGGCGGAGATGTCCGCCTTCTCGGCCTTCCGCTTCTCGATCTTGGCCCGGAACTCCCGCTGGGCGGCCAGCTCGGCCTCGGCCTCGGAGAGCTGGGGCACGGCGGGGGCGTCGGCCGCGTCGGCAGCGGCCTCGGCACCTTCGGAGGTCTCGGCCCCGGCGTCGGCCCCGGCAGCCTCGGGCGCGTCGGCCCCGGCCTCGGCGCCGACAGCCTCAGGTGCCTCGGCTTCGGCAGCCTCAGGTGCGTCGGCCTGCTGGTCCGGTGTCCCGGCCGCCGGGGCGGATTCGGGGTCGTCCGGGGGGACGGGGGTCTCCCCCCGGGGGTGCGCGGTCACAGCGTGCTCCAGTCCTGATCGGGATAGCGGTGCACGGGCGCGGACACGTCGTCCAGCGCTCGGCGGATCTCATGGGGAAGACTAAGCGCCTCCACTGACAATGCCGCCGCGAGCTGCTGCGCGTTGCGCGCGCCGACGATCGGGGCGGCCACGCCGGGTCTGTCCCGTACCCAGGCCAGCGCCACCTGCAGCGGAGTGGTCGCCAGGCCTTCGGCGGCCGTCGCGACCGCGTCCACGATGCGGCCCGCCGCGTCGTCCAGGTACGGGGCGACGAACGGCGCCAGCTGCTCGGAGGCGCCGCGCGAGTCGGGCGGGGTGGAGTGCCGGTACTTGCCCGTGAGCACGCCCCGGCCGAGAGGGGAGGACGGCAGCAGGCCGATCCCGAGGTCCAGCGCGGCGGGCAGCACCTCGCGCTCCACGCCCCGCTGGAGGAGCGAGTACTCCAGCTGCGCGCTTGCCAGCCGGGTCCGCGTGCCGGGCGCCGCCAGCTGCCAGGTGGCGGCCTTCGCGAGCTGCCAGCCGCAGAAGTTGGACACCCCCGCATAGCGGGCCCGGCCGCTGGTCACGGCGATGTCCAGGGCCTGGAGGGTCTCGTCGAGCGGGGTGCCGGGATCGAAGGCGTGCACCTGCCAGAGGTCCACGTAGTCCGTGCCGAGCCGCTCCAGCGAGGCGTCCAGGGCGGCCAGCAGGTGGCCGCGCGAGCAGTCGAAGCGGCGGTCCGGGTCGGGCACGCTGCCCGCCTTGGTGGCGATGACCAGGTCCCGGCGCGGAACCAGGCGTTCCACCAGTTGCCCGAGCACGTACTCCGCGTCGCCGTCCCCGTACACGTCGGCCGTGTCGACGAGACTGCCGCCCGCCTCCCAGAACAGCTTCAGCAGGTCCGCGGCGTCGTGCTCGCCGGTGTCCCGGCCCCAGGTGAGGGTGCCCAGACCGATTCTCGATACGCGCAGGCCCGTGCGGCCGAGGTGCCTCTGCTCCATGGGCGGGAGATTACTGGTCCACACGTCCGTCCGAAGGGGGCCTGTGGACAACCCTCGGCTGACGGCGCGCGGGCTCGCGGGTTAGAGTCCGCGCACCAGGACGTTACTGATCGGTAAATACGTGTGAGGGAGCGACGCATGAAGCTCGGGATCAACCTCGGCTACTGGGGAGCGGGCATGGACGGCGACAACCTCGCCGTCGCCAGGGAGGCCGACCGGCTCGGCTACGCGGTCTGCTGGGCCGCCGAGGCGTACGGCTCGGACGCCCCCACCGTGCTCTCCTGGGTGGCCGCCCAGACCGAGCGCATCGACATCGGCTCCGCGATCATGCAGATCCCGGCCCGCCAGCCCGCCATGACGGCGATGACCGCCGCCACCCTGGACTCGCTCTCCGGCGGCCGCTTCCGGCTCGGCCTCGGCGTCTCGGGACCGCAGGTCTCCGAGGGCTGGTACGGCGTGAAGTTCGACAAGCCGCTCGCCAGGACGCGCGAGTACGTCGAGATCGTCCGCAAGGCCATGACCCGCGAGCGCCTCAGCTACGAGGGGCAGCACTGGACGCTGCCGCTGCCGGACGGGCCCGGCAAGCCCCTCAAGCTGACCGTGCACCCCGAGCGCGAGACCATCCCGCTCTACATCGCCGCGATCGGCCCCAAGAACCTGGAGCAGACCGGCGAGATCGCCGACGGCGCGCTGCTGATCTTCCCCTCCGCCGAGCACCTGGAGGAGACCGCGCTCGCTCCGATCAGGGCCGGCCGCGAGAAGGCCGGCAAGACCCTGGACGGCTTCGACGTGTGCCCGACGCTGCCGCTCGCCGTCGGCGACGACGTGACCGCGCTGGCCGACATGTTCCGCCCGTACACCGCCCTGTACGTCGGCGGCATGGGCAGCGCCAAGCAGAACTTCTACAACCAGCTCGCCCGCCGCATGGGCTACGAGAAGGAAGCCGCCGAGATCCAGGAGAAGTACCTCTCCGGCGACAAGAACGGCGCGGGCGCCGCCGTCCCGCACCGGCTGATCGACCAGACCACCCTGCTCGGCCCGGTGGACCGCATCGCGGACCGGATGAAGGAGTACGCGGCGGTCGGCGTCACCACCCTCACGGTCGCCCCCGCGGGCTTCACGCTCGACGAGCGGATCGCGGCACTGAGGGCGGGCACGGAAGCGATGGAGCGCGCCGGGCTGGCATGACACCGGCCGGGCGCAACCAGCCTGTTCCGTACGGGAGTTGAAGTCAGCGGCCGTGGTGGGGGCTCGGGGGTCTTCCCCGCCACGGCCGTCATCCAGCACAACGCGCGGACGGCCGGTCGGTTACGCCCTGCGAAGGGATTGCACGCTCCTCCATGCGGGCGACTTGTCCGTCGTACCTGTTGCCTCCCGGTCCGGCTGGCACTTCACTCGATGCATCGAGTGCGGCACGGAGGGTGCTCGGACCGGTGCGTGGAGGTGACAGTGGTGCTCTCTGCTCGGAGTCTCTTCCAGGAAATCCTCGACAACGACGAGTCGTTCCAGCTGTTCTGTTCGGTCGCCGCCAGCGGCGAGTCGCAGGGCGGCTGGGAGAACGGCCGCATCGCCGCGCTCGTCCCCGCCGCCATGAGCGACCTCGCCCCCAAGATCACCCGGCACGGCGCCGACGAGGACAAGCACGGCCGGCTCTTCCGCGCCCTGCTGCGCAAGCGCGGCCTCGACGAGACCGAGGTGCCCCTGGCCCTCGACTACACCCTGCTCCTGGAGCGCGCCGGAATCGGCCTCGCGCACAGCAAACTGCGCGCCGACACCACGCTCACCGAGGAGGACATCGTCGTCTACCTCGCCCACAGCAGGATCACCGAGCAGCGGGCCGCCGACCAGATGGACATGCTGGTCACCCATTTCGGCGACCACCCCGAGGCGGGCAAGTCCATCCGGATGATCTGCCACGACGAGGAGAACCACCTCGCCTACTGCCAGGAGGAGCTGCTCCGGCTGGCCGCCCTCGGCCACGGCCGCACCATCCAGCGCGTCCTGCACGAGTGCGCACGGGTGGAGATCGCCGTCTACCGGGACGTCAGCCTCGCCGTGATGGCCAGGATGGGCGAGCTGCTTGGCTGGCCGCGCCCCAAGTCCACCCTGCTCGCCACCGGCATCCGCCTGATGTACCTGTACGAACGGCTCATCGGCTGGCGGAAGATGGTCACACTGACCATGCCCGAGCGCAGGGGAGCGATGAACGGGCCCGGGGAGCAGGAGGTCTGACCGCCCGGGATCAGAGCCAGCCGCGCCGCTTGAACAGCCGGTACAGGCCCACCTCGCACAACGCCATGAACGCCAGCACCGCGTAGTACGCCCACCACCACTTCAGCTCCGGCATGTGATCGAAGTTCATGCCGTAGACGCCCGCGACCATCGTCGGCACCGCGGCCATCGCCGCCCACGCCGAGATCTTCCGCATGTCGTCGTTCTGCCGTACCCCCATCTGCGCCAGATGCGCGGAGAGGATGTCGGACAGCAGCCGGTCCAGGCCGTCCACCTGCTCGTTCGCCCGGGTCAGGTGGTCGCCGACATCGCGGAAGAACGGCTGCGCCTCGTCGTGCACGAACGGCAGCCCGGGGCTGGCCAGCCGTTGCAGCGGCTGGGTCAGCGGGCCGGTCGCCCGCCGGAACTCCAGCACCTGCCGCTTGAACGTGTAGATCCTCCCGGCGGTGCCCTTGGTGTCACCGCCCTGCGGGGCGAAGACCTCCGCCTCCAGCTCCTCCAGGTCGGTCTGGAGCTCGGCGGCGACCTCCATGTAGTGGTCGACGACGGCGTCGCACACCGCGTACAGCACGGACGTCGGACCGTGCGCGAGCAGGTCGGGATCGGACTCCAGACGGGACCGTACGGCGGCCAGCGGCGCGCCCTCGCCGTGCCGCACGGTCACCACGAAGGAGTCGCCGACGAACACCATCAGCTCGCCGGTGGTCACCGTGTCGCTCTTCGGCTCGTACACGACCGGCTTGAGGACCACGAACAGCGAGTCCTCGTACACCTCCAGCTTCGGCCGCTGATGTGCCGACAGGGAGTCCTCGACCGCCAGCGGGTGCAGCCCGAACTCGTCCGTGACGAGGGCGAATTCCTTCTCCGTCGGCTCGTGCAGCCCGATCCACAGGAACCGGTCCTGGGCCGAGCGCGCCTCGGCGAGGGCGTCGGAGAAGTCGGAGGGGCCCTCGGTGCGGCGGCCCTCGCGGTAGATGGCGCAGTCGACGATCACGGCGTGCATTCTCCCCGGCTCGTGCCCGCGACGCACCCCGGTGCGCCTGTCCGCCTGTGGCCCCCGGTGTCCTTCCGCCTACGCTGAGGGGCATGGCCACGCTGATTCTTCTGCGGCACGGACGTTCCACCGCCAACACCGCCGGGCTGCTCGCGGGCCGGACGCCCGGTGTCGCCCTCGACGAACACGGCGCCGCACAGGCCGCCGCCCTGCCCGCCAGGCTCGCCGGACTGCCCCTCGCGGCGGCCGTCAGCAGCCCCCTCCAGCGCTGCCGGGAGACCCTGGCGCCGCTGCTCGAAGCCCGCCCCGAGCTGCCCCTGCACACCGAGGAGCGGATCAACGAGTGCGACTACGGCGACTGGTCCGGGCGCAAGCTCGGCGAGCTCTCCGACCACCCCCTGATGGACGTCGTCCAGCGGCACGCCTCCGCCGCCGCCTTCCCCGGCGGCGAGTCCCTGCGTGCCATGCAGACCCGCGCGGTGGACGCCGTACGCGACTGGAACGCGACCGTCGACGCCGAGTACGGCGACGACTCGATGTACGTCATGTGCTCGCACGGGGACATCATCAAGTCCCTCGTCGCGGACGCCCTCGGCATGCATCTCGACCTCTTCCAGCGTATTCACGTCGATCCGTGTTCCCTGACGGTGATCCGCTACACCAGGCTCCGGCCCTTTCTGGTGCGCCTGGGCGACACGGGGGACCTGACCTCGCTGGCCCCGCGGCCCGGCGCCGACAGCGCGGGCACGCGGGCGGACGACGGGGAAGCGGCGGTGGGCGGCGGCGCGGGAACACCGTGATCGCCGTGCACAGTAGGGTGGTCGCGCAGTAAACCATTCGCCGCGCACCCTCCCTCGCGCCGGATGGCAGTCCCCCTGCCCCACCCCCCTTCCCAGACCCCGAAGCGATGGAGATCAGGACGTGTCCCGTCAGGTGTTCCTCTACGACCCTCCGGAGCGTTTCGTGGCCGGTACGGTCGGGCTGCCTGGCCGCCGCACCTTCTTCCTCCAGGCGTCCGCGGCCGGCCGGGTCACCAGCGTCTCCCTGGAGAAGACCCAGGTCGAAGCGCTCGCCGAACGCATCGACGAGCTGCTCGACGAGGTGGTGCGCCGCACCGGCGGCAACGCCCCCGTCCCGGCCGTCGCCCCCGCCGACGTGCACGACAGCGCCCCGCTGGACGCCCCCGTCGAGGAGGAGTTCCGGGTCGGCACCATGGCGCTCGCCTGGGACGGCGAGGAACAGCGCATGATCGTCGAGGCGCAGGCCCTGGTCGAACTGGACGTCGACACCGAGGAAGACCTCGCGGAGGCCGAGGAGCGGCTGCTCCAGGACGAGGAGAACGGCCCGCCGATGCTGCGCGTGCGGCTCAGCGGCGCCCAGGCCAGGGCGTTCGCCAAGCGCGCCCTGGACGTCGTGAACGCGGGCCGCCCGCCGTGCCCGCTGTGCAGCCTGCCGCTCGACCCGGAGGGACACGTATGCCCGCGCCAGAACGGATACCGGCGGGGCCTGTGAACCCCGTGACCCCGGTACCGGGCGACCCCCTGACGCTCCTCGCGAAGGGCGAGCTGAAGGTGCTCGGCCAGGTCCGCGCAGCGTCCAACGCGGTGCTCTACTGCGAGATCTCCTACGAGGGCGACAGCGCCAAGTGCGTCTACAAACCGGTCGCGGGCGAACAGCCCCTGTGGGACTTCCCCGACGGGAACCTCGCCCGGCGCGAGGTCGCGTCGTACGAGATCTCCGAGGCGACCGGCTGGGGCCTGATCCCGCCGACGGTGCTGCGCGACGGCCCGTACGGCGAGGGCATGTGCCAGCTGTGGGTCGACGGCGACGCCGAGGCGGGCGGTGCCCTGCTGGCCCTCGTCGAGGACGAGGAGCCCGGGGACGGCTGGAAGCCGGTGGTGCTTGCCGAGGTCGAGGAGGGCCGCACCGCGCTGCTGGTGCACGCCGACGACGTACGGCTGCGACGGCTCGCGGTGCTCGACGCGGTGATCAACAACGGGGACAGGAAGGGCGGCCACCTGCTACCCGCCGGGGACGGCCGGCTCTACGGCATCGACCACGGCGTGACCTTCCACGTCGACGACAAACTGCGCACGCTGCTGTGGGGCTGGGCCGGGGATCCGCTGCCCGACGAGGCCGTGTCGGTCCTGGCGAAACTGGCCGCCGACCTCGCGGACGGGGAGCCGCTGGCCACCCGACTGGCCGAACTGATCACGGCCGCCGAGCTGGACGCGGTCCGCGCGCGGGTGGCCTCCATGCGGGAGTCGGCGGCGCATCCGGAGCCGAGCGGGCAGTGGCCGGCGATCCCGTGGCCGCCGGTGTGAGGTCCTGCCCCGGGGGTACGGGTGGGTGCAAGACGGCCTAATCGGCCAAGATCCCGGTCCGGTTCGTAACCGGAACATGCATCCGGTTACGCTCGCTACATGCATGCCTGGCCCGCTTCCGAGGTCCCCGCCCTGCCCGGCAAGGGCCGCGACCTCCAGATCCACGACACTGCGACCCAGGGGTTGGTCTCACTCGACCCCGGTCCCGTCGCCCGTATCTACGTGTGCGGCATCACGCCGTACGACGCGACCCACATGGGTCACGCGGCGACCTACAACGCGTTCGACCTCGTACAGCGCGTGTGGCTCGACACCAAGCGGCAGGTCCACTACGTCCAGAACGTCACGGACGTCGACGACCCGCTCCTTGAGCGCGCGATCCGCGACGGCATCGACTGGACCGGCCTCGCCGAGCGCGAGACCGCCCTTTTCCGCGAGGACATGACGGCCCTGCGGATGCTGCCCCCGCAGCAGTACGTGGGCGCCGTCGAGGCCATCCCCGGCATCGTGCCGCTCGTCGAGCGGCTGCGGGACTCGGGCGCGGCCTACGAACTCGAAGGCGACATCTACTTCTCCGTGGAGGCCGACCCGCACTTCGGCGAGGTCTCCGGGCTCGACGCGGAGGCCATGCGCCTGCTGTCCGCCGAGCGCGGCGGCGACCCGGACCGTCCGGGCAAGAAGAACCCGCTCGACCCGATGCTGTGGATGGCCGCCCGCGAGGGCGAGCCGAGCTGGGACGGCGCCTCGCTGGGCGCCGGGCGGCCCGGCTGGCACATCGAGTGCGTCGCCATCGCCCTGGAGCACCTGGGCATGGGCTTCGACGTGCAGGGCGGCGGGTCCGACCTCGCCTTCCCGCACCACGAGATGGGCGCCTCGCACGCCCAGGCGCTGACCGGCGAGCACCCGTTCGCCAAGGCGTACGTGCACGCCGGCATGGTCGGCCTGGACGGCGAGAAGATGTCGAAGTCCCGGGGCAACCTGGTCTTCGTCTCGAAGCTGCGCCGCGACGGGGTCGACCCGGCCGCGATCCGCCTCGCCCTGCTCGCCCACCACTACCGCGCCGACTGGGAGTGGACCGACCAGGTCCTCGCCGACGCGGTGGCCCGGCTCGGCCGCTGGCGCGCGGCGGTGTCGCGCCCCGACGGCCCGTCAGCCGAGGCCACGGTCGAGGCGGTCCGCGAGGCCCTCGCCAACGACCTGGACGCGCCTGCCGCGCTGGCGGCGGTGGACGAGTGGGCCGCTTCGCAGGAGACGGCGGGGGGCACCGAGGAGGGCGCGCCGGGCGTCATCTCCCGCACGGTGGACGCGCTGCTGGGCGTAGCCCTGTAACCGCACCCCACCCCAAGGCCCCGCCGCTGAACTCCGCTGCGCGGGGCCTTCCCCCACCCCGCCCCTTCCCGAAACCGCTCCGCGGGGCGGGTTCGGATGCGCGGGTTGTGTGTGGCTGGCCGCGCAGTTCCCCGCGCCCCCGGGTGCCTGGGGGCGCGGGGAACTGCGCGAGCAACCACACTCGACCCGCTGCTAACAACCCCTGGCCCCGCGGAGCGGTTTAGGGAAGGGGCGGGGAGGGGCACAGCCCGCCGCAGGC
>NZ_JBVIMX010000042.1:0-25724 GCF_055579625.1 Streptomyces sp. NPDC032721 | reverse complement strand
GCAGGGGGGACCCTGTGGGAGAGTAGGACGCCGCCGAACAATCATTGTGGGAAAGCCCCGCACCTTATGGTGCGGGGCTTTTCTGCGTTTACGGGTTGTTTTAATCACGTTGCCCTCGGGTGGGGCCGTGACCAGGATTGGTTCATGGAACACCTCATACGTCGTGTACGTGCCGACGAATGGCAGCAGGTCAAGGAACTCCGGCTGGCCTCCCTCCAGGACCCGGCCGCGCCGATCGCCTTCCTGGAGACCTACGAGAACGCGTCCGCCCAGCCGGACCCCTTCTGGCAGGGCCGGACGGAGCGGGCGGCCTCCGGGGACGCCATCGCGCAGCTCGTCGCCGAGGCGCCGGACGGGCGGTGGGACGGGAGCGTGACCGTGATGGTCGAGCGGGCCGGCCTGACCGGGCCCTTTCCGGACGCGGCGGCCGTCGACCAGACCCACGTCGTGGGGGTGTTCGTACGGCCCGAGGCGCGGGGGACCGGGATCGCGGACGCACTGTTCAGGGCGGCGGTGGAATGGTCCTTCGAGCTGGCCGAGCCTCGGATCGAGCGGGTGCGGTTGTTCGTGCACGAGCGGAACGCGCGGGCGGAGGGGCTCTACCGGAAGGTGGGCTTCGAGCGGACCGGCCACACCGTCCCGATGGAGGGTGACCGGTCCGACGAGAACGAGATCGAGATGGCTGTGCAGCGCCCGTAACTACCGGGTCAGTGGGGTGCGTTGCAGGCGCAGCCCGGGGTGGCCGTGGTCGGGACCGTTCCCCCTTCGGGGGGAGTGCTCCTGGCCGCGGCCTTTTCTATGTCCGCGAGCAGGCGGGTGCGGTCCTTGGGGCCGATGTAGCGGCCCGCGTTGACGACGGAGTGGATCCGGCGGGTGTGGGCGATGTCGGTGAGGGGGTTCGCGTCGAGGACGACCAGGTCGGCGGGGCGGTGCTCGGGGAGGCGGAGCAGGCGGGCCGGGGCTGTGGTGGCGGCCTCCAGCACGCGGTGGGTGGGGACGCCTGCCTCGGCGAGGAGGCGGAGTTCGCCGTGCAGCGAGAAGCCTGGGACCGAGTAGCCGGTGCCGCTGTCCGTGCCCGCGATGAGCTGAACACCGGCGCGGTGCATCTCGGCGACCAGGCGCAGGCGGTGCTCGTAGATCTCGCGGACGCGGGCGCTGTCCTCGGGCGTACGGGAGCCGACCAGGGCCTCCAGGATGTGCGGCCAGGACTTGACCTGCCAGGCGGGGACGTACTTCCAGTCGTCGGACCGGGTGGGGAGTTCGTCGGTGCGTTCCAGGGTGTGATGGATGGTGAGGGTGGGGACGACGCGGGTGCCGTTCTCGGCGAGCGCGGCGAAGAGGCGGCGGGCGCGGCCCTTGTCGTAACTGCGCATCGCCTGCCACTCCAGGGGGTGCACCTGACGGAACCAGCTGTTGTAACGGGACAGGCTGGAGGGGTCCGTGGGGTCGATGCGGACCTTGGCCAGGCCCTCGCGGATCTCGCGTTCGCGGGAGGACGTGGCGAGGAGCATCGCGTGCAGGTGCTCGACGGAGCGCTGTCCCGAGGCGGCGGCGCGGGCCATCGGGAGGGTGTCGGGGCAGTGGCCGGCGAACGGGATGCCCAGGGTGCGGGACTCGTCGGCGATGGCCTCGTACGCCTCCGGGGAGAGCCGGGAGTAGACCTTCACGAAGTCGGCGCCCTCGTCCTTGACCCGGCGTACGGCGGCGCGGGCGGATCTGGCGTCGGTGACCTCGATGAGCGGGAGTCCGGTGTCCCTGGCCCAGATCGAGGGCGGGCCGTCGATGATTGGGCCGGCGATGACGAAGCGGGGGCCGAGGAGGGTGCCCGCTTCGATCTTCTCGCGCCAGGCGTGCTGGACCGGGGTGCCCCACATGTCGCGGACCGCGGTGACGCCGGTCAGGGGGAACAGGGGCGGGGTGATGTCGTCCTGGCCGTCGCTGGTGTGGATGTGCGACTCGATCAGGCCGGGGATGACGTACTTGCCGGTGAGGTCGATGACGCGGGCGCCGGCGGGGGCCCGGAGCTGGGCGCTGGGGCCGGAGGCTACGAGGTGGCCGTCGCGGAGGAGGAGGGTCTGGTCGGGGCGGGGGCGGGAGGTGGTGCCGTCGAGGACGGTGGTGTGGGTGAGGGCGAGGGTGGTTCGGGGGCCTGAGGGGGCGGTTCGGGGGGTTGTTGTTGCTGCTGTGGCCTGTGTGGTGGTGGGGAGTAAGGCTGCGCCGGTCAGGGCGGCGGTGGTGCCGAGGGTCTGGCGTCGGGTGGGCAAGGGGGCCTCTTCTGCCGGGGCGGAGTGGGTGGTGCTCCCTGGGGGTTCCGTGGGGAATCCCTGGGGAACACGTACGACTCTCGCGGATTCGGAGGCTAGGGGGCAGTGGGGGTGGGGGGTTTCTTCCGGGTGTACGTAGGTGTACGTAGGTGTACGTGGGCCGAGCCTGGGGAGCGTCAACGGGCGTGTGGCCAGCGGGACTTGAACTGTTCGTCGGAACGGAGCAGGGCCAGGGTCGGGAGACCTTGGCCCTGACCGGCCGTGAGGAGCTCCGGGAGCTGGGGAAGTGGAGCCACGGCCGCGACATCGTCCAGGACGAGCGTCATTGGTGGGTCGAGCCGACCGTCGGATGACCGTGCGGCCATGCGGCGGCCGTGCTCGACCACGTATGAGGCGAGGGCGGTGAGCAACGGCATCGCGCCCGGGCCGGTGGGGTTGGTGCGGGGGTCTTCGATTGCTTCACCGACCATGTAGAGCGTTCCCCCCTCGTCCACAAATGATTCCAAGGTGAGCGAATCGCTTCGGTTAGGGGTGCAAGATTCGCGAATGTGGATCGAGGAAAGGGCGGAGAGTGCACGGGTCGTCAACGCATGGGCCACGTCGCGGCGTTCGGGGTACGCGGTGAGGGCGGACTCCAGGAGTCCGGCGGCGCCGGAGGTGGCCTTGGGGTGGGTGCGGAGGATGCGGACGGCTTCGTGGGTGTGGGTGCCTTGGGACCAGCGGTGCAGGTGTTTTAGGGGGGTGCTGTTGGTGGTGGTGATGATGCTGGTGGTGTTGCTGGTGGTGAGGGCTGCGGCTTGGAGGTAGCTGCGGAGGAGCGTTTCGGCGGTGTCGGCGACGGCCGCGTCGATACGGGAGTGGGGGCGGATCGGCGCGAGGAGGGCGGTGGCGCGGGCGGCGGCGGTCTGGGGGTGCTGGCAGCCGGTGAGGGGGGACCAGTGGAGGCGGGCGGGGGTGTCGCAGAGGTGGTTGGGGTCGTAGAGGAGGACGGGGCCGAGTTTGGAGCGGGGGCCGGAGGTTTCGGTGTAGAGGGTGGGGTCGGAGGTGAGGATGAGGGCGGGGCCGGGGGCGTCTTGGATGGTTTGGAGGGTGGTGGGGCGGTGGGTGTGGCGGTTTAGGAGGAGGGTTGGTGCCGGTGTTGGTGGTGCCACCGGGACTGGGACTGGGACCGGGACCGGGACTGGTGTGGGCGCCGGGGTGGTGGGGTGCGGGTCGGGGGTGGGCGGGGGCGAGGGGGTCGGCTCCGCCGGGGGGCCGCCCCCTTGCCCGCCCGTTCCGCCCCCGGGGGGCGGCCCCGCCGCCCAAGGAGACGGGGCAACGTGGGCGGCTTCGCCGCCCAAGGGGGCGGGGGGCGTAGGCGGCTGCGCCGCCCGAGGGGGCGGGGCATCGTCCGCAGGGTGTGGGGCGTCGTGCGTCGGGTGTGGGGGCTTGGGTTTGTGGGTGGTGGCTAGGCGGGCTTCGCGGGAGTGGGCTCGGACCAGGCGCCAGCGGGCGAGGGTGCCCAGGGCGAAGATCGTGAGGACGATCAGGATCAGGAGCTGGCCGATGAGGAGGCCCCAGAAGAGGCCGTAGCCGGAGAGCTCCGCCGGGGGTGTGGTGGGCCAGGCGTTGGCCAGGTCCTGGGGGGACGTGACCAGTTGGCGTATGGCGGAGGGGGCGTTCGGGAGCGTGACGTTCTTGGGCCAGGCGCCGTGGGAGAAGAGGGCGGCGAGGCCGGTGGAGGTCCAGGTGAGGAAGGTGAGGCCGAGGAAGAGGGCGAGGAGGCCGAGGAGGAGGCCGTCGGGGATGCCGCCCGAGCGGTTGGGGGGCGGGGGTGGGCTGGAGTGGTGGGAATAGTGGGTGGGGCCATGGCGGAGGTGGGGCCGGGGCGAGGGGTGCGACTCCGTCGGGGGCCGCCCCCTTGCCCGCCCGTTCCGCCCCCGGGGGGCGGCCCCGCCGCCCAAGGGGGCTCGGCGCGTGGCCCCGTCGCCCAAGGGGGCTCGGCGGGCGGCCCCGTCGCCCAAGGGGGCTCGGCGGGCGGCCCCGCCGCCCGAGAGGGCGGGGGTGTAGGGGGCTGTGGTGGGCAGTAGGGCCTGGAGGAAGGGGAGTGGGGGCATGTCAGGCGACCGTGGCGTCCGAGGATTCGACTTCGGCCATTTGGGCTTCGATCAGGGCGGCGCGTTGTTCCGCTTCCCAGTCGGCGGCGCGGGCTTCCTCGCTGAGGAAGCCGTCGTCCTCCTCGGGGGCCGGGGCGGCGGAGGATTCCGTCATGGCGCGGTCCGTGAAGACCAGGGGGCGTTCGGCCTCGGTGATGAGGTGTTTGACGACCTGGACGTTGCCGTTGACGTCCCAGACCGCGATGCCGGGGGTGAGGGTGGGGATGATCTCGACCGCCCAGCGTGGCAGGCCCAGGACGCGGCCGGTGGCCCTGGCCTCGTCGGCCTTCTGGGCGTAGATGGTGCGGGTGGAGGCCATCTTGAGGATGGCCGCCGCCTCGCGCGCCGCCGCGCCGTCGACGACGTCCGAGAGGTGGTGGACGACCGCGACGAAGGACAGGCCCAGGCGCCGGCCGAACTTCAGCAGGCGCTGGAAGAGCTGGGCGACGAAGGGGGAGTTGATGATGTGCCAGGCCTCTTCGACCAGGAAGATGCGTTTGACCCGGTCGGGGCGGATCCAGGTGTGCTCCAGCCACACCCCGACGATCGCCATCAGGATCGGCATGGCGATGGAGTTGCGGTCGATGTGGGACAGGTCGAAGACGATCAGGGGGGCGTCGAGGTCGATGCCGATCGAGGTCGGGCCGTCGAACATGCCGCGCAGGTCGCCGTCGACCAGGCGGTCCAGGACCAGCGCGACGTCCAGGCCCCACGCCCGTACGTCGTCTATGTCGACGTTCATCGCCTCCGCCGACTCCGGCTCGGGGTGGCGGAGTTGCTCGACGATGTCCGTCAGTACGGGCTGGCGGGTGGTGATCGTCTCGTTGACGTACGCGTGGGCGACCTTGAGGGCGAAGCCGGAGCGTTCGTCGAGGCCGTGGCCCATGGCGACTTCGATGATCGTACGGAGCAGGGCGAGCTGGCCCGTGGTGGTGATCGCCGGGTCGAGGGGGTTGAGCTTGATGCCGCCGTCGAGGGCGGCCATCGGGTCCAGCCGGATGGGAGTTATGCCCAGCTGCTGGGCGATGAGGTTCCATTCGCCGACGCCGTCCTCGCCCTGTGCGTCCAGGACGACGACCTGGCGGTCCTTGAAGCGGAGCTGGCGCAGTACGTAGGTCTTCTCCAGGGCGGACTTGCCGTTGCCGGACTCGCCGAGGACCAGCCAGTGGGGGGCCGGGAGCTGCTGACCGTACAGCTGGAAGGGATCGTAGATGTAGCCCTTGCCGCTGTAGACCTCGCGCCCGATGATCACGCCGGAGTCGCCGAGACCGGGAGCCGCCGTCGGGAGGTAGACCGCCTGTGCCTGGCCGGTGGACGTACGGACGGGCAGGCGCGTCGTCTCGACCTTGCCGAAGAGGAAGCTGGTGAAGGCTTCCGTGGCTGCGGACAGCGGGTCTCGCATGGTCTGTCCTTTCGGGCGGTGCGGGGTGGTACGGGCTTCCGGTGGTCCGGGGGGTCCGGCGGTACGGCTAGCGGCGGATGCCGGTGGCGAAGGGGAGCGTGTTGACGAACGCGCGGTGGTGCTCGCGGTCGCACCACTCCAGCTTCAGGTACGACTTGCCGGCCGAGGCGCGGATGGTGCGCTTGTCGCGGGCGAGCGCTTCGGGGCTGCGGGAGGAGACGGTGAGATAGCCGACGATGTTGACGCCGGCCGCGCCGGACGCCAGGTCCTCGCCGCGCTGGTCGAGGCGGCCGTGGGCGGCGATGTCGCGGGGGTCGACGGTGCGGTTCATCTTGGCGGCACGGGACGCGTCGGCCTCGTCGTTGGTCTTCTCGGTCAGCATCCGTTCGATGGCGACCTCGGTGGGTTCGAGGTCCATGCAGACGGCGACGGTGCGGATGACGTCCGGGGTGTGGACCAGGAGCGGGGCCAGGAAGTTGACGCCGACGGGGGTCATCGGCCACTCCTTCACCCAGGCGGTGGCGTGGCACCACGGCTCTCGGGTCAGCGACTCGCGGGTCTTGGCCTGGAGGTACGTGGCCTCCGTCGCGTCCAGTTCGGCGGGCCAGGCGTTGCGCTTGGTCATGGCCTGGATGTGGTCGATGGGGTGGTCCGGGTCGTACATGGAGTGGACCAGCGAGGACAGCCGGCCCTGGCCGAGCGGCTGGCGGACCCGGATGTCGGCCTCGGCGAGGCGGGCACAGATGTCGGTCAGCTCGCGCGCCATGACGATGGCGAGACCGGCGTCCTTGTCGATCTTGCGCTGTCCCTTGGGGCGTGAGGCGCGGGCCATCGCGGCGCCCTCGGCGGCCAGTTCGCGGGTGTAGTGCATGCAGGCGACCAGATAGGCGCGGTGCTGCTCGCTGGAGGTGGAGACCATCGACTGGAGCTGGTCGTAGGAGTCGGTGAGCCAGCCGGGTGCTGAGTGGTCGCCGCGCTGGGCGACGTCCTTGGCGTGGGCGTCGGGGTCGGCGGGGAGGGTACGGGCCAGCATCTGGAGCCTGGTCACGAAGCCGTCGCCGTTCGCCACGTGCTTGAGCAGTGTGCCGAAACGGTCCACCAGGGCTTCCTGGTCCTCGCTGTCGCGCAGTCCGACGCCGGGGCCCTCGATCTCGATGGCGGCGGTGACGGTGCGCCGGTCGGCGTGCAGGAGCACGGCGATCTCGTCCGGGCCGAAGGGGGCGGCCAGCCAGTTGATCCGCCCGATGCCGGGCGGCGGGCCGATCTCGACCTCGCGGCCGTCGCCCTTGACGCCGGCCTCCATGGCCTGGGAGCGGTACGTGGTCCCCTTGCGGAGGTTCCGCTTGTAACTCCGGTTGATCTCGAACCACTTGTAGAAGGTGCGGTGCTTGTACGGCACGTACACCGCCATCAGCGCGACCAGCGGGAAGCCGACGAGCAGCATGATGCGCAGGGAGAGGCTGGGGACGAGGAGTCCGCACATCATGCCGAGGAACGCGCCCGCGATGATCAGTGCGATCTCGCCGGTCTCGCGGTTCTTGCCGACGATCGCGTTGGGCCTGGCACGGCCGATGAGATACGTGCGGCGCGGCGTGATCGGGTGGGACTGGGTGGTCAACGCCCTCCCCCTCCTGGGTTCTTGCGGTGGCCGTGGGGCGATCCGGAGGTTCCGGAGTGCCCTGTGCTGCCGTTGCCGCGGTTGCTGTGGGTGCTGTTGCTACGGGCCGAGGGTGCGGCGGACGGGATGGCACCGCCGCCTCCGCCGGTGCCTCCGCTTCCGCCTCCGGTTGAGGGGCTGCCGCTGTCGCCCGTACGGGAACTGTGGGCGGCCATTCCGCCGGAGGCGTTGGCGGTGGACGCCTGGCGCGGGGCGGGGGCGCTGCCGCCGCCGCGGGCGCTGTGGGTCTTGATGCCCTGGGAGACGAGGTTGGCGGGGGAGGAGATGACCGCGGAGGCGCGGGCGCCGTCGGTGACCTGCTTGCGGCTGGCGCTGGCGGCGGCGATGTCGTCGCCGAAGCCGGGCACGAAGCGGTAGATCATCGCCGAGGCGAAGATGGCGAGCAGGATGATCGCGAGGCCGGAGACGACGGCGGAGAAGGCGTTCGGCCCGTCACCGCCGGAGAGGGCGCCGGCCAGGCCGAGGACGATCACGATGACCGGTTTGACCAGGATCACCGCGATCATGATGCCTGCCCAGCGGCGGACGTGGCTCCAGAGGTTCTTGTCGACGAGGCCCGCGTAGACGACGGTGCCGAGGAGGGCGCCGACGTACAACAGGGCGGCACGGATGACCAGTTCGAGCCAGAGGACGCCTGCGGCGAGGATCGTGACGAGGGCGACGACGATCAGCATGATCGGGCCGCCGCCGATCTGGTCGCGCTTCTGGAGGGCTTCGGCGAACGCTCCGAAGAAGACGTCGGTCTCGCCGCCGGTCGCGGAGGCGATGACCTTGGTGACGCCGTCGGTCGCCGAGACGATCGTGTAGAGGATCAGGGGGGTGAAGGCGGAGGCCAGCACGGTCAGCCAGAGGAACCCGATGGCCTCGGACACGGCGGTGGCGAGCGGCACCCCGCGCATGGCCCGCTTGGCGACGGCCAGCAGCCACAGGACCAGGGTGAGCACGGTCGAGGCGGCGAAGACGACGGCGTACTGCTGGAGGAACTTGGCGTTGGTGAAGTCGACGTTGGCGGTCGCGTTCACGGCCTCGCTGAGCTTGCGGACGATCCACGCGGCGGCGTCGGCGCAGCCTTTGGCGAGGGAGGTGAGGGGGTCGAGGGTGGAGTCGGCGGGGGAGGGGGCGATGGTGGAGGGGGAGGAGCCGGGGGCGGAGTTGCCTTTTTCGCAGTACTCCTTGGCGGGACCGATCAGCAGGTCGCAGGGGTTGTTGCTGCCACTCGGGGCCGGCGTCGGCGGCGGTGTGGGTGCGGCGGCAGCGCGGGCCGCCCACACGAAGAACGCCACCTGGACGGTCGCCAGGGTGGCGGCTGCCTGGCCGGTACGGCGTCGGAGGCTACCGGGCATAAGTGAACCCTCCGTACTCTTCGACTGCCTTGCTGATCTCCTCCGAGCTGGAGGCCGCTTCGTCACCGGGGAGCGGGGTCGGCCCCTTCTTCTGCGCGTCGGCGACGATCTTCCAGTCGTCGGCGACCCACTTCAGGTCGAAGGTCCAGGTGCCCCAGTTCGATTTCACCGGGTCGATCGACTTGGCGCCGGACATGCCGATCAGGCCGCTGTACCAGACGGAGACCTTGGCGTTGTCGGCGTCGACGGACTCGGTCTTGGTGCCGATCGGGAGGGTGCGGGAGACGAACACGCTGCCCTCGGGGGCCTTGCCGTCCGCGTCGAGGCCCAGCTTCTGGAGGAACTGGGGCGAGTACGCCGCGTCCTGCGGTCCCTTGAGCTTGGTCGCCGACTCCGGCGTGTAGAGGGCGTCGACGATGCGGTGGCGGCTGTCGGCCGTGAACATGTCGACGGAGCCGAGCGCCACCGCGTAGTTCGACGCGGCGCTCTGCGCGCCCTGGGCGTTGCGGGCGAACCCCGAGGGGATCCCCGTCGCACCCTTGTGCTGCACGGGCTTCTCGCCCGTCGCGGCGGTCGAGTTCGAGGAGGGGGCGCCCTCCTTGCCCTTCTCCTCGCCGCCCGGGCCACTGCTTCCCGGGCCGCGGTTGGCGAAGGCGATGGCTGCTACCAGGAGCACCACCACCCCCACCACCGTGATCATCGACCGCGAGGTCCGCACGCCCGGTCGGCCGCCGCCGCGTGTCCGGCCCGTGCCCGCGTCCTCCGGCATCCGGGTACGCGTCTGGCGGGTGCCGCCCAACGTCGTGTAGGGGTCGTCGGTCCCCCTCCGGTCGTCGTCACCGAGGCTCATGCCGCGTACGCCCCCTCAGCCTTTCGCAGTCCCGCGTCGTAGTCGCCGTACTCGTACTCGCATTCGTATGCGTAGTGCTTAGACGGTAGCGGGGCCGCTTCCCGCGTGGGCACGGTGTGGTGACTCGTCATCAGGAAACGCAACCTCAGGGGGAGGGCCGGGCACGCCCGGTGAGGACTGGGGAGAGGTGGCTAGACGGCCATGCCGTACACGATCGTGAAGAGCGTTCCGAGTGAGCCGATGATGAAGACACCGGTCAGCCCGGCCACGATGAGGCCCTTGCCCTGTTCCGCGCTGAACGTGTCACGCAGAGCCGTCGCACCGATCCGTTGCTTTGCCGCACCCCAGATGGCGATGCCGAGGCAGAGCAGGATGGCTACGGCCATCACGACCTCGATCATGATGCGGGCTTCGCTGCCGAGGCTCCCGAACGGGCCCCAGTTCGGCGCGATTCCGCCGATGATGGTGGTGATATCGCCCTTTTCGGCTGCCAGGATCATTAAGTCACCGCCCCTGTTGGGTAGTTCGCACGCCTGCCGGACGGCAGGGAGCATCGCCCTATCTTCGCTGATGAAACCGCCCCGGTATGTCGACTTGGCGGCTCTCTTTACCGGACTTCCGCACGTACGTCCGGCCCCACCGCTCTGACCTGCGGTGCGGAGGGGGTGAGGCCGGTTGTTATGCGAAAAGCCGTATGGTCACTCTGTGTATCACGGGGGGTGACTCCGGGCAATGACTGGCGTTAGGCACCCTGGCTCTGTTACGTGCCGGGGGGCTCGGGGAGGCCTTGACGTGTCGGGTAGGCGTGCCAACGCCGGAAGGTGATGCTCCGTCACTCCCGGTGCGGGTGCCGGCGGGCTGCCCAGCGGTGGCGGTTCCCGGGCAGGGGCCCGAGGCTGAAGGGCAGAGCCGACGGCTGACCGGGCCGCGTGGGGCCGTGCGGTGCGGTGCGGCACGCCTCGCGCCGTGTCCCCGGGCGGGGGATGATCCTCCTGTGGCCGCTCATCCCACCCTGCACCTGGCCCAGGCGCCGGCCGCCGACGAGCTCCTCGGCCGCAGTCCGCTGGCCCTGCTGACGGGGATGCTGCTCTACCAGCAGGTTCCGGTGGAGTGGGCGTTCCAGGGCCCGTACACGATCGCCGGCCGCATGGGCACGGCCGATCTGGACGCGCGTGAGATCGCCGCGTACGACCCGGGGCGCTTCGCGGCGTTGCTCGCCGAGAAGCCCGCCGTACACCGCTTCCCCGGCACGATGGCGCGACGGATCCAGCAGTTGTGCCAGTACCTGGAGGAGCATTACGGCGGTGAGGCGAGCGCGGTCTGGGCGGGGGCCGCCTCGGGCGGGGAACTGCTGGAGCGACTGCGGGATCTGCCCGGTTTCGGCGACCAGAAGGCGCGGAGTTTCCTCGCGGTGCTGGGCAAACAGCTCGGCGTACGGCCCAAGGGATGGCGTACGGCGGCGGGCCCCTACGGCAAGGCGGGCGTGTACCGGTCGGTCGCGGACATCACGGACCCGGAGTCCCGGGCGAAGGTCCGCGCGTACAAGCAGGGAATGCGGAACGGTGGGGAGGGCTGACCGGCGCAGTCGAGCTCTGTGCGGGTGGTTGCGGGTGCTGATGCGTTCCTGGGCTTCGGGGGGAGACTTCGATGAGGTCGGAGTACGGGGTCAGTGGGCCTGGTTCAGTGCCCGTATCGCCCAGATGAGTGCGCCCAGCGGGATCACGACGATCATGGTGCCGAGCGTGATGCCCGACCGGGCCCGGAAGCGGTCGACTCCCTCCTGGCCCCGCATCCTGCGCAGCGCGACGATGCCCGACGCGATCGCGGCGAGCGCCAACGGTACGACGGAGAAGAAGAGGAGATGGCGGGACCACATCGGGGCCGGGAGGGGGAGCAGGGGCACGACCACCATCGCCATGGCGGCCGACGCCAGTACGAGCGACACCGTGCCCCGCGAGCGCTGCTCTGTGGAACTCATGATCAGGATGCTAGGCAGCGGCTTCCGCCCTCCGCCTGGGCGCGAGTACCTAGGTTGTGCTGAGTATGCGCAGAGGGACGATCGGCGGCAGGGGGCTTGATGATCACTCAGGGCGTGAAGATCACTTCGCGGTGCGACGACTGCGGTGGCGTACTGACGCGTGACGTCGGCCAGTTCATTGATCGCGGGCAGGTGTGGTGGGGCACCGAAGGGAGCTGCTCGGCCTGCCCCGCCGGGTGGTGCGAGCAGGACAGTGGCGGAGTGACTCCCGAGGAGATCCGGCAGGCGTTGCTGGCGGAGCACGGACCTGTCCGGCTTCGTCTCGCGGCGGACCGCGGGGCGAGCCTTGTGCCCGTTCTGCAGTCCCTTCGGGAGGCGTACGGGCTGACGTTGGCGCAAGCACGGGCCTTGGCCGGCGAGCTGCGGGTGACCGGGCTGGTGGGGACGTTGGTCGAGATGGAGTTCTTGGCTGCCGGGCTTCGTCGCCGGTCCGTCGCGGTGACCGTCGGGGCGGCGGTCGGTTGACGGCCGATTGACGGTCCGGGCTCAGGAGTTCAGCCCGGTTGGCCGTGGGAGCCTGCCTCAAGGGTCGCGCGGAGGGCCGCCAGGGTCGCGGCGATGCGGTTCAGGTCGTCGGGAGGGACGGTCGCCGTCAGCGCGGTGAGTTCGGTGGTGACGACGGTGCGGGAGGCGGCCAGTTGCTCCTTGCCCTCGGGGGTGAGGCGCAGGACGGACGAGCGGCGGTCCTGGGGGTGCGCGACCCGTACGCACCAGCCTGCGGCGACAAGTCGGTCGACCGCCTTGCTCACGGCTCCGACCGTGATCGCCAGCTCGCCGACGATGTCGAGCACGCGGCATTCCGGCACGCGGTCGATGATCTCCAGGAACTCGAACTGACCCAGGGCCAGCTCCTGTTCGCTGCGCAGCCGGGCGTTCACCGCGTTGTAGAGACGGGTCTCGACGCGGACGAGATCAGTGAAGATCGATGTGATGTGGGTCACGGCAGCTCCGATAGATTCCTAGGAATCATCTTCCTTGGAATGTGGTTAACTCCACCAAGTGGATTCCTGGGAATCCATCTTCTCACCCCGATCACTGGAGGCCACCATGTCCCGACAGCAGCGCGACGCACTCGATGCCCTGCTCCGGTCCGCTCCTCGCGGCGAGACGCCGCCCACTGTGGAGGAGCAGCGCACCGGTTTCGCCGCGGCTCTGACCAGGCCCGCGCCGGACGGCGTGGCTACACGCAGGACCGTCCTCGGCGGGCGGCCGGCCCTGGAGCTGGCACCGGCCGAACTCTCCGGCTCCGGCCGGGGAAGACTGCTCTATCTGCACGGTGGCGGCTACGTCGTCGGGTCCCCCGACACCCACGCCGGGCTGGCCGGGGAACTGGCACTCCGTACCGGCCTGCGAGCCGTGTCGGTGGATTACCGGCTGGCGCCCGAGCACCCCTTCCCCGCCGCCGTCGACGACGGGCTCGCGGCCTACCGCGAACTGCTGGAGACGGGTACCGACCCGCGGGAACTCGTCGTGGCCGGTGACTCGGCCGGTGGCGGCCTGAGCATCGCCACCCTGCTTGCGGCCCGCGAGGCCGGACTCCCGCAACCGGCCGCCGTGGTCACCTTCTCCCCGTGGGCCGACCTCACCCTCACCGGGGCGAGCATGCGTACCAAGGAGGCTGCCGACCCGATCTTCAACGCGGCCGATGTGCGTGCCTACGCCGATCTGTACGTCGGTACGGGTGACCGCGCGCATCCCCTGGCCAGCCCGGTCTTCGCCGACCTCACCGGGCTGCCGCCGCTACTGGTGCAGGTCGGGGCCAACGAGGTGCTGCTCGACGACGCCGTCCGGCTGGCCGGGCGTGCGGGCGCCGACGACGTCGACGTCACGCTCGAAGTGGGGCCCGGCCTCCCTCACGTCTTCCAGCTCAACTACGGCCGGCTCGACGAAGCGGACGCCGCACTCGACCGCGCTGCCCGCTTCCTCACCGCACACCTGGGCGCCGAGCTCGCGCTCAGTGGTCGTTCTTGAACTTGTACGCGCGGCACTCCGACTCCTTGCCGCCCTGGTAGCGGCAGAAGAGGAAGCCGATGGTCTTGTTCTCGGGGAGGTCCATCTTGCCGCCCTCGCTCGCGCGGTGCGTGATGCAGTTGCCCTTGCCGCCGACCCATGTCTCGTAGATCGTCGGGCCGTACGCGTCGCCGAGCGCGACCCACATCTTGACCGCGTGGCCGTCCGCGTCGATGTCGCAGATCTTGAGGATGTCCCCGTACTCGGTGAACTCCGCCTTGCCGCTGTATCCGAACGCGCCCCAGGCGTCGCCGGTGTTCATGGTGTGGTCGGCGGCCGTGGCCGAGGTGCTGATGCCGAGTGTGAGCGCGAACGAGGCCGCGAGTACGCCGGCCGCTTTTGCTGCCTTGCTGAGGTTCCTGAGGTTCCTGACGTTCATGGCTGGCGATCCTAGCCATGGGAGATCACGTCGGGGTCGCGCCTTTTGGTGGGTTCGGTTCAGGAATGTGGGGCCTGAAGTGGGCTGGTGAGAGGGTTGTCGTACATGAGACCGCAGGGTGTGGAGGGGTTCGGATGAGTGGTGGCAAGGGGAAGGGTGCGGCGGTTGGTGCCGGGGCCGGGGCTGGTGCCGGTGCAGCGTCGGGGGAGAAGGAGGAGCCGGGGTGGGGGATTGCTCTGGTGCTGCTGGGGGTCGCCAGCCTTGTTGTGCGGTGGACCGACGGGCCCTGGAACTGGTGGGCGGTGCTGTGGATTCCGCTGTACTTGCTCGGGATCGGTGCGGTGGTCCATGAGTGGCGGCTGTTGTATCGGTGGCACTGGCAGATGCCCTTCTTGGGGTGGGCGGCGATGGTGACCACTCACATCAGTGCGCTTTTCACGCTGGGGCTTGCGACGGGGGTGTTGCCCAAGTGAGGTGAGGTGAGGTGGGGATTGGCGGGGGCGGAGGGGTGGGGTGCCGGGGTGGGGCGGGAGCGGAGGGTTCGGCTCCGCCGGGGGCCGCCTCCTTGCCCGCCCGTTCCGCCCCCGGGGGGCGGCCCCGCCGCCCAAGGAGGCGGCGGTATGCCCCGCCGCCCAAGGAGGCGGCGGTATGCCCCGCCGCCCAAGGAGGCGGCGGTATGCCCCGCCGCCCAAGGAGGCGGGGGTATGCCCCGCCGCCCGAGGGGGCTAGGTCTGCGGGTGTGGGGTGCTGAACTGCTTGATCAGTACTGGGTATTGCTCGGCGCCGTGGCCGGCGGTTATGGCGCGGGTTGCCATTGTTTTCAGTAGCTTTGGCAGCTCGGTGTTTACGCCCGCTGCCTCGCTCTCCTCCAGCAGGTGCTCCATCGCCCGGGCGTCCGTTTCCAGTGCCGACACCTCGGCGGGGAACGCGCCGCTGTCGACCTGTTCGGCGTAACCGGGCAGCCAGGTGGCGACTCCGGCCGCGATCTGCTGGGCGAACGGGGCGTACGTCCGTGCGTCGATGCCCGCCGTCCTCAGCAGGGCCGTGCCCTGGAGCCACGCGTTGAGGACGCTCCACATCATCGTCAGGCCCGCCGCGTCGTAGAGCGAGGCCAGGCCGTGGTCCGCGCCCAGGTGCGTGACCGTGCCGAGGGCGGCGAGCGTCGGCTCGTACTCCTCGAAGTCGGTGCGCGGGCCGCTGTGCAGGATCACCGCCTCGGCGGTGCCGATCACCGGCGGGACGGCCATGATCGCGCCGTCCAGGTAACGGGCGCCGCGCTCCCCGGCCCAGCGGGCGGTCTCCCTGGCCTGGGCGGAGCTGCCGGAGGTGAGGTTGAGGAGCAGGGTGCCGGACAGGTCGGGCCCGTGGGCGTCGAGGAGTTCGTGGACGGCGGGGTAGTCGGTGAGGCAGATGACCGTCAGGGTGCTCGCCTTCAGCGCGGCGGCGGGCGTCGGGGCGCGGTGTGCGCCGGCCGCGACCAGCCCGTCAGCCTTGGCGGGCGTGCGGTTCCAGACGGTGGTGGGGTGGCCGGCCCTCAGGAACGCGGCGGAGAGCGCCTGGCCCATCAGGCCAAGTCCGATGACCGTTACGGGTGTTGTGGGTGCGGTGTTGTTCGTCATGGCAGCATCGTCGACGTTGATACCGGTGTGAAGGTCAAGTAGTGAGGTTGCTGCGATGCGGATCGGGGAGCTGGCACGTCTGACGGGCGTCAACACCCACCAGCTGCGCTACTACGAGGCCCAGGGGCTGCTGGAGGCGGAGCGCGGCGCCAACGGCTACCGCGAGTACGGCGAGAGCGCCGCGCTGCGGGTGCGGCAGATCCGGCACCTGCTCGGGGCCGGGCTGTCCTCCGAGGACATCGCCTATCTGCTGCCGTGCGTGCAGGGCGAGGCCCCGGAACTGGCGGGGTGTCCCGAGCTGCTTGCCGCGATGCGGTCGCGGCTCGGGCGGATCGACGAGCAGCTGGACAGCCTCGCGCGGTCCCGTGGTGCGCTGGTCGGCTACATCGACGCGGCCGAGCGCTCGGGCCGCGAGAACTATCCGCCGTTCGACGGGTCCCAGGAGGAACAGGAGGAACAGGAGGAAGGGGCCGTTGCCTGATTCCTCCCAACTTCCCCTGCTCGTACGGCAGTACGCGTCGGTAAAGTCTGGCCCGTGGAATCACTCAGGCCCCGTCAGGATCCGGCGGGCATCGGTACGTACACCCTTCTCGCGCGCCTCGGCGCCGGTGGCATGGGGCAGGTGTATCTCGGGCGGTCGCCGGGCGGGCGGCTCGTCGCGCTCAAGGTGATCCGCGAGGAGATCACCGACCATCCGGAAGCGCTGGCCCGCTTCCGGCGCGAGGCGAACACGGTGCGCGCCGTGCGCAGCGCGTACACCGCGAACCTCATCGACGCGGCGCTGGAGACCGCTCCGTACTGGATCGCCACCGAGTACGTGAGCGGCCCGACCCTCGCCCACGCGGTGCGCGAGCGCGGGGCGTTCCCGGTGGACACCGCGCGCGGGCTGTTCGCGGCGCTGGCGGAGGGGCTCGCGAGCGTCCACGCGTACGACGTCACGCACCGGGACCTGAAGCCGATGAACGTGATCCTGGGCGCGCAGGGGCCGCAGCTGATCGACTTCGGGATCGCGCGCGGCGTCGGGGACACGGCGCTGACCGTGACCGGGATGGCTCCCGGGACGCCCGGGTTCACCGCGCCCGAGGTGCTGATACGCAATCAGGTGGGGCCCGAGGTCGATGTCTTCGCGCTCGGAGCGACCGTCGCGTACGCGGTGACGGGTCGCCCGCCGTTCGGGAGCGGGCCCACCGACGCGGTGTCGTACCGGGCGGTGCACGAGCCGATCGACCTGGACGGGGTCGCGGACGCCGGGCTCGTCGAGCTCGTACGGGCGTGTGTGGAGAAGGATCCGGCCGGGCGGCCGACGCCCGAGGAGGTCATCCGGCGGTGCGGGGTGCGGACCGCGCTGGTGGACGACGGGTTCTACGGGGCGGTGGTCGGCGGGCTCGGGGAGGTGGTGCCGGAGGCGCCGGTGGTGCTCCACGAACTGCCGACCGGGGGACCGGGGTTGGGGTACGTACCGACGCTGGGCGGTGCCGGTGGGGGTCGTACGACGGATGCGGTCCCCGCTGATGCCCGCCGCCGGGCCAGGCCGTGGATCGCGGCCGTCGCGGTGGGGGCGGTGATCGGGATCTCGGTGGCGGGGACGCTGTGGCTGACGGGGCCGGACGGCGAGGAGGGGTCGACGGGTACGCCGGGGGCGGCCGGGCCGAAGCAGACCACGGAGGCCAAGCAGACGCAGGCGGCGGCGTCGGGCGGAGGCGGGGGCGGCCGGGCCCCCGGGCAGACCCCCGGCCAGATCCCGGGAGACCCCCCGAAGAGCAAGCAGCCGGTCGGCCCGCCGCAGTACGTCGAGCAGACCGCCCCCGCTCCCCACTGGTGGAACGGACTGCGGAACAAGTGCGCGCTCCCCCCGGAGGAGGAGGGGCCGTTGCACCTGCAGACCTCCCTTCCGCGCGGGGGCGCGCCCGACGACACACCGCCGGGCAAGGTACGGATCGGCTACCGGCTCAAGTACGCCGTGGAAGGCGCGCCCCCGTACTACGTCGCGGTCGCCGTGAAGCCCGTGTCGAAGGACGGGAAGGACAACACCGAGCTGGGAGCGGTGAGCAAGGTGCTGAACCTGCACGAGGGCGGAGGCGAGGAGTTCAAGGACTTCGTCTACCCCGACGACTTCACGACCACGAAGGGCGGCAAGAAGCTGCCCGCGGCCCCGCTCTCCTCGTACACGGGCGAATGGACCGTCAGTTATCTGCACGTCAAGGCACCCAGGGAGTACAAGGTCTTCCACTGCGAGGGCTTCATGTACCCCTTCTAGAGTGGTCCGGGTGCTTCCGGTCGGCGACATGCCTGTGTCGAAACGGACGTACATCCGGCCCGGATGGGGGAGGGTTGTGGGGTGCGCAAAGTCTGGGTAGCGAGTGGGGTCGGGGCCGGGATGTTCCTGGCCTTCGTCGCGCTGCTCGTCGTCGGTACGTTCTCGGCGGCGGCCGGTATCGCAGGTCAGGGCGGTGCCGGAGGGCGTGCGGTCGGCCTTGCGAAGGGCGCGGTGCCCGGGCTGTACCAGCCGCTCGTCCAGAAGTGGGGCAACCTCTGTCCCGCCATCAACCCGGCGCTGCTCGCGGCGCAGCTCTACCAGGAGAGCGGCTGGAACCCCAAGGCGGTCAGTCCGGCCGACGCGCGGGGCATCGCCCAGTTCATCCCCGGCACCTGGGCCGCCCACGGTGTGGACGGGGACCGCGACGGCGACAAGGACATCTGGGACCCGGCGGACGCCATCCCGTCGGCCGCCTCGTACGACTGCGAACTGGCCGGGTACGTCAAGAAGGCACCGGGGGACCCGACCGACAACATGCTCGCGGCCTACAACGCCGGGGCGTACGCGGTCATCAAGTACGGCGGGGTCCCCCCGTACCCGGAGACCAAGAACTACGTCAAGATCATCCGCTCCCTGGAACAGAGCTTCGCCAAGCCCATAGGACGCGTCGCCCCCTCCCGGCAGGCCGCCGCCGCCATCTACTACGCGCAGAAGAAGCTCGGCACCCCCTACCTCTGGGGCGGCAACGGCACCCCCGACCAGCAGGGCCGGTTCGACTGTTCCGGGCTGACGCAGGCCGCCTACCGCACCGTCGACATCGAGCTGCCGCGCGTCGCCAACGACCAGTACAATGCCGGACCCCACCCCACCCGCGAGGAACTCCTCCCCGGGGACCTCGTCTTCTTCTCCGACGACCTCACCAACTCGCGCAAAATCCGCCACGTCGGCATCTACGTCGGCGGCGGCTACATGATCAACGCGCCCTACACCGGCGCCGTCATCCGGTTCGACAAAATCGACACCCCGGACTATTTCGGTGCGACGCGAGTGACGGAAGCGGGGGCGGAGGCGCTGCCGACCGCCCGTCCGCAGGTGTGAGCAAGTGGTGAGGCCTTTTCGCGGAAGCCTGACGGGCCGTCGTACATGGCCGGAACTCTGTGTGACGAGTCGCCCCTGAGCTGGGACGATGGGTCAAGAGTCGATAACGTCATGGTGATCGTTCGGTGGAGAGTGGAACCCGGGCCGGGTGCGGGGCGTTCCCTGGACGGGACACCGGTCGCGCTGACCACGCGGCTGTCGCACCGACCGCACCGACCGTACTGACCGCACCGAACAACCTGATCACACGTCACAGACCACACGTCACAGACCACACGTCGCCGAAGAACCGTCACGGGGGTCGACACAGCAAGGGCAAGGGGCCGTACAGATGGCTGGACTCGCAATGGATGGGGCGAACCCCGACGTCAGCCTGCTCTACGACATCAACGGCATCGCCGTCGACGCCCCCCACTGGGCGGACCGGATCGTGGAGTACGTCGGCGAGTACGGGATGCTGCTCGGTCTCGTCCTGGTGGGCGTGTGGTGCTGGTGGCGCGGGCGCAGCCGTGGGACCGCCGAGGACTCGGTGGCGTCGGCCGCCGCGATCGTCTGGGCACCGCTGGCGGCCGGGATCGCCCTGCTGGTGAACATTCCGATCCGGGGATTCGTGGAGCGCCCCCGCCCCTTCGTCGAACACAAGGGGCTTGAGGTCCTGGTCGACGGGAAGACCGACTTCTCCTTCGTGAGCGACCACTCGACGATCGCGATGGCGCTCGCGGTCGGCATCTTCATGGCCAACCGGAAGCTGGGCCTCCTGGGGATCCCGCTGGCGCTGGGCGCCGGCTTCTGCCGGGTGTACATGGGGGTGCACTACCCGTCCGACGTGATCGGCGGGTTCGCGCTCGGCACGGCCGTCGCGCTGCTGCTCGCACCGCTCGCCATGATGGTGCTGACGCCGGTGGTCGCGGCGATCTCCCGGTGGGGCGTGACCGCTTCGCTCGTACGGAGCCGGGAGGCGCGGGACACCGACGCCGAGCGCCGGGCCGCCGCGCTCGCCGGGCAGGCGCGGGCGGTGGCGGAATCGCGGCGCGCCCGTGGCGAGGACGGGCGCGGGTTCAACGACCTTGCTGCGTGAGGGGGTTGGTGTCCCGGTGCCCCGTCAAAGGGCTTGTGGGAAGTCGAAGACGCGGTCCGGGTCGTAGCGGGACTTGAGTGCGGTGAGGCGGTCGGCGGCGGCGCCGAAGTAGGCGCGGCGCCAGTCGGGGAGCGTGGGGTCGGTGTAGTTCTGGTACGCCGACCCCGAGGCGTGCCGGCGCATCGAACCGTGGGTCGTGGTCAGCCACTTCTGCTGCGCGGTGCCCGGGGTGCCGGGGCGCCAGGAGGCCGTGTACTGGGCCAGGACGCGCATGTCGCGGTGGACGAACGCGGTCGCTCCGGGGGCGACCCGGTTGACCGCGCCGCCCAGCGCGGTGAGCATCACGGTGCCGCCGCCCCCGCCCTGGGCGGCGGTGATGCGGGTGAAGCCCTCGACGCCGGAGAGCAGGGTGCGGATCCCCGCCGGGTCGATCGCGCGGGCGAAGAAGTCGGAGCGGGCCCCGTACGTCTCCCGGCCGAGCGCGCCCTCGGGGGTACGGCCCGGGGTACGGCCGGGTAGATGGCACTGCGCCTGGGAGAAGTCCGCGCAGCCCGCGTACAACAGCATCGACTCCCGGTAGCCGCGCGGGCGCAGCGACGTGGAGCGGGGGGACGCGCCCGCCGCGTCGGCGAGCCGGTCGAGTGCATTGGCCAGGTCGCCCTGGGTGCCGAGGGAGAACACGGAGAGGGACAGGGTCGGGTTTCCGCCACCCGCGCCCGCCGACACGTGCGCCGACGACCAGATCTCGTCGGGCTGGTCCGGCCCCCACCGCTGCCAGGCCGCGAGCACGGCGGCGGCCTTCGACCAGGGCCAGGTGAGGTTGCCGGTGACGGCGCGGGGCGTGGGATGCGTACGGAATTCGAGGCCGGTGACGACACCGAACTGGCCGTTGCCCGCGCCGCGCAGGGCCCAGAAGAGGTCGGGGTTCTCGGTCGCGTCGCAGCGCAGGGTGGTGCCGTCGGCCGTGACGAGCGTGGCCGCCGTCAGGCTGTCGCAGGTCAGACCGTACGCACGGGAGACGACGCCGTGGCCGCCGCCGAGGACGAGGCCGGAGATGCCGACGCTGGGGCAGGAGCCGCCGGGGACGGTGCGGCCGGTGCGCGCGAGGGACTGGTAGACGTCGATGAGTTTCGCGCCGGCGCCGATGACGGCGGAGTCGCGGGTGGGGGTGGTGAGGGTGGCCAGTTTGGACACGTCGATGACGAGGCGGCCGGTTCCGGAGGACCAACCGGTGTACGAGTGGCCGCCGTTGCGGATGGCGACGGGGGTGCGGGTCGCGCGGGCGTACGCGAGGGCCTCGCGGATGTCGGCCTCGTGGGCGACGTAGGCGAGGGCGGCGGGGCGGAGGTGGTCGAAGCGGGTGTTGTAGAGGCGGGCGGCGGGGGCGTAGTCGGCGTCCTGGGGGCGGAGGAGGGGGCCTTCCAGGGTGCGGGCGAGGGCGGCCAGGTCGTGGGGGGCGGAGGGCTTGGGCGTGGGGGGTGATGTCGCCTTTTCCGTCTGCGGCGAGGACGGGGTGGTGGGCTTGCCGCTCTGGTCCGGGCTCCGACTCTGGCTCTGGCAGGCGGTGGCGGTCGCCGCCGTGGCGGTGGCCGTCGCGGCGGTGGTGAGGAACGTGCGGCGCTTCAGTGACATGGGGCCTCCCGTGGGGAGGGACGGCGGAGCGGGGGTGCGGGGTTGCACGCGGGGGTGTGCGGGGGCGAGTGGGCTCACGGGTGTTCGGCGTGGGCGGCCGCGTCCTGGCGGGCCTTGTCGCGGCTGCGCCGGGAGGGGCCCCGCCAGCCGCAGGCGCACTGGGCGTGGGTGAAGGAGCCGCGTTCGGTGGTGGTGACGTGATGGGCATCGGCCGGGGGCCGCGGGTCGTTCGGGGACACGGCCCCACGGTACTGGGGGACGGTGAACGGCCCGCGTCACCTTTCGGGGCGTGACGCGGGTGCGGGTGGGGTCGTTGTACGGGGAGAGCAGGGGGCTCTCACTTCGGAGGCAGGCGGGATGGACAGGGTCAGAGGCGGGGCGGTCGGACTTGCTGCCGTGGTGGGGCTGGTGGGGACGACCGCGGGGTGTGCCGGCGGTGGTGCCGCCGCCGTCGACCGGCAGAACGGGGACCGGGCCGAGGTCGTCAGACGGGCGGCGGCCGACACCGTCCTGCGGACCGGGAGCGCGGGCGCGGTGCGTACCGGGATGGAGATGGCGGCCGGCGGGACGCGGGTCACCATCCGGGGCGAGGGGACGTACGACTTCCGGGGCAGGCTGGGGCAGTTGAGGCTGATGCTGCCCACCGGGCCCGCCGGGCAGGAGGAACACCGGCCGATGGTCGAGGTGTTCGCGCCGGGTGCGCTGTTCATGAAGAACCGGGGTGCCGGGGTGCCCGCCGACAAGTGGGTGCGGATCGAGACCGCCGCGCTGCGGGACGGGAACCTGGTGACGGGCGGGGCCACCGATCCGATGGCGGCCGTGGAGCTGCTGCGGGGCGCGCGGGAAGCGACGTACGTGGGGAAGGAGGGCGGGCTGCGGCACTACCGGGGGATCGCCGATCTGCCGCGTGCCGCGCGGGCCGCGTCGCCGGAGCTGCGGGGGCCGTTCGGGGCGGCGGCGAAAGGGTTCTCCAAGAAGGGCGTGCCGTTCGACGCGTACCTCGACGAGCAGGGGCGGGTGACCAAGGTGCGTCACCGGTTCGGCTTCGTGAACGGGGGGAAGGAGGTGGCCGTGGCGTCCACGACCTCGCTGGCGGCGTTCGGCAAGCCGGTGCGGATCGTGCTGCCGCCCGCCAAGGACATCTACGCGGGGAAGATCCGGCAGTAGGGCGGCGGGGGTGGTGGAGCCGCGGTTGTCACCCGGCGTGCTCCGGCGCATGGCGAGGGCGGGTGGGGGTGAAATGGTCCGTCCGTGCCATGCGCGGTGTGTGCCCTCCTCCCTACGCTAGGAATTCGGCCCGTGGCAGAAGCAAGGTCGGGAAGAGGTGATGCAGGTGGTTCCGTTGCGTGGTGCGGCCGTACAGGACCGCGTTGCCCTCGCCGAGATCGAACTGTGCGGTGAGTTGATGATCGCCGCCTCGTCCGCGGACGGGGAACGGCTCAGTCCGGACCGGATCGACGAGGTGCTCAGGGCTGCCGCGAAGGAGTTCGAGTAGTTCGGGCAGGCGGAGCAGGTGCCGCAAGCGGTGAGGGGGAGGCGGTAGTGGCCGCCTCCCCCTCCGTACGCCTGGAGCCCGTACGCCCTGTGAGGACGATCAGGTGCGCATCATCCGGGCGATCGCCTTCGTGGCTTCCTCGACCTTCTCGTCGATCTCCGCCCCGCCCTTGAGCGCCGCGTCCGCCACGCAGTGCCGCAGGTGCTCCTCCAGGAGCTGGAGGGCGAAGGACTGCAGGGCCTTCGTGGAGGCGGACACCTGGGTGAGTATGTCGATGCAGTAGACGTCCTCGTCGACGAGCCGCTGGAGGCCCCGGATCTGGCCCTCGATGCGGCGCAGCCGCTTGAGGTGTTCGTCCTTCTGCTTGTGGTAGCCGTGTGTCACGGCGGCTTCGGAGGGCGCGTCCGTCGTGGTCACGCCGGCCGCCTCTTCGGTGGTCGTCATCGCGTCCTCCTGGGGCGAATCAATGGGGTTACATACCCCTCATGGGTATATTGTACGGCGCTTTTCGCCGGGCCGCGGGGGCCCGTGCCCGCCACTCTGCCCGATGGGCGACACTGAAGAACGCCGGTTAGTGCCAGTTAGCCGTGGCCGGATGATGCGCCTAGCATCAGCCTGACCGAATCCAATGCACCCCGAGGACCCCACGTGCGCTTTCGTCTGACCCCCCGGGAGACGAGCTTCTACGACATGTTCTCCGCATCCGCGGACAACATCGTCACGGGCTCCAAGCTCCTCATGGAACTGCTGGGAGCGGACTCCTCCGCCCGGGCCGAGATCGCGGAGCGCATGCGGGCAGCGGAGCACGCGGGCGACGACGCCACTCACGCGATCTTCCACCAGCTGAACTCCTCGTTCATCACGCCCTTCGACCGCGAGGACATCTACAACCTCGCGTCGTCCCTCGACGACATCATGGACTTCATGGAGGAGGCCGTCGACCTGGTCGTCCTCTACCAGGTGGAAGAACTGCCCAAGGGCGTCGAGCAGCAGATCGAGGTGCTGGCGCGGGCGGCGGAGCTGACCGCCGAGGCGATGCCCGGGCTGCGCACGATGAGCAACCTGACCGAGTACTGGATCGAGGTCAACCGGCTGGAGAACCAGGCGGACCAGATCCACCGCAAGCTGCTCGCCCAGCTCTTCAACGGCAAGTACGACGCCATGGAGGTGCTGAAGCTCAAGCAGATCGTTGATGTGCTTGAAGAGGCGGCCGACGCCTTCGAGCACGTGGCGAACACGGTGGAGACCATCGCCGTCAAGGAGTCCTGAGCTTCGTGGACACCTTTACGCTGGTCGTGACCATCGCGGTCGCGCTCGGTTTTACGTACACCAACGGCTTCCACGACTCGGCGAACGCGATCGCGACCTCGGTCTCGACGCGGGCGCTGACCCCGCGGGCGGCGCTGGCCATGGCCGCGGTCATGAATCTCGCCGGTGCCTTTCTCGGGCAGGGCGTCGCGAAGACCGTCAGTGAGGGCCTCATCGAGACGCCGCACGGCCAGAAGGGCATGGCGATCCTGTTCGCCGCGCTCGTCGGGGCCATCGTGTGGAACCTGGTGACCTGGTACTTCGGGCTTCCCTCGTCGTCCTCGCACGCGTTGTTCGGCGGCATGGTGGGTGCGGCGCTGGCCGGCGGGACGGAGGTGATCTGGGGCGGAGTGCTGTCCAAGGTCGTCATTCCGATGTTCCTGTCGCCGTTCGTCGGCCTGATCATCGGCTATCTGGTGATGGTCGCGATCATGTGGATGTTCCGCCGGTCCAACCCGCACAAGGCGAAGCGGGGATTCCGGATCGCTCAGACCGTGTCGGCCGCGGCCATGGCGCTGGGGCACGGTCTGCAGGACGCGCAGAAGACCATGGGCATCGTGGTGATGGCGCTCGTGATCGCGGATGTGGAGGGGCAGAACGATGCCATTCCGATCTGGGTCAAGGTCGCTTGTGCGGTGACGCTTTCGCTCGGTACGTACGCGGGTGGCTGGCGCATCATGCGGACGCTGGGGCGCAGGATCATCGAGCTGGATCCGCCGCAGGGTTTCGCGGCGGAGACGACGGCTGCTTCTGTGATGTACACGGCTTCGTTCATGTTCCACGCGCCGATCTCGACGACGCATGTGATCACTTCGGCGATCATGGGCGTCGGCTCGACCAAGGGGCCGAGGGCCGTGCGGTGGGGGGTCGCGAAGAACATCGTGATGGGGTGGTTCATCACGATGCCGGCGGCGGCGGTGGTGGCGGCGGTCAGTTTCTGGGCGGTACAGCTCGTCTTCGGGTAGACGGGTGGGATTGATCGTGCGTGGAGGGCCTGCTTCCGGTTTGCGCCGGGGGCGGGCCCTTTTGCTGTGGGGTGGGGATGTCGCGCCTGCGGCGGGCTGTGCCCCTCCCCGCCCCTTCCCTAAACCGCTCCGCGGGGCCAGGGGTTGTTAGCAGCGGGTCGAGTGTGGTTGCT
>NZ_JBVIMX010000041.1:0-33958 GCF_055579625.1 Streptomyces sp. NPDC032721 | reverse complement strand
GCGAGGCCGCGCGCCGAGCCCCCTTGGGCGGCGGGGCCGCCCCCCGGGGGCGGAACGGGCGGGCAAGGGGGCGGCCCCCGGCGGAGCCGAACCCCACGCCCCCGCCCCACCTCCGCCATGGCCCCCCACCACACCCCGGCCCCCTACTCCCCCTCCGCCTCCGCCGCCGCCGCCGCCAACTCCGCCGGCCGCTGCCACCCCCTCGACCCCCGCGCCAGCAACCACGCCGTCGCCTCCTCCGGAGGCATCGCCGCCGCCACCAGCCACCCCTGCACCGCGTCACACCCCAGATCCCGCAACCGCTCCCACGTCTCGTCGTCCTCGACGCCCTCGGCAACCACCAACAGCCCCAGCGAATGAGCGAGATCGATCGTGCACCGTACGATCTCGCCGTCCTCGGTATCCACCGCGAGCCGCGCCACGAAGGACCGGTCGATCTTCAGCTCGCTCACCGGCAGCCGCCGCAGGTGCACCAGCGAGGAGTACCCGGTCCCGAAGTCGTCGAGCGACATCTTCACGCCGTGCCCGGTCAGCCCGGCCAGGGTGTCCGCGGCCCGCTGCGGGTCCTCCAGGAGGACGTGCTCCGTGATCTCCAACTGGAGCGAGCCCGCCGGGACCCCGTGCCGCGCCAGCCGCGCCGCCACCGCTCCCGCGAACCCGGGGGTGTGCACGTCGCGCGGCGACACGTTCACCGCCACGGGTACGTAGAGCTTCTGCGCCCGCCACCGGGCGACCTGCGCGAGCGCCGTCTCCAGTACGTACTCCGTCAGATGGGGCATCAGCCCCGACGACTCCGCGATGGCGATGAACTCGTCCGGAGGGACTCTCCCGCGCTCCGGATGCACCCACCGCACCAGCGCCTCAAGACCGGCGACCTGCCCGTCGAAGCGCACCTTGGGCTGGTAGTGGAGTTCGACGTCCCCCGCGTCCAGCGCCCGCCTCAGATCCCCCAACAGGCCCAGCCGGTCGGGTGTGTTGGAGTCGCGCTTCGACTCGTACACCTCGACCCCGCTGCGGTCCCGCTTGGCCTGGTACATCGCCACGTCCGCCCGCCGCAGCAGGCCTTCCGCGTCCAGCGCGTGGTCGGGGAAGACGGCCACCCCCGCGCTGGCCTCCAGCACCAGTGTCAGCCCGTCCAGGTCCAGCGGAGAGCCCAGTTCCGCGACCAGGTGGCGGGCGATGCGCTGCGCGCTCGTCGCGGACTCGGTCCGCGGCAGCAGTACGGCGAACTCGTCGCCGCCGAGCCTGGCGGCCTCCGCCCCCTTGGGCAGTGCCCGCCGCAGCCGGTCGGCTATCTGTAGCAGCAGCCGGTCCCCGGCCAGATGGCCGAGCGTGTCGTTCACCGAGCGGAACCGGTCCATGTCGATCAGCACCAGCGCCGACCGCGTCCCCACCCGCTCGGCCTCCTCCAGCGCGGGCCTGGCCCGCTCAAGCAGCCACTGCCGGTTCGGCAGCCCGGTGAGCGGGTCGCGCAACTGCTCCTCGGCCCGCGCCCTGGCTATCCAGAGCGTGGAGTCCAACGCGATCAGCGGTACGGCGAACAGCGGCAGCAGCACCGGCAGCGAGATCGCCACGACACAGATCAGCGGGGCGATGCCCAGCAACGCCCCGGCCACAAGTCCCTGTCGCACCATGGCCGTTCTGGCCACCGACGGCAGCCGGCCGGTCTGCGGGGCCTCCACGCACCACAGCAGCAGCCGGCTGACCAGCAGGTAGGTGACCGCGGCCAGCACGACCTCGGGCAGCGCCCGCCAGTCCCAGCCGGTCGGCTGCCAGGGCTGCTCGACCGTCGGCACCTCGCCGAAGAGGCTCAGCGTGAGGGCTGCGGCCGCGATGCCGAGGATGTCGACGGAGCCGTGCAGGACGCCCTGCCGCCAGCGCCGTCTGCGGGCGGTGCCGACCAGAACGACAACGGCCAGGCTGACCAGCCCGGCCGGAACCCATCCGTACAGCAGCAGGACGGCGAGGGTGAGCGCCGCCCCCGAACCCGTGCCACCCCACCACCTGTCCCGGCCGAGCGCGACGAGGTGACCGACGATGATGCCGGTCAGGGCGGCGAGGGACCATCCGGCGGTACCGCCGGGGAAGAGGGCGCGCTGTGCGCCGAGTGTCTGCACGATGCCGCCGGCGAGGACCAGGACGGCCATTGCGGTGAGCACCCCGGGGAGCAGTGGCCCCCAGAGCTGTGCCCAGGTCGCGCCGTGTCTGGATACCGGCGGTGCCGGGTGCGGGGCGCGCGCCTGGTAGGGCGGGTAGGCCGGCGGCAGTCCGTACGGTTGCTGCGGCCGGACGGGTGACGGCTGCGGCGACGGCTGCCCGGGGCCCTCGGCCCTGCCGCCGGCCTGCGCGGCCCGCCCGGTCCGCCCGAACCGGCCGACCAGGCCGGTCAGCCCGGTCCGCCCGGCCAGACCACGCAGCCGTGAGGCCGGGTCGGCACTCTCGGTCGGTTTCATTCCGTCCCTCTCACAGCCGGCGGTGCCCGTGTCACGCGAGATGGCCCCGTTGTCATGCCACCACGGCTCGCCCCGTCCCCGCCGCCCCGGAAGTCTCTTGTCGGAGCAGACATTCCTGGGCGGGAAACGGTTCCCCAGCCGTGCACGACAGGCGCACATCCCAACAGTAGGCCGCAGCAGGCTCTCCCGGGCAGCGGTCGACCGCTGTTGCCCGAATGCGACCCGACCACCCTTCGGCGTCTGGTATGCGCCGAACGGGTGGCCCTTCGGCCGCTGTTCTTCCCGCTACTGCTCTACCGGAACCGCCGCTTCACGTGCGGCTTCCGGCCCTTCTGCGAGCAGGACCCCGAAGCCGGCCTCGTCAAGCACCGGAACCTTCAACTGCATTGCCTTGTCGTACTTCGAACCGGGGCTGTCCCCGACCACGACGAACGACGTCTTCTTCGAAACCGAACCAGTCACTTTCGCCCCGAGGTTCTGGAGGGACTCTTTTGCGCCATCCCTGGTGTACTTCTCCAGCGTCCCGGTGACGACGACGGTCAGGCCCTCCAGCGGGCGCGGTCCCTGTTCCTCGTCGGCGCCCTCCTCCTCCATCCGGACCCCGGCGGCCCGCCACTTGCGGAGGATCTCCTGGTGCCAGTCGACGGCGAACCACTCCTTGAGGGAGGCGGCGATGATCCCGCCGACGCCGTCGACCCCGGCGAGCTCCTCCTCGGTCGCCTGCTCGATCCGCTCGACCGACCGGAACTCGCGGGCCAGCGCCTCGGCCGCGACGGGGCCGACGTGCCGGATGGAGAGTCCGGTGAGGATGCGGGCGAGCGGCATCTCCTTGGCCGCCCTGATGTTCTCCAGCATGGCGAGGGCGTTCTTGCGGGGTTCGCCGTCCTGGTTGGCGAAGACGGTGACGACCTTCTCCTCGCCGGTCTTCGGGTCCAGCTTGGGCAGGCCCGAATCGGAGTCCAGGACATAGGACTTGATGGGCAGCAGCTGCTCGATGGTGAGGTCGAAGAGATCGCCCTCGTCGAGCAGCGGCGGCTCGGCGGGCTCCAGCGGCTTGGTGAGCGCGGTCGCGGCGACGTACCCGAAGTTCTCGATGTCGAGGCTCTTGCGGCTGCCGAGGTAGAAGAGCCGTTCGCGCAGCTGGGCGGGGCAGGTCTGCGCGTTGGGGCAGCGCAGGTCGATGTCGCCCTCCTTCATGGGGCGCAGCGCGGTCCCGCACTCGGGGCACTCGGTGGGCATCACGAACTCCCGCTCGGTGCCGTCCCGGAGGTCGACGACGGGGCCGAGGATCTCCGGGATGACGTCCCCGGCCTTGCGCAGCACCACGGTGTCGCCGATCAGGACGCCCTTCTTCTTCACCACCTCCTGGTTGTGCAGGGTGGCGAACTCGACCTCGGACCCGGCCACCGTCACCGGCTCCACCTGGGCGTACGGGGTGACGCGGCCGGTCCGGCCGACGCCGACGCGGATGTTGACCAGCTTGGAGTTGACCTCCTCGGGGGCGAACTTCCAGGCGATCGCCCAGCGCGGCGCCCGCGAGGTGGAGCCGAGGCGCCCCTGGAGCGGGATCTCGTCCAGCTTGATCACGACGCCGTCGATCTCGTGCTCGACGACGGAGTGCCGGTTCTTGCCGATGTACGCGATGAACTCCCGTACGCCGTCCAGCGAATCGACCACCCGGTTCTGCCGGGCGGTGGGCAGGCCCCACTCGCTGAGCAGCTCGTAGGCGTGCGACAGGCGGTCGATGTCGAAGCCCTCGCGGGCGCCGATGCCGTGCACCACCATGCGCAGGGGGCGGGAGGCGGTGATCCGGGGGTCCTTCTGGCGGAGGGATCCGGCCGCCGCGTTGCGCGGGTTGGCGAACGGCTTGTCGCCGGCCTCCACCAGCCGTGCGTTCAGCTCGCCGAAGGCCTCCATGGGGAAGTAGACCTCGCCCCTGATCTCCACCAGGTCGGGGATCCGCTCGCCCTTGAGCCGGTCCGGGATCGCGGAGATGGTGCGGACGTTGGGCGTGATGTCCTCGCCGGTGCGCCCGTCGCCCCGGGTGGCGGCGCGGGTCAGCCGGCCCTTCTCGTAGGTGAGGTTGACGGCGAGCCCGTCCACCTTGAGCTCGCACAGCAGGTGGTACTCGATGCCGCTGAGCTCGGCGGCGATCCGCTCGGCCCAGGCCGCGAGCTCCTCGTCGTCGAAGGCGTTGTCGAGGGAGAGCATCCGCTCGCGGTGCTGGACGGCGGTGAACTCCGTCTCGTAGGCCCCCGCCACCTTCTGGGTCGGCGAGTCGGGGGTGCGCAGCTCGGAGTACTCGTCCTCCATCGCCTCCAGGGACCGCAGCATCCTGTCGAACTCGGCGTCGCTGACGACCGGCTGGTCCTTGACGTAGTACCGGAAGCGGTGCTCCTCGATCTGCTCAGCGAGCCGCGCGTGGTTCTCCCGTGCCTCGGCGGGTACCGCCGCATGCTGTTCGCCAGCCACCGTCATGTCCTCCCGTTGACCTGCCGGGGCCCTGTGCCCCGTCCAAGAATCTCCTGCTTCGTCACTCAGGGTTGTCCGCGAGCGAACGCGCCGCCCGCGAGCTGTGGGCGAGCGCCGCGCGGGCGTGTGCCGGGGAAGCCCCCGCCAGCCCGCACGTCGGAGTGATCACCACGGACTCGTACAGAAGTCCGGGATTCAGCCCCAGCCTGCGCCACAACGACCTGACACCCATGACGCTACCGCCCGGGTCTGACAATGGGCCTTCCACGCTCGGCACGACGCCCGCGAAGAGCTTCGTGCCGCCTTCGACCGCCTCACCGATCTCGTCGTCGTCACGCTCCGTGAGCAGGGTGAAGTCGAGGGAGATCCCGGCGGCACCCGCCCGCCGGAGCAGCGCGATCGGTACGTCGGGCGCGCAGGAGTGCACGATCGTCGGTCCGTCGTGCACCGCCATCACGTCCCGCAGCGCGCTCTCCACCACCTGCCGGTCGGCGGCCCGGTAGATCCGGTAGCCGCTGGCCGACCTGATCTGTCCGCGCAGTACGGCGATCAGCGAGGGCTCGTCGAGCTGGAGCACCAGCCGCGCCCCCGGCATCCGCCGCCGTACGTCGGCCAGGTGTCCGCGCAGGCCCTCGGCGAGGGACGCGGCCAGGTCGCGGCAGGCCCCCGGATCGCCGAGGGCCGCCTCGCCGCCCCGCAGTTCCAGGGCGGCGGCGAGCGTCCACGGCCCGACGGCCTGCACCTTCAGCGGCCCGGTGTACCCCTGGGTGAACTCCTCCAAGGCGTCCAGGTCCTCGCCCAGCCAGGAGCGGGCCCGCCGGGTGTCGCGGCCGGGACGGTCGCTGAACCGCCAGCCGCTGGGCTCCAGGTGGACGTACATCTCGGCGAGCATTCCGGCGGTGCGGCCGATCATGTCCGCGCCGGGCCCGCGCGCGGGCAGTTCCGCGAGGAACGGGAAGTCCTCGAAGGAGCCGACGACGGTCTTGGCGGTCTCCCTGGCGTCGCCGCCTGGCATGGAGCCGATGCCGGTGGCCGGGCCCCACCACCGCTGCTGCTTCTCGCTGTCGCTCATCGTCCGGGCCGCACCGTCAGGTCGTTGACCTCGGCGTCGCGCGGCAGGTCGAGGGCCATCAGGATCGTCGTGGCGACCGACTCCGGATCGATGAACTTCTTCGGGTCGTACGCCTTGCCCTCCTGCGAGTGCACCTTCTCCTGCATGGGGCTGGCGGTGCGCCCGGGGTAGACGGAGGTGACGCGCACCCCGTTCTCGTGCTCCTCGGCGCGCAGCGAGTCGGCGAGGGCCTTGAGGCCGTGCTTGCTGGCGGCGTACGCGCTCCACTCGGGCCCGGCGTTGAGTCCGGCGCCCGAGTTCACGAACACCACATGGCCCTTGTCCAGGCGCAGCTGGGGCAGGAAGAGCCGGGTGAGCTCGGCGGGGGCGATGAGGTTGGCGTTGAGCTGGCTGTGCCAGGCGCGTACGCCCAGCTCGCCGACCTTGCCGAGGTCGACGACGCCCGCGATGTGCAGCAGGGTGTCGACCCGCTCGGGCATCGACTGGTGGGAGAACGCCCAGGACAGCCGGTCCGGGTTGGAGAGGTCGCCGACGAGGGTGCGGGCGCCGGGCAGCTGCGCCGCCAGTTCCTTGGCGCGGCCGGCGTCGCGCGCCATGAGGACGACGTCGTCCCCGCGCGCGTGGAGGCGGCGGGCGACGGCGGCGCCGATGCCCGACCCCGCCCCGGTGATCACATGAGTAGCCATGTGCCCCATGCTCGCACCCCGGCGGGGACTACTGGACCCCGGCGGACTCCTCCAGGTAGGCGAGTGCCGCCACTCCGTCCTCCGCGAAGAACACCAGGTCAGTGAGGGGAATCGGCAGGAACCCCTCGTCCTCCATCCGCTGGAACTGCTGCTTGAGCCCGTCGTAGAAGCCGTCGGCGTTGAGCAGCACCACGGGCTTGTCGGTCATGCCGTGCTTCTTCAGCTCCAGGATCTCGGTGGCCTCGTCGAGGGTTCCGGTGCCGCCCACCATGATCACCACGGCGTCGGACTTCCCCAGGAGCAGCGCCTTGCGCTCCGCGAGGTCCTTCGCGATGACCATCTCGTCGGCACGCGCGCGTGCCTTGGTGTGCAGGAAGTCCACGGAGACGCCGACGAGCCTGCCGCCCGCCGCTTCGACACCGTCGGCGACGACCTTCATCAGGCCCACGTCGGAGCCGCCCCAGACCAGCGTGTGGCCGCCCTTGCCGAGGAGTTCGGCGAACTCGCGGGCGGGCCGGGTGTAGCGCTCGTCGAGGTCCGCGGCGGAGAGAAAGACACAAATGTTCATGACCCCCAACCTAATGCCGGGCCCCCACCGGAAAGCCCGCGGAAAAAACTTCTCGCGACTTCTGCCGCCGAGCGATGAGTTCCGCGCACGCCGGCGGTCCAAGTCGGTATGAGCAAAGTGATTTCGCGCGACGGCACCCCTCTCGCCTACGAGCGCAGGGGCGAGGGCGCCCCGCTGATCCTGGTCGGTGGCGCCTTCAGCACGGGTACGGCGGAGGGCCCGCTCGCCGGACTCCTCGCCGAGGACTTCGATGTCGTCACGTACGACCGCAGGGGCCGGGGCGCCAGCGGGGACACCGCCCCCTACGCGGTCGCCCGCGAGGTCGAGGACCTGGCGGCACTGATCACGGAGGTCGGCGGCAGCGCCTTCCTGTACGGGATGTCCTCGGGCGGCGCCCTGGTGCTGCGCGCGGCTGCGGCCGGTCTGCCGGCGCCCAGACTCGCCGTCTACGAGCCCCCGTTCACGGTCCGCGAGGACACTCGCGCCGAGAAGGCGGCGTACACGGAGAGCCTGGCGGCGGCCCTGGAGGCGGGTCGCAGGGGCGAGGCCGTGGAGCTGTTCCTGTCGGTGGTCGGGATGCCCCGGGAGTTCGTCGCGCAGATGAAGCAGGCCCCGGTGTGGCGCTCCTTCGAGTCGCTCGCCCCGACGTTGGCGTACGACGACGCGGTGATGGGCGACGGCACGGTCCCGGCCGACCGGCTGGGCACGCTGGACCGGCCGGTCCTGGTGGTGGACGGCGGCGCGAGCCCCGCCCTGATGCGGGACGCGGCCCGGCTGACGGCGACGGCACTGCCGGACGGCCGGCAGCGCACCCTGCCCCGGCAGACCCACGACGTGGACCCGAGGCAGCTGGCGCCGGTGCTGAAGGAGTTCTTCACCGCCGCCTGAGAAGGGCGCGCTCCCACGGGGGTGGGGCGCGCCCTTCTCAAGCAGGTGGCCTCAGACGGCCGCTTCGGCCCCGCTGCGCCGTACCGTCGTCGCGATCGTCGCCGAGCCCACCACGCGCGTGCCGTCGTACAGCACGATCGCCTGGCCGGGGGCGACGCCGCGCATCGGCTCACCGGTGAAGCGGACGTGCAGCTCGCCGTCGACGACCTCGGCGTGGACCTCGGTCTCGCCGCCGTGGGCGCGGAGCTGGGCGGTGTACGTGCCGGGGGCGGCCGCCTCGGAGCCGCACCAGCGGGGGCGGATGGCGGTGAGCGCGGTGACATCCAGGGCCTCGGCGGGACCCACCGTCACGGTGTTGTTGACCGGGGAGATGTCCAGGACGTAGCGCGGCTTGCCGTCGGCGGCGGGGTGGCCGATGCGCAGGCCCTTGCGCTGGCCGATGGTGAAGCCGAAGGCGCCGTCGTGGGTGCCCAGCTTGGCGCCCTCCTCGTCGAGGATGTCGCCCTCGGCCTTGCCGCCGAGGCGGGAGGCGAGGAAGCCCTGGGTGTCGCCGTCGGCGATGAAGCAGATGTCGTGGCTGTCGGGCTTCTTGGCGACGGCCAGGTCGCGGCGCTCGGCCTCGGCGCGGATCTCGTCCTTGGTGGTGAGGGTGTCGCCGAGCGGGAACATCGCGTGCGCGAGCTGCTTCTCGTCGAGTACGCCGAGGACGTAGCTCTGGTCCTTGGCCATGTCGGAGGCGCGGTGGAGTTCCCGCGAGCCGTCCTCCTTGACCACGACCGTCGCGTAGTGCCCCGTGCACACGGCGTCGAAGCCCAGCGCGAGGGCCTTGTCCAGGAGGGCGGCGAACTTGATCTTCTCGTTGCAGCGCAGGCAGGGGTTGGGCGTGCGCCCGGCCTCGTACTCGGCGACGAAGTCCTCCACCACGTCCTCGCGGAAGCGCTCGGCGAGGTCCCAGACGTAGAACGGGATGCCGATGACGTCGGCGGCCCGCCGCGCGTCCCGGGAGTCCTCGATGGTGCAACAGCCGCGGGCCCCGGTCCTGAAGGACTGCGGGTTGGCGGAGAGCGCGAGGTGGACACCGGTCACGTCGTGCCCGGCCTCGACGGCGCGGGCGGCGGCAACGGCGGAGTCGACCCCGCCGGACATGGCGGCGAGGACGCGGAGGGGGCGCGGAGTATCGGTCATCGTCATAGCTCATCCAGAGTAGTCGGAACCATCCCGGGACTCCCAAGCGTTACCGGTGCAGGACGGGGACAGGGGATCGAGCAGTGGGCGAGCCGGCGAAGAAGAAGACCGGGCAGAAGTCCGGGAAGCAGTCCGGGAAGACCCCCAGCAGACGGGGCTTCCTGATCGGTACGGGGCTGGTGGTGACGGGCGCCGCCGTGGTGTGGGGCGACGAGGCGTCCCGGCTGTGGTGGAAGGTGCCGGGGGTCGACAAGCAGCGCACCGAGGGCGCCGTGGACCAGCCGGGCGTGCGCTGGGTGGCCGCCTCGGCGGGCAATCTGCGCCTCGCGGACCGGCCGGACGACTACACCATCGACCGCATCGTGATCCACACCACGGAGGGCAGCTACGACACGGCGATACGGGTCTTCCGCGACCCGCTGCACGCGGCCGCCGCGCACTACGTGATCCGTGCCAAGGACGGCCAGGTCACCCAGATGGCCCGCGAGCTGGACGTGGCGTACCACGCGGGCAACCGCAGCTTCAACGAGCGCAGCGTCGGCATCGAGCACGAGGCGTACGCACACCGCAAGGGCACCCTGACCGACGTGATGTACCGCTCCTCGGCCCGGCTGGCCGCCGGGATCTGCGCCCGCTACAAGATCCCGATCGACCGGGAGCACATCGTCGGCCACGTGGAGATCCCCGGCACGGACCACACGGACCCGGGCCCGTACTGGGACTGGGACCGCTATCTGCGCCTGGTGCGGGCGGCGAGCACGGCGGGAGCCACCGAGAAGGCAAGCACTGCGGACACGACCGGCTCGGCGGGCCCGACCCGCACCTGACCCGCCGGACGCACCACTGACGCACCACGGGCGCGCCCCTGACTCAGCGCAGGTGAACGGGAAGGGAGTCCACGCCGTAGACGATCGACAGCTTCCGGAAGTCCAGGTCCTCCGGGCGGACCGCCAGCTTCATCCCCGGGAAGCGGCGCACCAGTGCGGGATACGCGGCCCGGAGCTCCATGCGGGCCAGTTCGGCGCCGATGCAGCGGTGGATTCCGTAGCCGAAGGCCAGGTGGCCGGATGCCTTGCGGTCCGGGTCGAAGCCGCCCTTGTCCGGGGTGTAGGCGGTGTCCCGGTTGCCTCCGGCCAGCGAGCACAGCACCAGATCCCCCTTGGGGATCCGTACACCGGCTATCTCCATGTCCTCCCGGGCGAAGCGGGGGAAGGCGACCTGTACGACGGTCAGGTAGCGCAGGGCCTCCTCGACGAAGGGCGCGGCGGCCGCGTCGTCGTCGCGCAGGCGGGCGAAGGCGGTGTCGTTCTGGAGGAGCAGCAGCGAGCCGAGGGCGAGCATGCTCGCGGTGGTCTCGAAGCCGCCGGTCAGCACGCCGTCCGCGAGACCGGCCAGCTCCTCGTCGCCGACGGTGTCGCCGTGGTCCCGGATGATCATGCCGATGAGGCCGTCGCCGGGGTTCTCGCGCTGCTTCTTGACGACGTCGCGGAAGTACGAGAGGGACTCCGACATGGCACCGAAGGGCGCGGTGGCCCCGGAGAAGAGGTCGAAGCGCTCCATCGCCAGCTGCTGGAAGTCGTGCCGGTCCTCGTAGGGCACACCGAGCAGTTCGCAGATGGTGAGCGAGGGGATCGGCAGGGCGAAGTCCTTGACCAGGTCGACGGGCCTGCCGCCCTCGCCGGCCGCCTCCATCACGTCGAGCTGCGCCTCGATGAGCTCGTCGATGCGCGGGGTGAGCCGCCGCAGCCTGCGCATCGTGAACTCGGGAGTGAGTATCCGGCGCAGGTGGGTGTGGACCGGCGGGTCCGCGAAGCCGAGGCCGCCGGGGTTGTGCTCCGCTACGACGCCCGCGTTGCCCGCGATGTTGGTGAAGTCACTGCTGAAGCCGTCGGTCGAGCCGAGGACCTCCTTCACCTCTTCGTACCCGGTGACCACCCAGGCGTCCATGCCGAAGGGCAGCGGCGCCTGGTAGATCGGGGACTGTTCCATGCGTGCGGCCAGCTTGGCCACCGGATCGAGGCCGTCGCGGCGCATGGGAAGGAGCAGGTTCTCCGGGAGCCGGGAGATCAGCGAGGAGCTGATCCCGTGCTTCTGGATCCTGGCCAGGTACATGCGCCCGATCCGCGCGGTGATGCGGGAACGGAGGGTCGCCTTCAACGTGAACTCCATGGGTCGTCGTGCGGCCCAAACGCGCGGCGCGGACTTCCTTGACTTCTGAGGGACTTCAGAGGCCTCAAGTATAAAGAGCGATTGTGGGCCCCTAGGGTTGAGCGTGACCAGCGTTACACAAAACTGAGACACCCTCCGCTTCGGCGTTCCCGCTGGTCGCCGTACTGACCCCCAGGTCAGCAGGCGGCCACGCTCGTGGCCCGGACCGGCTCTGGACCGGCCCCGGCCGTCAGCTCAGCCCGGCATTGCGGGCCCGCTCCACCGCCGGTCCGATCGCGGTGGCGACCTCGGTCACATCCGCCTCGGTGGAGGTGTGCCCGAGGGTGAAGCGCAGGGTGCCGCGCGCCAGATCGGGGTCGGTTCCGGTCGCGAGGAGTACGTGGCTGGGCTGGGCCACACCCGCCGTACAGGCGGAGCCGGTGGAGCACTCGATGCCCTGGGCATCCAGCAGGAGCAGCAGCGAGTCCCCCTCGCAGCCGGGGAAGGTGAAGTGCGCGTTGGCGGGCAGCCGCCCGCCCGGGGCCGGATCACCGCCGAGAATCGCATCGGGCACCGCTTCCCGTACCGCCTTCACCAGATCGTCGCGGAGCCCGCCGACGACCCGGACGAACTCTTCACGGCGCTCGGCGGCCAGCACACCGGCGACCGCGAAGGAGGCGATGGCCGGCACGTCGAGGGTGCCGGACCGCACGTGCCGCTCCTGCCCTCCGCCGTGCAGTACGGGTACGGGGGTGTACTGCCGGCCGAGCAGCAGTGCGCCGATCCCGTAGGGACCGCCGACCTTGTGCCCGGAGACGGTCATCGCGGCCAGCCCCGAGGCCCCGAAGTCGACCTCCAGCTGCCCGTACGCCTGCACCGCGTCCGCATGCAGCGGAACCTCGAACTCGCCTGCCACGTCGGCGAGTTCGCGCACCGGCATGACCGTGCCGATCTCGTTGTTCGCCCACATGACGGTGGCGAGCGCGACGTCGTCGGGATTGCGGGCGATCGCCGCCCGCAACGTCTCCGGATGCACCCGTCCGTAGGAGTCCACGTCGAGGCACTCGACGTTCGCCCCTTCGTGGGTGGCCAGCCAGTCGACCGCGTCCAGCACCGCGTGGTGCTCGACGGGGCTGGCCAGGACGCGGGTACGGCGGGGGTCGGCGTCCCGGCGCGCCCAGTACAGCCCCTTGACGGCGAGGTTGTCGGCCTCGGTGCCGCCCCCCGTGAAGACGACCTCGCTGGGGCGCGCCCCGAGCGACTCGGCGAACGCCTCCCGGGACTCTTCGACGGTACGACGAGCCCGCCGTCCGGCGGCGTGGAGGGAGGACGCGTTGCCGGTGACGGTCAACTGGGCGGTCATCGCCTCGACCGCCTCCGGCAGCATGGGCGTGGTCGCGGCGTGGTCGAGGTAAGCCATGGTGGGGAAATTGTACGAGGAACCCCGCCCCTCCCGGCCCGGGGCTCCGCCCGTACCGCGGGAACTAAGGCCTCGGCGCACGCGCCAGCTGGCGGGACTGGGCCACCAGTCGGTCCGCGCTGTCCCAGACCTCCGCGTCCTCCTCCAGGAAGCCCCCGGCGAGGTTCCGGGTGACGATCGAGACCCTGACCGGGCCCGGCGCCGGGCGGCACCGGATGTGCGTGGTGAGTTCGACGGTCGGCGTCCAGCCCTTGAGGCCCAGCTCGAAGCTGGTCGGCGGCAGCGCGTCGACCGTCAGCAGCAGCGACAGCGGATCCGCGTCACGCCCGTCCGCGAGCCCGAACCAGGCCCGCATCTCGCCCTTGCCGGAAGGCGCACCGACCGCCCAGCCGACCGTCGCCGGGTCCAGCCTGAGGTCGAGGCGGTCCGTGATCGCGCTGCTGCCGGGGATCTTCGGCGGCGGCCCGTCGGATGCCGCGAGGCAGTGCTCCAGCGGCGGAATGGCGGGCGGCTTCGCCGTCGTACGCACGTCGTCGGAGAGCGCGTCGAGGTCTCCGTACGACGCGAGGACGCGGATCCGCTCGACCTCGCGGCCCTCCTCGTCGTACTGGAGGAGCGAGGCCTGGCCCGAGGAGAGGGTGCGGCCCGCGCGCACGGTCTCGGTACGGATCACGGCCGGGCCCGGCTGCGACGGGGAGAAGTAGTGCGCGGAGACCGTGAACGGGTCCGGGTGCGGCAGCTCGTCGGCGAGGGCGCGGCCGATGACGGCCAGGAGGTATCCGCCGTTGAGGGCGTTGATGATCGTCCAGCCCGCGGAGAGGTCCACGTCGTACACGCCCGGCTCGCGCCGCACCACGGCGGTGTCGCGGTCGAACTCGCTGTCCCCGAGGGACCCGGTGGGTATCTGTGCCATACCGGGCACGCTACACCGACTCATTACTGAGCGGTAGCTTTTTGAGGCCACTACACCCTCGCGGCCCCCCTCACCCCGCCTGGTCCGGCTCGTCCACCTTCACCGACGACCGGTGCCACGCCCGCGGCGCCCGCCAGTGGTACTTCAGCGCGAGCAGCCGCAGCGACAGCGCCATCAGCACCGCCAGCGTGCTGGTGAACGGATTCAGCACTCCGAAGCGGATGCACAGCGCCACCATCGCCGCCCCCACGATCGCCGGCACCGCGTACAGGTCCCGGTCCCAGCGCAGCAGGGAGGGCACTTCGTTGGCGAGCACGTCACGCAGCACGCCGCCGCCGACCGCCGTGGTCAGCCCCAGCGCCGCCGACGCGGTCAGCCCGAGCCCGTAGTCGTACGCCTTGGCCGTGCCGGTCACACAGAAGAGCCCGAGGCCCGCCGCGTCGAAGATGTTCACGCCGCGCTGGATCCGCTCGACCTCGGGGTGCAGGAAGAAGACCAGCGCGGTCGCGATCAGCGGGGTGAGGAAGTACCCGAGGTCGGTGAAGGCGGCGGGCGGCACCGCCCCGATGATGAGGTCGCGGAACAGCCCTCCGCCCAGCGCGGTGACCTCCGCCAGCACCGCCATGCCGAAGACGTCGAAGTTCTTCCGCACGGCGAGCAGGGCACCCGAGATCGCGAAGACGAAGATCCCGATGAGGTCGAGCACGTGTTGGACGGAGGGATTGAAGAGTTCCTGGAGCACCCGACATTCTTACCCACGGCCGGGCACCGAACGACGAAGGTGCGGTCAGTACGGCCCCGACGACGCCTACAGCGCCGGCTTCCCCTTCGTGAACAGCCATGTGTCGAACAGTCCGTCCAGCTGCTGCCCGGAGATCCGTTCCGCGTACTTGATGAACTCGCTGGTCTCCGCGTTGGCGTACTTGTAGTCGGAGACCCAGGTCCGCAGCAGCTTGAAGAACGCCTTGTCGCCGATCTTCTCGCGCAGCACCTGGAGCGTCATCGCCCCGCGCTGGTAGACCGCCGAGGCGAACATCGTGTCGCGCTGCGGGTCGCCGACCACCGTCTGCCAGAAGGGCGCGTCCGCGGGCCGGGAGTTGTAGCCGGCGCGCATCAGCGCGGCGGCGGTGTTGCGGCCCTTGTGCTCCTCCCACAGCCACTGGCTGTACGTGGCGAAGCCCTCGTTGAGCCAGATGTCGTCCCACTCCTCCGGCGAGACCGAGTCGCCGAACCACTGGTGGGCCAGCTCGTGCGCGATGGTCGACTCGCTGCGGATCGCCGAGTAGACCGGCTTGGTCTGGGTCTCCAGCGAGAACCCGGCCTGCGGCATGTCGTCGACGATCGCGCCGGTCTCCTCGAAGGGGTACTTGCCGAAGAGCTTCGACCAGTAGTCGGTGACCTCGGCGGTGACCGCGTACACGTCGACGTTGTTGCTGTTGACCAGTACGGGGTCGATGGCGACGTAGATCGGTGTACCGCCCGGGGTGACGCCCTTCTTGACGTCGAACTTCCCGATGGTGGCGGTGGCGAGGTAGGTGGCCATCGGCTTGTCCGTACGCCAGTGGCTGACGGTCTTGCCGCCGTCGGTACGGGTGGACACCAGACGGCCGTTGGAGACACCGGTGAGGCCCTTGGGGGCCTTGATGCGGATGTCGAAGGCGGCCTTGTCGGAGGGGTGGTCGCTGCCCGGGAACCAGGTGGAGGCGGCGTTCGGCTCGCAGGCGACGAAGACGCCGTCGTCCGTCTTCATCCAGCCGTAGTCGGAGCCGAAGACGATCGGGCCCGAGAGCGCCTCGGGGACGCCGTGGTACTTCACCTCGACGGTGAAGTTCTTGCCCTTGGCGAGTGCGTGCCGGGGCTTGATCCTGATGTCGTCGCCGGAGCGGGTGAAGGAGGCGGCTCTGCCGTTCACCTCGATGGAGGTGACGGTCAGCTTCTGGAGGTCGAGGTGGAAGCTGGAAAGGCTCTTCTCGGCACGGGCGGTGATCTCCGCGCGGGCGTCCAGGCGGTCGGTGTCCGGGTTGTAGTCGAGGTCGAGACCGTAGTGCTTGATGTCGAAGCCGCCGTTGCCCAGGTTCGGGAAGTACGGATCGTCGACCCCGACGGAGCCGGGTCGCGGCCCCGGGGATGCGGCGATGAGGGCCACCGAGAGGGTCACGGTGGCGAGGGAGGTCAGCCGGAGGGCTGCCAGACGTGCCGAACGGGAGAGTGCCATGAGTCTTCCCTTCGAACGCGTTGCCGTATGAAGCAGACGCGCCGACTCTGCACTCTCCCGTTCCCGGAAGCGACCGACATGTACATGACTTTACGAAGTCGTGCCCTACCAGCCGGTTGGAACCCGTACGTCCGGGTTCCCCCGCCTCAACTCACCGCTTCCTAGGCGTCCTTGGCGATGTCCACGGTCTTCACCACGTCCTTCGCCTCCGCCAGGATCTTCTCCCCCGGCGCCTGGTCCTCGGCGTTCTCCGGGTGGTGGCAGGCGACCTGCTGACCGGGCTTGAGCTCCAGCAGCGGCGGCTCCTGCGTCTTGCAGATCTCCGTCGCCTTCCAGCACCGGGTGTGGAACCGGCAGCCGCTCGGCGGCTTGATCGGCGAGGGGACGTCGCCCGTGAGCAGGATCCGCTCGCTCTTGACGCCGCGCCGCTTCGGGTCCGGCACCGGCACCGCCGACATGAGCGCCTTGGTGTACGGGTGCATCGGCGCCTTGTAGAGCGAGTTGCGGTCCGCCAGCTCGACGATCTTGCCGAGGTACATCACCGCGATCCGGTCGGAGACGTGCCGGATGACCGACAGGTCGTGCGCGATGATCACGTACGTCAGCCCCAGCTCCTGCTGGAGGTCGTCCAGCAGGTTGACCACCTGGGCCTGGATCGACACGTCGAGCGCGGAGACCGGCTCGTCCGCCACGACCAGCTTCGGCTTGAGCGCGAGCGCGCGGGCGATGCCGATGCGCTGGCGCTGGCCGCCGGAGAACTCGTGCGGGTAGCGGTTGTAGTGCTCGGGGTTGAGACCGACCACTTCGAGGAGCCGCTGCACCTCGCGCTTGAGGCCGCCCTCGGGCTCGACGCCCTGGAGCTTGAACGGCGCCGAGATGATGGTGCCGACCGAGTGCCTCGGGTTCAGCGAGGAGTACGGGTCCTGGAAGATCATCTGCACATCGCGACGCATCGGGCGCATGCCCCGTACACCGAGGTGGGTGATGTCCTTGCCCTGGAACTCCACGGTGCCCGCGGTGGGCTCCAGGAGACGGGTAATCAGCCGGCCCATGGTCGACTTGCCGCAGCCCGACTCGCCCACCACGCCCAGGGTTTCACCGGCCCGGACGTCGAAGGAGAGGCCGTCCACCGCCTTGACCGAGCCGGTCTGCCGCTTGAGCAGGCCCTCCCGGATCGGGAAGTGCTTCTGCAGCCCGGAGACCTTGAGCAGCACCTCCCGCTCGTCGGGCGCGGCCGCGTCCTTGCCGGAGGCGGAAGTCTCGCGCGGCGCGGGAATCGTCACGTCGTTGTCCTCGCTCACAGCTTGGGCGCAATCTCTTCGGTCCAGATCCGCTCCCGGTCCTCCTGCGACATGTGGCAGGCCGCCCAGTGGTCGCTGCTCTCCACCAGGGTGAGCTCGGGCCGGGTGGTGCGGGTGATGCCGCCCTTGGGCACATCTGCGTACGGGCAGCGCGGGTTGAAGGCGCAGCCGGACGGGATGTTGATCAGGGACGGCGGCGAGCCCTTCACCGGGATGAGGCGCTCGGTCTCCTCCCGGTCGATGCGCGGCATCGAGCCGAGGAGACCCCAGGTGTACGGGTGGCGCGGCTCGGCGAAGACCTTTTCGGCGGGCCCGCGCTCGACGCACCGGCCGCCGTACATCACCAGGATGTCGTCGGCCAGTTCGGCGACGACGCCCAGGTCGTGGGTGATGATGATGACCGCCGAGCCGAACTCCTTCTGCAGATCCCGCATCAGGTCCAGGATCTGCGCCTGGACGGTGACGTCCAGGGCGGTGGTCGGCTCGTCCGCGATCAGCAGCTCGGGGTTGTTGACCAGCGACATCGCGATCATGGCGCGCTGGCGCATACCGCCGGAGAACTCGTGCGGATAGGAGTCCACCCGCTTGTCCGGCTGCGGGATGCCCACCCGGTCCAGCATCTCCACGGCCCGCTTGCGCGCGACCTTCTTGTCCACCTTGTGGTGGACCCGGTAGGCCTCCACGATCTGGTGGCCGATGGTGAAGTACGGGTGCAGCGCGGACAGCGGGTCCTGGAAGATCATCGCCATCTCGCGGCCGCGCAGATCGCGCACGGTGGCCGGGTCGGCGGTCAGCAACTCCTGGCCCTTCAGCCAGATTTCGCCGGAGATCTGCGCCTTGCGCTTGCCGTACTGGCCCGTGGTGTGCAGCCCCATGATGCCCATCGAGGTGACGGACTTGCCGGAGCCGGACTCGCCCACGATGCCGAGGGTCTTGCCCTTCTCCAGCGAGAAGCTGAGCCCGTCGACGGACTTGACCACACCGTCGTCGGTCGGGAAGTGCACCTTGAGGTCGCGCACTTCGAGGAAGGCATCGGACGGGCGCCTGTCGGCGGACACGGGCTCCCCCAGCGCCGCGCCGCTCTTGCTCAGGTCGGTCATGCGAGCCTCACTCGGGGGTCGATCACTGCGTACATCAGGTCCACGACCAGGTTGGCGATGATCACCGCTGCGGAGGTGATCAGGGTGACGCCGATGATGATCGGGAGGTCATTGCCCTTGATCGCCTGGAGCACGGCGCCGCCGAGCCCCGGAATGCTGAACGTGGTCTCGGTCAGGATCGCGCCGCCGACCAGTGCGCCGACGTCCATGCCGAAGACCGTGAGGATCGGCGCCATGGTGGAGCGCATGGCGTGCTTGCCGATGACGACGCGTTCGGTGAGCCCCTTGGCGCGGGCGGTGCGGACGTAGTCCTCGCCCATGACTTCCATCATGGTGGCGCGGGTGAGCCTCGCGTACATCGCCGCCTGGAGGAACGCCAGGGTGACCCACGGCATGATCATGCCGGCGAACCAGCTTGCCGGGGAGTCGGAGAACGGTACGTACCGGCCGTCGAGCCAGCCGAGGCTGTAGGTGAAGACGGACAGCGAGAGCATGCCGGTGAAGTAGATCGGCAGCGAGACGCCGGCCAGGGCGACGGCCATGGAGCCGCGGTCCCAGATCGTGCCGCGCTTGAGCGCCGAGATCATGCCGGTGACGACGCCGACCAGCAGCCAGATGACCGCCGCACCGGCGACCAGGCCGAGGGTGACCGGCAGACGGTCCTGCAGCAGCGGCCAGATCGGCTGCTCCGTACGGAACGAATAGCCGAAGCACGGGGCGGGACAGTGGATGCTGTCGCCGAAGCTGTTGTAGTCGCGGCCGACGAAGATTCCGCTGACGAACTCCCAGAGCTGAACCAGGATCGGGTCGTTCAGCTTCAGCTTTTCCCCGATCGCCTTGACGGTCTCGGGGTCGCCCTGCTTGCCGATGAACATGCTGGCCAGGTCGAGACCTGCCCATTTGGGGACCATGAAGAAGATGACGAACGTCACGAAGATGACGATCAGAAGCATCACAATGACGGCGCCAAGCCGCCTGATGAGATAAGCGAGCACTGCTCTCGGCCCGGCGGGACGGGCCGGGGAAGGCACCGGATTGCGGTACCTGCCCCGACCCGTCACGCGACGGCCCTCACCTGCCCTTCGTGCCTAGCGGCGGGTGCGCCGGCGGAGCGATCGGAAAGGTCACTACTTGACGACGCCGACGGAGGCGTAGTCGTAGTAACCGTTGTTGTTGGTGGTGGTGTAGATGTTCGTCAGCCGGCTGCTGCGCCACTTGATGTTCTTCTCGTACACGAACGGCAGGTAGACCGCGTGCTCCGAGACCATCTTGTTGACGTCGGCGTAGATCTTGGCCGCCTCTTCGGGCGTCTTGGCCGCGATGGCGTCGGCGAGCCCCTTGTCGACCTTCGGGTCCTTCAGCATCGAGTAGTTGTTGTTGCCACTCGCGGTGATGTACTTCGAGCCGACGAGCGGGAGCAGGAAGCCCTGGCCGGAGGAGAAGTCCGGGCCCCAGCCCATGATGATGATGCCGTAGTTCTTCTTCTTGACGACCTCAGGTGCACCGATGACGGTGTTGGACTGGGCGCCGTCGTACTGGTCGATCTCGGCCTTGATGCCGATCTTCGCGAGCGAGGCCTGCATCGACTGCGCGGTGGCGACCTCGGCGGGCTTGTTGTTGCGGACCGCGATGGTGGTCGAGAAGCCGTTCGGCTTGCCGCAGTCCTTCAGCGCCTGCTTGGCCTTGGCCTCGTTGGCGGCCCCGTTGTTCTCCAGGACGCCGTACGGGTCGTACTTCGGGTCCGCACCGCTGATGATCTTCGGCAGCATGTTGGGCGCGATGTCGCCACCGGCCATCGGGCCGCCGCGGGCGGTCTGCAGCGACTTGTGGTCGCTGCCGTAGATGACGGCCTTGCGGCAGTCCTTGTTGTTCATCGGCGCGACCGTCTGCGGGAAGACCGCGTACCGGATGTAGCCGGTGTCCGGGTTGTCGATGTTGCCCTTGTGCTTCTGGATCGCCTTGGTGCGGCCGGCGGAGCTGAGGCCCGTGCCGTTGATGTCGATGTCGTAGTCACCGTTGATGAGACGGTTGTCCATCTCGTCGGCGTTGGTGATGAAGGTGACGTCGATCTTGTCCGGGAGGGCCGCGCGGACCGTGTCCGTCTTGGGGTCCCAGTTCGGGTTGCGGACGAGCTTCATCGACTTGTTCGGCTCGTAGGACTCGAACTTGTACGGGCCCACCGAAGCCGGCTTCAGCGCGTACTTGGACTTGGTGTCCAGGTCCGGGCGGACCGGGGTGCCGGACGGCATGGCCAGCATCTGCTCGAAGTCGACGTTGGGCGCCGGGAGCTTGAAGACGATGGTGTGGTCGTCGGGCGTCTCGATGGCCGTCAGGTTGGCCTGCTTCGGGTCCTTGTCCTCGTAGGGACCCTTGTACTTCTTCTCCGGGTCAAGGACGTCGCGGAGGTACAGCGGACCGCCGGAGATGACCTTGTCGGCCCAGATGCGCGAGATGCCGTACTTGACGTGCTGGGAGGTGACCTCCTTGCCGTCCTCCCACTTGATGCCCTTCTTGAGCTTGTACGTGTACGTCTTCTTGTCCGGGGAGACCGTGGCGAGGCCCTCGGCCAGGTCGGGGACGAGCTCCTCGGACTCCTTGCCCGGGGCGGGCTTGTAGGAGATCAGCGTGCGCGTGTAGTAGCGCGCGAAGTCCCACATGAAGCCGTAGTAACCGCGCTGCGGGTCCCAGCTGTCGGCGTCCTGCGTGCCGATGAACTTGAGGGTCCCGCCCTTCTTGGTCGAAGCGTTGAGGACCTTGTTGTTGGCCGCGTTGAAGCCCGGGCCCGCACCGTCCTTGCCGTTTTCGTTGCCGCCCTTGCCGCCGCCTCCGCCGCAGGCAGCGGTGGTCAGCAGAGCCGCGACGACGATGGCCGACGCGGCGGCCGTCTTTCGCCTGGGAGTCCTGAGGGTTGTCACGATCTACTTCCTCCGTCATGGGATGCACGGTCCGTGCGGTGCGCCGGACCGGAGATCTGGGTGGGTCGTCGCATCAGCGCGTGCCCTTGGGGTCGAGTGCGTCTCGGACCCCGTCTCCGAAGAGGTTGAAGGCCATCACGGTGATGAAGATCGCGAGACCGGGGATGATCATGTACGTCGGTACGAACTCGAAGGTCGAGATCGCGCTGGACAGCATCTGTCCCCACGAGGACGTCGGCGGCTTGACGCCCACACCGAGGAAGCTGAGCGCGGCCTCGGTGAGGATGTTGGTCGGGATCATCAGCGTCATGTAGACGGTGATCGGCGCGACCAGGTTGGGCAGCAGCTCCTTGTAGAGGACGTAACCACGCCCCGCACCGAGGCTGCGGGCCGCCTCGACGTACTCCCGCTCGCGCAGCGACAGTGTCTGACCCCTGACGATGCGTCCGATGTACGGCCAGCCGAAGAATCCGATGACCACGATCAGGACCAGCATGCGTACGCCGGTGCCGCTGAGTCCGAGCATCTCGTTCGGCAGTACCGAGACCAGCGCGATGATGAACAGGAGCTGCGGGAACGACAGCAGCATGTCCATGACGCGGCTGATCAGCGCGTCGATCCAGCCGCCGAAGAATCCGGCGACGATGCCGAGGATCGTTCCGAGCACCACGGCGAAGACCGCGGCCAGGAATCCGACCAGCAGCGAGACGCGCGCACCGTAGATGATGCGGCTGAACACGTCGCGGCCGTTGACCGGCTCGACTCCGAACAGGAAGTCCGAGTTCGCGCCGCCCCAGGCCCCGATCGGGTTCGAGGTCAGCGGGTCGATCATTTCCTCGTGGTACTCGTCGGGCGGGTGGCCCAGCAGATCGACGATCCACGGCGCGAAGATCGCGACGAGTACCAGGAACAGGACGACCGCCCCGCCGGCCAGCGCCAGCTTGTCGCGCTTGAGCCTGGTCCAGGCGATCTGGCGCAGCGACCGTCCTTCGACGGCCTTGGTCACGACATGCGCGGCGACAGCGGCATCCTGGGACGGATCCGTGTCCGCGCTCGTGTCGGGCAATGGTGCCGTCATCGTGGTAGCGACCCCTCTCGGCCAGCGGTGACCGGCCCTTGCTCGCCGCTAGTGGCGGCCTGAAGCTCTTGTCGAACACAGGGCGAACGCCCCTTGATTCGGGGAGTCTTCAATGCCGACGGCGCACCCCGCCAGACCCCCCGGCCAAAGGATGCGCAACCGTGACGCTTTCTGCGGTGTTCCGGTATCCGGACGGGGGTGAACCACGGGCGAACAATGGGCAATTGGGCGCATCGCCCGGCACTACGTGCCAACTCCCGCTCAGAGCCTCTAAATTGGGACAGACCTTGACGTAGTGCGATCGAGGCCTGAACTCATCGCCCGGGCATGCGAATTGACCCCGCGAAGGGGTGGAAAAGGGGCAAGCGGAAAGGGGTCAGTACGCGCGCGACGGCGGGTATCCGTAGCCCGGCGCACCGGTCGGCGCCGGCGCGTGCGCGTCCCGCGTGTAGAACGGGCGGGCATTGGCGCGCAGCCACATGCCGACCGGGTCGTGCTCGTCGGTCATCGCGACCGTGGACACCGGCAGCCCGTCCGGGACCACACCGATGGACTGCTGCATCATCGCCCGCACCGCCTCCACCGACTGCCGTCCGGTGTCGTAGAGGTCCAGACCGATGGCGAGGTACGGGGCGCCCAGCGCGGGCTGCACCCAGGCGCGGCTGAGCGCGCGTACGGCCGGGGTGTGATGGGCGTTCTGTGCCAGCCGGGCGTAGAACTGCGGGATCTCCAGGGACGGTTCGGAGATCCGCAGCGGTCCCGCGGGCATCCGGTTCAGACCTGTGGCGATGCGCCTGAGGTCGAGCCACGGGATGCCGAGACCGCCGCCGGGCGCGTGCGGGTTGAGCCAGATGCCCCAGCGGTCGGGGTAGAGGGCGCGGGCCAGGTCCTGCCCGGTGGCGACCTCGTACGCCCGGTTCCAGCCGCTGGCGGCGAGCTCCTGGGCGGAGGTCACGCAGGGCGCGTAGCCGAAGCCCTCGACCTCCATGTTCCCGTACTGGGCGTCGGGGGATCCGGCCGTGCCGTGCCAGAGGAGCATCCACAGCTTGCCGTCGACGAGGGCGTGCAGCAGCGCCTCGTACGCGTCGTACCGCCCCGGGGTCACCTGGCGCAGCATGTGCTCGACCTGTCCGGCCGCCGCGGTGCCTGACGCGCTCACCCTGGGTCCCGCCCCTCTTCGATCCACCGTGTCGACGCTGGCCACACCTGAAACGAACCGCCCCCGTGCAGCGAGGTCATCAAACCAGCTTAAGCGGCAGGGCTGACACCGAACCGGTACCGGTTTCGAAGTCTTCGCCCGTGCGCCTCAGTGTTCCCGCCGGTAGAAGGGCCGCACCCGCTCCAGCATCCACTCGGCGACCGGATCCTGCGCCATGTCGAGCAGCAGCAGGTGCACCGGCCACTTGACCGACTCGCGCCCCAGCGCCCGGCCCAGCGCGTCCATGGGCGCGTTGCGGTCCGCGCCCTCCCACGAGGACAGCTGTACGCCGACGAACAGCGCGGGCTCCTCCCCCTCGACGCTCGCCAGCGCGCGCCGGGCGGTGACGACGATGCCGCTCTGCTGGAACTCCCCGGCCGCGGCGGCCAGGAAGTCGACCGGCTCGTCCTGCCAGTCGGGCTCGAAAAGCCGCACCCTGCCGCCGCTCGCGGGCCCGTCCAGCGGCGTACGGCCGGTCCTGCACAGCTCGGCGACGGCGACCGGCGGCAGCGGGGTGCCGACGGCGCCGCCCGGGTTCACCACGATGCCCAGCTGCGGGGGCAGCCCCCGGGCGAACTCCACGGCGGGGGCCACCGCGAAGGACATCCCGTCGCCCACGCAGCGCAGGAACTGCTGCTCGGAGCTGAAGACGGGGACGTACGCCTGGCCTTCGAGCTCCGTGGTGGGCAGGTCGAGGGGGCCGCTGTCCGGGCCGCCGCCGTTGGGCAGCGGGATCCACAGGGGGCTGCGGCCGAGCACTTCGAGAAGGCGGGGGCCCGAGGAGGGGTTGCCGAGCGAGGCGGCAAGCACCTCTTCGAGCTCATTGACGGGCCAGCCGCCGCCTGCGCCGCCCATACCGTCAGCACCGGCCGCCCCACCCGTACCGCCGGCACCGTAGTGACCGCCTGTGCCGTACTGCTCCGGAATCTCCACGGACCGTCCCCTTCTCGCCTTCCACCCGCTCCCGACCTGCGCGGACGACCTTATCCCCGGGCCCCGGCCCCCGCTCAGCATCCCCGGGCCCCGGCCCCCGCTCAGCCCGCCTCGAAGCCGATCTCCCGCAGCACTCCCGCCGCCGTCCGGTCCAGCAGCACCGCCGAGGCGCACCCGGCGGGCAGCCGCTCGCCCTCCGCGTCGCGCACCAGCGTGCCGACCGCCTTCCGGTGCCGGGCGAAGGCGTAACCGGAGACTCCGCGTCCGCGCTCCCGCTGACCGTCCCTGGCCACCTCGGGCGTCACGTCGAGCAGGACGAGCCGCAGCCCGCGCCCGCGCCGCCGCGCCTCGCGCGCCAGCCACCGCCGCACCCAGGTCTGCGTACCGCAGTCGTGCACGACCACGCTCTCGCCGGAGCGCAGCACCTTGCGCAGCCCCGCGTAGTGCGCAACCCGCACGAGGGGCCGGTAGAGGGCGTACGGCAGCCAGCCGGGCGTCGCGGCGTCCCAGCGCTCGCGGACGTCCTGCGAGTCGATGGTGCGCACCCCCGTCGCCGTACGCCCGATCAGCGTGCTCTTGCCGCTGCCCGGCAGCCCGGACACGACGACCACGTCCCCGGCCGCGAACATCAGCCGGCGCGGACTGCACCCCGCCCGGTCCCGCAGATCGCGCACGACCGGCACCGGCACCGGCCGCACCGCTCCCACGCCCGCCGTGGCCCCGGCTCCGGCTCCTGCCACGCCCGCCGTGGCAACGCCACTGGATTGCTGCAACGCCCTCACCCCTCCCCCTGCTGGGTACGACCTCACCCTTGCCCAAGAAGTGTAAAGAAAAGGTAATGCGGGACAAGCGATTTGCCGACCGAGGGGGGCGTGCAATGATGTGCGCGCCAGGCAGCCCCTGTGCACCCCCAACTTCACAACGGCCGCATGAACCCGCGCGGGAGAGTCCACGGCAGCAGTGCCGGGACGCCGAAGGAGCAAGCTCCTCCCTTGAATCTCTCAGGCCCCGTACCGCGCGGGCGAGGCAGATCTGAAAAGCGGGTCTCCCCTGTCGACAAGTCGGCAGCCACGACCCCACCCAAGGTGCAAGCCTGACGCACGTCACTCCCCCGAGTGCACGACGCGTCGGCGAACCTCTCAGGTTCCGATGACAGATGGGGAGGACAGTGTCCTCGTCGTCATGCCCGTAGTCATGCCTTGGGAGTCATTTCATGAGTACCACCCGCCTCACTGCCCTCGATGCCCTGCATCGCTCGCTCGGCGCGACCATGACCGACTTCGCGGGCTGGGACATGCCGCTGCGGTACGCCTCCGAGCGCGACGAGCACAACGCCGTACGCACCAAGGCCGGTCTCTTCGACCTCTCCCACATGGGCGAGATCACCGTGACCGGACCGCAGGCCGTGGACCTCCTCGACTTCGCCCTCGTCGGCAACATCGGCACCGTGGGCCTCGGCCGCGCCCGGTACACGATGATCTGCCAGGAGGACGGCGGCATCGTCGACGACCTGATCGTCTACCGCCTGGCCGAGACCGAGTACATGGTGGTCGCCAACGCGGGCAACGCCCAGACCGTCCTGGACGCGCTCGTCGCCCGCTCGGCCGGCTTCGACGCCCAGGTCCGCGACGACCGTGACGCGTACGCCCTGATCGCCGTGCAGGGCCCCGAGTCCCCCGGCATCCTCAAGTCCGTCACCGACGCCGACCTGGACGGCCTGAAGTACTACGCGGGCCTGCCCGGCACCGTCGCGGGCGTCCCGGCGCTGATCGCGCGCACCGGCTACACCGGCGAGGACGGCTTCGAGCTGTTCGTCGAGCCGCAGCACGCCGAGAAGCTGTGGCAGGCGCTGACCGAGGCGGGCGCGGGCGTCGGCCTGATCCCCTGCGGCCTGTCCTGCCGCGACACGCTCCGCCTGGAGGCGGGCATGCCGCTGTACGGCAACGAGCTGACGACGGGACTCACCCCCTTCGACGCCGGCCTGGGCAGGGTCGTCAAGTTCGAGAAGGAGGGCGACTTCGTCGGCCGTACGGCACTCCAGGCGGCCTCCGAGCGCGCACGGACCGCCCCGCCGCGCAAGCTGGTCGGCCTGGTCGCCGAGGGCCGCCGCGTCCCGCGCTCCGGCTTCCAGGTGGTCGTCGACGGCCGGACCGTCGGCGAGGTCACCTCCGGCGCCCCGTCACCGACGCTGGGCAGGCCGATCGCCATGGCGTACGTCGACGCGGCCTTCGCGGCCCCCGGCACCGAGGGCGTCGGCGTGGACATCCGTGGTACGCACGAGCCGTACGAGGTCGTCGCGCTGCCGTTCTACAAGCGGCAGAAGTAACACTCCGCGCACGACCGGAGTGACGAACGCCGCATCCCCGCGGACGCACCCGTCTCATCTGTCAAGACCCTGTTCCTCAGCACTCCCCCGCATCCAGGAGAATTCAGCCATGAGCAACCCCCAGCAGCTGCGTTACAGCAAGGAGCACGAGTGGCTCGCGACGTCCGAGGACGGCATCGCGACGGTCGGCATCACGGAGTTCGCGGCCAACGCGCTCGGTGACGTCGTCTACGCCCAGCTCCCTGAGGTCGGCGAGACGGTCACCGCGGGCGAGACCTGTGGCGAACTGGAGTCGACCAAGTCCGTGAGCGACCTCTACTCCCCGGTGACCGGCGAGGTCACCGAGGCGAACCAGGACGTCGTGGACGACCCGTCGCTGGTGAACTCCGCCCCGTTCGAGGGCGGCTGGCTGTTCAAGGTACGCGTCACCGCGGAGCCGGACGACCTGCTCTCCGCCGACGAGTACTCCGCGCTCTCCGGCAACTGACACCCCTAGGGACTCGCCTGATGTCGCTTCTCAACTCCTCACTCCACGAGCTGGACCCGGACGTCGCCGCCGCCGTCGACGCCGAGCTCCACCGCCAGCAGTCCACCCTCGAAATGATCGCGTCGGAGAACTTCGCTCCGGTCGCCGTCATGGAGGCCCAGGGCTCGGTCCTCACCAACAAGTACGCCGAGGGCTACCCGGGCCGCCGCTACTACGGTGGCTGCGAGCACGTCGACGTGGTCGAGCAGATCGCGATCGACCGCATCAAGGCGCTGTTCGGCGCCGAGCACGCGAACGTCCAGCCGCACTCCGGTGCGCAGGCCAACGCCGCGGCGATGCACGCGCTGATCCGGCCGGGCGACACGATCATGGGCCTCAACCTGGCCCACGGCGGTCACCTGACCCACGGCATGAAGATCAACTTCTCGGGCCGGCTCTACAACGTGGTCCCGTACCACGTCGACGAGACCGGCGAGGTCGACATGGACGAGGTCGCCCGCCTCGCCAAGGAGTCCCAGCCGAAGCTGATCGTGGCCGGCTGGTCCGCGTACCCGCGCCAGCTGGACTTCGCGAAGTTCCGCGAGATCGCGGACGAGGTCGGCGCGTACCTGATGGTCGACATGGCGCACTTCGCGGGCCTCGTCGCGGCCGGGCTGCACCCCAACCCGGTCCCGCACGCCCACGTGGTCACCACCACCACCCACAAGACCCTCGGCGGCCCCCGCGGCGGCGTGATCCTCTCCACGGCCGAACTGGCCAAGAAGATCAACTCCGCGGTCTTCCCGGGTCAGCAGGGCGGCCCGCTGGAGCACGTGATCGCGGCCAAGGCCGTCTCCTTCAAGGTCGCGGCCTCCCCGGAGTTCAAGGAGCGCCAGCAGCGCACCCTGGACGGCGCCCGCATCCTGGCCGACCGCCTGGTCCGGGCGGACGTCACCGAGCACGGCGTCTCCGTCCTCTCCGGCGGCACCGACGTGCACCTGGTCCTGGTCGACCTGCGCAACTCGGAGCTGGACGGCCAGCAGGCCGAGGACCGCCTCCACGAGCTCGGCATCACGGTCAACCGGAACGCCATTCCGAACGACCCGCGCCCCCCGATGGTCACCTCCGGCCTGCGCATCGGCACCCCCGCGCTGGCCACCCGCGGTTTCCAGGCGGAGGACTTCACCGAGGTCGCCGACATCATCGCGGAGGCCCTGAAGCCGTCGTACGACGCCAAGGCCCTCTCGGCCCGCGTCACGGCGCTCGCCGACAAGCACCCGCTTTACCCCGGACTCAAGTAGTTCCGTACGCTTCATCTGGATGCAGAATTCCAGCAATACGTAAAAACGGGGCACCGCGCACACTGGACAGTGAGTGCGGTGCCCCGCCCCTTGCCCCCCGTGGGCCCCCTGGGGCCCCGTACGCCCGTAATGCCCGACGGACAACGGCGTCCGCCACCCTTCTGAGGAGTTACCCCGTGGCCATCTCGGTCTTCGACCTGTTCTCGATCGGCATAGGCCCGTCCAGCTCCCACACGGTCGGCCCCATGCGTGCCGCCCGGATGTTCGTGGGACGCCTCAAGAAGGACGGCCTGCTCGCCCAAACCACCTCCGTACGGGCTGAGCTCTTCGGCTCGCTCGGCGCCACCGGCCACGGCCACGGCACCCCCAAGGCCGTCCTGCTCGGCCTGGAGGGCCACTCCCCGCGCACCGTCAACGTCGAGACCGCCGACGCCGAGGTCGAGCGCATCCGCGCCACCGGCAAGCTGCGCCTGCTCGCCACGGAGATCGGCTCCGCCCACGAGATCGACTTCGACGAGCCCAACGAACTGATCCTGCACCGCCGCCGCTCCCTGCCGTACCACGCGAACGGAATGACCCTCTTCGCGTACGACGCCCAGGGCACGCCCCTGCTGGAGAAGACCTACTACTCGGTGGGCGGCGGCTTCGTCGTCGACGAGGACGCGGTGGCGGGCGAGAACCCGATCGTCCCCGACGACACGGTCCTCAAGTACCCCTTCCGCACCGGCGACGAGCTGCTCCGGCTGGCGCGCGAGAGCGGCATGTCCATCTCCGCGATGATGCTGGAGAACGAGAAGGCCTGGCGCACCGAGGAGGAGATCCGCGAGGGCCTCCTGGAGATCTGGAGGGTCATGCAGGCCTGCGTCTCGCGGGGCATGTCCCGCGAGGGCATCCTCCCCGGCGGCCTCAAGGTCCGCCGCCGCGCCGCCCACACCGCCCGCCAGCTGCGCGCCGACGGCGACCCGAAGACGCACGCGATGGAGTGGGTCACCCTCTACGCGATGGCCGTCAACGAGGAGAACGCGGCAGGCGGCCGGGTGGTCACCGCGCCCACCAACGGCGCCGCCGGCATCATCCCCGCCGTCCTGCACTTCTACATGAACTTCGTCCCGAACGCCGACGAGGACGCCGTGGTCCGCTTCCTCCTCGCGGCCGGCGCCATCGGCATGCTCTTCAAGGAGAACGCCTCCATCTCCGGCGCCGAGGTCGGCTGCCAGGGCGAGGTCGGCTCCGCCTGCTCCATGGCAGCGGGCGCCCTCGCCGAGGTCCTCGGCGGCTCCCCGGAGCAGGTCGAGAACGCCGCCGAGATCGGCATGGAACACAACCTCGGCCTCACCTGCGACCCCGTCGGCGGCCTCGTCCAGATCCCCTGCATCGAGCGCAACGGCATGGCCGCCGTGAAGGCGATCACCGCCGCCAAGATGGCCATGCGCGGCGACGGCAGCCACAAGGTCTCCCTCGACAAGGTCATCAAGACCATGAAGGAGACCGGCGCGGACATGAAGGTCAAGTACAAGGAGACGGCACGGGGCGGCCTGGCGGTCAACGTCATCGAGTGCTGAGAACCGGCTCCACGACCTGACCACCGGTGACCGGGGTGGTGTGTGGTCCCCTGGGCGACCTCCCTGGGGACCACACACCATCCGGCCTGGTCAGGCCGTGGGCGGGTTGGGCTTGAGGACGGCGAACGCCGCCCCGGAGGGGTCGGCGAGCATGGCGATGCGGCCGACGTCCGGCACGTCAGCGGCGGGCATCAGGACCGTGCCGCCGTTCTCCTGCACGCCGGCGACGACCGCGTCGGTGTCATCGACGGCGAAATACGGAAGCCAGCGCGATTCGGCGCCCTCGTCGGCGGCCACGAGGCCACCGAAGGACGCGTCCTCCTGGTCGCCCTCCGCCGCGGAGAGCACGGTGTACGCCATCCCCCCGGTTTCCATCTCATGGCTCCGCCACCCGAACAGCGAGCGGTAGAAGGAGAGGGCGGCCGCCGGGTCGGCGGAGTGCAGCTCGGCCCAGCACAGGGCGTTGCTCTCCGAGGCGACCTCCAGGCCCTGGACCGAGGCGGGCTGCCACACGGAGAACTGGGCACCGGACGGGTCGGTGAGGCAGGCCATCCGCCCCGCGTCCATCACGTCGAACGGCGCGACGCGCACCGAGCCGCCGCCCTGCTCGACGGCCTTGGTGACGGCGTCCGCGTCGGAAGTGTGGAAGTACACGGTCCAGGCCGGTGACGCGCCCTCCTCGGTGAGGGGGCCCAGGGCCGCGACCGTCCTGCCGTCCTTCTGGAAGAAGCCGTATCCCCCGGCCTCCGGCCCCGCCGACTGGTGGTCCCAGCCGAACACCGCGCCGTAGAACTCGGCGGATGCCGCGGTGTCCGTGCTGCCGAGATCGAGCCAGTTGGGTGCGCCGGTCACGAAGTCAGTGGTGAGCATGGTGGTGCGCTCCTTCGACGGATCGTCGCCGGGACCCGGTCACCGCGGACGCGGAGCACTCGTCCCCGGTCGCCCCCAGTCTGACACCGCACACCGCCCATGTCCTGACATCTGGCCCTCCACAGCCCGCTGAAGAGCCTCACCGGGCGGCGGACGGGTTCCCCCTAGGTCCGTGCCCCACTGAACGCAAAACCTCCGTCACGCCGTCCGGGCCGTCCCCGCGAGCAGCGCTTGACCTGGAGAGCACTCCAACGAGCAGACTCCCTTCCTGTCACCGCACCGAAGCCCGAACACCGGGCTTGCACAAGGGAGTTCCCATGTCCAAGCAGCCGCCCACCACTGCCACTTCGCCCGCGATGCGCTACCGCACCATCGGCACCGACCCCGCCACCCGGCGCGAGGTCAGCGTCCTCGCCCTGGGCGCGATGCTGTTCGGCACGTACACCGACGAGAGGACGTCGTACGAGATCCTCGACCGCTTCGCCGAGGCCGGCGGCACCTTCCTCGACACCTCGAACAACTACTCCTACTGGCACGACGACAGCCAGGGCGGCCAGAGCGAGCTGCTGCTCGGCCGCTGGCTGAAGAGCCGGGGCGTCGCCGACCGCATGGTGATCGCCACCAAGCTGGGCGCCCGCCCGAAGTCGCCGGGCACCGGCTTCGTCGACAACCCCGAGGGCCTGTCCGCGAAGGCGATCCGCGAGGCCGTCGACCGCAGCCGCGAGCAGCTGGGCATCGAGAAGATCGACCTCCTCTACACCCACATCGAGGACCGCACCGTCGAACTCTCCGAGACCGTCGAGGCGTTGGGCGCGACGGTACGGGAGGGAGCCGTCGGCCTCCTCGGCACCAGCAACCACGCCACCTGGCGCATCGAGCGCGCCCGCAACCTGGCGAAGGCGGCGGGGCTGCCCGGTTACGAGGTCCTCCAGTACCAGCACAGCTACCTGCGCCCGCGCTACGACATCCCCTTCCCGCTCTTCCCCGAGGGCAGCCTCGGCCACGTCGGCCCGGACCTGGCGAGCTACCTCCTCGCGGAGCAGGACCTGACCCTGGTGGCGTACTCCCCGCTGATGGGCGGCGCGTACGTCCGCGACGACAAGCCCGTCCCGGACGACTACCAGCACCCGGGCACCCCGGCCCGCCTCGCGGCACTTCGCGAGGTCGCCGCTGAGACCGGCGCGACGGTCAACCAGGTGGTCCTGGCCTGGCAGTTGGGCCACCGACTCCCGGTGATCCCGCTCGCAGGAGCCTCGTCCCTGGCCCAACTCAACGAAAACCTGGGCGCCCTGGCAGTGGAGCTGACCCCGGAACACCGGACCCACCTCGACACCACCCACTGACCCGCCCCTGCTTACTCCCTCACCGCATACTCCCCGAGCGACCCTTCCAGCATCCCGAAGACGACCCGCCCCGCATCCGCCGCCTCGGCGGCGATGCGGTCGTTGTCCAGCCCGGCCAGGGTCCGGTCGAGCACACACTGGAACAACACCCGGTGCGCGCCCCCCAGTTGGACGGCCACCGCACGCGGTACGAGGTCTCCGTCGGCCGCCCCGACCTCGGCCGCGAGGACCCCTTCCAACGCCCGCTCCCGCTGGTCGTGCAGATCACGCAACCGGCCGAGCAGGGTCGGACTGTCCACGATCATGCGCGCGAACACCGGCCCCGAGAATCCGATGACGGGATCGCACCGCTCCGCCCCCGCCAGGAACTCCCGCCGCAGGGCCGCCAGCGCGGACTCCCCCGGCTTCCGCTCGACGACCGTGCGCGCCAGACCCTCCACGAACTCCTCGTGCCGGTCCAGCGCCATGTCCTCCTTGCGGGCGTAGTAGTTGGTGACGGTCTTCTTGGCGACCCGGGCGGCGGCGGCGATGTCGGCGAGCGTGGTCGCCTCGAAGCCGCGCTCGACGAACAGCCTGGTCGCATGGTCGGAGATCAGCTGTCTGGTCTCCTGCTTCTTGGACTCGCGGAGTCCTCCGGTATCGATGGCCATGCGAGAACCTTACACCCGACGTAAAAATACCCTTGACGCTGACGCACGCCCGGGCTAACTTTACGTCGAACGTAAATATCCCCACGGACCCGTCCCCACCGCTCGGAGGCATGCATGACCACATTCGACGCCGGTACCGAGTTCGACCGCCAGATCCAGACCCTGCTGGACCTGGGCTACGCCAAGCTCACGGGCAAGTCCGAGTCCGGCTTCCGCGAGCTGCTCGAACCGCTGCGCGCCCCGGTGTTGAAGCGTGAGTCGACGATGGCCGCACCGACCGAGGGCCGCGTCCCGTTCGTCCTGGTGCTCACCCGCGCGCTCGCACCGATCGAGGAGACCATCACCCTGACGACCCTGGCCGGCAAGTCCACCAAGCCCGGTGTGATCGAGCGCTTCTACAAGCCGGGCGAGCTGGAGCAGTTCGTCTCGATCGACTCCCTCGAACTCCCCAAGGGCGAGGCGTACGTCGCCTTCGACGTCGACCGCGGCGAGGAATTCTGCAACGTGGTCCCCCTGGACGCCATGGCCACCATCGCTTCCCGCGACCGTACGGGCCTGACGATGGAGGAAGGCATCGCCCTCCTTACCCTCTTCCCCGAAACCCTCGCCAAGAACAAGTGCTATTCCCTCTCGGGCACCCGTCTCGGCACCAAGGACAAGCGGGTCCCCGCCCTCTGGATCAGCAAGGGTGCCCCGAAGCTGGGCTGGTGCTGGGAGGGCAACCCCCACACCTGGCTGGGCCTGGCCTCGGTCGGCAGCCGCTCCGGAACCTAGTCACCAGTCACCGAAAACCCTGCCCCTAAACGCAGAAAAGCCCCGCACCATAAGGTGCGGGGCTTTCCCACAATGATTGTTCGGCGGCGTCCTACTCTCCCACAGGGTCCCCCCTGCAGTA
>NZ_JBVIMX010000040.1:0-36753 GCF_055579625.1 Streptomyces sp. NPDC032721 | reverse complement strand
TCCCCCCCTCCCCACCCCCCCCCCCCCCCCCCCCCCCCCACCCCCCCCCCCCCCCCCCCCCCCCCCCCTCCCCCCCCCCCCCCGCGGCTCTTGCGCTGTACTTCTCCAGTGGCCCTTCGCCGGTGAGGGCGTCAGGCGGACTTGCGGCTGTCCCGCGGATGCACAGCGATGTTCATGGCGCCAGAACGCAGTACCGCGAGCCTTTCGGCCAGGACCTCTTCGAGTTCCTCGCGGGTGCGTCGCTCCATGAGCATGTCCCAGTGCGTACGCGCGGGCTTGCCCTTCTTCTCCTCCGGCCCATCGCCGTCCACAAGGAGTGCCTGGGTCCCGCAGACCTTGCACTCCCACTCCGGCGGAATTTCCGCTTCCACGGAGAAGGGCATCTCAAAGCGATGGCCCTTCTCACATGCGTACTCCACCGCCTGGCGCGGGGCCAGATCGATGCCGCGGTCCGTCTCGTAGCTGGTAACCACGAGCCGCGTACCGCGGAGAGCTCGCTCACTCATGAATCGTGCCTCCCGGGCTTGTCGCCCACAGGACAGGTGTTGTCGCTGTCGTCGTTATCCGGTCAACGTCCGGTCGGCGGTAAAGATTCCCGTTGCGGGTCAGTGCGTCGCCCGTCGTGCCGCCCCTTGTTGTACCCACCAGTGACCGCTTTGTCACATCTGACATCAGATGTCACCCACTCTTTTTCCTGCGCAAGCACGCAGTAACGGTCCGCCTGGTAAGCCAAAGGCGTACACTACCGGCCTTTTACTTCAAGGTCTAAATTCTTTCCGGTACGGGGTTTCCGGCCGCCGCCACGGCCCGCCTCACGGGTACCCGCGCGAGCAGGATGAACCCCACGAGGAAGAAGACCACCAGGGAGATGATGGCGTCCCGGTAGCTTCCCGTCAGCTGGAAGGCCAGACCGAACACCAGCGGCCCCAGCCAGCTCATGCCCCGGTCGCTCATCTCGTATGCGGAGAAGTACTCGGCCTCCTTGCCGCGCGGCACCAGGTGCGAGAACAGCGAGCGGGACAGTGCCTGGCTGCCGCCGAGCACCAGGCCGATCGCAGCCGCCAGCACGAAGAACCAGACGGGTGCCCCGGCAGGGAGGAAATACCCCACGCCGATCGTCAGCGTCCAGGCGACGAGCGAACCGAGAATGGTCCGCTTGGCGCCGTACCGCTGGGCCAGACGCCCCATGCCGAGTGCCCCGAAGATCGCCAGGACCTGGACGAGGAGGATGGCCGTGATCAGGGTCGTCTGGTCGAGGCCCAGTTCCTCGGAGCCGTATACCGACGCCTGGGAGATCACCGTCTGGACGCCGTCGTTGTAGACCAGATAGGCCAGCAGGAACGACAGCGTCAGCGGGTGCCTGCGCATGTCCTTGAGGGTGGCGACCAGCTGCCGCCAGCCCTGGCCCATGGTCAGCCGGGTGCCGTCGGTGGCCACCTTGCGGTCCCGCAGCCGGCGCAGCGGGATCAGGGCGAAGGCGCCCCACCACACCCCGGCCGACGCCAGACAGATCCGTACCGCCTCGGACTCGCTCACGCCGAAGGAGTCGTGGCCGGTGTAGAGCACCAGATTGAGCACCAGGACCAGGGCGCCCGAGGCGTAGCCGAAGGCCCAGCCCCGGGAGGACACCCGGTCGCGCTCGTCGGGGGTGGCGATCTGCGGCAGGTAGGCGTTGTAGAGCGCCATGGAGACGGACAGGGACGCGTTGGCGAGGATCAGCAGCAGCGCGCCCAGCAGATAGCGGTCGCCGTCCAGGAAGAACATGCCCGCGGTGGCGGTCGCCCCCAGGTACGCGGCGGCGGCGAGCAGCGGCTTCTTGCGTCCCGTGCGGTCGGCGATCGCGCCGACCACGGGCATCACCAGCACCGCGAGGATCACCGAGAGGGACACCGCGTACGCGAACAGGGAGCCCGCCCGCACCGGGATGCCTAGCGGGTGGACGAAGCCCGCCGGGTCGGCGGCGGCCTTGGCGACCGTCGTCAGATAGGGGCCGAGGAAGACGGTCAGCACACTCGTGGAGTACACGGAGCACGCGAAGTCGTAGAAGTACCAGCCGCGTTGCTCGCGTCCGCGGTCCGCCGCGGCTTCCTGCGGCTCCCCTGCATCGGCCTTCACGCGCGCTCCCCGTCCCGGTCCCCGTACCGACGCGACTACGGGTGAGGGAGTACGGGTCAGGCCCAGGCCCCCCGCTCGGTCAGCACCGACCGCAGCGTCGCGATCTGGTCCGTCATGATGCCATCCACACCGAGATCGACAAGGGCCCTCATCCGGTCCGCGTCGTTGATCGTCCACACGTGGACCCGCAGGCCCAGCGCGTGCGCCGTCGTCACGAAACGCCGGTCCACCACGCGTACCCCGTTCTGGGTCTCCGGCACCTGGGCGCAGACCGCCCCCCGCCGCAGCGGGGCGGGAACGCCCAGCGAGCGCAGCCGCAGCGCCAGCACGCCCCGGACGCCGTACGACGTGGCCAGGCGCGGTCCGGCGAGGCGCTGGGCCCTGGCGACCCGGCCCTCGTTGAACGAGCCCACGCAGATCCGGTCCCAGGAGTTCGTACGGCGGACCAGGTCGACCAGGGGGAGCAGGGCGGGCTCCGCCTTGAGGTCGACGTTCCAGCGGGCCTCGGGGAACTCCTCCAGGAGTTCCTCGAACAGCGGGAGGGGTTCGGTGCCCGCCACGCGCGCGTGGCGCACCCGGTCCCAGGGCAGGTCCGCGATCCTGCCGCCGGTGTCGGTGACCCGGTCCAGGGTCGGGTCGTGGAAGGCGACCAGCCTGCCGTCGGCGGTGGTGTGGACGTCGGTCTCGAAGTACCGGTAGCCCTGCTCGGCGGCGCGCCGGAAGGCGGCCGAGGTGTTCTCCAGGCCGTCGGCCGCCCCGCCGCGGTGGGCGAACGGGACGACCGGTCCCGGATGGTCCAGGTAGCTGTGCTGAGGTGCGCGGTTCACCCGGGCAGTATCGCCCGCTCCGGCGCGTCACCGGCGCTCGGCTCCGCGGCCGGCGTCGCTTCAGGCTTCGCGATCGGCTGTGCGTCCTGCTTCGCGGGAGCGGCGAACAGGCGAAGGAAGAACTGGGCCAGCGGGCCGATCGCCAGCGCGTACGCCACCGTGCCCACGCCCACCGACCCGCCCAGCAGGAACCCGGCGGCCACCACCGCGATCTCGATGCCGGTGCGCACGAGACGGATCGAGCGTCCGGTCAGCCGGTGCAGCCCGGTCATCAGACCGTCGCGCGGGCCCGGACCGAAACGGGCGGCGATGTACAGGCCGGTCGCCAGCCCGTTGACCACGATCCCACCGGCCAGCAGCCCGATCCTGGCGGGCAGCGAGTGCATCTCCGGTACGAGGGCCAAGGTGGCGTCCATCGCGAGGCCGACGACGAACACGTTGGAGACGGTGCCCAGGCCGGGGCGCTGCCGGATCGGTATCCAGACCAGCAGCACGGCCGCCCCGATGATGATCGACACCACCCCGATGCTCAGTCCGGTGTGCTTGGCGACCCCCTGGTCCAGCACGCTCCACGGCGAGAGGCCGAGCCCTGCCTGGACCAGCACCGCCGCACTCGCTCCGTACAGCGCCAGTCCCACGTACAGCTGGGACAGCCGTCGGAAGAGTTCTGCGGGTGAACCGGACATGGAGTGCTCCTCGGGTAGTGCTGGTGGACCGACGCATGACACTCTGTGGCCCGTAAGGACGAGCCAACCATGGCCAATCCGGGGAAGGTGGACTGATTTCATGGCGCAGTGGACTTCGGCTGTGGGGGCGACCCAGCTCGCCCGCCAGCTCGCCTCCCAGCAGTCGCGGCCGGCCGGCCCCGGTGCCCGCAAGCCGCCCGCCTACCGGGCGCTCGCCGACGGAGTGCGGCTGCTCGTGCTGGAGGGCCGGGTGCCGGTCGCGGCCCGGCTGCCCGCCGAACGTGAACTCGCGGTGGCCCTCGCGGTCAGCCGCACCACCGTCGCCGCCGCCTACGAGGCGCTGCGGGCCGAGGGCTTCCTGGAGTCCCGCAGGGGCGCGGGCAGCTGGACGGCGGTACCGGCCGGAAACCCGCTGCCCGCGCGCGGCCTCGAACCCATGCCGCCGGAGTCCCTGGGCAGCGTCATCGACCTCGGCACCGCCTCCCTCCCCGCGCCCGAGCCCTGGCTCACCCGGGCCGTCCAGGGCGCCCTGGAGGAGCTGCCGCCCTACGCCCACACCCACGGCGACTACCCGGCCGGACTGCCCGCCCTGCGGCAGATGCTCGCCGACCGGTACACCGCCAAGGGCATCCCGACCATGCCCGAACAGATCATGGTCACCACCGGCGCGATGGGCGCCATGGACGCCATCTGCCACCTGTTCGCCGGACGCGGCGAGCGGATCGCCGTCGAGTCGCCCAGCTACGCCAACATCCTCCAGCTGATGCGCGAGGCGGGGGCCAGGCTGGTGCCCGTCGCGATGGCGGAGGGCCTGACCGGCTGGGACCTGCCGCGCTGGCGGCAGGTGCTGCGGGACGCGGCCCCCCGGCTCGCGTACGTCGTCGCCGACTTCCACAACCCCACCGGCGCCCTGGCCGACGAGGACCAGCGCCGGGCCCTGGTCGAGGCGGCCCGCTCGGCGGGCACCGTCCTGGTCGCCGACGAGACGATGACCGAACTCCACCTGGACGACGACGCCGACGGGATGCCGCGTCCGGTCTGCTCCTTCGACCCGGCGGGCAGCACCGTCCTGACCGTCGGCTCGGCCAGCAAGGCGTTCTGGGCCGGCATGCGCATCGGCTGGGTGCGGGCGGCCCCCGAGGTCATCCGCAGCCTGGTCTCGGCACGCGCGTACGCCGACCTCGGCACGCCCGTACTGGAGCAGCTCGCCATCAACTGGCTGATGAGCACCGGCGGCTGGGAGCAGGCGGTGGCGGTCCGGCGCGCCCAGGCCAGGGAGAACCGGGACGCCCTGGTCGCGGCGGTCCGCAGGGAGCTGCCGGACTGGCAGTTCGACGTACCGGCCGGCGGGCTGACCCTGTGGGTGCGCACCGGGGGCCTTTCGGGATCACGGATCGCCGCGGTGGGGGAGCGGGTCGGCGTACGGGTGCCGTCCGGGCCCCGCTTCGGGGTGGACGGGGCCTTCGAGGGCTATGTGCGACTGCCGTTCACGGTGAGCGGCCCGGTGGCGGAGGAGGCGGCGGTACGGCTGGCCGCGGCGGCACGGCTCGTCGAATCGGGCGCGAGCTCGGGCACGGAGTCGCCGCGCAGCTCGGTGGCGTAGCCGCAGCCACAGCCACAGCCCAAGAGCCCGCGTCCCGGTGCGGACGCGGGCTCTTCGGCGTATGTACTCAGCCCTCGGCGTACGTACTCAGCCCTCGGCGGGAACCGGCGCCTGGATCTCCTGGGTCGGGTCCCGGTCCTCCACGGGCACGGACCGCTCCGGCAGCAGGTCCAGTACGGCCTGCCGGTGCGCGTCGCTCGTGGCGTCGTCGTACGGGTCGGGCGTGACCGGCACCTGGACCCGCATCACCGGACCCGTGCCGAGCCGGGCGTAACCCCGCCCCGGCGGGACGTCGGGCGTCGGGGTGGTGTGCGGCGGCACTCCCAGGATCTCCGCCACCTCCTCGGGGGAGGCGGGGCCGAGCACGGCACGCGCACGCGTGTGCGCGCGTACCGATTCGCTGACGGTGTCCACGGAGTCGAACTGCTCGGCCACCACCACCGTCACATTGGCGGCCCTGCCGTGCCGCAGCGGCACCTGGAGCAGTTGCTGCGGGTCGGTGCGGCCGTCGGCCGCCGCCAGGTGCCCGAAGACGCTGGGCCGGTCGAGCAGGATCCACAGCGGTCGTCGGGTGTCCTCGGGGGCGGGACTGCCCGCCTGCCGGGCCCGGTTGGCGGAGATCAGCCGCCGCTCGGTCTCGGCCGACGCCCACTCCAGGCTCGCCAGCGCGCCGGACAGACCGCACTCGACGGCCAGCACACCGCTGCGGCCGGTGAGACAGGCGTACTCGCCGGTGCCGCTGCCCTCCGCGATCAGGACGTCGCCGTCCTCCAGCGCCTGGAGCGCGATGGACCGCAGCAGGCTGGTGGTGCCACTGCCCGGCTGGCCGACGACCAGCAGGTGGGGCTCGGTGGAACGCGGCCCCGTGCGCCAGATCACCGGGGTGGCGTCGAACTCCCCGTCGCCCCCCTGGACCGGCACCGTGCGGGGCACCGCGTCGGCGTCGGTGAAGCCGAGGACGGTCTCGCCGGGAGCGGTGACGAAGCGCTGGGCGGCGATCGTCGTCGGCAGGGCGTCCAGCACCGTCATGACGAGCTGGTTGCCCTCCTCGTCCCAGTCGAAGCGGTACTCGCGGCCACGCCCCGACTTGGCGTGCAGAAGCTGTTCGATGCGGGCCCTGGACGCGGCCTCGCCGTCGGTGAAGTACGCGGGATAGCGGATCAGCAGCCGGGAGGGGCGGCCGGTGTCGTCGAATTCGTACTCGCTGAAGGCCTTGTCCCACTCGCCGCCGTGCGCGAAGAGCGGGTCGGGGTCCTCGGGGACCGAGAAGTAGGGCACCAGCGCCTCGTAGAGCGACTGGAGCCGCTCCGTCTCGGCGGGGGCCGGGCCGGTCTGTACGGGGGCGCGCTCATGCCCCTTCCAGGCGGCCGCGGCCATCACCGTGATCAGGGCGAGCAGCGGCCCGTACGGGATGAGCGCGACCACCAGGACGACCGAGCCCACCAGGAACAGCGCGGGACCGCGCTTCTCCTTCGGGGTGGCCGCCCATCTGGCACGACCGGCCGCGGCCAGCTTGCGCAGGCCGCGACTGATCGTGATCAGGGGATGGAGCACGTCCGTGGCGCTGTCGGCCGCAGTGCGCGCCAGCTCGCGGCTGCGGGCCACCGAGGCACTGCCGCTGCTCAGAATGCGGGGGAGGGGACGCCGGGCCACGTCGGACTCCTGAGGTGGGGGTGGGTGGAGGTGGGGTCAGAACTTGATCCCGCCCAAAAGGCTGGCGAGGCTCGCTCCTCCGGCCTTGATGCTCGGGGCGATGGCGGTGCCTGCGAGGTAGAAGCCGAAGAGTGCGCAGACCAGGGCGTGGGACGCCTTCAGTCCGTCCTTCCGGAAGAACAGGAAGACGATGATGCCGAGCAGCACGACACCGGAGATGGACAGGATCATGAGAGTTCTCCTGGTTGAGGGGGACAGTCACCATGAGTCCTTCCAGGCTCACAGAAAGTATCCATGCCGCAAATCGTGCAGTCGGGTTAAATTTCGTATTTTTCACTGGACTGGCAGAGCTGGATCCGCTCGCGGTGATCTTTGCCGCCCGAGGACCGGGTCATGTGGTCCGGCGGGCCAGTACCCTGACGATTCACTCGTACGGCTCTCCCGCCGTGCGCCCCTGGTCAAGGCATGTGAAAGGCAGGCTGTCCGCGATGAGCGAAGCTCCGGACCCCGAGGTCGTCGAACTGGCGACCAAGATTTTCGACCTCGCCCGTCAGGGCGAGGCGGAGTCCCTTGCCGCGTACGTCGACGCGGGTGTCTCGCCGGACCTCACCAACGACCACGGGCAGACCCTGGTGATGCTCGCCGCGTACCACGGCCACGCGCGCGCGGTCGAAGCACTGCTGGCGCGCGGCGCGGACGCGAACCGGGCCAATGACCGGGGCCAGACCCCGCTCGCCGGTGCGGTCTTCAAGGGTGAGGACGAGGTGGTCCGGGTGCTGGTCGCCGGCGGCGCCGATCCGGCGGCCGGGACGCCTTCCGCGCTGGACACAGCGCGGATGTTCGACAAGAAGGACCTGCTTGAGCTGTTCGGCGCCAGCTGACAGCTTCTTGGGTGGGGAGTCCGGGGGGCGTCGTAAATGTGGTCGCGGTGCGGAAATGGCTGGGCCATCATGACGACGGATTCACAAACACCAGGTGCGGGCATGAGTCGCCGCATTACGGAAATGTGGAACGGGCCCACTCCGGGCCACCGACGAGAGGCAGAGGAAGATGGTCTACACCAAGCAAGAGACTGTGACGGGCGGCCCAGCATGTTGTCGCGCGGCGTAGGCACGGCATGATTCCCGGTTGCGTCGACAGCTTGATGTGAGGCTTTTTCCATGTTTGATCCAGTCATAGCGCCGAGCGGCACCTTGCTCGGCCTCCTGCAGAGGGGCCGGGGTGACGGCACGCTGCACGCGCTCGCCGCACCCCGCCCGGAAGCCCTCGCGGCCCTGCACCACTGCGTGACGAACGACCCCCGCCACGACTGGCAGGTCGAGAACCGATCGCTCTACTACGCACGCCTCTACCTGGACCTCGACGGCGGTCTCGAAGAGATCGAGCGGCACCTCTTCGACGCCGAGGACGTCCTGGACACCGACGAGAACCGGACCGGGCTCGCGCTCGCGGTCCTCGGGCACCTCGCCTCGTACGGCAGGGACGACGCCCTCGTGCTGCTGCGCTCGTACGCGAAGACCGGCGCCAACTGGGCCTGGGCGCTCGACGAACTCGCCCTGCGCGACGACGACAGCGGGCTGCGCTCGCTGGCGGGCCCCGTGCTCGCCCGGTTCGACGCGACCCCCGAGGGGGACGCGGAGCTGGCCGCCGCCGTGCGCGACGCCTATGAGCCCAGGCCCTGGCGGCTGTGGGCCGAGGATCCCCGGGCCGCCGTCGGCGGCCGGGTGCGGGCGGCGCGCGAACAGGGGTCCTTCGACCGCTGGCAGCGCCAGATGCGCACCTCGGGGCCGCGCCCCGAGTGGAGCGTCGAAGCCGTCTTCGAGTGGGCCCAACAGGGCCTGGAGCGCGGGTCCGTACTGCATGTGCCGGCCGCCCGCTGCCTGTCGGCGGTCGCGGGTCCCGAGGACCGCCCGACGATCCTCGGCGTGGCACGGAGCGGGGTGGACGGAGCCCGTTGCACGGCACTGCACTACCTGGCGGAGTCCCGTGACCCAGCCGTGCTCGATCTGATCGAGGACGCCGCGCAGAGCCCCTCGTCCACCGTGGCCGAGGCCGCCGTCGCCGCCTTCGAGCGGATGTGCGGACCCGAGGCCGTCGACCGGGCCAGGGGCTGGGTCCACCGGCCGGACGCCCTGGGCGCCTCGGCGGCGGGCGTACTGGCCTGCCGGGGCGGGGCGGCGGACGCCCCACTGGTCCTCGGCGCACTGCGCGAAGCCGTCCGTGCCGACGGCCCCGACACCCCCCGGGTGTGGACCCTCGTGGACGGCGCCGGCCGGCTCGGCATCGCCGCCGCGGCCCCCGTGCTGCGCCACATCTACCGCGAGACCGCCTCCTCCCACCTGCGGCAGCGCGCAGCGGGCGCCCTGGCCGCCACCGATCCGTCCTTCGCCTCCGGCTTCGCCGTCGAGTGCCTCTGGGACTGCGAGGAGACGACGCGGGAAGTCGCCGCACGGCACGCCGAGACCGGCGACGCGCGGGTGGCCGACCGGCTCCGGCGGCTGGCCGCCGACCCGGCCGAGGAGGCCGAGGTGCAGACCGCCGTACGGAGCAGGTTCGGTCCGGACGCCACCGCCGTTTGAGCGGTACGACGGCGAACGGGCGCACGAGCGGGGCGGGCAAGAGCCGAACGGGCAAGAGCGGGGCGGGGTGTTCCGGAGCGATCCGGGTCACCCCGCCCGCAGCCTCCGCCCGCTGCCCGGGCCGGACTTGCCGCCGCGCCCAGCGCCTTGGCGCACCCCGCTCCACCCCTGCGGCAAGCGTTCCCATCTGGGCCGTTTCGACCGTTGTCAGTGCGAGGACCTAATCTGTGCCACGTGACTTCGCCTGCCTCGACGGAATTGGTTCCGCCCCAGCTCAGCGCGGGGCCGCGGCCCGCCCAGGGCCCGGCCGCCGACGAAGGGCTCGCGCGGCGCCTTCGTGCGCTCGCCTGCACCGCGCCGCTGCACGACCTCGACGTGCGCAAGGCGAACCTCGCCGGTGAGTACACGGTCTACGCGATGGCCGAGGTCGCCCTCTCCGCGATCGACCTGATCACGCTCAACATGGACTTCGACACCGGCGCCGACCACGACCAGATCGTCGCCAGGCTGCTGCCGAGGATCGCCGCCCAGGCCCCCCGCCGCCCGGCCGCCGAGCACGAGCGCGTCGCCCGCTGGGTGCTGGAGAACCTGGTCAACGTCGGCAGCGTCGACCGCGGCTTCCGCGCCGTCTACGGAACGTTCGGCACCGACGGCATCTACACCCGCCGCGACTACGACTTCAAGCTCGTCGAAGAGGTCGCCGGATACGGCGGCGGGGTGTTCCTGCGCACCACCGACGAAGCCGTCAACGTCCTGGTCGGCGCCCTCGACACCGACGTCACCAGCGCCCAGATCGCCGCCGAGGTCAAGCTGGAGGTCCTGATCAACCGGGGCCGCCTCGCCGACGCCCAGCTCGCCGCCGAACAGGCCCGCTACCGCACCGTCCAGTACGCCGAGACCCTGCGCCGCACCCTGGAGGCCACCCGGCGCAACGTCCGCGCGGTCGACTGGCTCAACGCCGTACCCGACATGATCGCCGAGGCCCTCGACCACGTAGCCGACCGCTACCGGCACGAGAACGCGATCCTCACCAACATCCGCAAGGCCCGCGACGAGTCCGAGGAGCCCGAGCACAAGCGCCGCGCCGCCGAACTCGTCGACATCGTCAAGGACTGCATCCGCCGCCACACCCAGCTCCAGTCCCGCCTCCTGGAGGCGGGACCGCTGTTCCGCGCCGAGCAGGACCGGCAGGCCTTCGCACCGGCCTCCGCGCACTCCGGACTCGACCTCTACGGACAGCTCGTGGCACCGGTACTGCCGCTGCCCCTGGAACAGGCGATCCGCGTCACCGACGCCTTCTTCGCGCACGGCGCGGGACTGCGCACCCCCACCTCCGTACGCGTCGGCGACCTGGTCGACATACTGCTCAGCCCGCCCGCCGAGCGCGAGCACCTCGGCGTCGAGATGCCCGAACCCGACCTGATCGCCACCCCCGACGACAGCCGGTTCAGCGAGGAGCAGCTCGCCGACGCCCTGGAGATCCTCGACCTGCCGCACGACGCGCCCCGCCGCCTCTCCGGACTGCTCGCCGACGCCCGCCGCCGCGACGGCGAACTCCCGTACCTGGTGGCCCTGCTGGCCGTGCACGCCGCCAGCCCGCCCGTCGGGACGGCGTACCGGCAGGGCGAGGAGCGGCTGCTGTTCGCCGTCGACGACGGCACTCAGCTCGACGACCCCGAGTTCGGCGGGGCGGACCTGATCGTCGGCACCGCCCTGCTCGACGCGGCCGGCATGGCGTCCGACCGGGCGGAGGCCTCATGAGACACCCCCGCACACACCACCCCGTCACTCCCGAGACCCCCACCGAAGCCGAGGAGCAGCAGCCGTGAGCGAGACCCACGCAGAGCACACCGCGTGGACCGGCGACGCCGTCGACGCGCCCGCGGTCCCCGTCGCGGTGACCCCCGCCGACGCGGCCGACGCCGCGCGCCTGGTCTCCTTCGGCCTCCAGCCCAAACTGCTCCCCGCCCGCGACGCCGAATACGCCGAACTGCTGCGCCGCTACCGCGAGGAGGCTCCCTTCGCCCGGCTCGCCGACGCGGTCGCCACCGGCCTCGGCCTGGTCGTCCTGGAGGTGTCCACGCGCGCGGGGATGGCCGTCTCGGCCGGTGAGGACTCCGTCTTCGCCGTCCGCATGGGCGACTACGCGCGCCGTGCCTCCGCCGAGTCCGCCGACCGTTTCCTGCACGGCCTGGCCCACCTCGCCGTGGCCGCCATGGCCTTCCCGCGCCCCGAGGACCTCGCCGACGACGGGTACGTGGGACGGCTCACGGTCAACGGCGTGGACGCGTTCGTACGGCAGGCCTGCCGCCGCCTGGAGGAGCGCGCCGAGGAGGCCGGGGAGAACACCGACCCCGCCACCGAGGCCCCCGGCCTGGAGTCCGCCTGGCGGATCTACGCCCGCCGCAGCGCCACCGGCGCCACCAAGGACGCCCGCCGCCTCGCCGGATCCACCACCGGAATCGTCGGCAAGGCCGTCGCCTTCCTCACCGAATCCGGCTTCCTCCAGCGCACCGGCGACGACGCGGGCGGCGCCTACCGCACCACCGCCCGCTACCAGTTGCAGGTGCGCGACATGGCGGGCAGCGCCGCCATGGCCGAGCTGCTCGAACTGGGCGTCGTACCCGTCACCGACGGCACGGCCACCCTGGTGCCGCCGTCCGAGACCGACGACCTCGAACTGGCCGCCGACGCCGGCCTGCCGTTCCACGCGTAACACCCCGAGACGACTGAAAACGACTGAGAGTCCGCCGCCATGTACGAGTTGTCCCGGGTCCGCCTCTACTCCATCGGCCCCGCCGGAGCCCGCTACGCCGACACCGTCCTCGACCTGCGCGGGGTCGGTGCCCCGGTGCCCCACCCCGCGCCCGCCCAGGCGGAGTTCTTCGAGGACGAACCGGTCGGCCCGCCCCGCCGCCCCGCCCCCGCGGGCGTGCTCTTCCTGGAGAACGGCGGCGGAAAGTCCGTCCTGCTCAAGCTGATCTTCTCGGTCATGCTGCCCGGCCACCGCAACACCCTCGGCGGCGCCAGCTCCGGCGTGCTCCGCAAGTTCCTGCTCGCCGACGACTGCGGGCACGTCGCCCTGGAATGGCAGCACACCCTCACCGGCGAGTGCGTCGTCGTCGGCAAGGTCAGCGAGTGGCGCGGACGGCAGGTCTCCAACGACCCGCGCAAGTTCGCCGAGGCCTGGTACTCCTTCCGGCCGGGGCCCGGGCTGAGCCTGGACTCGCTGCCGGTCGCCGAGTCCACCGCCGTACGACGGCACGCCGAGGGCGTCTCCGGCGCCCAGGGCCGCCGCCGCACCATGAAGGGCTTCCGGGACGCGATCACCGAGGCCGCCAAGGCCTACCCGCACCTCGACGTCCACTTCGAGGAGATCCACGACCGCTGGAACGAGCACCTCACCGAGCTCGGCCTCGACCCCGAACTCTTCCGCTACCAGCGCGAGATGAACGCGGACGAGGGCGAGGCCGCGGGCCTCTTCGCGGTCAAGAAGGACTCCGACTTCACCGACCTGCTGCTGCGCGCCGTCACCGACACCCGCGACACCGACGGCCTCGCCGACCTGGTCCACGGCTTCGGCAACAAACTGGGCCGCCGCGCCGAGCTGATGGCCGAACGCGACTTCACCGCGGGCTCCGTCGACCTCCTGGGCCGCATCGTCGAAGCCGCCCAGGCGCGGGCGCGCACCCGCGACATCCACACCGCCTCCGAGCGCCGCACCCGCACCCTCTCCCGCCGACTCTCCGCCCGCGCCGCCGAGGAACGCGGCCGGACGGCGGAACTCGCCCAGCAGGTCGCCGCCGCCGCGCACACCGTCACCGAGGCCGAGACCGCCCGGGGCCACAGCTCCCTGATCGCCGCCGAACTCGCCTACCGGCACGCCTCACTGGCCCTCGCCGCCGCCGAGAAGGGCGCCGCCGCCCAGCGCCGCGAGCTCGCCGACGCCCGCACCCTGCACTCCGCCTGGCAGGCCGCCGAAGCGGTACTGCGCCACCGCGCCGCCGCCGACCGCTCCGCGCGCGTGGCCGTCGCCATCCGCGACGCCGAGCGCGACGCGGCCCCCGCCCTCGCCGCCCGCGCCACCGCGGCCGTCGATCTCGTACGGGCCCTGCACAGCGCCGCCGAGGACGGCGAACGGGTCGCCGCCGAACAGGAGGAGCGCTCCGCCGCCCTCCAGGAGACCGGCGAGGCCGCCCACCGCGACGCCACCGTCGCCGCCACCGAGGCACAGCGCGCCCGCAGCGAGATCGGCCACCTCCGCCAGCGCCTCACCGAGGTCGAGGCCGAGACGGCCGAGGCGGTACGGGCGGGCTGGCTCGACGACACCGCCCCCGACGCCGACCCGGCCCGCGCCGCACTGGCCGCCTCCGACGCCGAGAAGACCGCGGTCGCCGCCTGGGACACCGCCCGCGAAGCCGCCCGTACGACCGCGGAGCGGGCCCGCGAGGCAGCCGCCGAGGACGCCCGCGCCGAACTGACCGCCGCCCGCGCGGCGGACGCCGTGCGGGCGGCCACCGCCGCGCACGAGGCGGAGCACCGCGCCGCCGCGTCCCTCGCGGCCGAGGAGCGGCTCGCCGAACTTCTCAGCCTGCCGGGGGCCGCCGCCGCTGCCCCGGGCTTCCCCCAGCCGCGCAGCGGCGAAGCGTCCGACGAGCACGGAACAGGCCGCGACGGCTCGGTGCGTACGGAGTCCGCCCCGCGCCCCCTGCGCCCCGCCGCCGATGGCCCCCTCACCGTCGAGGAACTGGACCGCAACGCGGAGGAACTGCTTGCCCTCCTCGACCAGGGCATCGCCTCCGCCGAACGCCAGCTCTTCGAACTGCGCACCGCCGCCGCCGACGACTCCCGCATCCTCGGCGCCCTCGGCGACGGCGGACTGCTGCCGCCCAGCCCCGACGTCCTGGCCACCGTGGAGTACCTCGGCGAGCACGGCATCCCCGCCCTGCCCGGCTGGCGCTACCTCGCCCAGGCCGTCGACCCCGCCGACCACGCCGCCGTGCTCGCCGCCCGCCCCGAACTGGTCGACGGCGTCGTCATCACCGACCCCGACTCGCACGCACGCGCGCGTGACGTCCTCGCGGGCGCCGCCCTGCTGCCCCGCTCCGCCGTCGCCGTCGGCACGGCCTCCGCCCTGCTCGCCCCCGTCCCGGGAGCCGGCGGCGGAGCGACGGAACAGGGCTCGGTCTTCCTCGTACCGCCGAACCCGGCCATGCACGACGAGCACGCCGCCGACGAGGAACGGCAGGCGCTGCGGGCCAGGGCGGGCGTCCGCGACGAGGAGATCCGCACCCTCGCGGCCCGTCTCACCGGCGATCGCACCCTGGCCGCCCGGCTCGGCGCCTGGCGCGCGGACTGCCCGCCCGGCATGCTCGCCGAGCTGGCGGCGGCCTCGGCCACCGCCCGCGAAGCCGCCGAAGCCGCCGAGGCCGTCCTCACCGAGGCCCGTACGGTACGGGCCGAGGCCGACGAGGCCGCCGCTGACGCCGCCCGGGTACGCGACGAACGCCAGGAGGCCGCGCAGCGCGCCCGCCGCGTCGCCGACGTCCTCGCCGGCCTCGCCCACCGGCTGCGCGAGCGCGCCGGATGGCAGGCCAAACTGCGCGAACTCGCCGACGAGGCAGCCGAGTCGGAGGCCCGCGCCGCCACCCTCCTGGAGCGCGCCAAGGCCGCCGACGAGGACCGCCGCACTGCCCAGCGCACCGCCGACGACGCCCACCGCACCTCGCGCACCCTGCGTGCCGAACGGGCCGAGATCGCGGGCGCCCCCGAGACGCTTCCCGAGCCCGACCCGGACGCCCCGCGCTCGGCACTGCCCGCCCTGCGCGAGGCCTACCGCGCCGCCTCCCAGCTGTACGAGAAGGTCGGCGTCGGCGCCGACCTGCGCGCCGAACAGGCCCGCGCCGAGAGCGACGAGAGCGCCGCACTCGCCGAGCTCAACCGGCTCAGCAACAAGGTCCGCAACCGGGCCGGCCAGCTCCTGGAAGGCACCGACGGCGCCGACGGACCCTCCCGGCAGGCCGCCGCCGCCCGCGCCGAATCCCTCGTACAGACCCTGGAAACCCGGGCGTCCACCGCCAGCGAGCAGCTCGGACGGCTGCGCGGCGAGGCCGAGCGCCTGGCCCCCGAGGACGGCGAGTCGCACACCGTGCTGCCCGACGGCCTGGTGCCCGCCGACGCCGAGCACGCCCAGAGCCTGCTGCGCATGGCCACCGGCGAACTCGCCACCCGCACCGGTGCGCTGGACGTCGCCCGCGCCGCGCACGGCGAACTCCTGCACGCGCACCGCGCCGCCGAGGACGCGGCCGGCGGCTTCGACGAGACGGCCGCCCTCCTGCGGGACCTGCTGCGCGACCACCACCAGGACGAGGAGGGCCAGGAGGACCCCGAGCCCTACCCCGGCACCCTGGAGGAGGCCCGCAACTCGGCGGCGGAGGCCCGCCGTTCGCTGCGCGGCTGCGCGGCAGACCTGTCCTCGGCCGAGACCGCGGTACGGGAAGCCGCCGACGTCCTCGTCCGGCACGCCAACTCCACCCGCTACGAGCAGGTGCGCACCCCCGCCCGCCAGCAGATCCGGGAGCTGCCCGCAGCCGCCCTGCCCGAGCACGCGGCGGCCTGGGCGGCGGCGTTCGCACCCCGGCTGCGCGTACTGACCGACGAGCTGGCGCAGCTGGAGCGCAACCGCGACAGCATCGTCGACCGGCTGCGCGGACTCGTGGAGTCCGCGCTCGCCACCCTGCGGTCCGCGCAGCGGCTTTCCCAGCTGCCCGAAGGACTGGGGGAGTGGTCGGGGCAGGAGTTCCTGCGCATCCGCTTCGAGGAGCCCGATCAGGCCACTCTGGTCGAGCGGCTCGGCGAGGTCGTCGACGAGGCCACCCGGGCCGCCGTCAAGAAGAACTCGGACATGCGGCGCGACGGGATGTCGCTGCTGCTGCGCGGTGTGCAGGCGGCGCTCGAACCCAAGGGCATCGCCGTCGAGATCCTCAAGCCCGACGCCGTGCTCCGCGCCGAGCGGGTACCGGTGGGGCAGATGGGAGACGTGTTCTCCGGCGGGCAGCTGCTGACCGCCGCCATCGCCCTCTACTGCACGATGGCCGCCCTGCGCAGCAACGACCGGGGCCGCGACAAGCACCGGCACGCGGGCACGCTCTTCCTGGACAACCCGATCGGGCGCGCCAACGCGACGTATCTGCTGGAACTCCAGCGGGCGGTCTCGGACGCGCTCGGTGTGCAGTTGCTCTACACGACCGGCCTGTTCGACACCACGGCGCTCGCCGAGTTCCCGCTGGTCATCCGGCTGCGCAATGACGCGGACCTCAGGGCGGGGCTGAAGTACATCAGCGTCGAGGAGCACCTGCGGCCCGGACTGCCCCAGCAGAGCACCGAGGGCGAGACCATCCACGGCGAGATCACCGCGACCAGGATGTTCAAGCGGACCGAAGCGGTTCCGGCCGAGTGAACCACCCGCTCGCGAACACGAGCACCCCGCGCGGCAGTTCTCAGGCCCCCGGCCTCAGGCACTCAGGGTCCCAGCAGCCAGCCTGAGGCCCCGGCCTCAGGCCTCCGAGAGCTGCCGTGCCCCCCTGCGGTCCTGCCCCGGAGTGCGGCCCCTGTCCCGTTCCCGTATTCGCGCTTCCCTGCGCGCCGTGCGCCGGGCCGTCCTGCGCTCCCGCCGCAGCTGCCGCGCAGTACTGCTCGGGACGGACACCACGCCGTTGCGCTGGTTCCACACCTGGCGGGTGACCCACACGTCCAGCACGCCCCAGGTCGAGGCGACCGTACTCGCCACACTGCTGAGCACCATCGGGAACGCCAGCCAGGACCCGGTCAGGCTGAACAGGTACGCCGTCATCGCCTGGATCAGGGTCAGCGACACTATGACCACCGCCCGCACGGCGGACGTCCGTACCGGATCCGGCAGCCGCCAGCGCAGCGCGGGCTCCTCGACCCACAGCTGCCGGGGCACCCTCGCCTCCGGTTCCTCCGGAAGCTCCTCCGTCTTCATGACCCCACTCCCCACAGCTCAACCAAGGCCCGGAATAAGCGCCTTCAGCTCTCCCTGCCCGTCTTGTGCCGCTTTACGCAGCCGCCGGGCACCCCATTCGTCTCCCCGTACAAAAGGACGAACAAGCAGCACGAATGATTCCCGTGCCAGGGACCCGGTCGGACACCGAGCGAAGAGATCAAGCCATCCCCGAGGGTGCGCAAAATGGCGTACGCCCGGGTGTCCTGTGCCACAGGCGTGGTTGCCAACTCCCTTGATTCCGGGACAAGTCATGATCAGCGCCTGGCGGGGCGGCTGAAAACAGACCGGACGTGCCTTCGAGTTGCCTCTGGGTCAGTAGTAGGCTCACGCCGTTTGTTGACGGACCGCGTTGACGGCACAACGGAACGACCGACGGATCAGATCGACGGAACACCACCCCCGCCGCGCGGGGTTGAGCTGGGGGAGGCCATGCGCTTTCGCGGGAAGTCCATCCGCCGGAAGATCGTGGCGTTGCTGCTGGTGCCGCTCGTCTCCCTCACCGCGCTGTGGGGATTCGCGACCGTACTCACCGGCCGCGAGGCGAGCGAGCTGCTGGACATCGCCTATGTAGTGGAGAAGATCGGCTCACCGGTCGAGGACGTCGTCCAGGTGGTCCAGCAGGAGCGCCGTCAGACCCTCGTCTACCTCGCGGACAAACGGAACTCCGAGGCTCTGCCCGAGCTCCGCCGCCAGCGCATCGCCACCGACACGGCCGTCGCGACCATCCGGAAGAACTCCCAGGACCCGGACGTCGCCGACGAGTTGACCCCGCAGGCCGCCGAGCGCCTCGCCTCTCTCCTCGAAGGGTTCGACGGCATCTCCGCCCTGCGCAGCGAGGTCGAGAACAACACGATCACCCGCGCCCAGGCCCTCACGCTCTACAACAACCTCGTCGACCCCTGCCACACCTTCCTCGCCAACCTCCACGTCCTGCGCGACGTCGAGATGGACAAGCAGGGCCGCGCCCTCGTCGGCACCACCCGCGCCCGCGAACTCCTCTCCCGCGAGGACGCGTTGGTCGCCTCCGCACTCGTCCTGCGGCAGATCACCTCGGCCGAGCTGATCCAGCTCACCGGCCTGCGGGCCAGCCGTCAGACGCTGTACGACACCAGCCTGGAGCAACTGCCCGCCTCCGAGCGGCAGCGCTACGAGCAGGTCCTGAAGGGCCCCGACACCTCCGCACTGCGCAACGCCGAGGAAGCGCTCCTCAAGCAGGGCCCGACCCGCAACCCCAGCGCCGTGTCCGTCAAGGCCTGGCAGGCCGCCGCACCCCCGGTCCTCGAACTCCTCGCCACCCGGGGCGACGAGGCCAGCTACGACTACCAGACCCGCGTCGAGCCGGTCGCCTTCAACGTCCTCCTCAAGGCGGGCGCGGCCGGCGTCCTCGGCTTCCTCGCACTGATCGTCTCCGTCGTGGTGTCCGTACGGATCGGCCGCGAACTCGTCCGAGACCTCAAGCGGCTGCGCAAGGAGGCGCACGAGGCCTCCGGCGTACGGCTGCCCGCCGTCATGCGCAGGCTCGCCGCGGGCGAATCCGTCGACGTGGAGACCGAGGCCCCGCGACTGGAGTACGAGAAGGACGAACTGGGCCAGGTCGGCCAGGCCCTCAACACCCTCCAGCGGGCCGCCGTCGAATCCGCCGTACGCCAGGCGGACATGCGGCGCGGCGTCTCCGAGGTCTTCGTCAACCTGGCCCGCCGCAACCAGGTGCTGCTGCACCGCCAGCTGACGCTCCTGGACACCATGGAGCGCCGCACCGAGGACACCGACGAACTCGCCGACCTCTTCCGCCTCGACCACCTCACCACCCGCATGCGCCGGCACGCCGAGGGCCTGGTGATCCTCTCCGGCGCGGCCCCCTCCCGGCAGTGGCGCAAGCCCGTCCAGCTGATGGACGTCGTACGGGCCGCCGTCGCCGAGGTCGAGGACTACGAGCGCATCGAGGTACGCAGGCTGCCCAGGATCGGCGTGGGCGGCCCCGCCGTCGCCGACCTCACCCACCTGATCGCCGAACTCCTGGAGAACGCCACGGTGTTCTCGCCCCCGCACACCGCGGTGCAGGTGCTCGGCGAGCGCGTCGCCAACGGCTTCACCCTGGAGATCCACGACCGCGGCCTCGGCATGGCCGCCGACATCCTCCTCGATGCCAACCTCCGGCTCGCCGAGACCCCCGAGTTCGAGCTCTCCGACACCGACCGGCTCGGCCTCTTCGTGGTCAGCCGGCTCGCCCAGCGGCAGAACGTACGGGTCTCCCTCCAGCAGTCCCCGTACGGCGGCACCACCGCGGTCGTCTTCATCCCCGCCACCCTCCTCACCGAGGCACCGGACACCGACGGCAACGGCTTCCGCGCCGACCACGAGGGCGACCGCGAGCACGGCAGGGGCCGCCCGGGCGACCCCGCACCGGCAGGACCCGGCGGCCGCCCCGGCCTGGCCGCCCTCGGCCGTACGCACCCCGGCCGGCCGGGACAGTCCGTACTGGACGGCCCCGTCGAGCTGGAACCGCCGCTGGGCACCCTCGGCCTGGAACCCGCACCCGCACTCGGAACCGCCACCGGCACCCCGTACGGGGACCTGGAGGACACCGAGAGCGAGCGCGGCGGGATCTTCCGCGCCCGGGGCCTGGAGAAGCCGCGCGGCAACGGCGGACCCGAGAGGTCGCGCGGGAACGGCGGCCGGCCCGCCGCCAGGGGCCGCATCACCGACGCCTCCCGCGTACAGCACCAGCAGGCCCCCGACCTCACCCGGGACGGCGCCGACAGGGCCAGGCCCGGCGGTCCCGTGCCGCTGCCGCGCCGCAAGCCGGCCCTGGTCGCCGACCACGGCCGCCGCGTCGGACAGGACCCACCCCCCGCGCCTCGCGGCACCGCCGGGCCGAGGCGCCCGGCAACCGCCCCCGCCCCGGCAGGCGGAACCCCGGCAGGCGGAGCTCCTGCGGGCGGCGCCCCCACAAGCGGAACCCCCGCAGACGGCGCCCCCACCCTCGGCGGCCTGCCCCGCCGCGTGCGCCAGGCCAGCCTCGCCCCGCAGCTGAAGAAGGAAGCGGAAGCCTCCCGCACCGCCGAGAACCACCGCCCCGCCCCCGTCGAGGAACCCGAGCGCGACGCCGAAGAGGTACGCAGCCGGATGGCCTCGCTCCAGCGGGGCTGGCAGCGCGGCCGACGCCACAACGAGGACGAAACGACCGCCACCACCGCCGAATCCGCTGCCGACGCCACCGGGCCACGCACAGGGAACGACACCGGAACGGGCGAGACAGCATCAGGAACGACAGCAGAGGGAGACGGGCGATGACCGCACCGAACGCCGCAGCACACAATGCCTCGGGCCGGGGGTCCGGCGAACTCAACTGGCTCCTCGACGAGTTGGTCCAGCGCGTCGGCAGCATCCGCAAGGCGCTGGTGCTCTCCAGCGACGGACTGCCCACCGGCGCCTCGCAGAGCCTCACCCGGGAGGACGGCGAGCACCTCGCCGCCGTCGCCTCCGGCTTCCACAGCCTGGCCAAGGGCGTCGGCCGCCACTTCGAGGCGGGCAGGGTCCGCCAGACCGTCGTCGAGCTGGACGACGCGTTCCTCTTCGTCACCGCCGCGGGCGACGGCAGCTGCCTCGCCGTCCTCTCCGACGCGGACTCCGACGTCGGCCAGGTCGCGTACGAGATGACGCTGATGGTCAAGCGCGTCGGTGCCCACCTCAGGACGGCACCACGGTCCGGTCTGCCCACCGGCGGGTGAGCGGAGCCGGGATGAACGACGCAGGCAGGGAGACGGGCAGGGAACCGGGCGGGGACACCGCCGCCGGCACGAACCCCCGCAGAAGGGCGTGGCCACGGGTGGAACCCGGACCCCGCCCGGACGCCGCCGCACGGCCGCAGCCCTCGCACCACTGGTTCGACGACGACGCGGGCCCCGTCGTCCGCCCGTACGCGATGACCCGAGGTCGTACGAGCAGTGCGACCCGGCACCGGCTCGACCTGATCGCCATCGTCATCCCGGAACCCGCGGCGGACGAACCCGACCGGGACCAGACGCTCGCCCCCGAGCACGTCGAGATCGTGGAACTGTGCAACGAGAGCCCGCAGTCCATCGCGGAACTGGCCGCGACCCTAGATCTGCCGGTCGGCGTCGTCCGGGTCCTGGTCGGCGACCTGGTCGAGGACCAACTGGTCCACGTCACCCGGCCGGTGGAGCCCGCGGAGCTGCCGGACGAGAGCCTGCTGCGCGAAGTGATCGACGGCCTCAGAGCCCTCTGAAGCAGCCCACTCTGAAGCAGCCCTCTGACACACGGCGCGGAACACATCCTTCCGCGCAGCGAGATCGGGAGAACTGAACGATGGTCTTCGGGCGTTCCAGCCGCAAGAAGCGGCCCGTGGAGCCGGTGACGCTGAAGATTCTGGTCGCCGGCGGATTCGGGGTGGGCAAGACCACCCTGGTCGGCGCGGTCAGCGAGATCAGACCGCTGCGCACCGAGGAAACCCTCAGCGAGGCGGGCCGGCCGGTCGACGACACCCAGGGGGTCGAGGCCAAGACGACCACCACCGTCGCCATGGACTTCGGCCGCATCACCCTGCGCGAGGACCTCGTCCTCTACCTCTTCGGCACACCGGGACAGGACCGCTTCTGGTTCCTGTGGGACGAGCTGGCGCAGGGCGCGCTCGGCGCCGTCGTCCTCGCCGACACCCGCAGGCTGGAGGACTGCTTCGCGGCCGTCGACTACTTCGAGCGCCGGGGCATCCCCTTCACCGTCGCGGTCAACTGCTTCGACGGCGCGGAGCAGCACCCGGCCGAGACGATCAGCGCCGCCCTGGACCTCGACCCGGACGTCCCGGTCATGCTGTGCGACGCCCGCGACCGCGAGTCCGTCAAGGAGGTGCTGATCGCGGTCGTCGAACACGCCCTGACCCTGTCCACAAGCCGCCGCGAAGCCGCAACGACGGCCACTCCGTAACGCCCCGGACGGCCACCGGTTCCGGTTCTCCGCCCCGGGCGGCCACCGGTTCCGGTACTCCGCATTGGGCGAACCCCGGCTCCGGCACTCCGCCCCAGGCGAACCCCGGCTCTGCTACTCCGCACCGAGCGGCCACTGGCTCAGCCACACCGCACCGGGTCGCCCCCCGCGGCCCTCCCGTCCGCGAAGCGGCCCGCACCCCCGCCGACTGGGGTGCGGACCGCGGCAGTTGCCCCTCCCGCGCGACGCACTTCCCCGCGTGTTTCCCCACGCGTTTCCATGCGTCGCCAGACGATCGTAATGCTGTTTAATCCTGTCCGTCCTCCAGCCAGCCGAAGCTGCGCTCCACGGCCTTGCGCCAGTTCTGGTACTCGCGGTCGCGCTCCGGCGCATCCATCCGCGGCGACCATTCCGCATCGCGCTGCCAGTGCGACTTCAGCTCGTCCAGGTCCGACCACACACCGGTCGCGAGACCGGCCGCGTAGGCGGCGCCCAGGCAGGTCGTCTCGGACACCTTCGGCCGGATCACCGGCACGCCCAGCACGTCCGCCTGATGCTGCATCAGCAGATTGTTGACGGTCATCCCGCCGTCCACCTTGAGCGTGGTGATCTGTACACCGGAGTCCTGGTACATGGCGTCGACGACCTCCCGCGTCTGCCAGCTCGTCGCCTCCAGGACGGCCCGCGCCAGGTGCGCCTTGGTGACGTAGCGCGTCAGCCCGGTGATGACACCGCGTGCATCGGAGCGCCAGTAGGGCGCGTACAGCCCGGAGAAGGCCGGCACGACGTACGCCCCGCCGTTGTCGTCCACGCTCGCCGCGAGCGGCTCTATCTCCTCCGCGCTGCGGATGATCCCGAGTTGGTCGCGGAACCACTGCACCAGCGCGCCGGTGATCGCGATCGAGCCCTCCAGGCAGTAGACGGGAGCCTCGCTGCCGATCTTGTAGCCCATGGTGGTGAGCAGGCCGTTCTTCGACGGCACCGGCCTGTTCCCGGTGTTGAGGAGCAGGAAACTCCCCGTCCCGTACGTGTTCTTGGCCGTGCCCGTGTCGTAGCAGGCCTGCCCGAACACCGCCGCCTGCTGATCACCCAGCGCGGACGCGACCGGCACCCCGGCGAGCTGGCCGACCGCCGTCCCGTACACCTCCGCCGACGACCTGATCTCCGGCAGTACGGCCTCGGGGACCCGCATCGCGGAGAGGATCGCCGGATCCCACTGGAGGGTCTCCAGGTTCATCAGCATCGTCCGGCCGGCGTTGGTGACGTCGGTGACGTGAACACCGCCCTGGGTGCCGCCGGTCAGGTTCCAGATCAGCCACGAGTCGATCGTGCCGAAGGCGATCTCCCCGCGCTCGGCCCGGGTACGCAGCCCCGGTACGTTGTCGAGCAGCCAGGCGGCCTTGGGCCCGGAGAAGTAACTCGCCAGCGGCAGTCCGGTCCGGTCGCGGAAGCGGTCTTGCCCGTCCTCGCCGCCCAGCTCGTTGCAGAGCGCGGAGGTACGGGTGTCCTGCCAGACGATCGCGTTGTGCACGGGCTTGCCGGTCGCCCGGTCCCACAGCACCGTCGTCTCGCGCTGGTTGGTGATGCCCAGCGCACTCAGCTGGTCCGCACGCATGCCCGCCTTGGCGAGCGCCCCCGCGACGACCGCCTGCACCTTGGACCAGATCTCGGTGGCGTCGTGCTCCACCCAGCCCGGCTTGGGAAAGATCTGACGGTGCTCGCGCTGGTCCACGGCGACGATGGCGCCGCCGTGGTCGAAGATGATGCAGCGGCTGGATGTGGTGCCCTGGTCGATCGCCGCGACGAACTTCTCGCTGCTGTCGGTCATGAGGTCCCCTCGCTCGGAAGCTGCTGGTGAAACCGCCGGACAGGTGGCAGGTGGTACGGGCTAGAAGGCCAGGTTGTAGACGAGTCCGCCGAGTCCGCCGCCGACCAGCGGGCCGACCACCGGAACCCATGCGTAACTCCAGTCCGAGGTCCCCTTGTTGGGGATCGGCAGCACGGCGTGCACCAGGCGCGGACCGAGGTCACGGGCCGGGTTGATCGCGTAGCCCGTGGGCCCGCCGAGCGACAGACCGATCCCGACCACCAGGAACGCGACGATCAGCGTCTTGGTGCCGGAGGTGCCCAGGCCCTCGGTCAGGCCGAAGGCCAGGATGGGCAGGACCAGCGCGAAGGTGGCGATGGTCTCGGTGAGGAGGTTGGCTACCGGGTTCCTGATCTCGGGAATCGTCGAGAAGATCCCGAGGGTGGGCAGCGACTGCTCGGTGTCCCGGTTGGCGCCGAACTGCGCGTAGTAGACGAGCCAGGTGAGCAGGGCGCCGATCATCGCGCCCACCATCTGCCCCAGGACGTACACCCACACCTGGCCCCACTTGCCGGTGTCGACCGCGATCCCGAGGGTCACCGCCGGGTTGAGGTGGCCGCCGGAGAGCGGTCCTGCGGTGTACGCGCCGGCCATCACGCCGAAGCCCCAGCCGAAGGCGATGACCACCCACCCGGCGGCTCTCGCCTTCGAGAATCTGAGCGTGACCGCGGCACACACTCCCGCACCGAAGAGGATGAGGATCGCGGTGCCTATGACTTCCCCGCGGAATATTTCCCCATTGGTCATGACGTCCATGCGGCTCCTAGGGCTCGCCCGGGGCGGGCCCCGGTCCGTGGCTGGGCAGGGCGCGGCGCGGCTCGATCCCGGTACGGGATGGGGCCGGTGAGGCGACGGCGCCGACTGACACCGGGAAGTGTTCACCGGCGGTGTGGGAGCGTCAAGAAGCTGGACAGCAACGGGAGTTGACGTTCCACCAACAACCCCTGACGGCCCGTCCCGCCCCCTCCCACCCCTCCCCGCCCCTACCCGTCCCTCCCGCTCAGCGGTTCTCGGCGAGCCACTTCGACGCGGTCTCGGCCAGCTCCGCGTCGCGCCCTGCCAGCATCATCCGGATCATCTGGAAGTCGCCGCGCAGCGACCAGGCCGGGTGGCCGAAGGTGGCGGGGTTGTTCTTCTCGATCAGGAAGTGGGCGGGCCAGGCGGTCCCGTACCCGATCAGCGGCAGCGCGGCGGCGTAGCGCCTGCGCCCGCGCGCCAGGCCGTACGCGGTGACTGCGAGGCCGGTGAGGGTGCCGGTCAGATGGATCCAGCGGGTGGCCGCGCGGGAGTGCATGGCGACGTAGTAGGGCCAGAACTCCTCGTACGAATCAAATGTCTGCTCCATGGGGGCACCGTATGTGCTCGGCGGAGTACGGGAAACGGGGGAGCGGCAACGGGAACCGCTTCGGATTTCCGCGCGGAAGGAGAACCGGATACCGGGAATTGGCGTCCGGTAGGAGAGAGAGCGGGTTGCCGGGACCGACGGGGGTGGTCCTGGCAGCCCGCTCATCTGCTGGATACGGGGAAGTCGAAGTAAGTATCGGGAAACGGCTCGGGCTTGTACGTGAAGTGCCACCACTCCTCGGGGAGATTGACGAATCCCTGCGCGGCGAGCGTCTTCTTCAGCAGCTGCCGGTTGGCGCGCTGGGCGCCCTGGATACGCGGGTCGTCCGTGTGCGAAAGCGTGTCGAAGCAGTCGTAACCGGTCCCCATGTCAACGGAGTTGTCCCGGAACCGCTCGCTCTGCGGCGCGTAACAGGGCACGAGCTTCTCGCCGGGGACGTACGGCGCGGTCGGCCGCGCGGGCAGCCGCACGAGGGTCAGGTCGACGGTGCTGCCCCTGCTGTGCCCCGACTTCTCGGCGATGTACCCGTCCGCGAAGAGCCGGGACTTGTCGACCCGAGGATAGAACTCCCGCTTCATACGGCTGTCCCCGAGGTCCTTCGCCCACCGTACGAAGTGGTCGACGGCGCGCTGCGGCCGATAACAGTCGTACACCTTGAGCGAGTACCCGGAACGAAGCAACGCCCGCTGAGCCTTCCGCAGGGCCAGTGCCGCAGGCCGAGTAAGCAGACAAACCGGCTCCCGATACCCGTCCACGGACTCCCCGACGAAATTGTGCGCACCGAAATACCGCATGTCCTGCAAAACCGTAGAATCCACCCGCCCCAACAAAACAAACCCCCAACCCCCCTGCCCACCCCCAAACCCGCCCCCCACAAGCTCTCCAACCCCCCGCCCGAATCCACCCCTCACATCGGCCCCGACCCCTCGTCCGTATCCGCCCTCCGCGCCGGCTCCGACCCCTCGTCCGTATCCGCCCTCCGCACCGGATCCGACCCCCCGTCCGTATCCGCCCTCCACGCCGGATCCGAAGCCCCGTCCGGATTCGACCCCACCCCCGGATCCGTCCTCACCCCTGGAACCGACCTCCACGCCGGATCCGACTCCCACGCCGGAATCGGCACCCATTTCCGAAGCGGAGCCCGCCCCCAAAGATCCAAGCCCAAGGCCCACAGCCCCGAGCACTGCACCCACCCGCCCCAAAACCCCAGCCCGTCGTCTCATCCCTCCCATCTACCACCCCCAACCACCCCGCAACCGCCCCCATCCCGCTGCCGAGCCCCCTTGGCCGCAGGACCTGCCCCACCCCTTGAGCCTGCGGGCCCACCCCCGCCCACGGCCCCGCCCCGGGCGCCAGGCCCGCCCTCGTCGCAGAGCCGCCTTGATCGGCGAAGCCGCTAGAGTCCGCCACTCGCGCGGCGAAGCCTCTATGGACCCGCCACTCACGTGGCGAGGCCTCTACGGTCCCGCCACTCACGAGGCGAGGCCTCTACGGTCCCGCCGTCGTGATCGGCGAAGCCGCTACGCCGCCCGCCTCCTGGCTCAACGGGGCCTCTACGCCCCCGCCCTCTTGGCTGGCGGAGCCGCCCACGATGCCTAGCCCCTCGGCCGCAGGGCTACACCCCACCCCCTCGGGCGGCGGGCCCACCCCACCCGGTGCCCCGCCCCCTCGGGCGGCGCGGCCGCCTCCACACCCCCGCCCCCGCCCCCTTGGGCGGCGCGGCCGCCCACGTTGCCCCGCCTCCTTGGGCGGCGCGGCCGCCTCTACACCCCCGCCCCCGCCCCCTTGGGCGGCGGGGCCGCCCCCCCCCGGGGGCGGAACGGGCGGGCAAGGGGGCGGCCCCCGGCGGAGTCGAACCCTCCGGCCCCGCCTCACCTCCGCCACGGCCCCCACTCCCCACCAAGTGCCCCACCGCACACCTCCACCCTCACCCCCGTCCCCTCCCGGCCGAGCCCCAACTCCACCCCCCTCCCACCCACTTCACCTACCCTCACCCCGTGAAGCACTCCCACTGCCCCCACTGCGGCACCCCATACCCCACCCCCACAACAACCCCCACCCCCTGGCCCCGCCACTGCCCCACCTGCCAAGAAACCACCTACCGAAACCCCCTCCCGGTAGCAGTCGCCCTACTCCCCGTAAACCCACTCACCCCCACCGCAGCCACCTCCACCTCCACCCCCGGCCTCCTGGTAATCACCCGCACCATCGCCCCCCAAATCGGCTCCCCGGCCCTCCCCGGCGGTTTCATCGACCATGCCGAAGACTGGCGCCAAGCCGTAGTCCGCGAACTCCACGAAGAAACCGGCATCGAAGCCCCGGCCTCCGCCGTTCGCCTGGCCGACGCCATGAGCTCCCCGACCGACCACCTCCTCCTCTTCGGCCTGCTCCCCACCATGGAGGAGTCCGACCTGCCCCCGTCCACGCCCACGGCGGAAACCGCGGGCTGGCACATCCTCCGCACACCCACCGAACTGGCCTTCCCCCTCCACACCCAGGCAGCCCGAGCCTGGTTCGCCGGCACCTACACCCACCGCTGACGAACAGCCCCACCCCGGAGGAACCACCCCTCACCCCCCCTCAAACCCCCCTCACCCGCACCGGAACCCCCACCTCCCCACCCCCCACCCGCTCCACCACAACCCGCCCCTCCCGCACACACGAAGTGAACCGCTCCACCGAAGGCTGCTCCCACCCCTCGCCCCCGTCCCGCACCAACAGCCCACCCCCGGTCCGCCCCACCTCCGGAGCCCACACCTCCAACTCAAGCCCCCCACCAGGCCCCCGCACCGGAATCACCGCCCCACCCCGCACCAGCACCGGAATCCGGGACTCCGCCCCACCGATCCCCGGCGCATCCACCAGCACCTGCCCAGGCCCGTCGTACGCGGCCCCGGTAGCCGCGTCGTACCAACGCCCCCGAGGCAACCGCACCGCCCGCCGGTTCACCCCCGGCTCCAGCACAGGCGCCACCAACAACGCGTCCCCCAACAGAAACGCGTCCTCGCAGTCCCGCAACCCCCGGTCCCCGGGCGCCCCCCACCACACCGGCCTCACGTACGGCGCCCCGGTGAGCCGCGCCAGATGCGACAACGTCACGAAGTACGGCAGCAACCGCTCCCGCTCCACCAACGCCGCCCGCGCATGCTCCAGCACCCGTGGCCCGAACTCCCACGGCTCCCGCCGCCCCGCCCCGATCGCCGCATGGGTACGGAACAACGGCAGCCACGCCCCCAACTGGAACCACCGCAGATACAGCTCGTCCCCGGGGCTCCCACCGAAACCCCCCACGTCCGGCCCCGAAAACGGAACCCCGCACAACCCCAGCCCCAACACCAGCGACAGCGAAGCCCGCAGCCCCGGCCACCCGGTGGACACATCCCCGGACCAGGTCCCCCCGTACCGCTGCATTCCGACCCACCCCGACCGCGAGAACAGGAACGGCCGCTCCTCCGGCCGCAACCGCCGCAGCCCCTCGTACCCCGCCCGCGCCATCGCCAGCCCGTACACGTTGTGCGCCTCGCGATGATCCCCACCGCGCCCCTCCAACGCATGCCGCGCCGACAGCGGCAGCGTCGGATCCCCGAAGGCGGAGAACGACACCGGCTCGTTCATGTCGTGCCACACCCCGGAGAACCCCTGGTCGAGCCGCTCCTGGTACCAGCCGCCCCACCACTCCCGCACCCCCGGATCCGTGAAGTCCGGAAAGGCGCACTCCCCGGGCCACACCTCCCCGCGCACCTCCCGCCCCCGCCCGTCCCGTACGAACGCCCCGGCCGCGACCCCACTCGCGTACACGGGATTCCCCTCCGCCGCCCGCACCGCCGGATCCACGATCGACACCAGCCGCACGCCCCCCTCACGCAACTCCCGCGCCAGCCCCGGAAGGTCGGGAAACGCCGCACGGTCCACCGTGAAGACCCGATGCCGGTCGTAATGATCAATGTCGAGATGTACGGCGGACAGCGGAAGCCCCCGCTCCCGATACCCGGCAACCACCCGCCGCACCTCCTCCGCAGTCCCGAACCCCCACCGCGCGTGCTGCGGCCCGAGCGCCCAGGACGGCGGCCGTACGGGACGACCGGTGAGCGCCGTCCACCCCTGCAACACCCGCGCGGGCGTCCCCACCACCACCCAGCACCGCAACGGCCCCCCGGTCATGCGCAGTTCACTGCACCCCGCCCGGTCGTGCCCCGAACCACCACCCTCCTCGCCCTCCCGCAGCACGGCCCGCCCGTCCCAGGAGTTGTCGTAGAAGGCAAGGTGCGTCCCCGCGTCCGCCACGACGAACTGCACCGGCATCGTCAGCGAGAGCGGATCGTCCCCCGGCCCGAACTCCCCACCGGGATCGGTGTTCCACAACCGGTACGTCCCGTCCCTCAGCCGGGGCCCACCGGCCCGCCCCCCGAGCCCGAAGAACCGCGCGTCGGCCCCCACCTCGGACCGCTGCAACCACCGCCCCTCACGCCCCCCACCTGCACACCCCTCCCCAGCCCTACTTGAAACCCCCTCACCAACATCACCAGCACGCCCGTCACCCACCGAGGAGGCTCCCGCCCTCCCCACCACCCCCGCCGCCCCCACCGGCTCCCACCACCGAGGCGGCAGCTCCCGCCGAAGCAACACCCCACCCGGCGTCCGCACCTCGATCGCCCCGTGCCGGGAGACCGCCACCGTGACCCGCTCCGAGACGACCCGCCAGCCACCGTCCTTGTCCGGCTCCAGCACCACCCGGGGATCCGGACCGGGACACAACCCGGCCAGGGCATACGACGGCTCGGGCGCCACCCCGTCCCACCCCCAGAACACCGCCCCGCCCGCGGCCACCAGAATCCGCAGCTCGGACCGGGCGAACCGGACGATCCCACCCCCGGGCAACGCCTCCGCGCCACTCACCGCCCCCGGCACCCGCGCCCGCTCAGCCCGCCGAGGAGGCAGCCCCCACGCATCGGTGCGCCGCCTCCGCCAAGCCGTCCGCACGGACCGAAGCCCCTGCACCGAACCGACAAGCCTCACCGAACGCACCAGGTCACGACCGTTCATAGCCCCCACCCTGCCACCGCCCCACCGCCCAACGGGCCCCGTTCAACTCCCGTTCACCCAGCCCGACTCCGCGACCCACCTTCCTTCACCACCGTCGACCCCGCCCGCTCCGACCACCGGCCCCCATCAGCACGGATCCCGACTCACCCTGGTGCCGAAGACGATCACATGGCATCGTCCCCCTCAGCCCGCACCGCGCACTCCTCCCGCCTCGCCGGGGGCACCGGCCCGAAGCCCGGCCCGCCCACCCCGCCCGAGCAGGACCCGCGCACGACCGGGCGCCACGAGGAGCGCCCCACCGCACTCCTCACCCCGGGCGCACCCGCACCCCGGAACACCACCCGCACCACCCGCAGGACCAGAAGCGCAGAGCCGTAGAACCCGGGAGCCACTCCATGACCTCGACCTCCGCGACGAACACAGCCCAGCCGGAACCCCTCTGGCAGCCGGGCCCCGACCGCATCGCCGAGGCGGCGGTCACCCGGTTCCAGGCCTGGGCCGCAGACCGCTACGGAGCCCCTGCCGAAGGCGGCTACCCGGCGCTCCACCGCTGGTCGGTCACCGAACTCGACACGTTCTGGCAGGCCGTCGCCGAGTGGTTCGACGTCCGCTTCTCCACCCCGTACGACTCCGTGCTCGGCGAGCGCACCATGCCCGGCGCCCAGTGGTTCCCCGGCGCCACCCTCAACTACGCAGAACACGCCCTGCGCACCGCCGAAGACCCGTCCCGCGCCGACGAACCCGCCCTGCTGCACGTCGACGAGACCCAGAACCCGGTGCCCGTCACCTGGTCGGAGCTCCGCCGCCAGGTCGGCTCCCTGGCCGCCGAACTCCGCGCCCTCGGCGTACGCCCCGGAGACCGCGTCAGCGGCTATCTCCCCAACATCCCCCAAGCTGTCACCGCCCTCCTCGCCACTGCCGCCGTCGGCGCCGTATGGACCTCCTGCGCCCCCGACTTCGGCGCCCGCAGCGTCCTCGACCGCTTCCAGCAGGTCGAACCCGTCGTCCTCTTCGCAGTCGACGGCTACCGCTACGGCGGCAAGACCCACGACCGCACCGACACCGTCGCCGAACTCCGCCGCGAACTCCCGACCCTCCGCGCGGTCGTCCACATCCCCCTGCTCGACACCCCTGCCCCCTCCGGCACTTTCGAATGGTCTTCCCTCACTGAGAGTGACAACGAGCCGGTCTTCGAGCAAGTTCCCTTCGATCACCCGCTGTGGGTTCTTTATTCGTCGGGCACCACCGGGCTCCCCAAAGCCATCGTCCAGTCCCAGGGCGGCATCCTGCTCGAACACTTCAAGCAGATCGGCCTGCACTGCGACCTCGGCCCCGAGGACCGCTTCTTCTGGTTCACCTCCACCGGCTGGATGATGTGGAACTTCCTCGTCTCCGGCCTGCTCACCGGCACCACGATCGTTCTCTACGACGGCAGCCCCGGCTTCCCCGGCACCGGAGCCCAGTGGGCCATCGCCGAAAAGACCGGCGCCACCCTCTTCGGCACCTCCGCCGCCTACGTGATGGCCTGCCGGAAAGCGGACGTCCACCCCGCCGCCGACCACGACCTCTCCCGCGTCAAGTGCGTCGCCACCACCGGATCCCCGCTACCGCCCGACGGCTTCCGCTGGCTGCACGACGAGTTCGCCGCCCGCGACCACGACCTCTGGATCGCCTCCGTCAGCGGCGGCACGGACGTCTGCAGCTGCTTCGCCGGCGCCGTCTCCACCCTCCCGGTCCACATCGGCGAACTCCAGGCCGCCTGCCTCGGCACCGACCTCCAGGCCTGGGACCCCGAGGGCAAGCCCCTCACCGGCGAGGTCGGCGAACTCGTCGTCACCAACCCCATGCCGTCCATGCCGATCCACTTCTGGAACGACCCCGACGGCACCCGCTACCACGACAGCTACTTCGACACCTACCCCGGAGTCTGGCGCCACGGCGACTGGATCACGATCACCGACCACCACTCCGTGATCATCCACGGCCGCTCGGACTCCACCCTCAACCGCGGCGGCGTCCGCATGGGCTCCGCCGACATCTACGAAGCCGTGGAACGCCTCCCCGAAATCCGCGAATCCCTCGTCATCGGCCTGGAAGAACCCAACGGCGGCTACTGGATGCCCCTCTTCGTCCACCTCGCCGAAGGCGCGGAACTCAACGACGAACTGCGCACCCGCATCAAGAACACCATCCGCACCGCACTCTCCCCACGCCACGTCCCCGACGAGGTCATCGAGGTCCCCGCCGTCCCCCACACCCTCACCGGCAAGCGCATCGAAGTCCCGGTCAAGCGCCTCCTCCAGGGCACCCCGCTCGCCAAGGCGGTCAACCCCGGCTCGGTCGACAACATCGACCTCCTGCACTTCTACGAGAACCTGGCCCGCACCCGCGCCCAAGGCTGACCGCGGACGGCCGAGCCCCGTTGTCAGTGCCCCCGGTTACGGTGAGTGAGCAATCATCGACTGCGCTCATGGGGGAGCAATGGAGCACACCAGGAACAACCGGACCGAGAACCGCACCACCAAGACGATGCGCCGCACCCTGCGCCGCGAAGTCCCCGGAACCGTAGGCCTGTTGGTCGACGAGGAGGACTTCGCGGCGATGGCCGGCTACCGCACCTTCACCTTCGACGACCACACGGTCTATCTCCAGCAGGTCGACGCCCTGCTCACGACCCTGGCCTCCGAAGGCCTGCACACCAGCGTGGCCCTCTTCGACCCACAGGAGTTCGCGGAGTTCTGTACGGCCACGGGCCTCGACCCCGACAGACCGCAGACCCGCGCCCGCTTCACCGCGGAGGTAGCGGCCCACGGAGCCTGCGTCCCCTATACGGGCCAGCCCCTCGACAGCCTGGTCCCCGTCCTCATCAACGAAGCGGTCCGGCAGGCCACCTGGGGCTGCGCGTCCCTGCTCCTCTCCGACCTGGGAAACTGCGCCGACTGCGGCCAGGACATCGGCCGCGAAGCCTTCGAACGGGCCTCGCACCTCCTGGTCGCCCTGCTCCAGGGAGCAGGGACCGGCACGCACCACCTGGTGTGCAGCGTGTCCGCGGACGAAGAACAACTGCTCGCCGTGCTCCACGTCGAAGTGGGCGAGAACGGCATCCCCGAACTCAACGACGAGGAAGGATCCGAGTTCGTGACCGTCCTCGCCGCGGGCATCGCCCTCGAAAGCCACGGGGGAGTGGTGCTGCGCACCACCCGGGCCGACACCTCCGACCGGGTGTACGGCTGGCGCCTGGACCGGGGCGACCTAGCCGCACTGACCGTGGGCGAGGTCTTCAGCGCCTACTGCACCGACGCCGAGACGGGCGAACCGGTCGCCCCGGAGTCGGGCGTCGAATACTGCGCGGGCTACCCGATCCCGAACACCCCGGGCCGCCCCCACCACTGAAAAAGCCCGAGGGGCCGCCGGCAGTACCGGCGGCCCCTCGGACCTCGAACATCAACGCTGCCGGGTCACTCCCCGGACAGCACCGCCTGCGCGGCCACGCGGGCCTCCTCGGCGGTGTCCACGGCACGCGCCGCGGCAGCCGCCCGCTCGCACTGCGCCAGCGTGTACTTCGCCAGCGTCGCGCGCACATAAGGAATCGCCTTCGCGCCCATCGACAGGGAGGTGACACCCAGACCGGTCAGCACACAGGCCAGCAGCGGGTCGGCCGCGGCCTCACCACAGACACCACAGCTCTTGCCCTCGGCCTTGGCGGCATCGGCGGAAGCCGCCACCAGGTCGAGCAGTGCGGGCTGCCACGGGTCCTGCAGACGCGACACCGCACCGACCTGACGGTCGGCGGCGAAGGTGTACTGCGCCAGGTCGTTGGTTCCCAGCGACAGGAACTCGACCTCCTGGAGGATCGAGCGTGCCCGGAGCGCGGCCGACGGGATCTCCACCATCGCACCGAACTTCGCCTGCAGCCCCGCCTCACGGCACGCGTCCGCGAACGCCTTGGCGTCCGTACGGTCCGCGACCATCGGCGCCATGACCTCCAGGTACACCGGCAGACCCTCGACGGCCTTCGCCAGCGCGGTCAGCTGCGTACGCAGAATCTCGGGGTGGTCCAGCAGCGAACGCAGACCACGTACGCCCAGCGCCGGGTTCGGCTCCTCGGCCGGCGTCAGGAAGTCGAGCGGCTTGTCCGCACCGGCGTCCAGCACACGCACGACGACCCGGCCCTCGGGGAAGGCCTCCAGCACCTTGCGGTACGCCTCGACCTGCGACTCCTCCGACGGCGCCTGCTTGCTGTCGTCAAGGAACAGGAACTCGGTGCGGAACAGGCCCACACCCTCGGCACCGGCTTCCACCGCTGCGGCGACATCGGCGGGACCTCCGATGTTGGCGAGCAGCGGAACCTTGTGCCCGTCGGACGTCGCACCGGGACCGGTCGAAGCGGCCAGCGCCGCCCTGCGCGCGGCAGCCGCGGACTCCAGTTCGGCACGCTTCTCGGCACTCGGCTCGACGAAGATGTCACCCGTGCTGCCGTCGACGGCCACGACCGTGCCCTCGACCAGCTCACCGGCGCCCGGCAGCGCGACCACGGCCGGCACACCCAGCGCACGCGCGAGAATCGCACTGTGGCTGGTCGGCCCGCCCTCTTCGGTGACGAACCCGAGCACCAGAGCCGGGTCGAGCAGCGCGGTGTCCGCGGGCGCCAGGTCCCGCGCGATGAGCACGTACGGCTTGTCACTGTCGGGAACGCCCGGCATCGGGACACCCAGCAGACGCGCGACGATGCGATTGCGTACATCGTCCAGGTCGGCCACTCGCCCGGCCAGGTACTCACCGGCACTCGCCAGCAGCGCACGGTACGCGGCGAACGCGTCGTACACACCGCGCTCGGCGGTGCTGCCCACAGCGATCCGACGGTCCACATCGGCCATCAGCTCGGGGTCCTGAGCCATCAGGGCCTGAGCCTCCAGCACGGCCTGGGCCTCGCCGCCGGCCAGATTGCCACGTGCAATCAGGTCGGCTGCCACAGCTTCCACCGCCTGCCGGGCGCGCCCCTGCTCGCGCTCGGCATCCTCGGTCGGAATCTGCTTGGCCGGCGGCTCCAGAACCGCCGTGCCCATGTGCCGAACTTCGCCGATCGCCACACCGTGGCTCACGCCGACGCCTCGCAGCGTTGTCTCCATTTCACCGTCTCCGCTAGTTGCGACGGACCCTGCCGCCGCGGTGGATGTACTACCCGCCGTCTCTGACGGCGCCGACGTCTACTTCCAAGTGAAGAGAGCGTCGCCGGCCTTCACGTCGCTGTCCTCGACCAGGTCCGAGAGCGCATCGGCGGTGGCCTCAAGGGCGACGATCGGGCAGATGGGCGACTTGCCGGCAGCCTCGACCGCCGCCGGGTTCCAGCGAACGACCTCCTGCCCGCGCGTTACGGTGTCGCCCTTGTTCACGAGCAGCTCGAAGCCCTCGCCATTGAGCTGAACGGTGTCGATACCGAGGTGGGTCAGCACACCGTGGCCCTCGCCGTCGACGACGACGAACGCGTGCGGGTGCAGGGAGACGACAACACCGTCGACGGGGGACACGGCCGCGGACGGCTCGCGTACGGGGTCAATAGCGGTGCCGGGACCGACCATGGCTCCGGAGAACACGGGGTCGGGAACTGCGGCAAGTCCGATGGCGCGACCTTCAAGAGGGGACATCACGCTGGTCATGGGGGGCCTCCCAGGGGCGGAGTTCGTGAGGCGCCGTCACTACCTGTCCAGGACGGCATACCTGCTTCAGCAGGGTAAGTCATAAGAAGTCCCGGTTCCGCATGAGAGGTCCTGCTTGGATGACCTAGGGATGCACCGGAAACGATTTGCCTCAACAAGCGGTGCCATGTACTGTCGTACTCCTGCCTGACCCCAACACGTACTCACTTCTCTGTGAGTCGTGTGTCGGCAGCGCCTCTTGTGAGTGTTGATCCTATCTCGGATCCCTATTCCTGCATGCCATGGAATAGGTGGTCAGAGAGACGGAAATCCACTGATAGAGTCGGAACCGCCGGAAAGGGAAAGCGCGAAAGCGAAGAACCTGGAAAGCACCGAGGAAATCGGCACTGGAAACAGTCTGATAGAGTC
>NZ_JBVIMX010000039.1:0-38246 GCF_055579625.1 Streptomyces sp. NPDC032721 | reverse complement strand
ATGGCCGGATCGATAGGGCGGGTCGGGGCGGCAGGCGACAACGCAGCCATGGAGTCCTTCTTCAGCCTGCTGCAGAAGAACGTCCTCGACCGCCGGACCTGGGCCACCCGCCAGGAACTGCGGCTCGCGATCGTGACTTGGATCGAGCGGACCTACCACCGACGCCGCAGACAAGCCTCACTCGGCCGGCTGACCCCCGTCGAATTCGAAACCGTCATGCCCCCACCGGCCCTCCGGGCCGCGTGACCGAACCTGTCACCTAGAGCTGCATCAGACCCAAGACCACCAGACGAGTGAGACCGGTCTGCCTGGCACCAACACGACCAGGACCGCGACCGCGGTGACCTCCGGGACACCGGACAGCCGCGCTATGTGCACGCATACTGCGTGCAGCGCCCTCAAAGCGCTGTACGCCTCCCCATGGTCCAGCTGGCCAACCCCCAGGTTCCGGGTATGCACCCGAGTTCGCACCGCAGCACCCGGTCGACACCGATCTCGTACATCGACACGACCGCCCGCGCGCACACCGCGACCGCATCGCACCGGTTTTGGTGCACGCCCCGCCGCTGTCCGCGCGCGTACGACATCAGGGCCTTCACTCCGTGCTCCTCCTGGACGTGCCGCCACCCCTCACATCCCCCTGCAGGTGGAGCCCTGCCCGAGCAACGAGCCCTGGTTCACAGGAGTTCGCCGATGCCCCAGGTGGTGCTGATGTCGTCCCACAGGGTGTCGCCGTCAGGCGCACCGGATTACTGAACCCTTCTGAACTCGCAGCACAGGGTGGTCCGGTGCATTCTTGTGGCACCGAAAGACATCAGCGTTGCGCTACCTGGATCGGCCGCGAATCCTACGCCGTGGAGCGGCAGCCGCTTTCCGGATGAAGAGGCAGTGGGTTGGCGCGGCAAGGTCGGGCGGGCTGGCTGGGACGGTGTCTTGGGGCGTCATTTCGAGGCGACTGCGGGTGTCGTTTCGGCGTGTTGTGCATGATCAATGTCAGCGTCTTTTGGTGTCGCATGCGTGTGCGACGGTCGGTGGGTCTCCAAGGCCGCTCGCTTGGTCAACACGAGAGTCGGCGAGGTCCGTCAAGGGCGCCTGATCCCCTATTCGGAGGGGTCCGCCGGGCGTGTACTGGGTGGACCGTTCAGTGCCTTCGGCACGGACAGCTCTTCGGCCGGACTGCTGCCTTCCTCGCCGCGGCCGAACCTCTCGCGGTATGAGCCCCGTCAGCGGCTGATCGCGCGGAACCAATACTCCCGAATGGTTGTCTGCTTCCGGTCGAGCTCGGTGTCCATCATCCGGTTGGTGAGCGTCCCTGGAATCCCGAGCGAACGCCCACGGACCCTGACGACCCGAAGGTCGCTCCAGATCCCGCTCCGCCTCACGCGCTGCCGCGTCTCGATGGCGGCGACCTCGCTCCAGGGGATGGCCCGCCTGCTGACGAACGTTCGGAACTCCAGCCCCGTCTTGGTCAGCAAGGACCTGCCATAGATCAAGTTGACCGTACTGACGAACATGACCACAACGAGGGCTCCCAGGCCGCCGACCCACCACCATTTGCCCGGCTCATGCGTGGTCAAGGCCATCGCCACCACCACACCGACGAGGACCAACGCCCCAATAACGTTCCGCCACCAGTACCTACGCCGGTCGCACGCATTGAAGCTGATCCATACCTCGGGCATGTCCATGATGCTATCGACGTATATCCCGGTAACCACCCTTTCTGACTTGCTGAGTTACGTGTTTGAGGTCTCTTCTCGTTCCTCGGGCCACTGTCCGTTCAGAGCCCGCCGGACCGTACGCCAGGACACGTTGTGCGTCCGTTGCAACGACCGCTGCGACAGGCCCAGGAGATGGTCGCGACGGATCGCCGCGTACAGCGCGACTTTGGACTGCGAAACACCCATCGGGCCTCCAGCGGGAGAAGCACACCTCGACGTCCCACAGCAAGCCCTCGACTGACTTCAAAACAAACTGACATCGCAAAGTCGGTCAACCACCGACTTCCACAGCTACCGCGAAACGACTCCCGAAGTCAGGCTCTGGTCCACTTCGTGTGGTTACGTACGCACAGTGACTGTTGATCTTCGTGTGGTGCGCGGTGAGGTCGCCCGGAAATCGCCTGGCTGGAGGGTGGAGGGGTCGACAGTCCTTCGCTATGAACGAAGTGCTGCCGCAACTGGACGAGCTGCTGTTCTCCTCGGACGTCGGCGTATCGGTGGTGTCGGTGCACATGACCGATACGGTCGTCCGGGTCGAGGCCCGGACGACAACCGAGCGGGCGGCGTGCCCGGACTGCGGATGCTGGTCAGAGCGAATACACGGCTCCTACCTGCGATTCCCCCGTGATCTGCCAGCGGTCGGCAAACTCGTAGTGGTGTCCTTGCGGGTGCGCCGCTTCGTCTGCGCACAGGAGTCCTGCTCGCGCAGAACGTTCGCCGAGCAGGTACCCGGACTCACGCGCCGGTTCGGCCGGCGGACCGAACGGCTGCGCTCCACGCTGGTTGCGGTGGGCCTGGCCCTCGCAGGCCGAGCAGGCGCGCGGATGACGAACGCTTTCGAGGTACCGGTCAGCCGCAACACCCTGCTGAGGCTGATCGCCTCGCTGCCAGACCCAGTCACCGAACCACCCCGCGTGGTCGGCGTTGAACGAATACGCCCAGCGCAGGGGCCGAATCTACGGAACCGTGCTCGTCGACGTCGAAACACGTCGACCGGTGGACCTCTTGCCCGACCGGGAAGCCGACACCCTCGCGGCCTGGCTTGCCGAGCGGCCCGGCATCGAGATCATCTGCCGCGACCGGGCCGTCTTCTTCGCCGAAGGCGCCACACGCGGAGCCCCGCAGGCCCTCCAGGTCGCCGACCGGTGGCACCTCTGGCACAACCTGGGCGAGGCAGCAGAGAAGTGCGTCAACCGGCACCGCAGTTGCCTCCGGTTCACCCCGGCGGCCACAGGCCAAGAACAAGAGGAAGCAGAGCCTGCGGCATCGTCTCCCTGGCCGACAGGCCACCGGTTCGCCGAACGCACCCGCGCCAAGCACGCCACCATCCACGCGCTCCTGGCCGCCGGCCACAGCAAGAGATCCGTGTCCCGGCAGCTGGGCATGACCCTCAACACCATCATGCGCTTCTCCCGCGCGGCCACCCCTGAGGAGATGTTCACTGGTCAGTGGCAGAGCCGCGCGACCAAGCTCGACGCCTACAAGTCCTACCTCGACCAACGATGGCAGGAGGGCTGCACCAACGCATGGAAACTGTGGGAGGAGATCAGGGAGCAGGGCTACCCGGACGGTTACGCCAACGTCCGTACCTACGTGAGCCGGGTGTTGCGCGGCAAGCCACAACCCGTCGGGCCCCGGCCGCCCTCAGCTCGCGCCATCACCCGCTGGATTCTTACGCACCCCGACGCCCTGGTGGAGAATGATCGGCTTCGTCTCAAAGCCGTACTGGCGAGCTGCCCCGAGCTGACGACGCTTGACGAGCACGTGCGCTCCTTCGCCCACATGGTCACCCATCTGCAAGGCGAACAGCTCCCGGAGTGGATCGCCTCGGCCAAGAACACGACCGATCTGATCAGTCTCAGCCGGTTCGCCCAGCACCTCGAACGCGACCTCGACGCCGTTACCGCGGGCCTCACTCAGCCGTGGAACTCAGGCGTCGTCGAAGGACACGTCAACCGCATCAAGATGCTGAAGCGCCAGATGTTCGGCCGCGCAGGATTCGAGCTCCTCCGCAAACGCGTCCTGCTCTACCCATAGAGCCCAGGCACAACTCTGGCTCGTCAAGGCACTAGCCTCAGCCTGTGACCCGCCGCCCCAGACAGACCGAGCCGCCTTGCCCCACCGAGTTCCCTCTCAACGAACTGCTGGACAGAACGGACTGGGCGTCACTGGCCACGGCCTGCGGCACAGGTGAATCCCTGCCCGCGGCGCTCGCGCTCCTGACCAGCTCGGATCCGGTCGCCAGGGAGACCGGACTCCGCGCCGCGCTGGGATCCGTAACTCACCAGAACAGCATCTACGAGGCCACGGTGCCCGTGGCACTCTTCGTTGCGGCGATTCTCGACCACCCGGCCGTCACGGCAGGTGACAGCGGCCACGGTGCCACAACGCCCTCAACTCTCGTGCGGCTTCTCAACTGGCTCGGCGATACCGCTTCCGATGCCGACGACGAGTGCTCCGCCACTGACGAACATCGCGACAGTGAGGTATGCCGCGCGGAGATATTTGCGTTCAGGGAAGCGCAGCCAGCGATCTTCTCCAAAGTTCAAGCCCTACTTGGCCATGACAGCACGGACGTGCGCCACGCCGCGCTCATCGCTGCCATTCCGCTGATAGAACACCCCTTTCTCACCCAGCACCAGGCCGAAATCGTTGGCCATGCACGACGTCTGCTGGCCGCCAGCACTGACCGGCACCATCGCAACCGCGCCCTCGACGCACTGAAAGGGTGGGGTTACAACACCAGCGAGTTGGAGAACGCGTCGGACATCGCAGCCCGCGAACGCTGTGCCCGGCTGCAAGCTGCTCGTGCCTCTTGGGACGGCAACTGGGCAGGCGGCGGCTACAGCGAAGAACCGCCGTTCTGACTCAAGGTCCAAACGCTTTGGATCATCCGCTGCTCACACCGCGTGGCCGCTCCACACCAAGTGGGCCAGAGCCCGAAGTCACCGCTGTAACCAGGCGAGCCATCTGCCACTTGCGTGACTCTACATGCGTGTAGATCTTCTTGTGGCGGTCTGCGCCGATGAGCTTCAACACGATGCTGTGCGGGCTTGGTTGGCATGTCGGACTTCTCAGTGCTGCGTTCCAGAAGGGAACCCTGATGTTCGATCGATCTCGGCATGGCATGGGCCGACAAGGCCCCGCCGGAGATCCTGGCAGCTCCGGTTGATGCACTCAAGGACGTCAGCGAGCGGCAGGGAGATGCTGCTTGAGGAAGAGGAGTAGGCCGGGCAGTCCGGCGCCCCGAGCCGTTTCCCCCATGGTCGGCGACCCTAGAACTTGATCGTCTCTCGAGGTAACTTGCCGTCACCGTCCGTCGGTTTCGTACTGCCCGCAGCCGGTGACAGCCATGCCGTAGAACTTCTCGGTGAAGCCATGACACGGACGAGTGCCTGCCGAGGGAAAGCGGTCCAGGGCCTGACCAACGGAGGTGGCAGCGGAAAACGGTGCGGAAAGTTCCCCTCGGGTCTCAGTTCAGCGGGACTTCCGAGGGGCCGGGAGTCTCGCTTGCGGGCCGGACACAGGGTAGCCCCGGATTCTCGTCCCCGTCTGGAGCCGCCTCTACATCGCGATGCCGCCGCCGTCTTGGACGGCATCCGGGATGACCGTCTGCACGTCCTTGGTTACGACGCTGCCGGAGAACTCCCGGGAGCCGGGCCAGAATGCCGTTGCCCGTACCGGGACGGGTGCTGCCGAGTCGTCCGACACGGGAACCGCACATGCGAACGCGCCGTCCCCCTGGCGGGTGCGTGAGGTGCAGATCCGCGTACTGGCGTCACTGAAATGCACCGTCACGGATACAGGAACACCTGCGATGCCGGGCGCTGAAGCCCCGCTCTCTGACGTGAGAGATCCGGCGACGTCGACCCGTCCATCGAGTACGAGCCACTCCGCCCGGAACTCGCGGAACGCGGAGGCGCGAAGATCATCAGGGAAGAGCGGGGCAAGGACGGCGGCCTCGTTACCGGGCACGGCTTCCGCCTCGGACAGTGGCGCGGCAGTGGCCGGAAGAACAGTGCCGCAGCAGAGGGCGGCGGCAGAACTCAGCCCAACGAGCAGGCCCTGGAGGGCAGTTGATCGACAGAATTGCATGAGGGTCTCGATTCTGTACGCAGCCCCGACCGGGCCGGTGCCCTCTAGTCATGTCCCTGCGGGAACGTTGCCTGCGCAACATCGTGTGCTATTCGCCCTGATGGGCGTACAGGAAATGCGGCTCCTCCCGCACCGTGACAACGGACTCAGTGCGCAGGTCGCAGAGCCGTCACTCCGGGACAGCAGACCGTTGAGGAGTTCCTGGATCGGTTGTCCGAACCCATCGCATGCGTGACGGGGCGGCGTGATACGGCGGATACCGCGCAGGCGGTCAACGAGTCGGCCTGTTGCCCCGGCCGGGCGGCTGCGGTGTCCGCGCGGCCTCGGCCTCAGCCTTGGCGTCGCTCACCACTGCGGCGGCTTGCTTTGCGACTTCCTCGGCGGCCGTCGCGGCGTCGAGTGGGAGGGTGGCCGTGCCCGCCTTGAGTTCCGCAGGCCCGCCCTGCTGCGAAGCGCCGTCCGCTTCGTCGGTGCCCGCCTCGTGCGGAGTAGCCGACGCGGGAAGCCCTGTCACCGAGTGGTCGCCAAAGGCGTGGGTAACGGCGCGAACGGCCTCGGTCAACTCTCCGGGGATCACCCAGAAGGTGTTGTTGTCGCTCTTCGCCAGGTGCGGGAGGGTTTCCAGATACTTGTACGCGAGGATCTTCGGGTCGGCGTTGTTGCGGTGAACGGCCTGGAAGACGCGTTCCACAGCCTTCGCCTCGCCGTCCGCCCGAAGGATCATGGCCTGCTGAGCGCCCTGGGCCTCCAGGATGTCTTTCTGCTTTGTACCCTCCGCAGTGAGGATCTTGGCCTGCCGATCACCTTCGGCGTGCAGGATGGCGGCGCGTTTGTCACGCTCGGCCCGCATCTGCTTCTCCATCGCCTCTTTGATGGTGTTGGGCGGGTCGATGGCTTTGATCTCCACGCGGTTGACCCGGATGCCCCACTTGCCGGTGGCGTCGTCCAGGACGGTGCGCAGCCGTGCGTTGATCTCCTCGCGCGAGGTGAGTGTCCCTTCCAGGTCCAGGCTGCCGATGACGTTGCGCAGTGTGGTGACGGTGAGCTGGTCGATTGCCTGGAGGTAGTCGGCGACCTCGTAGGCCGCCGCCCGGGGGTCGGTGATCTGGTAGTAGAGCACGGTGTCGATGTTCACCACGAGGTTGTCCTCGGTGATCACCGGCTTGGGGTCGGAGGAGTAGACCTGCTCGCGTACGTCGAGTTTGGTGTTGACGCGGTCCGCGACCGGCAGGACGAGGTTCAGGCCGGGCTGCAGCGTGCGGTGGTATCTGCCGAAGCGCTCGATGTTGTAACGGCGTGCCTGCGGGACGATGCGCACGGCGGAGGTCACGAGGAAGACCACGACGAGCGCCGCGATGAGGATCGGGATGAGCACCGGGTCCATGGTTCCTCCGCACGTAGGGAAGCCTTCAGCCAGTCACGGAAGGAGCTCCCGCGGGTAGACCACTGCCGTGGCTCCTTCGATCTCCATGACGTCCACCACCGCACCCACGGGAATCACATGAGTTTCGTCCAGGGTGCGGGCGGACCACTCCTCGCCGGCCAGCTTGATCAGGCCCCGGGTCGCGGTCACCTCCTGGGTCACCTCTGCCCTCTTGCCGACCAGCGCATAGCTGCCCTCACGCGTGGCTGGCCCCTGGTTCAGGTGTCGCAGTGCGACAGGACGTACGAGAAGGAGGCCCGCTGCCGCGGCCACGCCGACTGCCACGAGCTGACCGAGAAGGCCGACGCCCACACCGGCGACGACGGCGGCAACCAGAGCCGCACCTGCCAGCAGACCGAAGACCAGGGTGAGAGTGAGGAACTCCGCGACCCCGAGCACCCCGGCAGCGAGCAGCCATACGTACCAGGGCACGGACATCGCCTCCCTCGGGGGACTGCTTCCCACGCTACTCCTGGTCGTGCCTGTACAGAACAGGCTCTGTCTGGCTGATCCCGGCGGTCCGCGGTTCAGCGAAGGGCCTACAGGACTCGGCCCGTCGTTGGCCGGACTGCGGTGCGGAAGGCAGAGAAGATCATCGTCGGTACGATTGCCCAGGGCCAGGAGCTGGAACGGCCGTCGCGGAGGCGGCGCATGTGACCGCAGGACTCCGAGCGAGACGCGGCCGGCCTGGTGTCCGTGCGGCTCAGGGTGCGGGAGGGGTCCCGGTCTGCGGTGTCTGCGGACCCTCGGGGTCGGGGAGGCTGCCGTCCGCCACTCCGGCCAACTCGTCCACGTGGAAGAGGCGTGCGAGAGGTACGTCGGAGCTGCTGTGGGCGACGATCGAGACGGCGATGCAGACGGCAATCAGGGTGAATGCCTCCTTACCCTGCGGGATGCCGGCCTGGAGCACCAGCAGTCCGTAGACCACCGAGGCGAAGCCCTTGGGGCCGAACCAGGCGGCGACCAGCTTTTCGCGGCGGTCGAACCGTGTCCCGATCAGGGAGAGCAACAGTGACGCCGGGCGGATCAGGACGATCGCCAGCACCACCACGACGTAGCCGCCGAAGGAGAGGTCGCCGAAGAGCTGTGGGGTGAGCAACGCGCCGAAGACGAGCAGGGCGGCGAACTTCGCCAGCTCGGCCAGCGCCTCGCCAAGGGGTTCGAAGGCGTTCTTCGCCTCGGGTGCGACGTGTGTGAGGACGGCGCCGGCGGAGAAGGCGGCGAGGTAGGGGTTGGCGTGCGTGAGATGGCACAGGGCATAGAGCCCGATGCCCACGGCGAGCGGCAGCAGCGGCTGGAGCTTGGGCTCGGCGCCCAGGTAACGGAAACGCACCAGCAGGTTGACGAGGAACGGCAGCAGAATGCCGAAGACCAGGCCCAGGACGAGTTCGAGCCCGATGGCGGGGAGGGAGGACTCGGCGTGACCGGCGGTGGGGCCGGCCGCCGCGATGAAGATCAGCACGACGGGCAGGGCGAGGCCGTCGTTGATGCCGCTTTCGACGTTCAGCAACTGCCTGAGTTTTTCCGGGACTTCCTTGCGGCCCACGATCGCCGAGGCGAAGACCGGGTCGGTGGGCGCGAGCACGGCGCCCACCAGGAACGATGTGGTCCAGTCCAACCCTGCCACGTAGTGGGTGAGCAGCGCGGTGCCGAGGAAGGCCAGCGGCATGCCGAGGCCGAGTGCGCGGGCCGGGTTCCTCCAGTTCGCCCGGAGTTTGCCGAAGGAGACGTGCATGCCGTCGGTGAACAGCACCGCGAACAGGGCGAGGTCGGCCGTTACCGCGACGATGTCGCTGTCCGGGGTGATGTGAATCAACCCGAGGAAGCCGTCGCTGACCAGTGCACCACCGGCCAGGAAGAGAAAGGAGGTCGAGAGGACGGTCCGGGCCGCGAGGCCGGACAGCAGCACCGCGACGAGCAGGGCCGCACCGAAGACAGCTACCAGCACCATGACCGATTCCCCGTTCAGCGAGACCAGCAAAGAGAGTTCTGCTCTTCGCCGACCAGGCTTCCCGGCACACCGCAGCGGACTTTACACGACTCTTATGCCTCCTTGGCGGGGTCCTGACATAGGGATGATCGAGAGTCAGGCACGGAGGCGGCCGTGTACGACGGTAGGGTGTGCGGCCGGGCTCCTGACGAGTCCTTGACGACTTGGACAGCGACAGCGAAGGGCCCGGAATGGTTCGGCTGCGTCCCTCGCTGCTGGCGGCGCATCCTGCCCGAAGCCTGGTGTTCGCCTTCGTGCTGGCCGTATTGCTCGGTGCTGTACTGCTGATGCTGCCCCTCGCCGCCGAGGACGGTTCCGCCACCAATGCGCTGACCGCTCTGTTCACCGCGACCTCCGCGGTGTGCGTGACGGGGCTCGCGGTGGTGGACACCGGCACGTACTGGAGCGGCTTCGGCGAGGGCGTCATCCTGGCGCTCATCCAGGTGGGCGGCTTCGGCATCATGACGATGGCTCGCTGCTCGCCCTTCTGGTGTCCGGGCGGTTGCGGCTGCGCTTGCAGATGACCGCGCAGGCCGAGACGCAGACCTTGGGCATCGGTGACGTGCGGCGCGTGCTGCTGGGTGTCGCCGGGTGCACGGTGATGGTGGAACTCGCGGTGGCGGCCTTCCTCGCGCTGCGGTTCCGGTTCGGATACGGCAACGGGATCGGCGAGTCCGCCTACCTCGGCTTCTTTCACGCGGTGTCGGCCTTCAACAATGCCGGTTTCGGCCTCCACGCCGACAGTCTCACCCAGTACGCCCAGGACCCGTGGGTGACCCTGCCGGTCGCCGCCGCGGTCATTCTGGGCGGCCTCGGTTTTCCCGTACTCCTGGAAATGCTGCGCCACTGTCACCGGCGGCTCACCACGGGGCGGCGGAAATGGACGCTGCACCTGAAGCTCACGGTGCTCGCCACGGTGGCCCTGCTGGTTGTGGGCACCGTGCTGACGTGCCTGCTGGAGTGGACGAATCAGGGCACCCTGGGGCCCCTCACCTGGGGGGGACAAGCTCCTCAACGGCTTCTTCCACTCGGCCATGAGCCGTACCGCGGGATTCAACTCCCTGGACGTCGGGGCGATGAACGCCTCGACGTTGCTCATGACCTGCATGCTGATGTTCGTCGGCGGCGGCAGCGCGGGCACCGCGGGCGGCATCAAGGTCACCACCTTCGCGGTACTCGCCGCGGCGATGGTCGCCGAGGTGCGCGGGGAGCCCACCTCCGCGGTACTGGGCCGCAAGCTGGGACCGCACGTCCTGCGCCAGGCCCTGACCGTGGCGCTGCTCGGCATCGGCCTGGTGATGGGGGCGACCCTGGTACTCCTCTCGGTCGTGCGGGCTCCGTTCGAGGCCGTGCTGTTCGAGGCGGTGTCCGCGTTCGGCACCGTGGGACTGTCCACCGGGATCACCGCACAGGTTCCCGTGACCGGGCAGCTGGTCCTGATCCTGCTGATGTTCGTGGGCCGACTGGGCCCGATCGCCCTGGTGTCGGCGCTGGCCCTGCGCGAGCGGACCCGCCGGTACGAGCTACCCGAGGAGCGACCCGTCATTGGGTGAGTACCTGAAGCGGCTGCGCAGGCGCCGCCGCAAGAACGCCGTCGGCCACCGGCCCATGGGGTCGGGGAGCAGCGTGTCGCCGTGATCGGTCTCGGCCGGTTCGGCAGCTCCCTGGCCCACGAGCTGACCCGCCGTGGATGGGACGTACTGGGGTTGGACACGGACGCGAGGCTCGTGCAGAAGCACAGTGATGTCCTCGCCAACGCCGCGGTTGCCGACTGCAGCGACCCCGAAGTCCTGCGTCAGCTGGGAGTCCACGAGTTCACCAGCGCGGTCGTGGGCATCGGTACCGGCATCGAGGCCAGCATCCTGGTCACCTCCAACCTCCTGGGGGCCGGGGTGCCCAACATCTGGGCCAAGGCGATCAGTCGTCAGCACGGCCAGATCCTCGAACGCCTGGGCGCCCACCACATGGTGCTGCCCGAGCACGAGATGGGCGAGCGGGTCGCCCATCTGGTGACCGGCAGGATGCTCGACTTCATCGAGTTCGATGACGACTACGCCCTGGTCAAGACGTTCGCCCCGCAGATCGCCACGGGCGTCCCGCTCGGCCGCAGCGTGGTGCGCAGCACGTACGGGGTGACCGTGGTGGGCATCAAGCGGGCCGGGCAGGAGTTCACGTACGCGACAAGGGACACCGTCGTGGAGGAGGGCGACGTCATCATTGTTACCGGCAGGACCCGCGCGGTGGAGACCTTCGCGGAACTCGCTTGACACCGGCCGCTCGGCGGCCCGTGCGCAGCTGCAAGGAGGGCCCGGGGCCGTCGGTTGCGTTCCTGCGAGGGAGATCCTGCCGGGCTATGGCAGCGACACGACCGTCTACGGTGCTCTGGCGGCCCCTGACGGACGGCCCCTTCCGGTGGCTCAATGTCCTTCTCAAACGGGTGAAGCGGGCAGGGGGAGCGCGATGGGGCGGACGAGAGCGCCGGGGTGGGGTGAGACGGCGCTGATGGTGCTGGGCTGTTGGGCATTCTGCGGCTTCGCCTGGATGGTTCTGCCGTTGTGGGACGTCGCGGCGTTACCGGCGGGAGGGTGGATGGTGGCGGTAGCCCTGGGGCAGTGGTTCTGGGGCCGGCATCGGCACTGGGCGGCGGGGTTCCTGGCTGTCGTCGCCGGGGCTGCGGCCCTGTTCCTCGTGGTGGATGGATTGCGCCCCTCGACAGGCCGGGTGTCCCCAGAGGCGCTGGCGACGGGCACGGGTGTGTGCGCGGCGCTCACGGTCTTCACCGGGGTGGCTCGGCGGGGCGGCCGGGTGCGTCGTGGCTGAGGACGAGGGCGGGGCGGTGGAGCGGGCCGTCGAGGCAGGGCGGCACGCCCGAGGGCTGCGGGTGTGGGGTGGGCTCGTACTGGCGGCAGGGGTCTTCCTGCTGGCGCTGGCAGCGGCGGGGCTGGCCCTGGTGCCGGAATGGATGGACGACGAGCGGGAGTTCCGCGACGCGGTGCCGTGCGGAACGTCCGCACCGCCTGACGAGGACGGCACGCCCGACTGCCTGCGGCGCATCGAAGCCGTGGTGACGGGGACGGTGATCCGGGACGAGGCCGACTACGAGGAGTTCACCCTCAAGCTGAAGGATTCGCCCGGCGCGCCGGAAGAAGTGGACATGGGGGCTGCAGGTCCGCTGCTGGGACGGCTGCACCGGGGCGACCGGGTGACCCTCACCCTGTGGCGGGACTACGTGCCCGCGGTGACCCAGAACGGTGTGGCGCAGGAGACGGCCGAGACTCCGGTGGGCGAGCCGCAGTTCAGCACCGCTCTCGCACTGATGCTGCTCTCGGCCGGGGCTTTCCCCACATACGCGGGGGTGCACCTGCTTCGAACAGCCGGCAGCAGGCCCGGACAGGGGCCACCCTCCGACCACGCGGCGGTCGGCAGGACGGCGGTCGTAGCGGGGTTCTGCGCTCTCCCGGCGCTGGCCGTCGGGGACTCGGCGGGGCCTGCCGGGGTGGCGGTGGTGTGGCTGGGGTTGGTGCCGTGGGTGTGGTGGGGCGTACGACGGCACGAACGGCAGAGCCTTGGGCGACACCGGCGAACTGCCCCCGGGCCGGTCCGGCGGACGGGCGGGCAAGGGCGGCGATGGATGCGTTCGCAGGTGAGGGACCGGGTCGAGCTGGCCGTCGTGGTGCTGGGCGTGCTGGTCGGTCTCGGGCTCACCGTGAATGCGGTGCAGGTGCATCTGAGCGGTGCGGATTCGGTGTGGTGGGTCATGTTCCTGTGCCTGTTGCAGGTCAACACTGTGTGGCACGTGGTGCGTAGTATTCGACGCAGCCGGCGGGCGCGCAGAGGGCGAACTGGCGACGGCTCGCAGGAAAGCCGTGCAGTCGACTGACTCAGGTGTGCACGCGTAGCTGGCCGGCATCGGAGCGTGGGTCTCTGCCGAGATCGTCTCGGATGAAGTAAGTGACGTACGTCAGGACGCCGGTGCTCGCGCGGGTGGCCAGGACGACTGCCCGGCGGGAACACGGCGGGCGCATGCGGGCCGGACTCGCCCTCGGGAAGAGATGTTCGCCGAGGCCGGGCACAGCGGCGCAGCCCGGCTACCCGCTCGCCACACTTCACAGGTCTTGGTCCGGCCAGCCCAGCAGGCGTGCTCCCACGACGGCGGTCTGGAGTGTGTAGCGGTGTACCGGGTCGCCCGGGTCCGCGCCGGTCAGCCGGTGAATGCGGTCCAGGCGGTAGGTCATGGCCCGCACGCTCAACGAGAGTCGGCGGGCGGCTTCCGCGGCCACGCAGCCGGTGTCGAAGTAGGCGGTGAGGGTGTCCAGGAGGGGCTGGGCTCCGCCGCGGGCCTGGTGGAGCGGGCCGAGGGTGCTGTGCACGAGGTCGGCCATGGCCTGCCGGTCCCGGGTCAGGACGGGGTAGACCAAGAGGTCGGCCGCGTGCAGAACGGGGCTGTCGAGGTCGAGGCGGTCGGCGAGGTCGAGGGCATTCAGTGCTTCTTCGTAGGAGTGGACGACACCGCCGGCGCCGGGGTGCGAGCGGCCGACGGCGACCCGGCCGCCGTCGGTCGCCGCGTATGCCTGCTTGGCGAAGTAGGCCAGGACATCGCCCTGGTCGCCCGGAGCGACGCAGATCAGCCTGCCGTCCTTGGTCGTGAGGAGGATGCGCCGGTCGCCGAACCGGGCGACCAGTGCGTTCTCGATCCCTCGGGTGACCGGATAGCCGTCCTCGTACGGTTCGGGCCCCTGCGCGACGGCGACCGCGTAGCCGTGGGAAAGCAGCAGACCGAAGCGTTCCGCGCGCTGGGCGAGGCGGCCGAGGTCACTGCGCCCGTACAGGAGGTCGTCGATGAACTCGCGCCGCGCTGCCTCCTCTTGGCGTACCGCCAGGTGCTGGGCGCGTTCGTGGCCTTCACTGAAGGCGTCGACGGCCTCTTCGACGGACGCCAGCAGGTGACGGGGCGAGGCGGCGGGGACTTCCGTCAGCACAGTGTTCGCGGCGCGGAGTTGGGCACGCACCAGGGTACGCAGGCCGAGGCCCGCCTCGGCTGCGCGTTCGCCCCGGCGTCGCAGTACGTCGCGCTCCTCGCGGGTGAGCTTGCGCCCGGTCGCGCACGCGGCGGCCACGATCTGCGCGTAGTCCTGCAGATAGTCGTCGGCCGATCCCTGTTCCACCAAGACCACTCCTCGATGATTTTGATGCGTTGCTGACACGTTTCTGACGTGTTGGCGTCAGGGTGCCATGGGTTCGGCAGGCGGGCCCGACCGGCATCAGGAGCGCGTAAAGATTGCCGGTCGACGGCAATGTGCTGATGTGCGGTCAGCTGTCACTATCTGGGTGGCCGGAGGGCGGGATCCAGTACCTGCCGGGGGACGGAAGCGAGGGGCTGGGCGATGACGGAGTTTCTGCACGCTGCGGCGAGCTTTCCGACGGTGTTGTTCACTGCCGCGCTCGTCGTCGTGGTGGGTTTCTGGTTGCTGGTGCTGGTCGGCGGGGCCGATCACGACAGCTTCGAGGGAGATGTGAACACCGACGTGCTGGGGCTCGGTGGGGTACCGGTGTCCGTGTCCGGGTCGTTGATGATCGCGCTGACCTGGTTCCTCTGCCTGAGCGGCTCCGTGCTCGCCGCCCGTACGGGCCTGACCGGCACCGGCCGCGCCGCTCTCGGCACCGCGCTGCTGGTGGCGGCCGTCGTCCTGTCCTGGGCCGTGACCCGGATGGCCGTAGGCCCGCTGGCCAAGCTCTTCCCCGACGAACCCGGGCCGTCCCGGCACGACTTCGTCGGGCTGACCTGCACCATCCGCACGGGGCGGGTGGACGCCGGGTTCGGTCAGGCGGAGGTCGCCGCCAGGGACGGCTCCACCGCCGTCGTGCAGGTACGCCAGTACGGCGCCGATGCCCTCGCCCTCGGCAGCACCGGGCTGCTCTACGCGTACGACGAGGACGGCGAGTTCTTCTGGGTCTCGCCGTACGGATTCGAGCTGGACGGCCTCGGGCCGTACGGCATGGAGCCGGCTCCGCGGGGCTGACGCGGCCCACCTCACTCTTGTTTCACCCGTACCTCTCATCGGGGATTTCCACATGGATGCCATCACTGTGGGCGCCGTCGTGCTCGGCGCCGTCGTACTGCTCGTGGCCGTAGGTCTGTTGCTGGTCCTGACCCGGCTCTTCCGCAAGGTCGAGCAGGGCAAGGCACTGATCGTCTCGAAGATGCGGAAGGTCGACGTGACCTTCACCGGACAGGTCGTGCTGCCCGTCCTGCACAAGGCCGAGGTCATGGACATCTCGGTCAAGACCATCGACATCACCCGCACCGGCCGCGAGGGGCTGATCTGCAAGGACAACATCCGGGCCGACATCCGGATCTCCTTCTTCGTACGGGTCAACAAGACCGTCGAGGACGTCATCAAGGTCGCCCAGGCCATCGGCACGGAGCGTGCCAGCGACAAGGAGACGATCCAGGAACTCTTCAACGCGAAGTTCTCCGAGGCCCTCAAGACGGTCGGCAAGCAGCTCGACTTCACCGACCTCTACACCAAGCGCGACGAGCTGCGCGACCGCATCATCCAGGTCATCGGCACCGATCTCAACGGTTACAGCCTGGAGGACGCGGCGATCGACTACCTGGAGCAGACGCCGCTCACCCAGCTCGACAGCAGCAACATCCTGGACGCCCAGGGCATCCGCAAAATCACCGAGCTGACCGCCATCGAGCGGGTGCGCACCAACGAGTACCAGCGGCACGAGGAGAAGGAGACCACCCGGCAGAACGTCGACGCCCGTGAGGCCATCCTGGAGCTGGAGCGCCGCCAGGCGGACGCCGAGAGCAAGCAGCGCCGCGAGGTGGCGACCGTACGGGCCCGCGAGGAGGCCGAGACGGCGCGGGTGATGGAGGAAGAGCGGCTGCGGGCACAGAGTGCGTTCCTGACGACCGAGGAGCAGCTCGGTGTGCAGCGCGAGAACCAGGCCAGGGAGGTCGCGGTCGCGGAGAAGAACCGCGAGAGGGTCATCGCCATCGAGTCCGAGCGCATCGAGAAGGACCGTCTCCTCGAAGTGATCGCCCGGGAGCGGGAGACGCAGCTGCGCCGCATCGCCGCCGACAAGGAGGTCGAGGCGGAGAAGCGGGACATCGCCGAGGTCGTACGGGAGCGGGTGGCGGTGGACCGTACGGTCGCCGAGCAGGAGGAGTCCATCCTGCGGCTGCGCGCGGTCGAGGCCGCCGAACGCGACCGGCAGTCGATCGTCATCGCGGCGGAGGCCGTCGCGCAGGAGAACCTGGTCAAGGACATCAAGGCGGCGGAGGCCGCTGAACAGGCCGCAGTGCACCGGGCGGCGGAGGAACTGACCCTGGCCGAGGCCCGGTTGAAGAGCGCCGACCTCGACGCGCAGGCCAAGCTGCGGCTCGCCGAGGGCGTGCAGGCGGAGGCCGCGGCAGCCGGTCTGGCCGAGGTGCGGGTACGGGACGCGGAGGCGGCGGTCACGGAGAAGGCGGGCCGTGCGGAGGCGGAGGCCATGCAGGCCCGGCTGGCGGCGGAGGCCGCAGGGGCCCGTGCGATGGCCGAGGCGGAGGCTGCGGCGATCGGGGGCAAGCTCAAGGCGGAGGCCGAGGGTCTGACCGAGAAGGCCGCCGCCATGGCCGCGCTGGACGAAGCGTCCCGTACCCACGAGGAGTTCCGGCTGCGCCTGGAGGCGGAGAAGGACGTACGGCTGGCGGGCCTGGAAGCACAGCGGCAGGTCGCCGAGGCGCAGGCGACGGTACTGGCGACCGGTCTGGAGAGCGCGGACATCCAGATCGTCGGCGGCGACGGGGCGTTCTTCGACAAGATCGCGGGCTCGATCGCGCTGGGCAAGAGCATCGACGGATTCGTCCAGAACTCCACCACCGCCCAGGCCCTGGCCGGGCCGTGGCTGGACGGCACAGCGAGCTTCCCGGAGGACCTGACGACGGTGCTGAGCTCCTTCGGCAGCGGTGACGTGCAGAACCTGACGGTCTCGGCACTGCTGATGCGGCTGATGGGCACCGGCGGAGGGCAGCACAACGGGCAGATCCAGCAGCTGATCGACGTGGCGGAGCGACTGGGGCTGGGCGACCAGCAGGTGACGACACTGAACGGCATGCCGCAGGGCGAGGCCGTGCTGAACGGCGTCGCGAAGAGCTGACCGAGCCGCACGGCGCGGTCCGGGGGTGGGGGGGGGGGGGGGGGGGGGGGGGGGGGGGGGGGGGGGGGCCCCCCCCCCCCACCACTCGCATTCACCCCTCACCGGCGCATCCGCCGCACGCCTCGAACCAGCGGCATGACCGGAGGGACGGGCCGTCGGCGCCGATCACTGCCGACCGGCACTCACAGGCACAAGGGAGCTTGATCGCATGAACACCGGAACCGGTACGGGCACGGGCGGCACCGCCGGCGACCCGGTACCTACGGGAGAGCAGGCCGGGGCGGCGGCGAGTGCGCACAGCGGGCCGGGCGCGGGGACGGACAGTGGCGACGGCACGAGCCCCCGTACTCAGAGCCGTCGTTCGGACACCGGCGCCGCCGCCACGAGCAGCACTGCCCCCACGAGCACGGACACCCCGGCCCCGGACCGCGGCACCTACGAAGTCCTCCGCGATCGCCTCTCCGCCCAGGCAGCGGACCTCGCCCGGCGTACCGAAGCCCTGAACGAGGCCCGTATCGCCGAATTCGGCTCCTCCGAGCTGGCCCTCACCAGCACCGAGCACGTCCGCACCCTCGCGCCGAGCCTGCCGAGCGACCTCGTCGCGGTCGGCGACAGCCTGCTCCTGGGCCACCGCCGAGAACCCGCCCCCACGCCAGGACCCCGCGTCGCCGACGTCTTCTCCCTCTACGACCGTACGGGCGCGCAGCTGCCGGACTCGGCCGTCCCCGGGCTCCTCGACGACCCGGCGTTCGTGGCCGCCTTCGACGAGCTGCACCGCTACTTCCAGGGCGCCAGCCTGCTACAACTGAGGTGCGTGGAAGGCAAGTTGCTCGCGGTGTTCCGCACCGGCGAGCGGTCCTCGGATCAGCGGGTGCTGCGCTGGGAGCTGCCACCGGGCGGCGGTGTCCGGTTCCTGGACGCGCAGGGCGAGCGCGACCACGTCACCCCGCCCGCGCACGACGTCACCTGGGTGCCCGCCACCCGCGAGGACCAGATCCCCGGCCGGCACCCGCACCTCTCCCTCGCCGGCGGCGCGCTCTACGTCAGCACCGTCGGCGGGTTCCTGACGGTGAAGACCGAGAACGACACCGAGTCGCCCGACGGCATCCACTCCGAGCCGGTCGCCGAACCCCTCCAGGCGCTCGCCGACGCCGAGGTCGCCCATGCCCGCGTCGGCTCCCTGATCCTGCTGCGCGTACGCCCGTACAAGGAGGACACCACCCGCCACCTGGTCTTCAACCCTCTCACCCGCACCGTCGTCCGCCTCGACGCCCTCGGCCGGTCCTGCCGCAGGCTCCCCGACGACCAGGGTGTCGTCTTCCCCGGCGGGTACGTGCTCGCCTCCGGCCAGGCGAAGACGTTCGACGGGATCGACCCCGAGGGCCTGGAGTTCGAGGGGGAGGTGCGCTCGCCCAACGGCGAGGACGTGCTCTACGCCTACCGCCACCACGACACGGGCCGTACCCTGCTCCTCCCGTACAACCTGATCCGCAAGTCGGCCGCCACTCCGCTCACCGGCGACGGGTTCGCCCTCTTCGACGACGGGGCGCTGGCCGTCCTGCGCGGCAACGGCGAGCCTGGGCGGGTGCACCAGGTGCAGTGGTGGAGCAGCCCGTACGTCTCCGACGTGCACGCGGCAGCCGCGCCCACCGGCTCGGGGCCGCTCGCCCGCATCGGCAACGCCGACCTGGTGCGTGGCATCTCCGACTGCCTGACCGTCGCCCGGCAGGCCACCACGACGACCCCGACGGTCGCGGTGTACGAAGCGCTGGCGGCGACCTGCGCACGGATCACTGACCGGTACCACTGGCTGGGCGAACCGGCTGCGGGCGACCTCCGGACTCAGCTGGCGGAGATACAGGCGACCGCAGGCCAGGTGCTGGAGGAGTTCCGGGCTGTCACCGCACAGACCCGGCAGGCGGGTGAGGCACTCGACACCGCCGCCGCCCGCCTCGCCCGCCTCGTGCGGCAGGTACGCGGCGAGGCACCCGCCACGGCCGAGGAGTGGGTCGGGCGGATCGCCGAACTGCGTACGGCTCAGGGCCGGTTGGTCACGTGCAAGGAGATGCGGTACGCGGACACCGCACGCATCGACGCCATGGCCGAAGATGTCGAACGGGACATCGCCTCGGCGGCGGGACGCGCGGTCGCCTTCCTCGGGCGCGACGACGCGTTCTCCGGATACCACGCGCAGACGGCACAGCAGGCGGCGAAGATTCCCGAAATCACCACCGTCGCCGAGGTGAAACCGCTCGATGACCAGCTGACCGGGCGGGCCGCCGGGCTGCGCACGCTCACCGAGGTCGTCACGGGCCTCGACATCGCGGACGCCACCGTACGCACCGCCATCCTGGAACGGATCGCAGAGGTCCTCGGCGGCATCAACCGCGTGCGGGCCGAGCTGGACGTGCGGCGGCGTGCGCTGCTGGAGGGCGAGGGCCGGGCGGAGTTCGCGGCCGAATCCGCTCTCCTCGGACAGTCGGTGACGGCGGCACTCGCCGGCGCGGACAGCCCCGAGGAATGCGACGCGGCGCTGGCCCGCCTGCTGCTCCAACTGGAGAACCTGGAGGGCAGGTTCACCGAGCACGACGACTTCCTCACCGAGCTCGAACGTCGGCGCACCGAACTCCTCGACACGTTCGCGGCCCGCCGCCAGACCCTCCAGGACACCCGGGCCCGGCGCGCCGAACGCCTCGCTGCCTCCGCCCACCGGGCCCTGGAGGCGCTCACCCGGCGGGCGGCCACCCTCGATTCCGCCGAGGCCGTCACCACGTACTTCGCCTGCGATCCGATGGCCGCCAAGGTCCGCCGCACCGCCGGTCAACTGCGTGAACTCGGCGACCAGGTGCGGGCGGACGAGCTGGTCGGCCGCCTCGGGGCCGCCCGCCAGGAAGCCGCCCGCGCCCTGCGGGACCGCACCGAGCTGTACGCGGACGGCGGGACGACGATCCGCCTGGGCCGCCACCGCTTCGCCGTCGCCACCGGCGAGCCGGAACTCACCCTCGTCCCCTCGGGCGACGACACCATGGTCTTCGCCCTGACCGGCACCGACTACCGTGCCCCGGTCACCGATCCGGCCTTCGCCGCCACCCGCGCCCACTGGTCGCAGACCCTGGCGTCGGAATCCCCGCTGGTCTACCGGGCGGAGTATCTCGCGGTGCGGCTGCTGGCGGAGCACGGGGCGGAGCGGGTGGGGGAGGCGCTCGCGGAGGTGGCGGGGGACGCCGTACCCGCGCTGGTCCGGCAGGCGGCGGAGGCTGCGTACGACGAGGGCTACGAGCGCGGTATCCACGACCACGATGCGACCGCCGTCCTGCGCGCCGTGCTGCGCCTGCACGAGCAGGCGGGTCTGCTGCGTCACCCGGCCGCCGTGCGGGCCACCGCCCAGCTGTTCTGGGCACACGGCACCACCGGGGCCGCGCGCGAACGGTGGCAGCGAGCGGCGGTCTCGCTCGTCCGGGTCCGTGAGACCTTCGGGGCGGCCCCGGCGCTCGATGCGCTGCGGGGTGAGCTGGAAGCTGCGGCAACCGTGTTCGTGACCGGCGCGTCGTGGCCCCTCGGGTCGGAGCCCGGCACGTCGGACGGGCTGTTCGGTTCGGGTTCCGGCATGCCGGTTGAACAGTCCGGTGCGGGAGGCGCTCCGCAACTCGCGCCGTACGCCCTCGCCGCTTACCTCGTGGAGGAACTCGCCCTCGGCGCAGGCTTCGCCACCAGTGCCTCCGCCCGCACTCTGCTCGACAAGTTCCGCCGCAGCCTGGGGTCCTGCCCCTACCAGGCGGACCTCCAGGACTGCCTGGCGGCCGGGGACCTCGCCTCGGCGCACCTGCTGGTCGAGGGCTGGCTCGGCCCGTACGCCGCCGCGTGTGGCGAGGAGGTCGACCCGGGCGACCTCGCCGAAGCCGTCGCCGTCGAACTCTGCCCCGACCTGCCGCGCCGCGACGTCGACGCGGACCTGAGCTGCACCGTCTCCGGCCTGCTCGGCACCCACCCCCGCATCACCCGCGGATCCCTCCCGCTGCGGCTCGACGAATTCCTCGCCCGTACAACCGACTTCGCCACCCGCACGGTGCCCGGCTTCCGCGCGTACCAGAAACTGCGCGGCGAACTGGTCGCAGCCGAACGCACCCGCCTACGGCTCGACGAACACCGCCCCCGCGCCATGTCCTCCTTCGTACGCAACCGCCTCGTCGACGAGGTCTACCTCCCGCTGATCGGCGACAACCTCGCCAAACAGCTCGGCACGGCGGACGGCGGCAGGCGCACCGACCACAGCGGGCTGCTCCTGCTCCTCTCCCCGCCCGGCTACGGCAAGACCACGCTGATGGAGTACGTGGCCGAGCGCCTCGGCATGCTCCTGGTGAAGGTCAACGGACCCGCCCTCGGCCACGACGTCACCTCCCTCGACCCGGCCGAGGCGCCCCACACGGCAGCCCGCAGGGAGATCGAGAAGATCGACTTCGCGCTGACCGCGGGCAACAACGTCCTGCTGTACCTGGACGACATCCAGCACACCTCGCCCGAACTCCTCCAGAAGTTCATCCCGCTGTGCGACACCACCCGCTCCCTGAACGCGCACGACCTGCGCGGCAAGCGGTTTGCCGTATGCATGGCGGGCAACCCGTACACGGAGTCCGGGCAGCGCTTCCGCGTCCCCGACATGCTCGCCAACCGGGCCGACGTGTGGAACCTCGGCGACGTCCTGACCGGCAAGCAGGACGCCTTCGCCGCCAGCTTCGTGGAGAACGCCCTCACCTCCCACCCCGTCCTCGCCCCGCTCGCCGGACACGACCGCGGCGACCTCGACCTCCTCGTACGGCTCGCCGCGGGCGACCCGACCGCTCGCGCCGACCGGCTCACCCACGCCCTCTCCGGCCCTGAACTCAGCCAGGTGCAGGCCGTGTTGAGCCATGCGCTCACCGCCCGGGACACCGTGCTCGCGGTCAACGAGGCGTACATCGCCTCGGCCGCGCAGACCGACGCCTCCCGCAGCGGGCCGCCCTTCCAGCTCCAGGGCTCGTACCGCAACATGAACAAGATCATCCAGCGGATCAGCCCCGCCATGAACGAGGCGGAGCTGACCGCCGTGATCGACGACCACTACCGCAGCGAGGCCCAGACGCTGACCACCGGTGCCGAGTCCAACCTCCTGGAGCTGGCTGCCCTGCGCGGCGTCCTCACCCCCGAACAGGCCGCCCGCCGCGCTGAGATCGCGACCGCGTACGTACGCGAGCAGGCCCTCGGTGGAGCCGGAGACGACGGAGTGGGACGCGCCGTGGCCGCTCTGGCCCTGCTCGCCGACCGCATGGCGGCGGTCGAATCGGCCATCGTCCGGGCGGCCGACCCCCGTCACCTGCTGAACCGGCCGACCGGGCGGCATGCGGCCCGCGCGGAAGCCCCGCCCACGGATTGACCTCTACGCTGCCATGGCGGTTGCCCGGCTCGGGCACCGAGTGAGGAGTTCCCTGTGAAGCCCCTGCGGATCGGCACGGAACTGCCGGTACGGCGCGCCCTGTTGAGCTGCGGCCCGGTGGAGTACCGGCTGGACCGCCGAGGACCCCGCACCGTGGTGATCCTGCACGGCGGCCACATGCGGGCGGGCCTGGCTCTCGGCGAGGAGATGTTCGCCGACCGGGCCCGCACCGTTCTGGTGCCCTCCCGGCCCGGCTACGGCGGGACACCCCTGACGGCCGACGGCACCCCCGCCGGGTTCGCCGACCGCGTGGCAGAGCTGTGCGGGCGGCTCGGCATCGGCCAGGCGGAGGCGGTGGTGGGGATCTCCGCGGGAGGGCCCACTGCGGTGGCACTGGCCGCCCGGCATCCCCGTCTCGCGTCCCGGCTGGTCCTGATGAGCGCGGTGGGCCCGCTGCCCTGGCCCGATGCCCGAATTCGTCGGGCCGCTCGCATCGTGTTCCACCCCGCTGTGGAGGGCGCGGTCTGGGGCGCCGTACGGCAACTGCTGCGCGTCGCACCCGGTACGGGGCTGCGGCTGCTGCTGCGCGACCTGACCACGCTGCCCGCCCGCGACCTGGTCGCCGGACTGCGCCCGGACGAACGGGCGGAACTGCTCGGGCTCTTCTCCCGGATGAGGTCGGGTTCGGGGTTCGTCCACGACCTCGTTCCCGTACCCGATCTCACGGCAGAGGTGGACGTGCCTGCGCTGGTGATCGCATCCCGGCGCGACGGCTCGGTCCCGTTCACCCATGCCGAAACCCTCGCCGCAATGCGGCACGCACAACTGTGGGAGAGCGATGCGGACAGCCACTGCGTCTGGTTCGGCGACGGGTGGCAGGAGACAGTCGCCCGTATCCGCGCCTTCCTCGACACGCCGCACGGCTGACGTGCGGGGCGAGAAGGTCCCGGCGTGGGCAACCTCCCCCGCGGCAGATTCCGGCAGCAGTGACGACGAGCCAATTCCTCCCATGACATGGCAGGCCGTGTGACGTCCTTTCCTCTCGTAGTAGCAGTGCTCGGGCCGTCGTTCATGACGTGGAGAGCGGTGCCGTTCTGGCGCGACCCGCAGCGGGCCGACGCCTTCAGGGTGAGGTTCCCCGTTCTGCCGCTCAGTGACGAGGCCCGCAGGGGTCAGGTCCGCTCTGTTGGGCTGATCGCTGCATTTCTCGGGGGGTACACCGTTGTGCTCTCTGTCGCGCTGACGGAGGCCGAGCAGGCCGTCGGCGGGGCAAAGCTCCTTCCGATGGCGCTGACGATCGTGCTGGTCTTCTTGCTCGTACAGGTCTCCGTCGTGCTGTTCAACCGGCCGAAGTTCGTGGTCACGCCCCATCTGCGCCCCGGTCCCAGCGAGCTGCCCAGCCGTCGCGTGCGTAAGAGGAGTCGCCCTGAGGCGGAAGGCCGCTGAAGGAATCCTGCGCTGCTGGAACCGGCAGGTGCGCTTGGCGGAGGCCGTCTCCGAGGGGTGGTCACCATGCCTGATCGGCGCGGGTCGTCGGGGCAGCGGGAGGAGGAGGGTGTCGGTGGCCCTCGGTCCGGCGAGGCCGTGGCTCACATGCCTACGATGACCACATCACACCTTGCGGGTCGGGTGAGTGGAGTGCCGGGAAGCCTGGTCGGCGTGACTTCGTCGCGTCCGAAAGGCCCAGCATGCACCTGCCGCGTCGGCACCGTCGCACCACACGCCGAACCGTTCGGCCGCATGGAGAACTCACCCGTGACAAGGCCGGTCAGCTGGGCAGGAAGCTGCATGTGGCACTGGACAGTCTCCCGTTGGCTGTCGAAGTGGACTTCTCGGCCGTCACCTACCTCAGCCCCGATGCCTGCGGTCCTCTGCTGAAGGCGGCGGCCGATGCGCAGCGGGCCGGCATTGACCTCGCCTTCACGGGAGTCTCTCCGCATGCCCTGCGGGTCTTCCGTACGCTGGGATTCCATCGTCTCGGTGTCCTGTTCACCACCGCCACGGAATGACCTGAGACGCCGTCGTGGGACCAATGCGCCCCTTCTTTTGCTCCTGGCGCGTGCAGAAGCTGTTACTTCTCCTCTTACTTACGGACAGGATCTGACATCAGGTTCTGGCGGAGCTGAACTGCGGTACATGGGTGAGGCCCGAATGCCGGAGGTCAGGACGCTGTGAGTGGACTGGTGTCGCCGGTGTTCGCGCTCAGGGTCCGCACAGTGGTGAGGACGGCCAAGGCGCCGTGGCGCAGGGCTGTGGGATCGATGCGGCCGTGGGTGTCGCAGCGTTGGTGGTAGCAGGGAATCCACTCGGTGCGCCCGGAAGGCAGGCGGCGCGGGTGGGCCGCGTACATGGAGAAGCCGCCGACGGGGACCTGCGGTGCCCAGGCCAGGAATCCAGCCACGTCCGTGTTGACGATACCTAGCAGGTCACTGGTGACCCGGGCGCCCTCCGCGCTGAGCGCTCGGTGGAGGATCTGCTCGATGCGGCCGGAGCCGGGGGCGGGGTGGATCTTCTCGTACTGGTGGCGCAGGTCGCCGGTGACGGCGGGCAGGGTGGAGCGGTCGCCGTCCACGAGGTGGTGCACCCCGCCGGGGGTGCCGGTCATGTCGATGTTGAGGTATCCGGCCAGCCGGTTGCGCTCTGGTTCGGGAAGGGTGCGGGTGTAGTGGCGGGAGCCTTCGCTGCCGGTCTCCTCGGCGCCCCAGAACGCGAACCGCACCGTGTGGTGCGGGGGCGGTGATTGCCGGGCGATGTGGCGGGCCGCCGCGAGGATGGCGGCGACACCGGTGCCGTTGTCGTTGATCCCGGGACTGTGCTCGGCGCTGTCCAGATGCGCGCCGACCACCACAACCTGGTGGGAGCGTCCGGGTACATCAGCCCACAGGTTCTCGGCGCGGCGGCCCTTCCTGGTGGTGAACGGCTGGTGGCGCACGGTCAGACCGGCAGCGCGCAGTTGACCGACGACGTAGCTGGCGGAGGCGTCGAAACCGGGAGTGCCCGAGGCCCGGGTGCGGTGATGGGTGTCGGCGATCCGCTGGAGGGCGGACACTGTACGCGCCGCATCGTCGGCAACCGACCTCTTGGTCACGGAGGACAGCGGGGGAACCGGCTCCACGGCTGGTACGGGCTGGCTACGGTCTGTGGTGCAGCCGGACGAAGCCAGGAGAAGCAGCAGCAGAAGGAAGGACCGGGCGGGGTGGACGGTGGTGAGGGCGGGCATCATCGTCCTTTATAGCCGCCCCGGGCTCCCGCGCCGGGCTCCCATGCCGAGGACAGGGGGAAATCCCGCCGACCCGGGGGCGCAGAGCGATGTCATGCCCAGGCGACGTCGGGGCCGACGGGGCAGGGCCGTCCCCCGCGGACCGCCGGCACGTCAACCGTTGTCGGTCCGGATGGAACCGCGACGTACCCCTGCGCGCAGATCGGAAGCGATCATCAGGGCGATCGCCACGCAGACGGCGACGATGCCGATGTACGCCCCAGTCCGCACGGACAGTGCCGAAGCATCAAGTGCGCGCGGGAGCGTCGAGGACAAGACCGAGCCGTATGCGATCACGGCAGCCGCCCCCAGCAGACGGCCGTGCGCGCGTACCGCCCGCAGTGGTCCGGGATGGCGGCCGGCCAGCATCAGGATGCCCGGCAACAGGAGCGCCAGGGTCCCCGCGAGGAGCACGGCCTGGCCCGCTGTCGCGCTCATGATCGGTGTCCCCACGGTCCCGCCTTCGGTAAATGTGCGTCCATCCTAGGCATCGCCCGGTGCTCTTGCCGGTTCGGGGCTGGGCCCCCGCCCCAGGAGTTCGGCGAGGCCGCCCCGGGTGGTGGCCAGCACTACCCGGTCCTGTGCGCGCAGTACATAGCCGGGGTGCAGGTCCCACACCAGCGAGGAGGCATGCCCTGGGCGGTCTGTGCCGTGCGGGGAGGCGAGATCCGGGAGGCGGTCCGGCGGGGACGTCGCGTCCAGGGCCAGGACGCGCCAGGCTCCGGGGCGGGAGGTTTCGGCGATCGTCCGGCCTTCGAGGTGCGGGTGACCCGCCACGTCCAGGGCGGCGAACAGCAGCACGCGCCGCTCAATGGGGATGGCACCCAGTACCTGTCGGCCCATCATCGCTCCGGCGAAGGCCGGGGCGGCCAGGCTGGAGACGCTGCGGCTGCGGGTCAGGGCGCCGGGGTGCGCGGCGCGCAGGGTGCGGTAGACGGCGGTCGCGAAGTCGTCGTCGTACAGGCGCATGGCCACCCGCAGGTCCGGCTTGAGGGACCGGGCGACCAGGGTGGCCTCCAGGTTCGTCGTGTCCGCACTGGTCAGGGCGAGGAAGGCCCGGGCACGGTGGGCCTTCGCGGCCTCCAGGACGCCGTCCTCGGTCACGTCTCCGAGGATGACAGGAACGCGCAGCCGGCGGGCGACCGCCATGCCCCGGGCTTGCGGGTCTGCCTCCACGCAGACGACGGGAATGCCCAGTTCCCGCAGCCGGGAGAGTACCCGGGTGCCGACCTTCCCGAGCCCGAGTAGGACGACGTGTCCGGACAGGCCGCGTGGCGGACGCCGTGGTGCGGTGCTGCTGCGGAAGGCGCCGAGTGCTTCCAGGATGCCGGCGACGAGCAGGGGCAGCAGCAACAGCCCGGCGAAGCCGGACAGGATCTGGAGGATCTGCACGCCTGCGGGCTCGTCGACGGCTGGGTCGTTGATGGCGAAGATGTTGAGCAGTGTCAGGTAGGCGGAGTGCAGCGGGTGATCGTCGGTGATCTTCCACGCGGCGAGGGTGAGGGCCAGTACGACACCGATCGCCCCCGCGAGGGACCAGCGGAACCGGCGTGAGAACAGCTCTCCCAGCGGAACCCCGCGACTGGTCGCACGGCGTAGTCGGGCCCGGCGTGCGCCTGGTTCGGGAAGGTGCGTGAGGGTCTCCAGGACGACCGTGCCCCGGCCGGTGGCCGCGGTCACGGACCGTTCGTCCGGCAGGAGCTGGGGCCCGGCGCTCCCGCTGGCGTCCGATCCCTCGGTGCCCGCCGGGTCCGCCGTGGTGGACGACAGCAGCGCCAGCGTGCACAGCCCGGGGCTGGCGACTTGTCCACGGCCGGGCGGTGTGCGTTCCACCGCGCGCAGCAGCAGCCCGCCCGCGTGCACGATCTTGCTGCTGCCCGCGACCGCCGCCGCGGCGAGCGCGGGCGCCGCAGTGTCGACGTCCGAGAGCACGGTCGTGGAAGCGTCCAGCGCCGCCTGGTCCAGGTCCGGCGCGGCAACCACGGCGGCCTGGTCGAGGAGTTCCTCCAGATGCTGGCCGAGTCTGCGGTTGTAGAGGCGGATGACCAGCCGCAGTCTGGGGTTGAGCCTTCGGGCGGCGAGCGCGGCCCGGATGTTGCGTTCATCGTCGTCGTACACCAGAGCCAGCGCCGCCGCCATATCCGCGCCCGCCCCGAGAAGGACCTCCTGGTCCGGTTCCGCCGCCTCCATGACCCGTACTCCGGCGGGTACGTCCGGGCCCGCCGCTGACCCGGCCGCGCCGCGTCCCACCGCCGCGGAGAAGCGGCCGACGAGAGCGGACACCCTCCCGCCCGCAGGCAGCCCAACTCCCCCCGAACCAGAGGGAACCACCAGCGTCACACGCTCCGCGTACACACCGCTCAGCTCGACGGCCAGCCGCCGCGCCAACGCGTCGTCCCCGCAGACGACCATCCCTCCCACGTATGCGTCCCCCGACGGCCGACGGACGTACTGACTTGGCACTGGCATACGACGACCGCAACTCCCCTGATCCGCCCGGAGCTTACCCGTCCGGCACGCTCCAGAGGATCTTCCCTGCCGCCGCGGCGGACCACCAGGCTCTCTGTGAAAACTCCGCTCTCCTGCGACCCGCAGATCGCTTCGGTGAGGAAGGGACAGGCCGGGCTTCCCCGCTCGGACTGCGTTCAGTGGGCAGTCGGCCCCTCCTGTCTGGGTGTCAACTCCAAACGTACGAAGGGAATCTGTTCACCCGCCGCCCGGAAAGTCTCCGTGCTTCCGTCGGTGGGGAAACCCATGTACGAGCAGAGGAGGCGCGCGGCGCGGGGGTGCTTCGGGGCGTACTCCGCCATGATCCTTCCGCCTTCGGCCGGGTCGAGGAAGCGGGCTGTCACCGGGTAGCGCCTGCGCCCGATCGTGATGACCGCCTGAGGGCTGTGGCGGAGGTTGCGGTACCACTGAGCTTTCGGGCCGAAGCCGGAGGCGAGGGTCCAGGTCCTGCGCCGCGGGTCGTGCGCGACCACTTCGAGAACGGTCTGCCGGGGCAGGCCCGACGTGCGTCCCGTGTGTGTGAGCAGCAGCAACCGGCCCAGGAAGACCGGACCGAGGCCGATCTTGAAGAGGTGAACCGGCAGTCGGGCGAGGATTCTGCGGGTTCCGGTGGGGAGCTTCGGACGTCGCGGGCCGGGGGACATCGCAGGCAGGGACGACACGGCGCAGATCTCACTCGCGACGTGGGCGGGCTGAGGGGAACGACCGGGCCTCGATCGGGTAACGGTGAACGGCCCGATTGCTTCGGCAGGGAAACCTTTGCATAGTCTCACTGTTTGAAAGGGGCATCAATGGGACGTGACAGAGCCGTCGGCCGTACCGCGGGGCCACCCGAGGAGGAGGCTGTACAGAGGCCGGAGCCCCGGTCGCTGGACTTGCTGCCGTGGGCTGTGATGGGCCTGGTGGCTCTGGTGGATCTGTCGACGGGGCCGGAGGTCGGGCTGCTCCCCTTGGTGTCGCTGGGACCGGCCTTCGCGGGGCTCTCCGGCGGATGGCGGCGCACAGCCGTGACCGGTGGTTGTGCGCTCGTGCTGTGCTGCGTACTGGGTCTGTACGACGGCCTGTTCCAGCAGGCCCGTGGTTTCGCGGCCCTGGGGTCGGTGGTGGGGGTGACCGCGGCCGGGGTGGCTGCGGCGGTGGCACGCGGGCGCCGGGCGGCAGAGCTTGCGGAAGTACGGTCGGTCGCCGAGGTCGCGCAGCGGGTCCTGCTCCGGCCGGTGCCCCGTACTGCGGGGCCGCTGCGGGTGGCCGTCTCCTACACGTCGGCGGTCGCGCACGCCCGTATTGGGGGAGATCTGTACGAAGTCGTGGCAGGTCAGGACCGGGTGCGAGTGATCGTCGGGGACGTCCAGGGCAAAGGGCTGGAGGCGGTGGAAACGGCCGCCCTCGTCCTTGGCGCCTTCCGGGAGGCAGCACACGACGAAGCCGATCTGGCGGGGGTCGGCGCCCGGGTGGAGCGGTCCTGCGCACGCGTGCTGCGGGACGAGAAGTTCGTCACCGCCGTGTTGGCCGAGATCGCACCGGGGCGCGTCACCTTCCTCAACTACGGCCACCCCGCACCCCTGCTCCTCCGCGCGGACGAACAAGCCTGCTTTCCCGAACCGCCCCAGTACGCGCCCCCCTTGGGCCTCGGCCTGGGCACCACCGTGCAACCTCAGGCCTTTCAGGTTGACTTCCACCCGGGGGACCAGCTGCTCCTGCACACCGACGGCGTCACCGAGGCCCGCGACACGGCAGGTGCCTTCTACCCTCTGGCCGCCCGCGTGCGGTTCCTCAAGGACCCGGACCCAGAGGCCGCGCTCGATGCCCTGCGGAGGGATCTGATGCAGCACACCGGCGGTCCGCTGCACGACGACGCGGCCATGCTGCTGCTGCGTCATCGCCCGTAGGCGACCTGGCGCGGCCTCCCCCGTCCGGTCACGGTACAAAGAAGGCATGGTCGAGAAGGCGAGCGCAGCGGTAAATCCGGACGTGGCCGCCGGAGGTGGGACTCCGGCGGCGAGTGACATCGACGCGGTGACCCGGGCCGTGCTCACCGCGTCGCGTGTGCTGGTGGGTGTCTCCGCGAGGTCGCTCGCCTCGGTGGAGGACAAGGTCACGCTTCCTCAGTTCCGCCTTCTCGTCGCGCTCTCCACCCGCGAGGCGGCCAAGCTGGTGGTGCTGGCCGATCTCCTCGGCGTCGCTCCCTCGACGGCGATGCGCATGACGGACCGCCTCATCGCGGTCGGCCTTGTGGACCGGCGGGTGAACCCGCGGAGCCGCCGGGAGACGCTCCTGGCACTGACCCTGGAGGGTCGACGGCTGGTGGAGGAGGTGACCGCACGCCGCCGTGAGGCGATTACCGCGATCGTGGAGCAGATGGACCCGGACCAGCGGGTGGCGTTGCTCGATGCGCTCGTGGCGTTCAGCGAGGCCGCCGCCGAGCCACCGGTCACCGCGGAGCTGGACGTGCCGTATCCGCTGGGCTGGCCGGCCACAAACCCACAGCCCCTGGACTGAGCTGCTGTTCGGCTGATGCGAGCGGGGTGCGAAGGTGCCAGTGAGCCTCCCGCGAACCCTTGCTCTGTGCAAAGATTGTCCGGTGGAAGCGCCGTGTGCGCTTCCTGGTGAGCCGGGAAGTCTGGTCGGCATCCCTACCCCCGCATGTTTCACACGGGAGCGATCATGCACGCCGGCGATCTGGCACAGCCCTGCACGACTTTGCCCTGGGACTGTGATGCCCTCGAAGCGGCGCAGGCGCTGGCCTTCGGCAACGATCCGTACCTGGTCCTCGTATCCGCGGACGGCACCCCCCGACGGGTGCTGCACGGAACGGAGTTCATCCGGCTGGTGCTGCCCGAGTTCGTCGTGGCCCAGCCGGGCCTCACCGCCCTGTACGGTCTCGACGGGCCCAGCCGCTTGAAAGAGACGCTGGCGGGCCGCCGGATCGGCCCTTGCCTCGCAGCCCCGGCAGGCCGCCCGCTCGTCGTGACACCGTCGGCCACACTCACCCAGGTGATGCTCGGACTCGTCGGCAGCGGAAGCCAGTTGGCCGTGGTGGTCAGCCAGGAGCGCGGTACCGCGGAAGTGACAGGCGTGATCACCGCACGGGACTTGCTGTCCCGCGTGCTGTCGCCGCCAGGCGGACAGGTTGAGCCGCTACGGAACCGCTGCGCGCCGACAAATCCCTGACCGTGCCCGGACGCAGACCCCGCGGGCTGGTGGACACGCTCTTCGGCCCGGCACGCTACGGGGCCCGCCCACCGCGGTGGCTGGTGCGCGAGGCCGCGACGGTGTCCGCCGTGGCCGCAGCGGCCGTGCTTCTCACCGGAGTTGGGGGAGCACTGGCTGCTCTGCCCGCGACAACGGCCGGAATGATTGCCTCGATCGTCCTCTGTGGCGTCCTGCTCTACCTCGCCGTGATCCGCGCGGGACGTCTTCTCGTGGGGCTGGTGGCGGTGTTCGGACTGCTCCTGTCGTTCCACGTACCGCGCACAGCAGGCGAAGCGGTTCTTGCCCGGTACGGCCGGTCGCAGGACGTCGTCGTGACTGCGGTGGCGGACAGCGGCGCCCCGGGGAGCAGGCCCACGCGCCGCTACTGTTCGGTCGCGCGGGCCGACGGTACGCCGGTGGCAGTGAGGCTGTGGCGCGGGTGCGGGCCCGCTGTCGAACCAGGCGACTGGATCGCCATGCTGGCAGATCCCGCGGGACGGGTCGCACCCCGCGGGCTCACCCCGGACAGGAGCGCACTGGGGGCTGCGGCTGAGTGCGGGCTGCTGATGTCCGCCTTCATGCTGCTGTGCTTCGTCACCGTGCTCCGGTCCTGCCGGCTTCCCGAAGGGGAGTCCGCGCGCTGAGGCGTGCGCCACCGCCACGGACATGGCGGCGGTTCCGGCGCTCACGCATCGTCCGTGCGCCGTGCCCGCACACGGAGGGTGCACGGGCCCGCGGCCACGACTCACACCCCGGCGCCTTCCGCCAGGAGGAGGTCGTTGTCGTCCAGCTTGAGTTCGTGAGGAGTGGACGTGGACATCAGCCGGGTTCCTTCGTAGCTGAGACTGATGGCCTCGTGGGCCTGCCCGGTTTCATCCGCGTAGCGCTGCACCACACCGTGGAACGGGTCTGTGGTGTTTACCCGGAGAACGGTCTCGTTGCCTTCGCCATCACGGATTCGCAGATGTATGTAACTGTCGCTCATGAAGGGGCCTTCCGTGGAGGTGTGGGGCCGACCGGGCGCACACGATCTCTTCCTGCCCGCCGGGCCGAGCAGGACACCCGTGCGTCGGCCGCTCCCGATGCGGTCACTTACTCGGCCCGGCGACGGCGGGCCCGCAGGTCGTCGGCGCAGGCCGCGAGAACGGCTGGTGGCCGACACAGAGCATGGCCAAGGATCGCAGCCGCAGCCGCAGCGGCATCCACGGCGAGTCACGCAGGTCCATGAGTGGGCTCCCTCCCCTGTGCGGCGTCCCTGCCGCCTCTCTTTGCGCAACGAGCGGCTGCCGAGGCCCCGCCCGCTGACGGCGCGCCCTTGGCTGCCGACGTCCGAGGGCGGGGTGAACGGTGTTCTTGCCCTACCGGAACCGGAATCCACCGCGCCGAATGTGATGTGCATCACTAAAGATGAGGTAAAGCTCATGGTAGAACTACGCAACTCGACAAGCGCCGTGTTTCAGCCGCTGAAAACAGGCCGCCTCGGGTGGTGCTCACGGGAGCACTCCTGCGCAGAGGCGCCTGTGCCCCCCACCGTCGGGCCAACGCCGTTCACCGACCGGCCGCACTTCTTCCCGCCGCAACCCCCACGCGCGGGCACCGCACCACCAGGGAGCCATCGTGTCACTCGACTCCATTACCGAATCCATCGACGACGCGATCAGCGGATTCTTCGAGCCCATAGCCGGCTGGCTCGGGGACATCGTCTTCTACGCCGTCCCTGTCGGAGGCACGGACCTTCCTCTGATCGTTGCCTGGCTGGTCATCGCCGGCCTGGTATTCACTGGCTGGTTCGGATTCGTCCAGATCCGCAAATTCCGTCTTGCCATCGGCATCGTGCGGGGCAAGTACGACGAGAAGGGCTCGGCCGGAGAGGTCAGTCACTTCCAGGCGATGACCGCGGCCGTTTCCGGGACGGTGGGCCTCGGCAACATCGCCGGCGTGGCCGTCGCCGTGTCCATCGGCGGGCCCGGTGCGACGTTCTGGATGGTCCTGTGCGGCCTGCTGGGCATGGCCACCAAGTTCGTCGAGGTAACCCTCGGCGTGAAGTACCGGGAAGTGCATCCCGACGGCACGGTCTCCGGCGGCCCGATGCACTACCTGCCCAAGGGGTTGGCGGAACGTTTCGGCAGCAAGGGCAAGAGGCTCGGCAAGGTCCTCGCCGTACTCGCGTCCGTCATGATCCTCTTCTTCGGTCTCTTCGGCGGCAACCTCTTCCAGGTCAACCAGTCCTACGCGCAGCTGGTCTCCGTCACCGGCGGCGAGGACGGCCTCATGGGCTCCTCCGCAGGCGCCCTGTTCTTCGGCATCCTCGTTGCCGCACTCGTCGGCATCGTGCTGCTGGGCGGCATCCGCTCCATCGCCAACGTCACCAGCAAACTCGTACCCGCCATGGCCGGCATCTACATCGTGGCCTGCCTCGTCGTCATCCTCGTGCACGTCACCGCCGTCCCGGCGGCCATCGGCACGATCATTGAGGGTGCCTTCAACCCCGAGGGGGTGGCGGGCGGTGTGCTCGGTGCGCTGATCATCGGTTTCAAGCGGGCAGCGTTCTCCAACGAGGCCGGACTCGGCTCGGCCCCGATCGCCCACTCCGCGGTCAAGACCAAGCACCCCGCCAGCGAGGGCCTGGTCGCCCTGCTGGAGCCGTTCATCGACACCGTCGTCATCTGCACCATGACCGCACTGACCATCGTCATCGCCAATCCGGCCAGCTGGGGCGAAGCACGCGGCGGCGAGTCGATCGGCGGCGTGACCATCACCTCCGACGCGTTCGCCACGGTGCTTCCCTGGTTCCCGTACATCCTCACCGTCGCGGTCATGCTCTTCGCCATCTCGACCGTGCTCACCTGGGGCTACTACGGGCTCAAGGCATGGACGTACCTCTTCGGACGCAGCAGGCTCAGCGAACTGACCTACAAGGTCGTCTACACCCTGTTCGCCATCGCCGGATCACTGCTCACCCTCCAGACGCTGATCGACATGGCCGACGCCGTCCTCTTCCTCCTCGCCGTCATCAACATCATCGGCCTGTACCTGCTGGCCCCGGTCGTCAAGCGCGAACTGAACTCCTTCCTGGAATTCGCCCGCACCCGCAAAGCCAGCCACGACAACGAGACCACCACGGCCCAGGCGCCGAGGGAAACCGTCCGCTGACCGCACGAACGAACCGCCCCCTGCGGGTCCGTGGGCGCCCGCCCCACGGACCCGCCCATCACCCCGGCCACTCTTCCCGCAGACGGGACGTGGTCTGGCCGGGAACGCGTACGGCACATAGGCTGTAAGGAACGCGTCAACGACCCGCCCCGTCGGCGGCCTCCGACGCGCGGTGTGCCGGGAAGTCTGGTCGGCGTCCGGGGGCTCATGCGCCCCGAAACCGACAACACATGAAGGCTCACATCCATGGCTGCCGCCCCCCGCGAACGTTCCCCTTTCCTCGGTCTGCTCCCCTTGCCGGAACGCAACGCGGTCAGCAGAGCCCTGCGGACAGAGACCACGGGCGGCCTGGTGCTCCTCGCCGCAGCAGTCCTCGCACTGATCTGGGCGAACACCCCGTGGAGCGGCGCGTACGAGTCGATACGCGACTTCCACTTCGGCATACCCGCACTCGGCCTCGACCTCTCCGTCGGTCACTGGGCCTCCGACGGCCTGCTCACCGTCTTCTTCCTCGTGGCCGGGGCCGAACTGAAACGCGAACTCGTCGTCGGTGAACTACGCACTCCCGCCACCGCAGCGCTGCCGGTCATCGCTGCCGTCTGCGGCATGATCGTGCCGGCGGCGCTGTACCTGGCAGTCTCCACGGCCGGCGGCGGCAGCCACGCAGGCTGGGCCGTACCCATGGCCACCGACATCGCCTTCGCCCTGGCCGTCCTCGCGGTCCTCAGCACCCACCTGCCTGCTGCGTTGCGTGCCTTCCTGCTCACCCTCGCTGTCGTCGACGACCTGGGCGCGATCCTCGTCATCGCCGTCTTCTTCACCAGCGGCCTGAACTTCGCGGCCCTCGGCGCGGCCTTCGCCGGTCTCCTCGTCTTCTACGCACTGCAGCGCTTCCGCATACGCGGCTGGTGGTGGTACGTCCCGCTCGGCATCGCCATCTGGGCACTGATGTACAACAGCGGCGTCCACGCCACCGTCGCCGGCGTCGCCATGGGCCTGATCCTGCGCACCACCCGGGACAAGGGCGAGTCCGCCTCGCCCGCCGAGCGCACCTCCCACCTGCTGCACCCGGTCTCTGCGGGCGTCGCGGTTCCCCTCTTCGCCCTCTTCGCTGCCGGCGTGAGCGTGTCGGCTGCCTCGCTCGGCGAGGTTCTCACCCGCCCCGAACCACTGGGTGTCGTGCTGGGACTCGTGATCGGCAAGATCCTGGGGATCTTCCTCGGCACCTACCTCGCCGTACGCTTCACCCGCGCTCAGCTCAACTCTGACCTCGCCTGGGCAGACGTCTTCGCACTGGCGGTCCTCGCCGGGATCGGCTTCACCGTCGCCCTACTGATCGGCGAACTGGCCTTCCCCGACCCCACAGCCGCCGAACACATCAAGGCAGCCGTCCTCCTCGGTTCGCTGATCGCCGCAGCGCTTGCCGCCTTCCTCCTCAGGCGACGCAATGGCATCTACCGCCGCCTGTACGAGGAGGAGAACCGCGACGACGACCAGGACGGCATCCCGGACGTCTACCAACGTGCCCGTGCCATCGACGGGTGAAGGGTTCCCCTGCGGCGGCAGGCTCATCCGCCCTTGCCTTTGTTGCCGGCAAGTCCTGAACCTCTCTGCACAGGAGCTGCGACGTCTGCCGCTTACCTGCTGCCACCGGCGCTCTCGCGGCGCAGGGTTGATTCAGACGTCAGCTGAGTGGGACCAGCGCTCCTGGAGAAGGACCAGCTTCTGCTCGAACTCCGCATCCCACATCCGGTTGGTGAAGGCCCCAGGAATCGCAAGCGAGCGACCACGCACCCGGACCGTCCGCAACTCCCACCAAGACCCACCGGTTACCTGATGCTCCCTCTTCTCCACCCCGGCGACCTCACTCCACGGAATCGAGCGCCGACTCACGAAGGTCCGGAACTCCATGCCGCTCGCGGTAAGGAGCGTTCGCCCGTAACCACGATTGACCATGTAGAAGGTTGAAGCCGCCCAGGTCACGCCCACTCCCATGCCCCACCCCCAGCGGTTCGACGACGGTGCGGAGAAGATCATGGCTACGGCTGCCCCGGCAAACACCAAGGTCAAGAAACCGGTCCACCACCAGTTCCGGCTCCGAGCAGCATCACTGAGACCGATCCACGCATCGGGCATGCAAATGATGCTACCGACGTGTGCGTACGAACAACGAGCACGCGGCTTGCCAAGTTGAGTTCCTGGGCACGTCGTGGGAACACTGACCGCGCGACCTCCTCCCGGCAGTCCATGTTCGATGCTGGCCGACGGGACAACCGAAGCCCCCAGAAGGGGCTTCCTGGGAGCTGGCGGATATGGCTGACTGTGTCGCCGTCGGGCGATCAGCGTCCGGGACTGAGCCTCTTTCATCCTGAATAGTCGCAGGTCAGTAGCGTGTGGACGGCTTGGATGATGGTTCCGATGCGGCGGGTGGAGCATCTGGCCCGCCGGAGCAGTCGCCAGGACTTCAGTGGCGCGAAGGCGCGTTCGCCGGGAGCCCTGAGGTGGGCGTGTGCGCGGTTGAACTGCTGGTAGTGCTCGGGTTGTTCGCGGTGGTGGTAGTACGGCGTGCGGAAGGTGGCGCCGGCACCCTGGTAGGCGCGGTCGGCGAGGACGAGGATCTGCCGGGTGAGGCACGCCTGGACGATGCCGTGCGCGCGGGCTGACGTCAGGTCGTGAGTGCGGCCGGGTGTCGCGCGGGAGAACCACAGCGGTGTCCCGTCCGGCCGGGCGATGACCTGCACGTTCATGCCGTGCATGCGGTGTTTCTGCGAGTAGTACGGCTGGTCTGCGCGGATCCGGTCGGTGGGGATGAGGGTGCCGTCGACAATGACGTGGTCGCCCTCGCCGAGGCCGGTGAGGGCTTCGTGCAGGCCGGGCGCCCAGGAGGCCAGGACATCGAGGGTCTCGTCGACGTATCGCCAGGCGGTGGCTTGAGATATCCCGAAACCGGCCCCGAGCTGGGCGAACGTCTCGTTCTTACGCAGGTGGACCAGCGTGAGCAGTACCTGTTTGAAGCAACCGAGCTTGCGCCACCGGGTGTTGCGGACCCGACGGTGCTCGTACAGCAGCCAGGAGACATGCTCGACGAGCTCGTGCGGGACACCGAGCATGGCAGGATACGGAACCAACAGGGCCCCTCAAGTCGCCGGTGCGATGAGTGAGATCACCACGCCAACGACGAGGGGCCCTGCCTCGTCACCACACCCGCTGACCAGCCTCTTTCACCCTGGCGAGACAGGATGAAAGAGGCTCCATGGCTGCGTTGTCGCCTGCCGCCCCGACCCGCCCTATCGATCCGGCCATCCGGTGTCTGCTGAGCGCATGGACGAATTTCCGGGACCGGA
>NZ_JBVIMX010000038.1:0-39985 GCF_055579625.1 Streptomyces sp. NPDC032721 | reverse complement strand
GTGCCGATTTCCTCGGTGCTTTCCAGGTTCTTCGCTTTCGCGCTTTCCCTTTCCGGCGGTTCCGACTCTATCAGATCCTTTCGGGCCTGACTCCCAGTCAGCGGGGTTTGTCTTTCCGGCTGTTGGGCCGTTCCGACGAGTGAGACATTAGCGGATTCCTGGGCCCCGATGCCAATCGGGGGCCGTCCTTTCGAACGCGGATTCCTCATTTCGCAAAAGCGCACGCAGAACAATGCGACGCTGAGTCGCTTGCTCTAGTGGTTGGTGCGGAATGGCTGTCCGGGGGCCGACCGGAAGGTCAGGGCTCACAGTCGGACAGCTCGGAGAACATTACGTATCTGTTAATCGCGTGTCAACCCCGGGCCTGGGGGCTACGGTGGGTCCATGACTACGCGTACGTGCACCCTCAGCTGGTGGGCCGCCTGACGGCGGCCGCGCTCACGTATGCATCCACGGCCGCCGCTTCGGCGGCCGTTCGCGTATCTCCCTCCGGGAGGTCGGTCGCCGGTGGTGGCGGCCTCGACCAGGAGGAGAAGAGAGATGACGCGCGTCTTCAGTGGGATCAAGCCGACCGGACACATGACCTTGGGGAACTACCTGGGGGCAGTGCAGCGGTGGGCCGAGGTCGATCAGCACCGCGGTGAAGCACTGTTCTGTGTGGTGGACCTGCATGCGCTGACCGTGGAGCACGATCCGGGGCGGGTGCTGCGGCTCAGCCGGCAGGTGGCGACGTTGTTGCTGGCGGCGGGGCTCGATCCGGCGGTGTGCACCTTGTTCGTGCAGAGCCATGTCGATGAGCACGCGCGGCTGTCCTACGTACTGGAATGCACGGCCACCGACGGGGAGATGCGTCGGATGATCCAGTACCGGGAGAAGGGGATGCGGGCGCGGGCGGCCGGGGAGAGCGTGCGGCTGTCGTTGCTGACGTATCCCGTGCTGATGGCGGCGGACATTCTGGCGTACGGGGCCGGTGAGGTTCCGGTGGGGGATGACCAGACGCAGCACGTGGAGCTGACGCGGGATCTGGCGGTGCGGTTCAACCAGCGGTACGGGCAGACCTTCGTGGTGCCACGGGCCGTGAAGCCGGAGGTGGCGGCTCGGGTCATGGATCTTCAGGACCCGGCTTCCAAGATGGGGAAGACGACGGCGGGGACCGGTGGGGTGGTGTTCGTGCTCGATGAGCCGGACGTCGTGCGGAAGAAGGTCATGCGGGCGGTGACCGACAGCGGGAGCAGTGGGAGCGGGGTGGAGTACGACCCTGTGGGGCGGCCGGGGGTGGCGAATCTGCTGGAGATGCTGGCGGCTTGTGGGGGTGGGAGCCGGAGTGGGAGTGGTCCTGGGGAGTTGGCTCGGGGGTATTCGAGTTATGGGGCGTTGAAGAGGGATGTGGCGGAGGCGGTGGTGGAGATGTTGCGGCCGGTGCGGGAGAGGCATGCGGAGTTGGCGGCGGATGGGGGGTATGTGGAGGGGGTTTTGCGGGAGGGGGCGGAGAGGGCGAGGGGGATGGCTCGGCCGGTGGTGGATTCGGCGTATCGGGCGGTTGGGTTGATGCCTAAGGGGTGAGGGGTGGGGGTGGGCGGGGTGGAGGCCATGGCGGAGGTGGGGCGGGGGTGAGGGGTGCGGCTCCGCCGGGGGCCGCCCCCTTGCCCGCCCGTTCCGCCCCCGGGGGGCGGCCCCGCCGCCCAAGGGGGCTAGGGCGTAGCGGCTTTGCCGCGCAAGGGGGCGGGGGCGTAGCGGCGTCTCCGCCGCCCGAGGGGGCTTGGCGGGGGTTAGGGGGTGCCGGAGGCTAGGGCTTGGCTGCGGTCTCGGGCGGCTTCGAGGGCGGCGATGAGGGCGGCTCGGACGCCGTGCTTTTCGAGTTCGACGATGGCGTTGATGGTGGTGCCGGCGGGGCTGGTGACTGCTTCGCGGAGCTTCACCGGGTGTTCGCCGCTGTCGCGGAGCATGACCGCGGCGCCGATGGCGGCCTGGACGATCAGGTCGTGGGCCTGGTTGCGGGGCAGGCCGAGGAGGATGCCGGCGTCGGTCATGGCTTCGACGAGGAAGTAGAAGTAGGCGGGGCCCGAGCCGGAGAGGGCGGTGGCGGCGTCCTGTTGGGACTCGGGGACGCGGAGGGTCTTGCCGACGCCCGAGAAGATCTCCTCGGTGTGGGCGAGGTGGCCTGCGTTGGCGTGGCTGCCGGCGGAGATGACGGACATGGCCTCGTCGACGAGGGCCGGGGTGTTCGTCATGACGCGGACGACCGGGGTGCCGGGGGCGAGGCGTTCCTCGAAGAAGGAGGTCGGGATGCCGGCGGCGCCGCTGATGACCAGGCGGTCGGCTGGCAGGTGGGGGGCGAGCTCTTCGAGGAGCTTGCCCATGTCCTGGGGCTTGACCGTGAGGATCAGGGTGTCGGCGCGCTTGGCGGCCTCGGCGTTGGTGACGGGTTCGACGCCGTAGCGGGTGCGGAGTTCTTCGGCGCGTTCGGAACGGCGGGCGGTGACCAGGAGGTCGCCGGGGCGGCGGCCGCCCCGGATCATTCCGCTGAGGAGGGCCTCGCCGATCTTGCCGGTGCCGAGGACGGCGACCGTGCTGGGCTTGGTGTGTGCGGCTGCGGCGTTGTCGGTCATCTGGATTGCCCTCCGTACCGGTGGAGCTGGGGTGTGGTGCACGGACATCTTCGCACCGGGGGTTGGGGGGCTACAGGGGCTTCAGGGGCCTTCCGGGTCAGCGGATGTCGAGGGTGTCGCCCGGGTGGAGTTGGCGGTAGAACCACTGCGCGTCGGGGAGGGACAGGCCGAGGGTGCCGTCGGTCGCGTCGATGTGGCCGAAGAACGCCTTGGACTCGGTGGGGAAGGCGAAGGCGTACGTGGTGTGGCCCGCGGGGCCGGTGAGTTCGACGACCCACTGTGCTGCGTACACGTAGTCGCTGTCGGACTGGCCGATCACCAGGCCCGGGAGGGTGCGCTTGGGCGAGAGGGACTTCACCGTGTAGCGGCCGGTGCGGGTCGGGGTGGCCTTCTTGCCGGAGGTGATCGGGATCGTGCGGGCCTTGCGGGTGTCGTTCTCGCGTACGGTCAGCTGCTTTTGGGCCAGGTCGACCGTTGCCACCGGGGTTGCCGTGGGTACGGGGGCGGGGGGTGCGGTCGCGGCCGGTGGGGCGGGTGGGTCCTGAGGGGTCAAGAGGGAGGGGACGAGAAGGAGGGCGAGGGCTGCGACCAGGGTCGTGGCGGCGCCCGCTGCCGTGGCCCGGCGGCGTCGGCGGCGGCGTTCGGCGAGGTGGCGGGCCTGGGCGCCGCCGGTGGGGGACGCGGCGGTCGCGCCCGTTTCGGCGAGGTCGCGCAGGGCGGTGGCGAGGTGGTCCGGGGCGTCGGAATTCGGGTCAGGCACGGGCGTCCTCCCTTTCTTCCGGGGACTCTTCCGGGGACAGCAGGAGAGCCAGCGCGGCTCGGCCCCGGGACAGGCGGGCCTTGATCGTGCCGGTCGGGGTGCCGGTTTCGGCGGCGATCTGGTCGACGCTCAGGTCGCAGAGGTGGTGCAGGACGATCGCCTGGCGCTGGGGTTCGGGGAGGGTGCGCAGGGCCTCGACCAGCAGCGTGTGTTCGGGGCTGGGGCCGGGGACGCTGTGCGGGGGCGGGTTGCGGCGGACCAGGTCGAGCCACTTGCGGGTGCGGCGCCAGCGGCTGACCGCGAGGCGCATGGCGACGGTACGGATCCAGGCTTCGGGGGCGCCGTCGGCCAGGAAGGAGGCGCGCCGGTCCCAGGCCCGTACGAACGCCTCCTGTACGACGTCCTGCGCCTCGCCGTGGTCGCCCGTCAACGCGTACAGCTGACCCACCAGGCGGGGAAAGGAGGCCGCGTAGAAGGCGTCGAACTCCTCCTCCGTCATGGCCGGGAAATTTACCCCAGGGCCGGGTGCAACCCGGCGGGCCCCCGGTGCGTACAGAAGGCGCGGTGCCGGAGAGACGGGCCGCGCGGGCCGCACGTCTGCGGTCTTCGTACGTACGAAACTGGGGGATTTCCATGATGCGTCGCGATCGCTCCTTCCGGGCGGGCGCCCTTGCCCTGCTGCTCGGGCTGGCGTTGGGGGCTGCCGGGTGTTCCGGTGGCGGGGCGGCGGTTGCCGGGGCGGCGGACGCCGAGTTGGGCGGGGCCGGGTCGGTGGCCGGGGCCGGGGGCGCGTCGCCTTCGGCGGGTGCTTCGGGGGCGGTGCGGCCGGCTCCTTCGGCGACCGTCGCGCCCGTACCGGCGGCGCTGCGGGACGGCGCGTTCCGGGTGAACATCGTCGACGGGATGACGGCGGGGGTGGGGCTTCCGGTGTCGGTGACGTTCAAGAAGCCGGTTCCGGCGGGTGAACGGGCGGCGGTGGAGCGGCAGTTGAGGGTGTCCGCGAATCCGGGTGCCGAGGGGGCGTGGAGCTGGGTCAAGGACCGGAACCTGCATGCGGGGCAGCGGGTCGACTTCCGGCCTCGTACGTACTGGAAGCCGGGGACCCGGGTCACGGTTGCGGTGGGGTCGCGGGTGACCCGGCACTTCACGGTCGGGCGGTCGCTGGTGGCGACCGTCGATGTGAAGAGCCACCAGATGACGGTGGTGAAGGACGGGCGGACCCGGCGGATTCCGGTCACGGCGGGCGCCAGGGGGATGGACACCTGGAACGGGACGATGGTCGTCTCCGACAAGCAGCAGCGGGTGTTCATGGACAGCAGGACCGTCGGATACGGGGACTCGTACTCGGACTGGTACTACTACGCGGTCCACCTGACGGCTTCCGGTACGTATCTGCACCAGAACCCGGCCGCGAACGGGGTGGTCGGGCGGCGGAACATCTCGCACGGCTGCATAGGGCTCGCCTCGGACGGGACGGCCGCGGACTTCTACCGGGAGGTCATGGTCGGGGACGTGGTCAAGGTGGTCAATTCGACGGAGACGGTCGCGGTGGGCAACGGGTACGGGGACTGGAACCTGGGGTGGGAGGAGTGGAAGGCGGGGAGCGCGCTGCGGTGAGGGGGCGGTCTGCCGGGTCTCCTAGGGGGTGCGGCGGCGGAGCGTCGCCGCGCCCAGGAGGAGGACGAGGAGGGCCACGGCCGCGACGATCGTCGTGTCGCGGAGGAACGTGGCGGTGAGCTCGGTGTGGGTGCGGATCTCGTTCATGGCGTCGACCGCGTACGACATGGGGAGCGCGGTCGAGATCGCCTCCAGCACCGGGTGCATGGCCGCTCGCGGCGTGAACAGTCCGCAGAGCAGCAGCTGCGGGAAGATCACCAGCGGCAGGAACTGGACCGCCTGGAACTCCGAGGACGCGAAGGCCGACACGAAGAGGCCGAGCGCGGTGCCGAGGAGTGCGTCCAGGACCGCCACCAGGAGCAGGAGCCAGGGGCTGCCCGTCACGTCCAGGCCGAGCAGCCAGACCGAGAGTCCGGTGGCGAGGGCCGACTGGACCAGGGCCAGTACCGCGAAGGCGAGCGCGTAGCCCGCGATCAGGTCGGCCTTGCCGAGGGGCATCGCGAGGAGGCGTTCGAGGGTGCCGCCGGTGCGTTCGCGGAGGGTGGCGATCGAGGTGATCAGGAACATCGTGATCAGCGGGAAGATGCCGAGGAGGGAGGCTCCGATGGCGTCGAAGGTGCGGTCGTTCGCGTCGAAGACGAAACGGAGGATCGTGATCAGGACCGTGGGGACGAAGACCATCAGGGCGATCGAGCGGGGATCGTGCCGGAGTTGGCGCAGGACCCGGGCGGTGGTGGCGAGGGTGCGGGTGAGGGACATGGGGGTCCTTCGGGGGTGAAGGGGGATCGGATCAGGACGCTCGGGTCAGGAGGCTCGGATCAGGAGGCTCGGTCGACCAGGTGGAGGAAGGCGGCTTCCACCGTGGCGGTGGCCGTGCGGGTGCGGAGGGCTTCCGGGGTGTCCTCGGCCAGGAGGGTGCCTTCGCGGAGGAGGAGCAGGCGGTCGCAGCGTTCGGCCTCGTCCATCACGTGGGAGGAGACCAGGAGCGTGGTGCCCCGGTCGGTGGCCAGGGAGTGGAAGAGGTCCCAGAGGTCCCGGCGGAGTACCGGGTCCAGGCCGACGGTGGGTTCGTCCAGGACCAGGAGTTCCGGGGTGCCGAGGAGTGCCACGGCCAGGGACGCGCGGCTGCGCTGGCCGCCGGAGAGGTTGCCGGCGAGGGCGTCGGCGTGGGTGGTGAGGTCGACGTCGGCGAGGGCGCGGGCGACCGTGACGCGGCGGCGTTCGGCGGCGGTGCGGCCGGGGTCGAGGATCGCGGCGAAGTAGTCGAGGTTCTGGCGGACGGTCAGGTCGTTGAAGACCGACGGTGCCTGGGTGACGTATCCCGTACGGGCGCGCAGGGCGGGGTCGCCCGCGGGGCGACCGAGGACCGTGAGGGTGCCGGTGACCTTGGCCTGCGTACCGACGACGGCGCGCATCAGCGTCGATTTTCCGCAGCCTGAGGGGCCGAGGAGGCCGGTGATCCTGCCTGCCGGGACGGTGAAGTCGAGGCCTCTCAGGACGGTGCGGGTGCCTCGGACGACGGTGAGGGAGCGGGCTTCGAGGGCGGGGGCGCGGCGGGGGTTACGGGCGCGGGTGGGGCGGGTTCGGAAGTGGCGGGCATGAGTACCTCCCGGCTTTATTCATCGCATGATGAATAATCCTCCGGGTGGGTGGGGCCGTCAAGGGCGGGGATGGTTGCCCGGCTCCACGGCGATCGCCCTCGCGCCCGCTCGCACCTGCCTACTTGCGCTTGGGCTTCTTCTTGCGGGCGGCCGGGTTGCCCGTACGGGTGCCCCGGCGGCGTTCGTACTGGGTCAGGGCCGTCTCGTACTCCGTGCGGCGCAGCTTCTCCCCCGGGGCCTCCGTCAGCGAGCGGACGAAGTACGCGAGGAGTCCGCCCACGAAGCCGATCGTCTTCAGGCTGCGCAGGGACTGCTCGCGCGCCGGGTCGGTGGCGCGGGTGGTGAAGCCCTCCCAGGTCTTGCGGAACGCGATGGCGCTGCACACCGCGAACATCACGATGACGAGAGTGCCGACGAAACCGCCGACGTCCGCGATCTGGAGGCCCTGGTACGCGAAACGGAGCACGAAGCAGCCCGCGACCGCCGCGGCGATCGAGCCGACCGCCACGCCCGCGCGGCGCAGCGCGTAGTTGTCGGTGTGGTTCAGCCAGGAGGTGCCGAAGAAGCGGATGGGCTCCGGCTGGGGGCCGGCGGGGGCGGCATCGGTGTTCTGGGGGTTCTCGCTCACGGGGTCGATTATCCCCGTTGCGGGGGTACGGCGCGGGGTGCGCGGCCGTGTGCGCGGTGGGGAGGGAAGGAGGAGGTGGCGGGGTCGGGAGGAGGTGCCGGGGTGGGGGTTGATCCCGTTGATTACTCTGTGGGACCAACGGTACTTACGGGGGACGGAGTTGGACCGTGACGTTGTCCTCGGGGGACCCCGGGTCGATCGGTGGCCATCGGATCGTGGACCGGCTCGGCACCGGGGGCATGGGGACCGTGTTCCTCGGCAGGTCGCCCTCGGGACGTGAGGTCGCCGTCAAGCTGGTGCACGAGCAGTACGCCTCGGACCCGACCTTCCGCATCCGCTTCCGGCAGGAAGTGGCGGCGGCCAGGCGGGTGAGCGGGGCGTTCACGGCTCCGGTGGTGGACGCCGATCCGGAGGCGGAGCGGCCGTGGATGGCGACGCAGTACGTCCCCGGGCCCACCCTCTCCGAGCAGCTCCAGATGAGCGGGCCGCTGTCCGGGGCCGAGCTGCGGCAGCTGGCGCTCGGTCTGGTCGAGGCGTTGCGGGACATCCACCGGGCCGGGGTCATCCACCGGGACCTCAAGCCCGCCAACGTACTGATGGCCGCCGACGGGCCCCGGGTGATCGACTTCGGGATCTCGCGGGCGGCCGACCACCAGACGCTGACCGCCACCGGGCACGTGATGGGCACCCCGCCCTTCATGTCGCCGGAGCAGCTCAGCAGCCCGCGCACCATCGGGCCGCCGTCGGACGTGTTCTCGCTGGCGGCGCTGCTGGTGTTCGCGGCGGTGGGGCGCGGGCCCTTCGACGCGGACAGTCCCTACATGACGGCGTACCAGGTGGTCCACGCTCCCCCGGAGCTGGACGAGGTCCCCGAGCCCCTGCGGGGGATCCTCGACCGGTGCCTGGCGAAGGCGCCGGAGGAGCGGCCGGGGCTGGACGCGCTGGAACGGCTGTTCCTCGGCATGCCGACGGGAGCGACGGGAGTGACAGGGCCGGCGGGACCGACGGGGTCGACAGAGCCGATGCGTGCGCAGACCGCCCCCGCCCCGACGTCCCGGACACAGCCCCGGAAGCGGAACCGGCGTCGGACGGTCGTCGCCGCGGTCGCCACCGTCCTGGTGCTCGGAACGGGCGCCCTCTACTTCAACGCCAAGTGGGGCGACGGGAGTTCCCGCTCGGACGGAAAGAGTTCCGGAGGTACGGGTTCCGGAGGTACCGGGTCCACCGCCCCCGGCACCTCCCCCGACCAGCTCCCCGCCGGCTGGCGCCCCTGGAAGGCCGAGATCCCCCTGGAGGGCCCCGCCTCCGACAAGAGCGGCGGCGGGCCCCGCAACGTCCGCTGCCTGACGGCCGGTCCCGCCACCTACTGCGGTGGCTACGACCTTCGTGCCGTACGACTCGACCAGGCCACCGGCCGCCTCCTGTGGCAGGCGAAGATCCGCCGGAGCGGCCCGACCGACGGCACCGTCAACAACTCCGCCCCGCTCGGCGCCACCCCCGACGCCGTCCTCGTCAGCGAGGTGGAGAGCGACGGTTCCGCCCGGCTGGTGTCCCTCGCCGCCGCCGACGGCCGCCGCCTCTGGGAGCGGCCGGCCTCGCCCGACACGTACCGGAGCGGGGCGGTCCTGGACCGTCTCGCGGTGGGCCCCGACCTGAAGGGCGGCGCCCTGGTGGCACGCGACCTCGTCTCCGGCGAGGAGCGCTGGTCCTCGGCCGATCCGCGCGGGCTGCGCTGCAACCCGATCACCGTGCAGGGGCAGTTGTACGGCATGTGCGGCGACGACCGGGGCGACGATCCTGACCGCGTCACCTACGTCCGGTACGACGCCGCCACCGGCAAGCAGACCCGGATCGCCACGTACGGCGCGGGGTACGAGCTGGTCGGCGAGGCCGGCGGCCGGGTGGTGTTCGCGCAGTGGCGGCGGACCGACCCGGACTCGACGGCCCGGCACGCCAACGGGGAGGGCGACTTCACGGCCCTCCAGCTGCGGGACCCGGCCGGCGCCCGTCGCGCCGAGACGGTACGGCTCGGCGCAGCCCCGGCCGGGGTGCCGCAGCTCTTCGGCGGCACCCTCTGCTTCGTGGCGCCGACCGGGATCGTCAGCGCCGTCTCCGTACCGGACGGAAAGCCGCTGTGGCGCACGGAATCCGGGGTTCCGAACCTGGGCCTGCCGCAGACCGACCGCGCGGGAGGTCTGCTGTACGTGCCCGCCGCCGACGGACGTGTGCTGGCCCTGGATCTGCGTACGGGCAAGGAGCTGTGGAGGTCCGCGGCCCAGGGCGGCACGCCGGTGGAGGGTTCGGAGCCGGTGATGGCGGTACGCACGGGGGCCGCGCTGGCGGTCACGCGGATGGACGGGACGGTGTTCGGGGTGGCGCCGGAGGTACCGGGGCGAACGGGCTGAACCCGGCGGTCCGGTCCGGTTCGACCCGGTTCGGCCCGGTCCGGTTCGGCCCGCCCGCCCACCCGCCCGCCCGCCCCGGCCGGGCTCAGCCCAGCTTCGTCACGTCGCGCACCGCGCCCTTGTCCGCGCTGGTCGCCATCGCTGCGTACGCGCGCAGCGCCTGGGAGACCTTGCGCTCGCGGTTCTTCGGGGCGTAGACGCCGCCGAGTGCCTCGCTGCGCTCCGCCATCTCCTCGTCGCTCACCAGGAGTTCGATGGTGCGGTTGGGGATGTCGATGCGGATGCGGTCGCCGTCCTCGACGAGTGCGATGGGGCCGCCGGACGCCGCCTCGGGGGAGGCGTGGCCGATGGACAGGCCCGACGTACCGCCGGAGAACCGGCCGTCGGTGACCAGCGCGCAGACCTTGCCCAGGCCCCGGCCCTTGAGGAAGGAGGTCGGGTAGAGCATCTCCTGCATGCCGGGTCCGCCCTTGGGACCCTCGTAACGGATGACGACGACGTCGCCCGGCACGATCTCCTTGCGGAGGATCTTGTCGACGGCCTGTTCCTGCGAGTCGCAGACGACGGCCGGGCCCTCGAAGGTCCAGATGGACTCGTCGACGCCCGCCGTCTTCACGACACAGCCGTCGGGGGCGAGGTTGCCCTTGAGGACGGCCAGGCCGCCGTCCTCGGAGTAGGCGTGCTCGACGGAGCGGATGCAGCCCTCGACGGCGTCCGTGTCGAGGGTGTCCCAGCGCTCGGACTGCGAGAAGGCGGTCGCGGAGCGCTTGCAGCCGGGGGCCGCGTGCCACAGCTCGACGGACTCGGGGGACGGGGAGCCGCCCCGGACGTCCCAGGTCTTGATCCAGTCCGCGAGGGACGGGGAGTGGACGGCGTGCACGTCCTCGTTCAGCAGTCCGCCGCGGTAGAGCTCGCCGAGGATGGAGGGGATGCCGCCGGCCCGGTGCACGTCCTCCATGTAGTACGTGCGGTACTTGCCGACGTTCGGGGCGACCTTGGCGAGGCAGGGGACGCGGCGCGAGATCTCGTTCATCTCGTCGAGGCCGAAGTCGACCTCGGCCTCCTGGGCGGCGGCCAGCAGGTGCAGGATCGTGTTGGTGGAACCGCCCATGGCGATGTCGAGGGCCATGGCGTTCTCGAACGCGGCGCGGGTGGCGATGGCGCGCGGGAGGACGGTCGCGTCGTCCTGCTCGTAGTGGCGCTTGGTGATCTCGACGATGGTGCGGCCGGCGTTCTCGTAGAGGGCGCGGCGGGCGGTGTGGGTGGCGAGGGTCGAGCCGTTGCCGGGCAGGGCCAGGCCGATGGCCTCGGCGAGGCAGTTCATCGAGTTGGCGGTGAACATGCCGGAGCAGGAGCCGCAGGTGGGACAGGCGTTCTCCTCGATGCGGAGGATGTCCTCGTCGGAGATGTTCTCGTTGACGGCGTCCGAGATCGCGTCGACCAGGTCGAGGGTGCGGACGGTGCCGTCGACGAGGGTGGCCTTGCCGGCCTCCATCGGGCCGCCGGAGACGAAGATGGTCGGGATGTTGAGGCGGAGGGCCGCCATCAGCATGCCGGGGGTGATCTTGTCGCAGTTGGAGATGCAGATGAGGGCGTCGGCGCAGTGGGCTTCCACCATGTACTCGACGCTGTCCGCGATGAGGTCACGGGAGGGCAGGGAGTACAGCATCCCGCCGTGCCCCATGGCGATGCCGTCGTCCACGGCGATGGTGTTGAACTCGCGGGGGACGGCACCGGCGGCCAGGATCGCCTCGGAGACGATGCGGCCGACGGGCGCGAGGTGGGTGTGGCCGGGGACGAACTCGGTGAAGGAGTTGGCGACCGCGATGATCGGCTTGCCGATGTCCTCGCTCGCTACACCGGAGGCGCGCATGAGCGCGCGGGCGCCTGCCATGTTGCGGCCGTGGGTGACGGTGCGGGACCTCAGGTCGGGCATCGGGTTCACTTCCCTGTGTGTACGAGTACGACTGCCGTCGAGCGTACGCCTTGGGTCCAGGTTTTGGACAGGTTGTCCGGAGAGCGGGACGGGTGGTGGGGCGGGGGCAGGTGGCGGGCCCGGCCACGGCAGGTGGTCATGTGCGGTTGTGGACGTGGCTGGCCGCGCAGTTCCCCGCGCCCCTGAAGTACTCGTCGCCGACGGGCGCCGGGAACTGCGCGGCGCTGGGCACGAGTGGTTGTTTGGGGGCGCGGGGAACTGCGCGAGCAACCCACCACCGGCCCGCACATCCGAACCCCTGGCCCCGCGGCCAGCGGTCTAGGGAAGGGGCGGGGAGGGGCATCGCCCGCCGCAGGCGCGACACCGCACAACGCTCCCAGCACCACGCGGCGCCAGCCGTAGATCCAGCACCGCGGGAAGGGGCGGGGAGGGGCGTCCCACGGCCCGCCGCAGGCGCGACACCGCTTGGCTGGGGCGGGGGCTATTGCGTCAAGTAGCTCTGCAGGACCGGGCCCACCAGTTCCACCACTCGCTCCACCTCCACCGACGCCAACGGCTCCGCCTGGATCACGTACCGCAGGATCGCCACCCCGATCATCTGCGACGCCGCCAGCTCCGCGCGGAGCGTCGGGTCCGGGACGGAGAGTTCGGCCGCGATACGGGTCAGCAGGTGCCGCAGCACGAAGCCGCGCAGCACCTTCGCCGCGCCCTCGTGCGTCAGTGCCGAGCGGACCACCGCGAGCAGCGGGGCACGGGTGGTCTCGTCCTCCCAGACGCCGAGGAAGACCCTGGCCAGGCGCTCGCCGAGCTGGTCGGGCGGGCCCTCCAGGAGGCGCGGGAGGATCAGTGCTGGCTCGAAGGACATCTCGATGGAGGCGGCGAAGACCTCGTCCTTGGTGCCGAAGTAGTGGTGCACGAGCGCCGCGTCGACACCGGCGGCCCGTGCGATGCCGCGCATGGACGTCTTGTCGTAGCCGCGTTCGGCGAACTCGCCCCGGGCCGCGAGGAGGATCCGGTCCCGGGTGGCGGGCCCTGCCGCGTCCTGTGCGGTACGGGGCGGCCGACCGCGGCGGCGCGGGGCGGGGCCGGGGCTGCCGGACGAGGGCCGCGTCATCGTGTCAGGTGCCCGGCACGCGCGCCGGGCCCGCCGCGGGGCGCGACGCCGATGCCAGGTGGAGCCGGGTGAAGGCCAGTGCCTCCGCCAGATCGGCTTCCCGTTCGGCGGACGACATGGCCCGGCGGGTGTTGACCTCGACGACGACGTGCCCGTCGAAGCCGGAGGTGGCCAGCCGTTCCAGCAGCTCCGCGCACGGCTGCGTACCCCGGCCGGGGACCAGGTGTTCGTCCTTGGCCGAGCCGTTGCCGTCCGCGAGGTGGATGTGGCCGAGGCGGTCGCCCATGCGGTCGATCATGGCCATGGCGTCCGTGCGGGCGGTCGCGGTGTGCGAGAGGTCGACGGTGAAGTGCCGGTAGTCGTCCTTGGTGACGTCCCACTCGGGGGCGTACGCCAGCATCTCGCGGTCCTTGTACCGCCACGGGTACATGTTCTCGACGGCGAACCTCACGTCCGTCTCGTCCGCCATCCGCCAGATGCCGGAGACGAAGTCACGGGCGTACCCGCGCTGCCAGCGGAACGGCGGGTGGACCACGACCGTGGACGCGCCGAGCTTCTCGGCCGCCGCCTGCGCGCGCCGGAGCTTGACCCACGGGTCGGTCGACCACACCCGCTGCGTGATCAGCAGACAGGGGGCGTGCACCGCGAGGACGGGGACGCCGTGGTGGTCGGAGAGTCTGCGCAGCGCCTCGATGTCCTGGCTGACGGGGTCCGTCCACACCATGACCTCGACGCCGTCGTAGCCGAGGCGTGCGGCGATCTCGAAGGCCGTCGCCGTCGACTCCGGATAGACGGAGGCCGTGGACAGCGCGACCTTCGCATCCGGGATGCGTACCGCTGGTTTCGCCACTTCTGCCACGAGGGACAGCGTACGGTCCCCCTCCTCGGCGCGGGGAGCCGAGGGGTCAGGACAAGCCGCACGGCCCCGTCACGACGCAGGACAAGCCGCACGGCCCCGTCACGACGACGGCAGGTGGTCCAGCCGCCGCAGGATGACGCCCTCGCGCAGCGCCCACGGGCAGATCTCCAGCGTCTGCACGCCGAAGAGGTCCATCGCACCCTCCGCCACCAGCGCCCCCGCGAGCAGCTGCGGGGCCCGGTCCACCGAGACCCCGGGGAGGTGCGCGCGCTGCTCGGCGGTCATCGCGGCCAGCTTCGGCACCCATTCCTCCAGCGAGGAACGGCTCAGTTCCCGCTGTACGTACAGCCCGTCGGCCGAGCGCGCCGCCCCCGCGATCCTGGCCAGCTGCCGGAACGTCTTGGACGTGGCGACGACGTGGTCGGGCTTGCCGAAACGGGCGAACTCTCCGACCGTACGAGCGATTTGCGCGCGTACGTGGCGTCGTAGCGCCCGTACGTCCTGAGGGTCGGGCGGGTCCCCCGGCAGCCGGCCCGCGGTCAGCCGGCCCGCGCCGAGCGGGAGGCTGACGGCGGCGTCCGGGTCCTCGTCGATGCCGTACGCGATCTCCAGCGAGCCGCCGCCGATGTCGAGGAGCAGCAGCTTGCCCGCCGACCAGCCGAACCAGCGGCGGGCCGCCAGGAAGGTCAGCCGCGCCTCGTCCTCGCCGGACAGGACCTGGAGGTCGGCGCCCGTCTCCTCGCGCACCCGGGTCAGTACGAGATCGGCGTTGGTGGCCTCCCGTACGGCCGAGGTGGCGAACGGCAGCACGTCCTCGCAGCCCTTGTCCTCGGCCGCCTGCATCGCCTCGCCGACGGTGCTGACCAGCCGGTCTATGCCTTCTGGGCTGATCGCGCCGTCCTCGTCGAGCAGCTCCGCGAGGCGGAGTTCCGCCTTGTAGGAGTGCGCGGGGAGCGGGCGGGCGCCGCGATGGGCGTCCACCACCAGCAGGTGCACCGTGTTCGAACCGACGTCGAGGACTCCGAGTCTCATGGACGGAACGCTACTGCGGCGCGCCGGGCCCGCTGCTGCGCCTACCCTTGCCCCGTGCCAAAGACGAAAAAGGCGAAGCCGGGAAAAGCCGCGAAGCAGCAGAAGCCGGACACGGCGGCGAGTGGAGCGCGGGACGACGAGCAGGGGCTTGATTTCGCCCGGGCGTGGGTGGAGTTCCCCGATCCGGAGGATGCGGAGCAGGTCTTCCGCTGTGACCTGACCTGGCTGACCTCGAAGTGGACGTGCATCTTCGGCAGCGGCTGCCAGGGCATCAAACTGGGGCGCGCGGACGACGGCTGCTGCACGCTGGGGGCGCACTTCTCCGACGAGGACGACGAGCAGCGGGTCGCCGGGCACGTGGCACGGCTGACGCCGGACATCTGGCAGTTCCACGACGTCGCGCAGACGTCCAAGGGCGTCAAGGGTCCGAACGGCGGCTGGGTGCAGACGGACGAGGACGGCGACCGGCAGACGCGCCGCTGGGAGGGTTCCTGCATCTTCCAGAACCGCCCCGGTTTCGCCGGCGGGGCCGGCTGCTCGCTCCACATCCTCGCGCTGCGCGAGGGCAAGGAGCCGCTCGAAACCAAGCCGGACGTCTGCTGGCAGCTGCCGGTGCGCCGCACCTACGAGTGGATCGAGCGTCCGGACGACACGAAGATCCTCCAGGTCACGATCGGCGAGTACGACCGGCGGGGCTGGGGTCCGGGCGGCCACGACCTGCACTGGTGGTGCACCTCCGCGACCTCCGCGCACGGCGCGGGCGACCCGGTCTACGTCTCCTACCGCCCGGAGCTGACGGAACTGATGGGCGCCGGCGGCTACGCCCGCCTCGCCGAACTCTGCGAAGCCCGCCTCGCCACCCAACTCCCCCTACTAGCCCCCCACCCGGCCGACCCCACCCCCTAGCCCCCTTGGGCGGCGGGGCCGCGTGCCGAGCCCCCTTGGGCGGCGGGGCCCCTACGCCGCCCGCCTCCTTGGGCGGCGGGGCCGCCCCCCGGGGGCGGAACGGGCGGGCAAGGGGGCGGCCCCCGACGGAGTCGCACCTCCCGACCCCGCCCCACCTCCGCCATGGCCCCGCACCCCACCCCCGCCCTACGTGGGCGAGGGCTCCGACGGCGAAGTGGTCCCCGCCGGCGGCGAACCAGGCGGATCCGTCGAAGGCGCCGGACTGCTAGGCGGCTCCGTAGTCGGCGGCGGACCAGTAGGCGGCTCCGTCCCAGGCGGCGAAGTAGGCGGACCGGTCGGCGGCTGCGTAGTCGGCGGCGGAGAAGAAGGCGGCTCCGTCACAGGCGGCTCCGTGGGCCGCGTAGGAGTCGGCCCCGGAGTCTCCCCGGGCGTACCCCCCGACCCGGGCTCACCCCCATGCCCACCCCCGGACCCAGACCCGCTCCCGGACCCAGACCCGCCCCCAGCCCCGGAATCCGACCCCGCCCCGGAGCCCGACCCCCGCCCCGAAACCGCCATCACCGCCCCCGAAGGCGACACCCCCAACCGCGCCGTCCACGCCCCGACCGGCTCCCGCCCCCGGTCCACGGTGATGTACACCGTGACCGACTCCCCCGCCGCCAGCGTCCCCGCACTCCGGCTCAGGTGCAGCCACGGCGCGTTCGACCACATCGACCACCGCACGGCCCCGGCCCCCGACGCCGTGAGCCGCACGACCGTCGTCCCGCCCGAAGGCTCCGCACGCACACTCAGCGCGCTCGCCCCCGCCCCCGCGCCCTGCGAAGTCCGTCCGGGGATCAGTACCTTGACCGAGACCCCGTCACCCTGCGCCCCGGAACTGCTGCGCGCGCTCCCCGCGTTCTCGTAACCGCCGCTGGAGCCGTCGTACGGTTCGCCCTCCCGCCCCGGCACCCCGTCGTCCTCGCGCGCGGTGACCGAGGCGCCCCGGTGCCCCTCCCCCGTCACGGGCGCTCCCCGGTAGGCGGCCCACAGCGCGAGCACCGGTGCCGCGACCACCGTGGCCACCACCGTCGTCGTCACCGCCCGCGTCCGCAGCCGCTCGCGGCGCGCCGCCCGGTCCTTCGGGTCCAGCGGAAATCCGGTGCGGTCGAAGCGCGGAGTGCCGCCCCTGGGCACGCGCGGAGCGTGCAGCATCGCCACGTACGCCGCCGCCCTGGGCGCCTCGACCAGTGGCAGCCGACCGGCGGAAGCCCCCGTTCCGGGCCAGGGTCCGGCCGCGCCCGCGCGCTCGGCGGCCCGCCGGCACAGCGGGCAGTCGTCGACGTGCCGTACGAGCTCGCCGCGCAGCGCCGTACTGAGCAGGACCTGGCTGTCGCCGGTGAGCCGGGTGACGGTCGGGCAGGTGCCGGTCTCCACGACGATCAGCGCGGCCCGGGTGCGCTCCACCTCGCAGGCCGCCGCGGCGAGCAGTTCGCGGGCCGCCGTCCGGTCGAGTCCGAGGACGGAGGCGACCTGGCGGGCGCAGAGGCCGTGCCGTACCGCCAGTTCGAGGGCCTCGCGCTGTTCGGGGGTGGTGCCGGCCGCCTCGGGCCAGGCGAGCCGGGCGAGGTCGGCATGCCGCGAGCGGGCCACGCTCTCCTCGACCGGAAGTTCCGGTTCCGGGATGGCGGAGGGCGGGCGGTGCACCGGGAGGCCGCCGTGGGAGGCCCGGCGGCGGCGCTTGTCCTCGGCGAGGCGGCGCAGACAGCCCCAGCGGGCCAGTGCGTAGAGCCAGGCCTTGCGTTCCGCTTCGTCGGAGGGGCTGCGGCCGTGACTGCGCTCGGCGAGGGCCAGTACGTCACCGAGCACCGCGGTCGCCACGTCGTGGTCGCGCAGCACGGAGAGCGCGTAGGTGAACAGCCCGTCCAGGTACGGCTCGTAGCGGGTCGGGGGGCGCTGGGCGAGCGTGCGGGGCGCACGCCGGTGTGCACGGCGCGCTCCGGTGGCACCGATTCCGGCGCTCTGGCCGGTGGTGCCGGTGCTTCCGCTGGTGTGCGTGGGATGCTCCCGCCTGCTGGTCGTCACCCGGCCGACCGTAGGCGCGCCACACCCGCCCCCTGGCTCTCCCGGCGCCCATTTAATCCGTACGGGTGAACACATCCCTCGAAAGAGGTCAGGAATCCCTCATTCCGCACCCTTTTGGCCCTTACCGGTGGCCTATGCCCTCACGCACCGCGACGACGCCCGGCGCACGTCCGCGCGCCCCGCCGGGCACGTCCCCGCCCCTTGCCGGGCCACGGCCCCGCCCCTCCGGGTACGGCCCCGGCACCACTGTCAGACCCCGTCTGTACGGTGACGACATGGCTGCCCGTACGAAATCCGCGAAGGACCGGCCGTCCTACCGCTGCACCGAATGCGGTTGGACGACCGCCAAGTGGCTCGGCCGTTGCCCCGAGTGCCAGGCCTGGGGGACGGTCGAGGAGTACGGCGCGCCCGCCGTCCGCACCACCGCCGCGGGCCGGGTCACCACCTCGGCCTTGCCCATCGGCCAGGTCGACGGCCGCACCGCCACCGCCCGCTCCACCGGCGTGGACGAGCTCGACCGCGTCCTGGGCGGCGGTCTGGTCCCGGGCGCCGTCGTCCTGCTCGCCGGCGAACCGGGCGTCGGCAAGTCCACCCTCCTCCTGGACGTCGCCTCCAAGGCGGCCAGCGAGGAGCACCGCACCCTGTACGTGACGGGCGAGGAGTCGGCGAGCCAGGTCCGGCTGCGCGCCGACCGCATCCACGCCCTCAACGACCACCTCTACCTGGCCGCCGAGACCGACCTCTCCGCCGTCCTCGGCCACCTCGACGCGGTCAAGCCGTCCCTGCTGATCATGGACTCCGTACAGACCGTCGCCTCCCCGGAGATCGACGGCGCGCCCGGTGGAATGGCCCAGGTCAGGGAGGTCGCGGGCGCCCTCATCCGGGCCTCCAAGGAGCGCGGCATGTCGACCCTGCTGGTCGGCCACGTCACCAAGGACGGCAACATCGCGGGCCCCCGCCTGCTGGAGCACCTCGTCGACGTGGTCCTCTCCTTCGAGGGCGACCGGCACGCCCGCCTCCGGCTGGTCCGGGGCGTCAAGAACCGCTACGGCGCGACGGACGAGGTCGGCTGCTTCGAGCTGCACGACGAGGGCATCACCGGCCTCACCGACCCGTCGGGCCTCTTCCTCACCCGCCGCGACGTGGCCGTCCCCGGCACCTGTCTGACGGTCACCCTGGAGGGCCGCCGCCCGCTGGTCGCCGAGGTCCAGGCCCTCACCGTCGACTCCCAGATCCCCTCCCCCCGACGCACCACCTCCGGCCTGGAGACCTCCCGCGTCTCGATGATGCTGGCCGTCCTCGAACAGCGCGGCCGGATCAGCGCCCTGGGCAAGCGTGACATCTACTGCGCCACGGTCGGCGGCGTGAAGCTCTCCGAACCCGCCTCCGACCTCGCCGTCGCCCTGGCCCTCGCCTCGGCCGCCAGCGACACCCCGCTGCCCAAGAACCTGGTCGCGATCGGCGAAGTGGGACTCGCGGGAGAGGTCCGCCGGGTAACGGGCGTACAACGAAGACTGGCCGAGGCGCACCGGCTCGGCTTCACTCATGCGCTGGTCCCGGGCGATCCAGGCCGTGTTCCTGCGGGAATGAAGGTGATCGAGGTGGCCGACATGGGAGCCGCCCTGAGCGTCCTTCCGCGCCGGTCTCGCGCACAGGCCCCACGGAGCGAGGAGGAGCGCCGGTAGACTTTGCCCTGGTCTCGCCTGTCCACCGCGTACGCGAGGCGAAGTTGACCGCCCCGGGCAGGGGCGGCCCCGACCCGTGACCCCCGTGACCGGAGGAGTGCAGTGGCAGCCAACGACCGGGCCTCAACACCCGGAAAGTCCGGCGGAGGCTCCAGCAACTCCGGCTCTGGCAACGAGGCCCAGATCCGCGCCTCGCTGAGCGCCGTCGCCCCCGGCATGGGGCTGCGCGACGGCCTGGAGCGCATCCTGCGCGGCAACACCGGCGGGCTGATCGTCCTCGGCATGGACAAGACCGTCGAGTCGATGTGCACCGGCGGTTTCGTCCTCGACGTCGAGTTCACCGCGACCCGCCTGCGCGAGCTGTGCAAGCTGGACGGCGCGCTGATCCTCGACAAGGACATGACGAAGATCCTGCGGGCGGGCGTACAGCTCGTCCCGGACGCGTCCATCCCGACGGAGGAGACGGGCACCCGCCACCGCACGGCGGACCGGGTCTCCAAGCAGTGCAACTTCCCCGTCGTCTCGGTCTCCCAGTCGATGCGTCTGATCGCCCTGTACGTGAACGGCGAACGCCGCGTCCTGGAGGAGTCGGCCGCGATCCTCTCCCGCGCCAACCAGGCGCTGGCCACCCTGGAGCGCTACAAGCTCCGCCTCGACGAGGTGGCGGGCACCCTCTCCGCCCTGGAGATCGAGGACCTGGTGACGGTCCGCGACGTCACGGCGGTGGCGCAGCGGCTGGAGATGGTCCGCCGGATCGCGACGGAGATCGCGGAGTACGTGGTCGAGTTGGGCACCGACGGCCGCCTGCTTTCCCTCCAGCTGGACGAGCTGATCGCCGGCGTCGAGCCGGAACGGGAACTGGTCGTACGGGACTACGTCCCGGAGCCGACGGCGAAGCGCTCGCGGACGGTCAGCGAGGCCCTCACCGAACTGGACGCGCTGACGCACAGCGAGCTGCTCGAACTCCCGATAGTGGCGAGGGCGTTGGGCTACAGCGGCTCCCCGGAGACGCTGGACTCGGCGGTGTCCCCGCGCGGCTACCGGCTGCTGGCGAAGGTTCCCCGGCTGCCGGGGGCGATCATCGAGCGGCTGGTGGAGCACTTCGGTGGTCTGCAGAAGCTGCTGGCGGCGAGTGTGGATGACTTGCAGACGGTGGACGGGGTCGGTGAGGCGAGGGCGAGGTCGGTCCGCGAGGGCCTGTCGAGACTGGCGGAATCGTCCATCCTGGAACGCTACGTCTGACCCCCACGCAGACCGAACGGTGCCGCGCCTGCGGCGGGCGGCGGGCACCCCTCTCCGCCCCTTTCCACCGTGCTGGATTCACGGCTGCCGCCGCGCGGCACCCAAAGCGTTCGGCGGTGTCGCGCCTGCGGCGGACGCGCAGGCGCCCCTCCCCGCCCCTTCCCGCTGCGCTGGATTTGCGGCTGCCGCCGCGTGGCGCTCGAAGCGTTCAGCGGCGTCGCGCCTGCGGCGGGCGGATGCCCCTCCCCACCCCTTCACCTAAACCGCTCCGCGGGGCCAGGGGTTGTTAGCAGCGGGTCGAGTGTGGTTGCTCGCGCAGTTCCCCGCGCCCCCAGGCATCCAGGGGCGCGGGGAACTGCGCGGCCAGCCACGCACACACCCGCACCTTGACCACCGGCCGTGGCCGGGCCCGCCACCTGACCACCCACCCACTCGCCCGCACGGGCCGGGGCCTGGGGCGGAGCCCCAGTTCGGGAAGGGGCGGGAAGGGGAGAGCCCCGCGCAGCGGACCCCCGTCTCCAGGTCAGTCCTTCTTCAGGTAGACCGACGCCGGAACCTTCGCTCCGGCCAGCTCCACCACATACGTCCCCGGCTCGACCTGCCCCCCCACCGGCGCCTCACACCTCGCCGCGTCGCTCCGCTTCCTGTCCCACTCCACCACCCGCGTCACCGCCGTCTTCGCCGGGACCTGGAGCAGCACCGAGCGGGCGCCCTCGGGGCAGTCCTTGGAGGACCAGACCGTTTCGCCCTCGGTGTTCTTGATCTTCACGGTGGCCGCGTCCGGGCCGAAGTCCATCTTGCAGGCCGCCGCCGAGGTGTTCTTCGCGATGATCTCGAACTTGGGCTTCTCGTCGACCTCGACGTTGTTCTTGACCGTGCGGATCGTCAACTCCACCTTGCCGGGTGCGCAGTTGGGCAGCGGCGAGTTCGCCGGAACCTGCTGCCCCGCGCCACCGCCCGAGCCACCGGCGCCACCGGCGCCACCGGCGCCGCCTGTGCCTCCGCCCGAGCCGGACGACGAACCCGCCGAAGACCCCGCCGACGACCCGTCCGCACCCCCGGCGTCCGTACTCCCGCCGCCCGTACCGCCGTTGTCCGCGCCTCCGCTGTCCTCGCCGCCCGGCTCGTCGCGGCCGCCGGGTTCGCCCGGGACCACCGGGCCCGTGCCCGACGGGCCGGGGGTGATCGAAGCGGCGGGCGAGGGGCCGCCCTTGCCCTTGCCGTTGTTGTCGCCGGCTCCCCCGCCGGAGAGCACGGCCCAGAGCACCAGCACCACCATCAGCACCAGCAAGGACAGCCCAACGGCCCTCCGTCGCCAGTAAATGGAGGAGGGAAGGGGGCCGACTGGATTACGCAGAGATCCCACGGCCCGAACTCTACGAGAGAACGCGGCCCAACTCCTGCCCCACCCGCCGCCGTCACGACAACTTTTGCCGATCATCATTCCGGCACGGCCTCGGCACCGCCCCGCCGCCGCCCACCCGGCACCCCTTACTTTCGTCAGGGGCGGCACCCTACGTTCGCCGATTGTGTGTGCCGACCCCACTTTCCGTACGGTCTGTGTTCATGGAAAGCAGCAGCGCGCTCTACCGCGCCATCCTCAACTTCGCGCACTCCACACCCGGCTGGTTCCAGTACCTGGCCGAGATATGGACGGAGCTGGGGCTGCTGATCTTCGCGGGCCTGTTCCTGGTCGTGTGGTGGCGGGCGCGCGGCGACAGTGCCGCGGCCGTGGCGGTCGCCGTGCTGGCGCCGCTGGCGACCGGGGTGATGTACGTGGTGAGCGAGGTCTCCAAGTCGTTCATCAACGAGGACCGGCCGTGCCGGGCCGTCGCCCGGGCCGCCCGGCCACTGATCGAGTGCCCGGCCGTCGGCGACTGGTCGTTCCCGAGCAACCACTCCACCATCGCGGGCGCCGCCGCCGTCGGGCTGATCCTGGCCTGGCCCCGGCTCGCGGTGTTCGTCGCGCCGATGGCCGTGCTGATGGCACTGTCCCGGGTCTTCGTCGGCGTCCACTACCCGCACGACGTCGGCGTCGGCCTGCTGGTGGGTGCGATCGGCGCGGGGCTGCTGGTGTGGGGATCGGCGCGGCTCGCCCAGGGCGCGATCATGTGGATGCGGGCCAGCAGCATAGGGCTGTTCCTGTGGTTCGCCGGTCCCGGCACCACCCGTCGCACCCGGAGCCTGACATGACCGCGCCCGTGTCCCGCCTCGGCCGTCCGACGTCCGCACTCCGTTTCGTGCCAGGATCGGAAGTGCCATGACTGCGACCACTGAGTTCACCCCCGAGACCGCATCCGAGAACGAGACCGGTCACTCCGCCGCCGCGCTGCCCGTCCTGCACCCCCACGTCAACGCCTGGTTCGAAGGCCACGCCCGCGACCTGCCCTGGCGGCACCCCGAAGCGGGCCCGTGGGGCGTGATGGTCAGCGAGTTCATGCTCCAGCAGACGCCGGTCAGCCGGGTGCTGCCGGTGTACGAGCAGTGGATGGCCCGCTGGCCCCGCCCCGCCGACCTGGCCGCCGAACCCTCCGGCGAGGCCGTCCGCGCCTGGGGCCGGCTCGGCTACCCGCGCCGTGCGCTGCGGCTGCACGGCGCTGCCACCGCCATAACGGAGCGGCACGGCGGCGACGTACCCAGGGAGCACTCGCAGCTCCTCGCGCTGCCCGGGATCGGCGAGTACACGGCCGCCGCCGTCGCGTCCTTCGCGTACGGGCAACGGCACGCCGTCCTCGACACGAACGTGCGACGGGTGATCGCCCGCGCGGTGACCGGCGTCGAGTACCCGCCGAACGCGACCACCGCCGCCGAGCGCAAGCTGGCCCGGGCGCTGCTCCCCGAGGACGTCCCGACGGCGGCCCGCTGGGCGGCCTCCTCGATGGAGCTCGGCGCGCTGGTCTGCACCGCGAAGAACCCGGAGTGCGGGCGCTGTCCGGTCGCCGCGCAGTGCGCCTGGCTGCGGGCGGGCAAGCCCCCGCACGAGGGTCCCGCCCGGCGCACCCAGACGTACGCCGGTACCGACCGCCAGGTGCGCGGCCGGCTGCTCGCCGTGCTGCGCGAGGCCACGACTCCCGTACCGCAGGCGGTACTTGATTCGGTGTGGCACGAGCCGGTGCAGCGGGCGCGGGCATTGGACGGGCTGGTCTCGGACGGTCTCGTGGAGCCGCTGGAGGGCGGTACGTACCGGCTGCCGCACAGCTGACCGGCCGATGGCGGTCACCCGAACCACGTACTTCGGCTGCTTAAACCTCCTTACGCGAATTGTTCGTTACACAACCGATGGACAGCCGTGCGTCCTCCGAGCGCTGGCCCGCACAACCCCGTGACAACCCCTCCGTAGCTTCATGAGCACAGGGGATACGCAGCTGGCAACGACAGCTGGTCACGTGGGACGGGACGGAGGCGGTTCGAATGGCGCACGGCGAGGTGCTCGGATTCGAGGAGTACGTACGCACGCGGCAGGAGGCGCTGCTGCGCAGTGCCCGCCGACTCGTTCCGGACCCGGTGGACGCACAGGACCTGCTGCAGACCGCCCTCGCCCGTACGTACGGGCGCTGGGACGGCATCGAGGACAAGTCCCTCGCCGACGCCTACCTGCGCCGTGTCATGATCAACACGCGTACGGAGTGGTGGCGGGCCCGCAAGCTGGACGAGGTGCCCACCGAGCAGCTGCCCGACGCACGGGTCGAGGACGGCTCGGAGCAGCGCGCGGACCGCGCCCTGCTGATGGACATCCTCGGAGTGCTGGCGCCGAAGCAGCGCAGCGTGGTCGTATTGCGGCACTGGGAGCAGATGAGCACCGAGGAGACCGCTGCCGCGCTGGGCATGTCTGCCGGTACGGTCAAGAGCACCTTGCACCGTGCGCTGGCGCGGCTGCGTCAGGAGCTGGAGAGCCGGGACCTGGACTTCCGGGCCCTGGAGCGGGGTGACGGCCGGGTCAGCAGTGGTCATGGCCGTGGTGACATGCGTGGCGGAGTGCGGGGCGAACGGGGGCAGGAGCGGTGCGCGGCCTAGGCAGCGAAAGCGACGTCGAGGACGGCGGCGGGTCCGGGGACAGCCCGGGCGGCCGCCTCGGCGGCAGGTCCGGGTACCGGTCCCAGCGGGGTTTCATGGCGGTGAGCACCACGGCGGTGGCCGGGCTCGCCGCCGTCGGCCTGTTCGCGGTCTCCTGCGGTACGGGCGGCACCGGCACGCGGGACGAGGGCCCGGCCCGCTCCGACCCGGTCGCCGCGAAGGTCCCCCCGCAGCCGTCGTCCGCCACGTCCGCGCCGAGCGCGACGCCCGCCGACCGGATCGACCCCGTCGAGCTCCTGAAGAACGACCCCAAGGTCAGCGAGACTGTCAAGCAGGACCTCAAGCCCTGTGTGAAGGACATATTCCCGGTCGACGCGTCGTACGGCAGGGTCACCGCCAACGGCACCGACGATGTCGTGGTCAACGTGATGACCTGCGGTGACGCGGTCGGAATCGGCTCCTATGTGTTCCGCGAGGACAATGGGCGCTACACGAACGTGTTCGTGGCCGAGGAACCCGCGGTGTACGCGGAGATCGACCGGGGAGACCTGGTGGTGACGCGTCCGCAGTACAAGACGGGTGACCCGGTGGCGTTCCCGTCCGGCGAGGTGGTGGTGACGTACCGCTGGTCCGGGGAGAAGTTCACCGAGCACGACCGGGTCGAGAACAGCTACAGCAAGGCCGTCGGCGGCGGCGAGGACCACGGCGGGGAGCAGGGCACGGAGAAGCAGGAGGCGGAGCGGCGCAAGAAGGAGGCCGCCGAGAAGGCCGAGAAGGCCGAGAGAGCCGAGGGAGTCCAGAGGACGAGGACCTCGGAGCCCTCACGGTCCCCCGGCGGCACCGTCTCCGCCACGCCGAGCGCGGCACCACCGGACCCGGTGGACGGACCGGGTACGCGGACCGGCGGCTGAGCCGGGCACCGACCGCCCCCTTCCGGATCCCGGCCCCCCACCACGCACCACACCGGACAGCACCGCACAGCACCGCACCAGCGACAGAGCAGCGAGAGACCAGCGAGAGAGCAGCGCACCATGGCTGATACACACGTTCTGTTCGTCGAGGACGACGACGTGATCCGCGAGGCTACCCAGCTGGCGCTGGAGCGGGACGGATTCACCGTGACCGCGATGCCGGACGGCCTGTCCGGCCTGGAGGCGTTCCGCGCGCAGCAGCCGGACATCGCGCTGCTCGACGTGATGCTGCCGGGGATGGACGGGGTCAGTCTGTGCCGTCGCATCCGTGACGAGTCCACCGTCCCGGTGATCATGCTCTCCGCGCGCGCCGACTCCATCGACGTCGTCCTCGGTCTGGAGGCGGGGGCCGACGACTACGTCACGAAGCCGTTCGACGGCTCGGTGCTGGTCGCCCGGATCCGGGCGGTGCTGCGCCGCTTCGGCCACGCCTCGGGCGGTTCGGCCGGCGGTCCGGAGCCGGTGCACGGCGCCGGTGAGGGCGGCGTGCTGACCTTCGGCGAGCTGGAGGTCGACACCGAGGGCATGGAGGTCCGCAAGGCCGGCGAGCCGGTCGCGCTGACGCCCACCGAGATGCGGCTGCTGCTGGAGTTCTCCGCGGCGCCCGGCACGGTGCTCTCCCGCGACCGGCTCCTGGAGCGGGTGTGGGACTACGGCTGGGGCGGCGACACCCGGGTCGTCGACGTCCACGTACAGCGGCTGCGTACGAAGATCGGCCAGGACCGGATCGAGACGGTCCGCGGCTTCGGCTACAAACTGAAGGCCTGAGGCTCGTCCGCGTCATGAAGCGCTTCGTCCTGCGCACCGGCATCCGCTGGAAGATCAGTGTCGCCATCGCCGCGGTCAGTACCCTCATCGCGGTCGCCCTCAGCCTGGTGGTGCACAACTCGGCCCGGGTCTCCATGCTCGACAACGCCCGTGACCTGCAGCTGGACCGGTTGCAGTTCGCCCAGCGGCTGTACGAGTCCTCGCGCGACCCCAAGGTCGGCTCCAAGCTCAACGACCCCGACCTGCCCGCCGAGCTGCGCGCCAAGCTGGCGCACGGGCGGCGGGCGACGCATGTCCGGGAGGACGCGGACGGGGTGCCCGAGGTGTGGGCCGCGGTGCCCTACCCCGGCAACGACATCCTCTCCCTGCACACCCGTTTCCCCGGCAACGCCGCCGTGGTCGCGGACCTCGACCGGGGGCTGCTGATCGGTTCGGTGTGTGTCGTCTTCGGGGGCTGCGCGCTCGGCATCCTGATCGGCGGCTCGATCTCGCGCCGGCTGCGCAAGGCCGCGACCGCGGCGACGGATCTGGCGCACGGGCATTCGGACGTACGGGTGCGGGACTCGATCGGCGGTTTCGTACGGGACGAGACGGACGAGCTCGCCAGTGCGGTGGACGCGCTGACCGACGCGCTCCAGGAGCGGGTGGAGGCGGAGCGGCGGGTCACCGCGGACATCGCGCACGAGCTGCGCACTCCGGTCACCGGCCTGCTCACCGCCGCCGAGCTGCTGCCGCCAGGCCGCCCCACCGAGCTGGTCCGGGACCGGGCGCAGGCGCTGCGCACGCTCGTCGAGGACGTCCTGGAGGTCGCGCGCCTCGACAGTGCGGCGGAGCGGGCGGAGATGCAGGAGATCGCGCTGGGCGAGTTCGTCTCGCGCCGGGTCACCTCGCTCTACCCCGACGCGGTCGTACGGGTCGTCCACGAGAGCTACGTGAACACCGACCCGCGCCGGCTGGAACGCATCATCGGCAACCTCCTGGGCAACGCGGCCAAGCACGGTGCGCCGCCCTTCGAGGTGACGGTCGAGGGGCGGGTCGTCCGGATCCGCGACCACGGCAAGGGCTTCCCCGCCGACCTGCTCCGCGAGGGGCCGAGCCGGTTCCGCACCGGCTCCACGGACCGCGCGGGGCACGGGCACGGCCTCGGCCTGACCATCGCCTCCGGCCAGGCGAAGGTGCTCGGCGCGCGGCTCACGTTCCGCAACGCCCAGCAGGACGGCGGCGCGATCGCGGTCCTCTGGCTCCCGGAGCACGCCCCGACCGCCACCGGCAGCTTCCCCATCGTCAACCTCGCGGACCTGCCGCCACGGCGGAGGTAGGGGTAGGGGCAGCACGGTGTACGAGGAAGGGCCCCCGAGACGCGCGTCCCGGGGGCCCTTCCTCGTACAGCCGGCGGCTGACGGCTGACGCCTGGCGCGTTACGCCTTGGCCGGGACGCTCTCCCGCGCCGAGTCCGACGGCGCCGACACCGACTCCGAACCGCCCGACTCCGGCCCGCCCGACTCCGCAGCCGGTGCCGCGTCCTTCGGTCCCGCGCCCTTCAGCATGACCTCCTTGACGAAGAACGCCGCCACGAAGGCCACCACCGCGACCCCCGCGCCCAGCAGGAACGCCCCGTGCGTGCCCGCCGCGACCGCGTACTGCACCATCTCGCGCATCTCCTCCGGCAGCTTCGCCAGCGCCTCCGCGCTCACCGCCGCTCCCTTCGGCATGCCCCCGGACGGGGCGCCCCTGGCCGCCATCTCGTCGGCGACCCGCGCCGTGAACAGGGCGCCCATCACCGAGACGCCGAACGAGGAGCCCAGCGTCCTGAAGAGCGTGGTGGAGGACGAGGCGACGCCCATGTCCTTGGCCTCCACGCTGTTCTGCGCGACCAGCATGGTGATCTGCATCAGGAAGCCCATGCCCGCACCGAGCACCGCCATGTAGATGCCGGAGGTCAGCCGCGAGGTCGAGATGTCCATCTGCGCCAGCAGGAAGAGACCGATCGTGATCAGCGCACCGCCCGCGATCGGAAAGATCTTGTACTTTCCGGTGTTGGTGGTGACCCGCCCGACGACCAGCGAGACGACCATCATCGACAGCAGCATCGGAAGCAGCAGCAGACCGGAGTTGGTGGCCGAGGCGCCCTGCACCGACTGCTGGAACAGCGGCAGGTAGAGCACCGCGCCGAACATCACGAACCCGACGATGAAGCCGATCACCGACATCAGGGTGAAGTTCCGGTTCCGGAAGATGTGCAGCGGAATGATCGGCTCCGAAGCCTTCGTCTCGACGTACAGGAAGCTCGCGATCGCGAGGACGCCGACGGCGATCAGACCGAGGATCTGGCCCGAGCCCCAGGCGTATTCGGTGCCGCCCCACGTCGTGACCAGCACGATCGCGGTGATGCCGACGGTCAGCAGCCCGGCGCCCAGGTAGTCGATCTTGCCCTTGCCCCGCTCCTTCTTCGGCAGGTGCAGGACGGAAATGATCATCGCGAGGGCGACCGCGCCCAGCGGGACGTTGATGTAGAAGGACCAGCGCCAGCCGAGGTGGTCGGTGAGCGCACCGCCGACCAGCGGGCCGCCGATCATGGCGAGCGCCATCACGCCGGCCATCATGCCCTGGTACTTGCCGCGCTCACGCGGCGGAATCAGATCGCCGATGATCGCCATGACGCCGACCATCAGACCGCCTGCGCCCAGTCCCTGGACCGCCCGGAAGCCGATCAGCTGGCCCATGTCCTGGGACATTCCGCTGAGTACGGAGCCGAGGACGAAGACGACTATCGCGGTGAGGAAGATGCCCTTGCGGCCGTACAGGTCGCCCAGCTTGCCCCAGATGGGAGTGGAGGCGGCGGTGGTCAGGGTGTAGGCGGTGACCACCCAGGAGAGGTGCTCAAGGCCGCCGAGTTCACCGACGATGGTCGGCATCGCGGTGCCGATGATCATGTTGTCCAGCATCGCGAGCAACATCGCGATCATGAGCGCCAGCAGCACCACCCGCACACTGCGCGGCTGCTTCTCCGCCTTGCCGTTCCTGCCCTTCTTGCCCTCCGCCTGCGGCGCGCCCGGCACCGGCGGCCCGGCCATCCCCGTCTTACCCATTTCCCGCTCCCTCTCCCTACTTACTTGCCGCCCGGCAAGCTGGCTACACTCAGGGAAGGTAGATGGCTAACTAGCCGGGCGTCAAGTAAGTTTGGTCGAGTTGAACAACCCTTTGTCGAACGAGCCTCGGGAGTACGTCGATGAGCAGCAGCACCAGCGGTACGGGCCGGCAGCGCAGGGGCGACACGCGCCAGCGCATCCAGGACGTGGCGCTGGAGATGTTCGCGGAACGCGGTTACGAGAAGACCTCGCTGCGGGAGATCGCCGAGAAGCTGGACGTCACCAAGGCGGCGCTCTACTACCACTTCAAGACCAAGGAAGACATCCTGATCAGCCTCTTCACGGACCTGACCAGGCCGATGGACGAGCTGATCGAGTGGGCCCAGGGGCAGCCGCGCACGCTGGAGACCAAGAAGGAACTGCTGTCCCGCTACAGCGACGCGCTGACCAAGGCGGCGCCGCTCTTCCGGTTCATGCAGGAGAACCAGGGCACCGTGCGCGAGCTGAGCGTCGGCAACGGGTTCAAGGAGCGGATGATCTCGATGGTCGACGTGATGAAGGAGCCCGAGGCTCCGCTGGTCGACCAGGTGCGGTGCATCAGCGCGCTGTTCACGATGCACGCCGGGATGTTCGCCCTGAAAGAGATCGAGGGCGACCCCGAGGAGAAGCGGAAGGCCGTCCTCGAAGTCGCCGTCGATCTGGTCACGCAGGCCCAGCCGCCGCAGTCTGCGGGCTGAGGGGCAGGGCAGGGGCAGGGGTCAGACGGTCACGCCCACCGAGCGGAGGTAGGCGACCGGGTTGACGGAGGAGCCGTAGTTCGCGGTCGTACGGATCTCGAAGTGCAGGTGCGGGCCCGAGGAGTTGCCGGTGTTGCCGGAGAGGGCTATTTGCTGGCCCGCGGCGACCTTCTGGCCGACCTTGGCCTGGATGCGCGAGAGGTGGGCGTACTGGGAGTACGTGTGGTCGGCGTGCCGCACCACGATCGCGTTGCCGTACGCCGGGCCGTCGCCGCCACCGCGCGGGCCGGCCTTGACCACGGTGCCCGCGGCGGCGGCCTTCACCTTGGTGCCGATCGGCACGGCGAAGTCCTGGCCGGAGTGCTTGTGCGCCCACATGCCGCCGCCCTTGCCGTACGTGGCGGAGAGTGCGTAGCCCTGGACCGGCTTCGACCAGCGCTTGGCCTTGGCCGCCTTGGCCGCCTTGCCCACGGGCTTGCCCTCCGCGGCGAAGGCACTCCCGGCCCCGCCCACGACCGTCGCGCCGAGCGTGGCGACGACGAGCGCGGTGCGGATTCCTCGGGGCGAGAAGCGCTGCAACATACGGGCGATACCTCCGGAAGCGGGTGGGTCCGACGGATCCGCCGGACTTGCTCAACCTTGTTAACCCGCTCTGCGTCCGCAGCCCAAAACGCCCCGCTACTACGCCTCCTCGTAGGAAAGCCGCCGGAGTTCCGCTCCTTGACGGGCCGAGGGGCCTTCTGCGCCCCGGGTACGGAAGCCCCTGCGCGGGCTCCCGCGAGGTCCCGCCGAAGGCCGGGCGGGAAGCACTACCTGTCCTAGTAGGGGGCATATGTCCTGTGCGCCTTGTCACGGGACGGACCACACGGCCGCGGGCGCGTCAATCCGGCACCCCTCTCCCACACGTACGGACGACTCCCTGCCAATCCCCTCGACCGTTCGTTCCTCGTGCGCAAGTCTCAACCGCATGAGGGGCGTCGGCGTACCGTGGTGGCGGAAAGCTGTGCTGGCCGGGCGGGAGGGGCACCGGATGGGCGATGACCGTACGCAGGAGAGCGCCGACGGCACGTCCGATCCCGCCGTCATCTGGCACACGGTCGTCAGCGGCCGCCGGGTCGACCTCCCCGCCACGCTGCCCACCATCCGCGCCGCCCTGACCGCAGCGCAGGCCGCGGACCTGGACGCCGAGATCGCCAGGACACCGGCCCTCGAACTCCCCTTAGTCCTCGCCCGCTGGGCACTCGCCCCGACGGCCGCCGCCGAGGAGGACGAGGCCGTCTTCGCCCGCCTGGCGACCGGCGACTTCTCGGACTGCGTGGCCGCCTCCGCCGACGAGCCACGCCCCGGCACCGGCCCCGACCCCCGCCCGGAAGCCTCATGAGCCGCCTCCGCGTCCAGTACGCCCCGGCAGCCGAGAAGGCCCGGCACGCGATGCACCCCGACCTCCGCCAGCGCTTCGAGCACTCCATGCGGGCGCTCGCCAGGGACCCGTACGGCCAGGGGACGCGCGAGGTCAAGGGCGAGAAGGACCGCCGCCAAGGGGTGGCGGGCGGCGCGGTGGTGGTCTATTACGTGAGCGCGGCGGTGCTGGTGGTGACGGTGGTGCGGATCGTGCACGCGTAACGCCTGTTCCCGGGAACCGCGCGGGCCTCGAACTCCGTTGTAGAGGTGAGCACTTCACGCCACGCAGCGGCACTCAGGGGGTACACCATGGCCGACGGCACCGAGCACGAATTCGACGGGATCGAGCTGGCGGATGCGGTCGAATCCATCCGCAACCAACTCCTGGCCGCCTCCGCGCGCGCGGTCGGCAAGGACATCACCTTCACGGTCGGCGACATCCAGATGGAGTTCACGGTCGAGCTGCGCAAGGAGCTCAAGGGCGGCGCGAAGGTGAAGGCGTGGGTGATCGAGGCGGGCGCGGACGCGGGCCGGTCGACGGGCAAGACCCACAAGGTCTCGCTGACGCTGAAGCCGAAGGTACGGGCGACGGGGGCAGCGCCGGACGTGGGGAACTACCGCCCGGCGGACATGAGCGGCTTCGGCGAAGCGGAATAGGCGGCGGAGCAGCAGTATGAGATCCGACTCGCTGTCGAACGCGGTCGCGGTACAGAGCACACTGCGGGACGCGGGTCAGGGCACCGGGGTACTCCTCGGCCGAGACCTCGTTCTGACCTGCGCGCATGTCATGGGAAGCAGCCCGTACGCGGGTGTCGCGCGGCCCGGCTACCCGGGGACCCGCGGCTATCACACAGCCTGGTCCGACGCCGCCCTGGACGTCGCACTGCTGGTGCCGGACCACTCGAAGCCGCTGTGGGAAAGCCACACCCGGCTGAGCGCCCTGGGCTCCTCGCATCCCTTCCCGCACTGCGAAATCATCGGTTTCCCCCAGATCAGCCGGTACGGCGGCGCGAAGCTGGAAACCGATCACTTCACCGGCACCGTGCTGCCTGCGGCCGGCCTGATGCAGCGCGACCTGGTCTTCGAGTTCGACCGCCCACCCGCCTCGGAGACCGACGACAGCACCCACCCGCTGGCGGGCCTCTCCGGCGCCCCGGTGTTCTACGGCCACAACCTGTTCGGCATCGTCAAAGCGATACCCGCAGGGCGGGGCTACCAGCGCGCCACCTGCGTACCGCTGTCGCGGATCGTGACCCAAGAGGGGTTCAAAGGCGCCTACGGCAAGTGGTTCGGCTCGTCCCCCCGTCTGGAACTGATCGCCGACGCGCATCCCAAAGACGCCATCCACGAACGCGAATACGCCCTGGCCCTGCGCGCCGCCTACCGCAAGACCAAGATCTTCGGCCTGGACGAACTCGGCAAGCAGGACACCGAATGGGACCTGGACACCGCTTATCTGCCCCTTGAGGCGCAGGCCGCGAAGGGCAGGAGCACGGGCGCGGACAAGGGGGCGCCCGCCCACGCCCCCCGGCGCATCGACGACCTCCTCACCGCCCGCCCCCGCGTCCTCCTGCGGGGCGACGCCGGTGCGGGCAAGACCACCCTGGTCTGGTGGCTGGCCGCGCACGCCGCCGCCGGTACCCTCGACCCCCGGCTCGCCGCCCTCAACGGCCTCGTGCCGTTCGTCGTCCCCCTGCGCACCCTCCGCGCCCAGGGCCGCACCTTCCCCACGCCCGCCCAACTCCCCACCGCGTCCCGGCTGATGATCGACGAGGCCCCCGACGGCTGGGCGGGCCGCGTGCTCAAGGCGGGCCGGGCGCTCATCCTGGTGGACGGCCTCGACGAGGTGTCCATGGACGACCGCGAGGACGCCCACACCTGGCTGGCGGACCTGCTGGCCCGCTACCCGGACAACCGCTGCATCGTCACGTCCCGCCCACTGGCCGTGGCCCCGGACTGGCTGGGCTCCGAGGACTTCGAGGAATTGCGCCTCCTGCCCATGCGGAACAACGACATCCAGTCCTTTGTCGCCGCCTGGCACAAAGCGGCCCGCCGCGGCCGGGACGCGCACTCGCACGAGGAACTGGACGACCTGGAACGCGACCTCTCCCACCAGTTCCGGCAGAATCCAGCCCTCAGCGACCTCGCCAGGACACCGCTCCTGTGCGCGGTGATCTGCGCCGTTCACCGCACCCGTCAGGGCTTCCTGCCGGAAACCCGCTGGGCCCTCTACCAATCCGCCCTGCACATGCTCCTCGGCAACCGCGACCGGCGCCGCAGAATCGGCAGTCCCGAGGGCATCGAAATGACCGTCGAGGAACACACCCAGCTCCTCCAGCGGATAGCGATCTGGCAGGTCCGCGGCGGCCAAACGGAATTCACCCGTCTACAGGCGGTACGCCAACTCCAGCCCGCGCTCGCCGGAATGGAACGCGTCCGCGCACAGGGCGACTCCGACACCGTCCTTACCCACCTGGTGAACCGGACCGGGCTCCTCCAGGAACGTACCGACGACTTCTTCCAATTCACCCACCGCACATTCCAGGACTTCCTGGCCGCGAAGGAATTCATCGAGGGCGATCACCTCGCGGAACTCCTCACGCGCGCGGACAACCCGCAATGGGAGGACGTCGTCCTCCTCGCGGCCGGCCACTGCAACCGGCGAGAACTCCAGCGCCTGGTCACCGGCCTCCTGGCACTCGAAGTCCCGCGCCCGGTCCTCACCGCCCTGTGCGCCCAGCACGCCACCTGGCTGGACGAGACCCTGGCCCGCCACGTCCGCAATTCGGTGCGCACCGTGGTCCCGCCGACCAATGTCGAGCACGCCGCCCAGCTCGCCCGCCTAGGCCCCTACGTCATCCCGATGCTGCCCCCACCCGTGGAACTGAGCGCGGCCCAGGCCCCCTGCACGGCCCGGTTGATCGGCCGGACCGGCGGCCCGGAAGCCCTCGCCTACGCAGCCGGGATGGCCCGGCTCGCGGACGAGGACACCGCTCAGGCCCTCGCCGACGCCTGGTCCTCGTTCCCCGCCGACGAGTACGCCCGCACCGTACTGGCCCCGCTGGCGTCCGCCCCGCGCGTGCTGGCCGTGCACACCGCCGACCAGCTGAGGCAGTTGCCCCTGCTGACCCGTTTCTTCGACCTGGTAAGCCTGGCGGACGACGACGTCGGCGACAACGACGATCTCGACGCGTGGGTGGCCGCCGTCCAGGACCGGCCGGCGCAGAGCGAGCAGCGCTGAAGGGGCCGGCCCCGGAAACCCTTGGGTTTCCGGGGCCGGCCCCTTCACACGTTCACCTCGGCGCACGCGCCAGGCGTCACGCGTCCTTCGTCATGTTCGGACCACCGTTGCCCGTGGCGGACTCGATCGGCGGGACGTCCGGCAGGGCCGCCTTCTCCTCGCCGCGGAAGGTGAACGCCTTGGCGTCGCCCTCGCCCTCGGTGCCGACGACCACGATGTGACCGGGGCGCAGCTCACCGAAGAGGATCTTCTCGGAGAGGATGTCCTCGATCTCGCGCTGGATCGTCCGGCGCAGCGGCCGGGCCCCCATCACGGGGTCGTAGCCCTTCTTCGCCAGGAGCGCCTTGGCCTCCGAGCTCAGCTCGATGCCCATGTCGCGGTCCTTGAGGCGCTCGTCCACCTTGTTGATCATGAGGTCGACGATCTGGATGATGTCTTCCTCGGTCAGCTGGTGGAAGACGACCGTGTCGTCGACACGGTTGAGGAACTCGGGGCGGAAGTGCTGCTTGAGCTCTTCGTTGACCTTGTTCTTCATCCGCTCGTACCCGGTCTTGACGTCACCCTGGGCGGCGAAGCCCAGGTTGAAGCCCTTCGAGATGTCCCGCGTACCCAGGTTGGTCGTCATGATGATGACCGTGTTCTTGAAGTCCACGACCCGGCCCTGGGAGTCGGTCAGACGACCGTCCTCCAGGATCTGGAGCAGGGAGTTGAAGATGTCCGGGTGCGCCTTCTCGACCTCGTCGAAGAGGACCACGGAGAACGGCTTGCGCCGCACCTTCTCCGTCAGCTGGCCGCCCTCTTCGTAGCCCACGTAGCCGGGGGGCGAACCGAAGAGGCGCGAGACCGTGTGCTTCTCGCTGAACTCCGACATGTCGAGGGAGATCAGTGCGTCCTCGTCGCCGAAGAGGAACTCGGCGAGCGTCTTGGACAGCTCGGTCTTACCGACACCGGACGGGCCGGCGAAGATGAACGAGCCACCGGGACGCTTCGGGTCCTTCAGACCGGCACGCGTACGACGGATCGCCTGGGAGAGCGCCTTGATGGCGTCCTTCTGGCCGATGACGCGCTTGTGGAGCTCGTCCTCCATGCGCAGCAGGCGGCTCGACTCCTCCTCGGTCAGCTTGAAGACCGGGATGCCGGTCGCGGTCGCCAGGACCTCGGCGATGAGCTCGCCGTCGACCTCGGCGACGACGTCCATGTCGCCGGCCTTCCACTCCTTCTCGCGCTTGGCCTTCGCCGCCAGCAGCTGCTTCTCCTTGTCGCGGAGCGAAGCTGCCTTCTCGAAGTCCTGGGAGTCGATGGCCGACTCCTTGTCGCGACGGACGTTCGCGATCTTCTCGTCGAACTCACGGAGGTCCGGCGGCGCGGTCATCCGGCGGATGCGCATTCGCGATCCGGCCTCGTCGATCAGGTCGATCGCCTTGTCCGGGAGGAAGCGGTCCGAGATGTAGCGGTCCGCCAGCGTCGCCGCCTGGACGAGTGCCTCGTCCGTGATGGAGACGCGGTGGTGGGCCTCGTACCGGTCGCGCAGACCCTTGAGGATCTCGATGGTGTGCGGCAGCGACGGCTCGGCGACCTGGATGGGCTGGAAGCGGCGCTCAAGAGCGGCGTCCTTCTCCAGGTGCTTGCGGTACTCGTCCAGCGTGGTGGCACCGATGGTCTGGAGCTCACCGCGGGCCAGCATCGGCTTCAGGATCGAAGCCGCGTCGATGGCGCCCTCTGCGGCACCCGCACCCACGAGCGTGTGCAGCTCGTCGATGAACAGGATGATGTCGCCGCGGGTGCGGATCTCCTTGAGGACCTTCTTCAGCCGCTCCTCGAAGTCACCGCGGTAGCGGGAACCGGCGACGAGCGCGCCCAGGTCGAGGGTGTAGAGGTGCTTGTCCTTGAGGGTCTCGGGCACCTCGCCCTTGACGATGGCCTGCGCCAGGCCTTCGACGACGGCGGTCTTGCCGACGCCGGGCTCGCCGATGAGGACCGGGTTGTTCTTGGTGCGGCGGGACAGCACCTGCATGACCCGCTCGATCTCCTTCTCGCGCCCGATGACCGGGTCGAGCTTGGATTCGCGGGCCGCCTGGGTGAGGTTCCGGCCGAACTGGTCGAGCACCAGGGACGTGGAGGGGGTGCCCTCCGCAGGGCCGCCGGCAGCGGCGGTCTCCTTGCCCTGGTAGCCGGAGAGCAGCTGGATGACCTGCTGCCGGACCCGGTTGAGATCGGCGCCCAGCTTCACCAGGACCTGGGCGGCGACGCCCTCGCCCTCGCGAATCAGGCCGAGCAGGATGTGCTCGGTGCCGATGTAGTTGTGGCCGAGCTGGAGGGCCTCTCGGAGCGACAGCTCCAGGACCTTCTTCGCACGCGGGGTGAAGGGAATGTGACCGGACGGAGCCTGCTGCCCCTGCCCGATGATCTCCTCGACCTGCTGGCGAACCGCCTCAAGCGAAATGCCGAGGCTCTCCAGGGCCTTAGCGGCGACACCCTCACCCTCGTGGATCAAGCCCAGGAGGATGTGCTCGGTGCCGATGTAGTTGTGGTTGAGCATCCGGGCTTCTTCCTGAGCCAGGACGACAACCCGCCGCGCGCGGTCGGTGAACCTCTCGAACATCGTTATTCGCTCCTCAGAGCGGTCGGGCAGTTAAGGGGTCGGTCCCCTCCCTGTCCTTCCGCATGCTAGTCCCGCGGGGCGGGACAGCTCATTCCAACTGCCGACACCCGTTCTTGCCTCCCGGCCTGAACAGCCGACGTACTTCCACAACTCGATGGTGCGAGACGATGTTCCCGCAGGCCAAGCAGTTACCCCTATCGCCACTACGCCGATGGCGAACGTGAGACCGCTTCGGACGCGTATCGCCCCTCCCCACTAGGACTGTCTTACCCGTAAGGACTGACACTCCATGCGGCGCACGCCGGTTCCCTCAGCTACGGGCGAACATCCTTGCGCCGCCGGATGCACCCACACGCCCCCAATTGCCGCACGGAGCGCATCCGTCCACCGACGCAGCGTAACCACGCGGGCGGCGGGACGTTTCTCCGGACATGCCCTTCACCGTTCCCCGCGCCCGGCTGCCGCTGCCCGACGGTGGCTTCGCGCAGTGGGCTTCCTGGTACGAGGACGAACTCGGCTGGGCCACGGTCCACGCCCCCGGCGAACCGGTTCTGCTCCGTACCGGCCTGCGGTTCGACGTACTGGAGCTGCCCGCCGACGCGGGGCACGCCGTGCTGCGCCGGGTCGGACCCACGGGTCCGGTCGCGCTGCAGGGGCGGCGGATGCGGCTGCTGGTCGCCGCGGGGAGCGCGGAGGAGGTTCCCGCACTCCTGGAGTGGCTGGAGTGGGGCTCCGTCCCGCTGGACCTCCGGGCGGTCGGCCCCGGCAGCCTGATCGTCGCTCCCGCGCCGCCAGGAACGGCGGACACGGCGGACATGGGGGGTGGGGCCGCGATCTGGCTGCGGCCCCCCGTACCGGCGGACGACATCGAACCGACGCTGCCGGCTTTCACCGGCTTCGGGGGTCCCGGCCGCGGGGGCAGCCGGGCCGCCCCCGATCTCGTACGCCTGCTGGCCGCGGCGGCGACGGAATGCCACCGGGCCCGGTTGATCGTGAATACGGCACTGTCAAAAGAGCGGCAGACTCAGCCGTTGGCCTTCTCGTAGGCCTCACGCACGGAAGCCGGTACGCGGCCCCGGTCGTTCACGTCGTGGCCGTTCTCCTTGGCCCACTTACGGATCTCGGCGGTGTTCTGGCTGCCGCCGGAAACAACGCGCGCCTTGCCACGACCGGCCGCGCGGCCACCGGTACGGCGGCCGTTCTTCGTGTACGGGTCGAGCAGCCCGCGGAGCTTCTCCGCGTTCGCGGTGGTGAGGTCGATCTCATAGGTCTTGCCGTCCAGAGCGAACGTCACCGTCTCGTTCGCCTCGACGCCGTCGAGGTCGTCAACAAGAAGGACCTGAACCTTCTGTGCCACCGGATTTCCTTTCATCGAAAATGCAGTACGCGGAAAGGAAACCGCTTTTCCGGGGAAAACACAAACCCCTGTCACAGGTTCAGTACCCCGAGAACGCGGGAAACGTGCGCGTTTCGGACATAGGGTTACAGCCGCTTACAGGCGTTTCAGAGGTGCAGAAGCATCCGGCTGTTGCCCAGGGTGTTCGGCTTCACTCGTTCGAGACCGAGGAACTCCGCGACACCCTCGTCATAGGAACGCAGCAGCTCGCTGTAGACATCTCCGTCAACCGGTGCCTCGCCGATCTCCACGAAGCCGTGCTTGGCGAAGAACTGCACTTCGAAGGTCAGGCAGAATACCCGGCGCACTCCGATCCAGCGGGCGGTCTGGAGGAGTTTGTCCAGCACCTGGTGCCCCAGTCCGGAGCCCTTCAAGTCGGGATCCACCGCGAGAGTGCGTACTTCGGCGAGGTCTTCCCACATGATGTGCAGCGCCCCGCAGCCGACCACGCGTGCGTCCTCGTCGCGTTCCGCCACCCAGAACTCCTGGATGTCCTCGTAAAGCGTCACGTTCGCTTTGTCGAGCAGGATGCGGCTGCGTGCGTACGTGTCCACGAGAGCGCGGATGGACGGCACATCACTGGTGCGCGCCCGCCGGACGGTGATGGCTTTTGCCGCGGCAATACGATCTGGGGCCATGCCCGGACGCTATCGTCCCGGCACGTTCTCGCCCCCACCGGGGACTTCACCGGCTTCGTCGGGGACTTCGGCCTCGACTACGCCCGGCACTTCGGCCTCGACTTCGGCCTCGACTTCGGCCGGGACTTCCGCTTCTTCGGAGTCGTCCCGCCGAACCACCCGCATCGCGTCCTGAAGTGCCACGCGCTGCTCGGCGGACATCATGCCGAAGAACGCGACCAGAGCGGCGGCGGGGTTGTCACTGGTGGACCAGGCTTCGTTCATCAGTGCGGCCGAGTAGGCGGCACGCGTGGAGACCGAGGTATATCGATAGGCCCGGCCGTCCACTTCCCTGCGGACCCAGCCCTTCTGATGGAGATTGTCCATTACGGTCATGACGGTGGTGTAGGCGATGGACCGGTCCTTCTGGAGATCTTCGAGGACTTCCCGGACGGTGACCGGACGGTTCCACTGCCACACGCGCGTCATGACGGCGTCTTCCAGCTCTCCCAATCGGCGTGGCACGACGTCACCTTAGTGCGAGATATCCGGAATGAGCGGTTATTAAAGAAGGGGCGGGGGGGGGGGGGGGGGGGGGGGGAGGGGGGGGGGAGGGGGGGGGGGTGGGTTCTGTTTTTGGTCGCGGCGTGTGTCTCTTATCCGCCCGCCTATTCGTTCAAAGGGGGTGTTT
>NZ_JBVIMX010000037.1:0-40904 GCF_055579625.1 Streptomyces sp. NPDC032721 | reverse complement strand
GAGGGTTCGGCTCCGCCGGGGGCCGCCCCCTTGCCCGCCCGTTCCGCCCCCGGGGGGCGGCCCCGCCGCCCAAGGGGGCGGGGCAACGGGTGGGGCGGGCCCGCCGCCCAGAGGGGGACGGGGCGGGCCGCCGCCTAGGAGGGTGGGGGCGGGGGTGGGGCCGCCGGGCGAGGGGGGTCGGCACGTGGGGCCGCCGGGCGAGGGGGCGGGGTTAGGTTTCGGGTTGGGTGTTTAGTTGGTGGAGTAGGCGGGCTAGTTCGGCTACTTCGGAGCGGTCCCAGTTGGAGAGTTTGCGGACGTAGGTGGCTCGGCGGGCGTCGCGGACCCGGCGGAAGCGGGCCCGGCCCTCTTCGGTGAGCAGTACGAGGGAGGCGCGGCCGTCGGCGGGGTCGGGCTCGCGGGCGACCAGGCCCAGTTCCTCCAGGGCGCGCAGCTGGCGGCTCATGGTGGCCTTGCCGACGCCGAACCAGGCCGCGAGTTCCGTCGCCCGCAGCCGGTCCGCCTCGTCCAGCCGTACCAGAAGGCCGTACGCGGCGGGCTCCAGGTCCGGGTGGACCTCACGGGCCAGGACGCCCGAGGACGCCCGCGCCCGGCGCAGGAAGAGCGCCAACTCCCGCTCCAGCGCGAGGAATTCCTGATCCACCCGTACATCTCCTGTCGTCCTGGACGTCAACCGCCGACCCGCCCTGGCCATTCCTGAAACTTTCAGCAAGGGACATCGCCGCAGCTCGTCCAGTATTTCGCAGGTGTGGACCAATGTCGGCACAGAGACCCTCTTCCGCCACTCGGGTCTACGTGCGTAGCTTCTCTTCGGCAAGGCAACCACAGTCGCTTTGTCGATCTTTCGGAGGCACGCAATGCACGTGCTCAGAGCAAGATCCCGCACTCTCGCCGTGACCGCCGCCGTGGCGGGCGCGGTCGCGCTGACCCTCGGCGCCGCGCCCGCTCCCGCCGCCGGCCCCGGCACTCCCCCGCCCGGCTCCGCGCACATGGGCATGGGTGTCGTCGAGCACGACGGACAGGGCCCGCTGCCGCCCGGCGCGCCCCGCGCGGTCCAGACCGAGGGCGTGGACGTCTCCAGCCACCAGGGCAACGTCAACTGGGCGTCGCTGTGGAGCAGCGGGGTGAAGTGGGCCTACACGAAGGCCACCGAGGGGACCTCGTACAAGAACCCCTACTTCGCGCAGCAGTACAACGGCGCGTACAACGTCGGGATGATCCGGGGGGCCTACCACTTCGCCCTGCCCGACAACTCCAGCGGCGCCACCCAGGCCAACTACTTCGCGAGCAACGGCGGCGGCTGGTCGCGCGACGGGCGGACCCTGCCGGGCGCGCTGGACATCGAGTGGAATCCGTACGGGGCACAGTGCTTCGGCAAGTCGCAGTCGCAGATGGTCGCCTGGATCAGGGACTTCCTGAACACCTACAAGGCGCGCACCGGCCGCGACGCCGTCATCTACACCGCGACCAGCTGGTGGAAGACCTGCACCGGCAACTACGGGGGCTTCGGCGCGAGCAACCCGCTGTGGGTGGCCCGCTACAACAGCACGGTCGGGGAACTCCCGGCCGGCTGGGGCACGTACACGATGTGGCAGTACACGTCGACGGGCCCGATCGTCGGCGACCACAACAGGTTCAACGGTGCCCTGGACCGGGTCCGCGCACTCGCCAACGGCTGAGCACGTGAAGGACCCCCGGCGCACGGGCGCCGGGGGTCCGGTTCGCGGTGTCTCACGGTGTGTTCACGGAGTAGTCCGTCACGCCGTCACCCGCAAGGTGTCAGCAGCGGCCGGCCGCACGGTCCCGTACCACCAGGTCCGTGTTGCTGGTCGTGCCGTCGATCCAGACGACGCGCTTGCCGGTGTCGGCCGACGCGTAGGACTGGTCGCCGCGGTTGCAGGACATCCGCTCGCCCTCACGGGCGCCGGAGGTCTCGAACTGCCACAGCTTCGGCAGCGTCTCGTTGCGGTACTGGGTGTCGGGCTCCTGGGAGTTGACCGTGACGGCGTCCTCGGAGGCGGTCAGGTCGAAGGCGTACAGGGCCTTGGCACCGCTCTCGGGGCTGAGGTCGAGCAGCTTGGTGCCGTCGAGGTTGGCGCGGCGCACGGCCATCGGACCGTACGCGACCTCGTCGACGAGCCAGGAGACGTGGGTCTTGGAGATGCCGGTCTGGCCGAGGCTCTCGACGGCCGCCTTCTGCGGCAGGACGTTGGTCTTCTTGGTCCTGGTGTCCAGGACCTCGACGTCCAGCTTGTACTCGCCGTTCACCGGCCACAGCTTGGCGTACGCGACCTTGCCGTCCTTGACGGAGGGCAGGGCCGAGGAGAGGTGGTAGCGACCGCCGTCGACGTACGCCTGCTCGTTGGTCTTGAGGTTCTTGTACGCGGCGTGCCGCCCGCCGAACGGGTCGTTCTCCTCCCAGACGACGACGTCGCCGTCGATGCGCAGCCCCTGGAGGCCGGTGTAGGAGGACCACACCTTCTTGATCGGGCCGCCCGCGACCGGGCGGACCAGGACGTCGATGCTGGTGGTGCCGTAGGCCGCCCAGACGACGTTCTTGCCGTCGGTCGCCGGGTAGACGTGGAACCGGCCGTCGTTCGGGCTGACCAGCTTGGATCCGCCCTTTCCGTCGGTGCGGCCCGTGTAGACGGAGTACGGCTCGGAGCCGTCGTCGTTGGACTTCGACACGGCGTACTGGCCGCCGCCCGCGCCCGCCCCGGTGCCCGAGGTGTTGAGCTTGCCGAGCAGGGTGTCGGAGTCGAGACCCATCGCGTCCTCCCAGCCCGGGATGATGCCGTGGGCGTTGAAGGAGCGCTTGATGACGTTCTGCTGCTTCGCTGTCGCGCCCAGGTCCTTGGCGGCGGCGATGACCGCGTTGCGGCCCTCGGTGAAGCCGTCCAGCGGGGTCAGGTACTCGGCGAGCGCCTTGTAGACGACGGCGTCGGTGAAGTCCTTGTCGAGGTCCTGGCGGATGTCCCACAGGGCGCCCGAGAAGATCGTCGAGTTGAGGTGCACACCGCCGTTGTCGACGTTGTACGCGACGCCGAGGAAGTCCTTGGAGGTGGTGCGGCCGTCGTTCATGTCGCGCAGCGCGCACTCGCCCTTGGGCAGGGTGCGGCAGAGGTCCTCGCCGACGAGCCCGGAGTCCGGGTCGTCCATGGCGGTGCCGGAGACGTTGGTGTCGATGGCGTTGCCGAAGTAGTCGGCGAGACCCTCGTTGAGGGCGCCGGACTGGCCGACGTACACCAGGTTGGCGGTGTTCTCGACGACGCCGTGGGTCATCTCGTGGCCGACCACGTCGACGTCGGAGGCGAGCGGCTTGTACTCGTCGTCGCCGACGCCGTACACCATCTTCTGCCCGTCCCAGAAGGCGTTGACCCACGGCTGGCCGCCGTTGGTCACGCCCACCAGGGAGTTGATGGCCATGCCGCGGCCGTCGAGGCTGTCGCGGTTGTGCTTGGTCCTGTAGTAGTCGTAGACCTGGGTGCCGGCCCACTGGGCGTCGATGGCGCCCGCGTCGGTGGCGTCCTTGCCGAACTCCTGGACCGGGGAGCCGAACTCCTTGATGCCGGACGGCCACTTGCCCGCCGCGTCCTCGGCCTCCACGCCCCGGGCGTCCCAGGTGGTAATGGAGTTCTTGCTGGTGCTCTCCATCCGGACGTAGTCCCTGAGCGTGTACTCCTTGCGGGAGGAGTCGAAGTACAGGTTCAGGTCGACCTTGGTGCCGTCGGTCTTGACGCCGGTGCCGGTGGCGTCACCCGGGCCGAGGGCGCCGGCGGCCTTCTGTGCGGCCTTCTGGCCCTTCAGTCCCTTGGGCGCGGAGCCCTTGGCGGCCTTGTTGCCGAAGGTCTTGATGCTGCTGTACTGGAGGACCGGGAAACCGGCCTTGGCGTCGATGTAGACCTGGCGCAGCACGGGCTCGCCGGTCACCGGGTGGTTGCCCTTGACCGTGACCTGTCGGGTCAGGACGCCCTTGCCCTGCGGGAGGACGACGAGCTTTCCGGCGGTGCCGGTGAGCGCGGTGGCGGCCGGGGACTTCTGCCCCTCGGCCTTGCGCAGGTCCTTCTTGCTGAGGTTCTTGCCGTTCAGCTCGCGGCCCACGGCGGCGACGGCGCGCTCGACGGCGGTCTTCTCGGAGACCGTGGCGGTGGTGGGCGCCGCCAGCTCGGTGAAGTACTTGCCGGAGGTGCCGACGACGGAACGCTTGCCGTCCTTGTTCTGCATGCGGACGACGTACTCGCCGCCGAGGACGTCGAGTCCCTTGTACTTCTGCTGGAGGCGGACGGTCTCGGTGCCGCCCTTGCCGGACTGCGCGGAGACGGCCTTGAGGTTGGCGCCCGGGTTGCCGATGCGGTAGCGGCTCTGCTTTTCGGCCAAGTGCCCGACGGCCGCGGAAGCGGCGCTGCCGGTCGCTTTGGCGGGCTCGTTGATGCCGTCGACCAGGGCGGGGGTCGCGGTGTCGGTGCCCGGGATCACCTCGGCGGCGGGCGCCGCGGGTGCGGCCGGGACGGCTGCCTGGGCTGCGGGTACGACGCCGGCGAGCAGGGCTGCCGCGCCGATCAGGGCGGCAACTCCCTTGCCGCCCCTGGATATACCGGTGGTTGTGCCGGAGCCGGTGGCGGTGTTGTCGCCGTCCTGTCTTGCTGCACGCACTCGGGTCTTGTGCACGCTTTCCCTCCCACGGTACGGACGCTCTTCGGGCCTGTTGGGCAGGGCCATGCAAGTCGTTGTGTGTTCAAGTCGGCAATGTTTCCCGTGTGTTCAGATGTGGACACGCACACTTGTGTGCATGCTGTGGTCACGAAAGAATCCGGCCCATGATCGAGGGGGAAGAACTGCACAGCCTCGGCCTGGGGGAGGTCGAGGGACGTGTCTACGAGGCGCTTTTGAAGGAATGCGCCGACAGCACAAGGGACTTGGCGGATGTACTGGAACTCCCCGTTCCACGGATCGAAGAGGCACTGACCAGCCTCGAAGAGTCCGGCTTCACCGTTTCGGCCCAGGACGGCACCCCGCACCCCGCCGCCCCGGCCGCCGCCATCCGCACATTGATCCACCGCCGTCAAGCGGAACTCCACATCCGGTCAGCGGAGTTGGAGCGGCTGATGATGTCGGCAGACCGCATCGCGGGCCGGCTCACCGCGAAATCTCCGTCCGCCTCGGAGGGCGGCATCGAGATCGTGACGGGCCCGCGCCAGATCGGCGAGCGGGCGGAGTCGCTGCTCGCCTCGGCCGAACACGAGGTGGTGATCCTGGACCGTCCTCCGTACGCGAAGACCGACGCGGCCGACCCGCAGCGCCCACCGGCCCTGGACATCGAGGCCCTGCTCGACCGGGGGATCACGGTGCGCGCGGTGATAGACCGCGAGGGCCTGTCGTACCCGGGCCGGATGCACTCACTGGCCGCCCTGGCGGAGCGCGGGCTGCGCGCCAGGGTCACGACGGGCGTCCCGACCAAGCTGATCGGCGTGGACCGCCGGGTCACCCTGCTCCCGCCCACGGAGTCCGCCGACCCGACCGCCTCCGCACTCGTGGTGGGCGACGCCCTGCTCCGCAACGCCCTGCTGCCGCTCTTCGAGACGGTCTGGGACCGCTCCATCCCGCTGAGCGGTACGACCGAGCCGCCGGCCGACCCCGTACCCGGCCAACAGCGGGAACTTCTCGGCCTGTTGGCGGCCGGACTGAAGGACGAGGCGATAGCCCGCCGCCTCGGCGTCCACGTCCACACGGCCCGGCGCCGGATCTCCCGGCTGCTGGAGGCACTGAACGCGGAGACCCGCTTCCAGGCGGGCGCGCAGGCGGCCACGAGGGGGTGGCTGGCGTGACGCACGACACCCTGGACGGACCACGGACGCATCACCTACGGTCTGCTTGACGGCATCGCGTGTCGGCCACCGGCAGGGTGGGACATGGAGGTAGCCCGAAAGTGACCTTTACGGAGGCCACCATGGCTGTACAGCTCAACCACACGATCGTCCTCTCCCGGAACTCACGGGAAGCCGCCGACTTCCTGGCGGAGATCTACGGACTGGAAGCCGGAGCCCAGTGGGGCCCCTTCATCCCGGTCGAACTCTCCAACGGCGTGACCCTGGACTACGCGCAGCTCCCGCCGGAGCAGGAAGTCGTGCCGCAGCACTACGCCTTCCTGGTGTCGGAGGAGGAGTTCGACGGCATCTACGCACGGGTGCGGGCGAAGGGCCTGAAGTACTGGGGGGATCCGCACGGCAAGATGCCGATGGAGATCAACCACAACGACGGCGGCCGGGGAATGTACTTCGAGGACCCGTCGGGGCACTACCTGGAGGCCATCACCAGGCCTTACGGAAGCGGTAGCTGACCCACTTCATGCGCTGACACCGGGGAGCCCCGCAACTCGTGACGAGTTGCGGGGCTCCCCGCTTCGTACGGGCCCTTCGTGCGGGCCCTTCGTGCGGGCCCTGCGGCCTCGGGCGGTCAGCCCGCCAGGACCAAGTCCCGTATCTTCGCGCCCAGTTCGAGCGCCTCGGCGGGCTCGCGGACCGCCTGCTGGAGTTCGACGAAGGCGCCGTCCGCACCCCAGGCCCGGACGGCACGGAGCTTGGCGGCGACCTCCTCCGCCGACTGGTCCGGTGTCACGTTGACGCGGATCTGCTGGCGCAGCGCGTCGGGGTCCCGGCCCGCCTCCTCGGCCGCCCCGCGCGCCATCCCCCACAGCGCGGCATGCGCCTCGTCCGGGAGGAACACGCCCGCCCAGCCCGCCGCCCTGCGGCCGATCCGGCGCATCGCCGCCGGGGTGAAGCCGCCGAGGAGCACCGGCGGGCCGCCCGGCTGGACCGGGCGAAGGTCCACGTGGGAGAGCGGAACGGTCCACTCAGCGCCCTGGTGCTCGAAGGGGTTCCGGGTCCAGATCGCGGCCAGCAGGTCGAGGATCTCGTCCAGGTGCTTGCCGCGCTTGGTCCACTCCGCGTTGACCGAGGTGTACTCGTCGCGCAGCCAGCCGACGCCGAAGCCCGGCTCCAGGCGGCCGCCGCTGAGCCGGTCGAGCGAGGTGAGGCTGCGGGCCAGCAGCAGCGGCGGGTACCAGGGGGCGTTGAGCGTGCTGGTGCCAAGGCGGGGGCGGGTGGTGGCGGTGGCCGCGACCGTGAGGACCGTGAGCGGGTCCAGGAAGTTGGTGTACTCGCGGGGGTACGGGTTCTCGGGCGTGTGGCCCGGGTAGACGTCGCTCGGCTCGACCGGGGTGAGGGCGCGGTCGCCCACCCAGAAGGAGTCGAAGCCGATCTGCTCGGCGTCGCGGGCGAACGAGGCGATGAGTTCGGCGCGGGCGTGGCTGCCGTACTGGGGCAGGGCAATTCCGATGTCCATGCCATCTATCCTCGGCCCGCCCCCGCCCGCGACGCGCGGGGCCCGCACGGTGACGCGCGCCACATGCGCGTGCGCGGCAGGGGCCGTACGGGAGCAACTCCCGTACGGCCCCTGCCTTCTGACGCGGCGGCTGGTACTGCCCGGCCGCCGGTGTCACGCGACTGACGGTGTTACGCGGCGACCTTCTCCGCCGCCCCCACCCGTGCCGGAGCCAGCGCGATCTCCAGTACCTGGCGGACGTCCGTCACCGGGTGCACCTCCAGCTTTTCGAGGATCTCGGCCGGGACGTCGTCCAGGTCGGGCTCGTTCCGCTTGGGGATGACCACCGTGGTGGTACCGGCCCGGTGGGCGGCGAGCAGCTTCTGCTTCAGGCCGCCGATCGGGAGCACCCGGCCGGTCAGGGAGACCTCGCCGGTCATGGCCACGTCCGTGCGGACCAGGCGGCCCGAGAGGAGCGAGGCCAGGGCCGTCGTCATGGTGATGCCGGCGCTCGGGCCGTCCTTGGGGACCGCGCCCGCCGGGAAGTGGATGTGGACTCCCCGGTCCTTCAGGTCGGCGACCGGCAGCTCCAGTTCGGCGCCGTGCGAGCGCAGGAAGGAGAGCGCGATCTGCGCGGACTCCTTCATCACGTCGCCCAGCTGACCGGTGAGGGTCAGGCCCGCGCCGCCCGTCTCCGCGTCGGCGAGGGACGCCTCGACGAAGAGGACGTCGCCGCCCGCTCCGGTGACGGCGAGCCCGGTCGCCACACCCGGCACCGCCGTGCGCCGCTCCGCCGGGTCCTGGGCGGACTCCGGGACGTGGTGCGGGCGGCCGATCAGATCCCGCAGGTCGTCCGCTCCAATCGCGAACGGCAGCTCGCGGTCGCCGAGTTCGTGCTGTGCGGCCACCTTGCGCAGCAGCCTGGCGACCGCGCGCTCCAGGTTCCGTACGCCCGCCTCCCTGGTGTACTCGCCCGCCAGCTTGCGCAGCGCGGACTCCTCCAGGGTGACCTCGCCCTCCGCCAGGCCGGCCCGGTCGAGCTGGCGCGGCAGGAGGTGGTCACGGGCGATGACGACCTTCTCGTCCTCGGTGTAGCCGTCGAGGCGGACCAGCTCCATGCGGTCGAGCAGGGCCTCCGGGATGGCTTCCAGGACGTTGGCCGTGGCGAGGAAGACCACGTCGGAGAGGTCGAGTTCGACCTCCAGGTAGTGGTCGCGGAAGGTGTGGTTCTGGGCCGGGTCGAGGACTTCGAGGAGTGCCGCGGCGGGGTCGCCGCGGAAGTCGGAGCCGACCTTGTCGATCTCGTCGAGGAGGACGACCGGGTTCATCGACCCGGCCTCCTTGATGGCGCGGACGATACGGCCCGGGAGTGCGCCGACGTACGTACGCCGGTGGCCCCGGATCTCCGCCTCGTCGCGTACGCCGCCGAGCGCGACCCGGACGAACTTGCGGCCCATCGCGTGGGCCACGGACTCGCCGAGCGAGGTCTTGCCGACGCCGGGCGGGCCGACCAGGGCCAGCACCGCGCCGCCGCGACGGCCGCCGACGACCCCCAGGCCCCGGTCCGCACGGCGCTTGCGCACCGCCAGGTACTCGGTGATGCGCTCCTTGACGTCGTCCAGGCCCGCGTGCTCGGCGTCCAGGATCTCCTTGGCGCCCTTGATGTCGTACTGGTCCTCGGTGGTCTCGTTCCAGGGGAGTTCCAGGACGGTGTCCAGCCAGGTGCGGATCCACGACCCTTCCGGGGACTGGTCGCTGGAGCGCTCCAGCTTCTCGACCTCCTTGAGGGCGGCCTCGCGCACCTTCTCGGGCAGGTCGGCGGCCTCGACGCGGGCCCGGTAGTCGTCGGACTCCTCGCCCTCGGCCTCGCCGTTCAGGTCCCGCAGCTCCTTGCGCACGGCGTCGAGCTGCTTGCGCAGCAGGAACTCGCGCTGCTGCTTGTCCACACCCTCCTGGACGTCCTTGGCGATGGTCTCGGCGACGTCCTGCTCGGCGAGGTGCTCGCTGAGGGCGGCCAGCGCCAGGCGCAGCCGGGCCACCGGGTCGGCGGTCTCCAGGAGCTCCACCTTCTGGGCGGTGGTGAGGAAGGGCGAGTAGCCGGAGTTGTCGGCGAGCGCGGAGACGCCCTCGATCTGCTGGACGCGGTCCACGACCTGCCAGGCGCCGCGCTTCTTCAGCCAGGTGGTGGCGAGCGCCTTGTACTCCTTGACCAGCTCGGCGACCGCGCCGGGCAGCGGGTCGGGGTCGGCCTCGTCGACGCGGACGCCCTCCACCCACAGGGCGGCGCCGGGTCCTGTCGTACCCGCGCCGATCTTCACTCGGCCGCGGGCCCTGATGAGGGCGCCGGGGTCGCCGTCGGAGAGACGGCCGACCTGCTCGACGGTGCCGAGCACGCCGGTACCGGCGTACGTCCCGTCGACGCGTGGAACAAGGAGTACCTGTGGCTTGCTGCTACTGGAATGCGCGGCGGCCTGTGCGGCCTCCACCGCGGCGCGTACGTCGGTGTCGGACAGGTCCAGCGGCACCACCATTCCGGGCAGCACGACCTCGTCGTCGAGCGGCAGCACGGGCAGGGTGAGCGGTGTGGACGTCGATGCCATGATCTCCCCTAGGGCAGTGAAGTTGAGCTATACCGACTCAATGCATCTGAGCCCTCTGGTGTTCCCGAAGCCCCCCTGGTTCGTGTTCGCTCTGAGCGATCAGGCATCGACGGCACCCCACCTCGCCGGATGTAATAGCCCCTATCAATAAGAGACCATTACTCGCGCAGGGGGAACCACCATGGCTTTCGCCACCACCACCGATGCCGTCCGCGCCTGGACCGACGGCTGGGCCCTCTCGCGCGGGGCGGCGGACCCGGTGCCGCAGCCGTGGGGCGTGACCATCGACATCGGGCTGCCGAAGGCGGTCACCCGGCACGTCCTCTTCGACCGGTACGCCTCGGACGAGGCCACGGTCCGCAAGCTGCTGCGCACGGACACCGCGCCCGGCACCTGGATCAAGTTCGTGGAACCGCCGGAGGCCGTCGCCCCGTGGCTGGTCGACGGCTGGGAGTACGACACCCCCGGCCACCTCATGACCCTCCCGCTCACCCCCGACATGGCCGCCCCCGACCTCCCGACCGGCTTCACCCGCCGCAGCTGGACCCGGGCGGGGCTGACCCGGGTGGTGGTGCTCGCCGCCGACGGCGGTCTCGGGGTGCGCGGCCAGGTCGCGGTGACCGGCCGCACCGCCGTCATCGACCAGGTGGAGACCAATCCGGTGCACCGCCGCAAGGGCCTGGGCACGCTGGTCATGCGCACCCTCCAGGCGTACGCGGCCGAGCAGGGCGCCCGGGACTGTGTGCTCGGCGCGACGGACGACGGCCACGCGCTCTACTCGACGCTGGGGTGGCAGACCCTGTCCCCGCTGACGGGCGTCTTCCGTTCGGTCCCGGAACCTGATTCCCACTGACCCCGTCACACCCGTGAGCAGCGGTACGACCGACAGCACACGACGGGAGCATCATGCGACGCGGTGGGGCAGTAGCGGCAGCAGTTCTGTGCGGGACTCTTGTGGTGGCGGGGTGCGGCGCGAGCGGGACCCCCGTGGGGGGCGAGTCGCCCGGCCCCGGCACGTCGGTGTCACCCACTGACGGCGGTGGTACGCCGTCGGCGCCGGCCACCACCCCGCCTCCCGCCACTCCCCCGCCCGCCACCACAGCTCCGCCCACCGACTCCGTCCCGCCCAAGGGCAAGCGCCTCGTCGCCGCCACCACCAGCGGCGGCATCGACGGCCGGCACCGCAGCGTGCTGGTGAACGACGACGGCACGTACACCACCCTCGACCGGAAGAAGCCGCCGAAGAAGGGCCGGATGAGCTCCGCCCAGCTCGCCGAACTCCGGTCGGCACTCGCCGAGTCGGACTTCGGTTCGCTCCCCCGGGTCTCGGCCGCCAAGCCCCCGGTGGCGGACGGGATCATGACGGCGGTGGTCTACGAGGGGCACGAGGTCGCCACGGACGGGATGAAGAAGGTCCCGAAGCTGGACCGGGTCATCGCGGCCCTGCCGGGCCTCAACTGACCACTGGACGATGGCCCTTCAGGGGCCCCGGGGGCTCGGCGACCCGGGCCCCCGGCGGCGCCCGGCGGGCCCCCGGCGGACCCCCGGCGGGGGCCTCTCCATGTACCGCCCATTAGTCGGATAAACCTGATGCGCAGCAAGATCGCTGCATCGAATTAACTCAACGGCCTTTCCGGGCGAGCCAGGCACACCCGCGCTTAGCGTTCCGGTGGATCTGGCCCGTGGATCCAGCACGTCCCGTCCGGTCCGCCGGACGGATTCCCCTGCGATCCGCCGAGGAGTAGTCCCCCGATGACCGTTGAGACCGGTGAGACCGGCCCGGAAGCACCGCAGGCAGCACGGACGGCGCTGCCCCCGCAGTCCAGCCTGAGCACCGCTGCCGCCCGCAAGCTGGCGCACACGGCCAAGTCCGCACCGCAGATGCAGGAGATCACCTCGCGGTGGCTGCTGCGGATGCTTCCGTGGGTGGAGACCACGGGCGGCACCTACCGGGTGAACCGCCGGCTCAACTACACGGTGGGCGACGGCAGCATCGAGTTCGTCCAGGACGGTGCCGACGTCCGCGTCATCCCCCGCGAGCTGGGCGAACTCGCCCTGCTGCGCGGCTTCGACGACGAGGCGGTGCTCGGCGCGCTCGCCGACCGGTGCGTCCAGCGCGACTTCCGCGCCGGTGACGTACTGGCCGAACGGGGCGCCCCCGCCGAGCACATCCAGCTGATCGCGCACGGCCGGATCGCCCGTACCTCTGTGGGCAAGTACGGCGACGAGACCACCGTCGCGGTGCTCGCCGACGGCGCCCACTTCGGCGAACACGCGCTGCGCGGCACCGATCCCACCTGGGACGCGACCGCCACCGCCGAGACCTCCGGCACCCTGCTCACCCTGTCCCGCGCCGACTTCGACGCCGTACGGGACTCCTCGCAGGCCCTCCGCGACCACCTCGCCGGGTTCGACGAGCGCGCGCGGCAGCCGCAGACCCGGCACGGCGAGGCCGAGATCGCGATGTCCGCCGGGCACGTCGGCGAGGCCCTGATCCCCGGCGCCTTCGTCGACTACGAGCTCCGGCCGCGCGAGTACGAACTCTCGGTCGCCCAGACGATCCTGCGCGTCCACTCCCGCGTCGCGGACCTCTACAACGGTCCGATGAACCAGACCGAGGAGCAACTCAGGCTCACCATCGAGGCGTTGCGCGAGCGCCAGGAGCACGAGCTGATCAACAACCGGGAGTTCGGCCTCCTGCACAACGCCAGCTTCAAGCAGCGCATCGAGACCCACTCCGGCCCGCCCACCCCGGACGACCTCGACGACCTGCTCTGCCGCCGCCGCGGCACCAGGCTGTTCCTCGCCCATCCCCTGACGATCGCCGCCATCGGCCGGGGGTTCAACGCGTACGGCCTCTACCCGGACCACGTGGACCTCGGCGGCCAGCAGGTCCCGGCCTGGCGCGGGGTGCCGATCCTGCCCTGCAACAAGATCCCGATCAGCAAGGAGGGCACCAGCTCGATCCTCGCGATGCGTACGGGTGAGGAGAACCAGGGCGTCATCGGCCTGCGCCAGACGGGCCTGCCGGAGGAGTACGAACCGGGCCTGTCGGTCCGCTTCATGGGCATGAGCGAGCAGTCGATCATCTCGTACCTGGTGACCACGTACTACTCGGCCGCGGTCCTGCTGCCCGACGCACTGGGCGTGCTGGAGAACGTGCAGATCGTCCGCCGCCGCGGCTGAGCACGTACGGCCAGGCCAGAGCCACCTCCAACTCATCGAGTGCGCGAAGGAGTTACGCATGCCCGACTCCGGGCTGTCACCACTGTCGGCCCCGCCTGCCCCACCGCCGACCCCCTCGCCGAACCCCGCGCTGGACCGCCTCCTGCGCGGCCCCAGCGGCCTCGGCACGGCGGGCCTGCGCCTGGGAGGCGGTCTCCCCGAGGCACGCCCCGAGCAACTCCCCGTCCCCTCGGACACGGACACGGCCCCCGCACCGCAGGACGGCCCGCCCCCCGAGGGCGCCCCCATCCCCGGCCTCTACCACCACCCCGTACCGCCCCCCGACCAGGCCCGCGTCGAGGAGGTCAGCCGCCGGATCAAGCGGTGGGCGGTGGACGAGGTCCAGGCGTACCCGCCGGAGTGGGAGGACCAGTTCGACGGCTTCTCCGTCGGCCGCTACATGGTGGCCTGCCACCCGGACGCCCCCACCGTCGACCACCTGATGATCGCCACCCGCCTGATGGTCGCGGAGAACGCGGTCGACGACTGCTACTGCGAGGACCACGGCGGCTCCCCCATCGGCCTCGGCAGCCGCCTCCTGCTCGCCCACACCACGCTCGACCCGGTCCACACGACGAAGGAGTACGAGCCCCCATGGACCCAGTCGCTCGCTTCGGACCCGCCCCGCCGCGCCTACCACTCGGCCATGACGTACTTCCGCCAACAGGCGAGCGCCTCGCAGGCCGACCGGTACCGGCACGACATGGCGCGGCTGCACATGGGCTACCTCGCCGAGGCCGCGTGGGCGGAGACGGACCACGTGCCCGAGGTGTGGGAGTACCTGGCGATGCGCCAGTTCAACAACTTCCGCCCCTGCCCCACCATCACCGACACCGTCGGCGGTTACGAACTCCCGGCCGACCTGCACTCGCGGCCGGACACCCAGCGGGTCATCGCGCTCGCCGGCAATGCCACCACCCTCGTCAACGACCTCTACTCCTACACCAAGGAGCTCGCCAGCCCCGGGGTCCACCTCAACCTCCCCGTGGTGCTCGCCGAACGGGAGGGCCTGTCCGAACGGGACGCCTACCTGAAGGCGATCGAGGTCCACAACGAACTCATGCACGCCTTCGAGGCCGAGGCCGCCGAACTGGCCGCCGCCTGCCCCGTCCCGAGCCTGCTCCGCTTCCTGCGCGGCGTGGCCGTATGGGTCGACGGCAACCACTACTGGCACCAGACCAACACGTTCCGCTACAGCCTGCCGGACTTCTGGTAACCCGCCCCACCCCCCTTCTTTTCCTGCAAGGAGCACACACCACTGTGACCAGCACCGACCTCGCCAACGGCACGGCCGCCTCGCTCTCCGTCCCCGGCCCTTCCTCCCCGTACCAGGGCGACATCGCCCGCTACTGGGACCAGGAAGCCAGGCCCGTCAACCTCCGCCTCGGCGACGTCGACGGGCTGTACCACCACCACTACGGGATCGGCGACGTCGACCACGCCGCTCTCGGGAACACCGAGGACAGTTCGTACGAGAAGCGGCTGATCGCCGAGCTGCACCGGCTGGAGTCGGCCCAGACCGACGTCCTCCTGGACCACCTCGGCGACCTGGGCCCGGCGGACACGGTCGTGGACGCGGGCTGCGGGCGCGGCGGCTCCTCGGTCATGGCCCACCAGCGCTTCGGCTGCCGCGCGGAGGGCGTCACCCTCTCCGCCAAGCAGGCCGAGTTCGCCAACCGGCGGGCCCGCGAACTGGGCATCGACAGCCACGTCCGCGCCCAGGTGTGCAACATGCTCGACACCCCCTTCGGCAAGGGCACCGCCGCCGCCTCGTGGAACAACGAGTCGAGCATGTACGTGGACCTCGACGACCTCTTCGCCGAGCACTCCCGCATCCTCAAGCCGGGCGGCCGCTACGTCACCATCACCGGCTGCTGGAACCCGCGCTACGGCCAGCCCTCCAAGTGGGTCTCCCAGATCAACGCGCACTTCGAGTGCAACATCCACTCCCGCCGCGAGTACCTCAAGGCCATGGCCGACAACCGCCTGGTGCCCCAGACCATCGTCGACCTGACCCCCGAGACCCTCCCCTACTGGGAGCTCCGCGCCACGTCGTCGCTGGTCACCGGCATCGAGGACGCCTTCATCAACTCGTACAAGGACGGCTCCTTCCAGTACGTCTTGATCGCGGCCGACCGGGTCTGACGCACCGGACCCCGCCCCGACCGACGCAAAAGTGCCGCCCGGAGAACCCTCCGGGCGGCACACGCACGTATTCGAGCCATTCCCCTCACAGATAGGACGGCGCCGCCAGCCGCTCCTTCCAGCCTCGTACGAGCGGCCAGGTCGCCAGCCCGAGACCGAGCGCCAGCGGGTGCCCGAGCGCGGTCAGCGGATCGGCGTACGCCACCAGGTCCTGGAGCAGTACGAGTCCCACGCCCCCGAGCAGCCCCCACCGCAGCCACGGCAGCCGCAGCACCCCGGCCAGCGCACCCACGCACGCCATCAGCCCGAAGCTGATGCCGAAGTCGAGCCGGTGCAGGGAGGTTTCGGGCAGGAGGCCCGCCCAGACGGCGATGCCGACGGGAAGTTCGGTGGCCAGCGAAGCCACCACGTGCCCGAAGGCGAACACCCCGGCGGTGCGGAGCCCCCCGATGCGCCGCTCCAGCGCGGTGAGCACGACGAGGAACCCGATGGCGTACGGCGACGCCAGCCCGCCGGCCACCCAGAGCGCGCTGCCGACGAGGGAGAACACGGGGGTGCTGGTGAGGTGCGCGACATCGGTGCTGCTGGCCCGGAGCAACGCGTTGACCGCCGCCGCGTCGCCGAGCTGCGCGTAGAGCGAGGTGGCGACGAGGACGAGCGCGTAACAGAAGGTGAAGGGGGTGCCGGTGGGGGTGGGCAGCAGATGCCAGAGATGCCACCGCCTGCCTTCGCCGGAACCACACCGGCCGGGCACGACAACGGCCGACGCCGCCGACTCGGCGGCTGGCTCGGCCACCGGCCCGGCCACCTGCCCGCCCGCCCGGTCCTTCGACTGACCCACGGGCTGCTTCGTCATCTGTACGCGGTGCACTGCGTGAGGCCCCATTCCCCCGGGCAGCGCCCCCGAGGGGCACGCGGCCGGAATCGTCAAGCCACGCCCGTGTCCCTCGGCCGCGTCTCTCGCGTTCGCTTGCTGCTTCTGCAACGGCAATGGCAACTACCACTGCTGCTTCTACAGACAACGCTTACTTTCTGCCCCGATATCCCTTCACGTCTATGACTCACCTCACATTGCCACCTCTTAAGGCAACCTTCATCTCCCCCATCACGTCCCCCCGCTTCGCGTGAACCGCCGGAGGGCCGTCGAACGATAGAGGGGCGTGAGACTGTTGCGCCCCACGAGGGGAGACCGGGCGGCCGACCAGGAGCCCGCCGACGACGCGGCACTGCTGCGCGCCGTCGCACGCGGCGACGCCACCGCACTCGGCGCGCTCCACGACCGGCACGCGGGCTGGCTGCACGCACGGCTGACCCGGCGGTGTCCCGACCCCGAGACTGTGCGGGACGTCCTCCAGGACACCTTCGTCACCGTCTGGCAGTCCGCCGCCTCCCACCGGGGCGGCGAGGCGGGCGGCTGGCTGTGGGTGATCGCGGCACGCCGGCTGGTGGACGCCCAGCGGGTACGGGCCAGAACCGATCGCGCGGACAGGGCCGAGACCGCGCCCGCCGCGTCCTCCCCCTCGGCCGAGGAACACGTCCTGGCGGGGCTGGAGTTCGGGGAGGTCGGCACCGCGCTGGAGCGGATCTCGCCCGAGCTGCGCGAAGTGCTGCGCGCGACCGTGATCGACGGGCTCACCACCCGGGAGGCGTCCCGGCTGCTCGGCATACCGGAGGGCACCGTCAAGACCCGCGCCCTGCGCGCCCGCCGCGAACTCCGGGCCGCCCTGGCTCAACTCTCCGTCGAACAACACCCGTTGGGAGGAACCGCATGAGCTTCCAGCAGCACGCCGCCTGGCATGTGAGCGAAGCACTGGCCGCCCGGTACGCCAGCGGCAGTGCCACGGAGCCGGACGCCTGGTCGTTGGAGAAGCACGTCGAGGCGTGCGGCTCGTGCGCGGCCAGGGTGTCCCAGGCGGTACGGGCGGGGGCCGCGGGGCCGCAGCTGGCCGCGGGGCGGGAGGAGCTGCTGAGGCTGGTGGGGGCAGCTCCCGCCTCCCCCGCCGAGGCCCCTTCGCCCGCCGCCCCCGCTCCCTCCCTCCGCGTCCGTCAGCTGCTCTGGGCGCTCGGGCCCGCGCTCCGGGCCGGCTGGGTGGTGGCCGTGACGGCCGTCGGGCTCGGGGCCGTACTCCTCGCCTACGGCGGCGGGCAGGCGTCCGCGCGGCCGCTGCTGCTCGCCGTGGCGCCGCTGGTGCCACTGGCCGGGGTCGCCCTCTCGTACGGCAGGCACGCCGACGTCCTGCACGAGATCAACGCATCCACTCCGGGCGGGGGGTTGCGGCTGCTGCTCCTGCGGGCGGCCTGCGCGCTCGGGCTGAGCGTGCCGCTGCTGACCGCCGCCGGGGCCGTACTGCCCGATGCGGTGGGCGTGCCCGGGGCCGCCGCCTGGCTGCTGCCGGGGCTGGTGCTGACCCTGACCGCGCTCGCCCTCGGCAGCTGGATCGGGTGCCGGTACGCCGCCGGGGCCGTCGGCTGCGGGTGGGCGCTGGCCGTGACGGCCCCTGCACTCGGCGGGGCGGACGGCCTCGGCGGCGGCACGGCGTACGGGCTGCCGGTGTACGTCGTCCCGTACGTCGGCGACTTCGCGGCGCAGGCGGGCTGGGCCGTCGCCGCCGTGGCGTGCGCGGGGCTTCTCGCCGTGCGCCGGACCTTCTTCGACCGAATGGAGCGAGCGTGAACAGCGGCATCCTCCCGGGCGTACCGGAACGCGACGGCGCACCGGAACGCGACAGGGCAGCGGGACCCGACGGGGCAGCGGTGGCAGGGCTGACCGTGCGGCACCGGCGCACCCTCGCCCTGGACTCCGTCGACCTGGACTTCGGACCCGGAGTGCACGGGCTGCTCGGCCCGAACGGCGCGGGCAAGACCTCGCTGATCCGGATCCTGGCGACCGTGTCCGCACCCTCCTCCGGCGGGGTCCGCCTCCTGGGCCGCGATGTCTCCGGGCACCGGGAGCGGGCGGCGGTGCGGCGGCGGCTCGGCTATCTGCCGCAGGAGTTCGGGTACTACCCGGGGTTCACGGTGCGGGAGTTCGTCGCGTACGTGGCGTGGCTGAAGGAGATGCCGGGCGGGCGGGTGGCGGGGGCCGTCGAGCGGGCCGTGGACCGGGTCGGGCTCGGCGACCGGATCGACGCGAAGGTGAAGTCGCTGTCGGGCGGGATGGTGCGGCGGGTCGGCATCGCCCAGGCGCTGGTGAACGAGCCGGACCTGCTGCTGCTCGACGAACCGACCGCCGGTCTCGATCCGGAGCAGCGCTTCGAATTCCGAGCGTTGCTCCGGGAAGTGGGCACTGCTTCCACTGTGATCGTCTCGACCCATCTGGTCGAGGACGTGGCGACCGCGTGCACCCGGGTCACCCTGCTGGACGCGGGCCGCGTCGCCTACCGGGGCACCCCGGACGAGCTGAGTGCCCTGGGCCGCGACACCGCGGACCCCGACGCCACCGCGGCATCACTGGGCGACAGCCCCCTCGAACGCGGCTACACCAGCACCCTGCGCGGCCACCGTCGGCAACTGGAGGCCCGCCGATGAGCCCGGCCACCACCGCCTCCGCTCCGCCCACCGAGCCGGCCCCCGCCCCCGTATCCGTATCCGTATCCGCATCTGTCTCCGTCTCCCCCTTCCTCGCCGAACTCCGCCGTGGCCTCGCCCCCTGGGCCGGTCTCGCCGTCGCCGTACTCCTCCTGTCCGTGATGGCGGCCAAGAGTGCCCGGTGGCAGGGGAGTTGGTCCGAGACCCAGGTGTTGCTGCGGATCGCCGCCGCGCTCATCGCCGTCCCGCTGGTGCTCGCCGCCGGGTGCTGGCACGGTGGCCGCGAGCGGCGGCGCCGTACCGTCGAGCTGTTCGCGTCCGTGCCGCGCGGGCGCGCCTCGCGCACGGTGACCGCCGTCGGGCCGCTGATGCTGTGGACGGCGGCCGGTTACCTGGTCGCGCACGGCCTCGCCCTGCTGGCCTGTCTGCCGTACGCCCACTACGGGCAGCCCCTCGTGTCGTACGCACTGGCCGACGCGGTGCTGGTGGCGGCGGCGACCGGCCTGGGGTTCGTCGTCGGCCGTCTGTCGCCCTGGCGGCCGACCGCCCCGCTGCTCGCCCTGTGCGCGTACGCCGGGCTGGCTCTCCCGAACTACCTCAACACCGACGATTCGAGCCTGCATTTCCTGAGCCCCGCCCTGCGCGACTTCGCCGACTGGACCCCCGTGTGGTGGCAGGCCCCGGTGGACGCCCTGTGGACCGGCGCCCTGGCCGCCACCGCCCTGGTCGGCTACGCGGCCCGGCGCCGGTACCTGGCCGTCGTCCCCCTCGCCGTGGCGGTCGCGGCGGGCACCCTGATCTCCCAGCACGGGATCCGCATGTGGCACCAGCCGCCGCCCCGGACGGCCTCCTCCTGCACCGAGGTCGTCGACCGGCAGGTCTGCGTGGAATCCCGCGACCAGACACTCCTGCCCGAGATACGGGCCGCGTTGCACGGAACCTTCGAAAAGCTGGAGGGCGTACCGGGGGTGCCTGCCCGGTACGTGCCCGGGGACGTGGAGGCACGGCCGGGTGAGGGGGTACTGCCGTCGCTGATGTTGGGGTGGACGGTGGTCCGGGGCAAGATCGCGGACCCCGAGGAGTACGCCAGCATCATCCTGGTAGAGCTGCTCAACCCGCCGAGCAACTGCTCGGCCGAGGACCCGCCCGCCGAGTGGGAACGGCTCCAGCTGGCCGGCGACGTCGCCCGGCACTGGCTGGCCCCGCTGAACGCCGATGCCTCACAGCCCGCCGACCGACCCGACGCGCACGACCGCTTCGCCGCCCTGCCGGAGGCCGCGCGGAAGGCCTGGCTGGCCGAGTACATCGCCGCCGTCCGCAGCTGCGACATCACGAAGGTACCGGTGGCGCCATGAGCCACCACTCCCTCAATCCCCTTGTGCTGTACGGGCGTTCGCGCACCCTCCCCGGGGCCCTGGCCCTGTTCGCCGTCACCGCCGGGCTCGCGGCATGGGCGGCCGCCGGGATCGAGGCGAGCGAGTGGTTCGACCACCGGGGGCGGGTGCCCGTGGTGGTGCTGGCCCCGATGTGTGCCGCCGCAGTGCTCGGGCCGACCCTGTTCAGCCACAGCGCGGAGCTGGACCGGACCGCCGCCCTGCGCGGGCCGGTACTGCGCCTGGCGCACCTGCTGGGTCTGACCGTCCTCGCGGCGGCCCTGCTCGCGGCGGCGGTGCCGGGGCACCCCGAGGCGTTCGGCGCCCCGGCCATGGTGCGCAACGTGCTCGGCGCCACCGGTGTCGCGGCGGCGGGCGCCGTCGTGCTGGGCGCGCGGCTCAGCTGGCTGCCGGTACTCGCGTACGGGAGCGCCGCCTACCTGGCCGCGCCGCGCACCACGGGCGGTCTCGCCGCCGTCGCCATGTGGCCGGTGCAGCCGGGGCCCGAGGCGGGGGCGTGGGTGACGGCGGGGGCGGCGTTCGCGCTCGGGTCCGGGTGGTACGTGTGGAGGGGCGCCCGTACGGAGACCTGACCCCGGGGGCTCCTGGGGAACCCCCGAGGAGCCCCAGCTCCCGGAACCCCGCCCTACGGCATCTTCAGCCCCGTCCCCCGCACCGTGATGTGCCGCAGCGTCCGGTCCATGTACGCGCGCAGCCGTTCCGGCATGTCGAAGGCGGACTCGTCCAGGGCCCACTGGAACTGGAGGCCGTCCATCACCGCGATCTGCTCCTGGGCGAAGGCCCGTACGTCGATGTCCGGGCGGACCTCGCCCCGGGCGATGCCCGCCTCCAGCACGCCGACCGTGTGCGCGAGGACGCGTTCGTAGCGGCCCCGGAAGTAGGGGTGGGCGGGGTGGCCCTGGTTGCCCGCCTCGCCGACCAGGACGTTGAACATGCGGACCAGGCCGGGGCGGCGGGTGTTGGACTCGGCCAGCCGGACCACCGCCTCCATTCCCTCGGCCACCGTGGCCGGCTCGGTGGCGAAGAGCTGTTCCATGTCGTGGTGCTCGCTCTGCGCGAGGACGGACAGCAGGAGGTCCTCCTTGCTGCGGAAGTGGTGCAGCAGCCCGCCCTGTGTGATCTCGCAGTCGTGGGCGATGCGGGCCATCGAGGAGGCGTGGAAGCCCCACTTCGCGAAGTGTTCGATGGCGGTGTCGAGGATCTGTCTGCGCCGCGCCTCGCCCACCGCATAGCTACCCCGACCTGCGCTTTTTCGGGTCGCTCGGCCCGTGCTCGCTGACATGGGGCCACCCTAGGACGGTCCGGCAGGCGGGGCCGAACGGTGTGATCCACGCAACACTGCGGAAACCTAGTGGGTGCTCGGTTTTCGCGTTTAGCCTGTGCCTGCGGGTCGGCACCGATGCCGACAGCACCCCTTCCCCCGGAGTTCACGATGGTCAGCGACCACACCGAGACGGCGCACGGCGCGTCAGTTACACGTGTCACTGACGTCGGTGACTCCCCTCGCTCCCTCGTCGCCGGACTCGCCCTGGCCCAGCTCGGGCTGTATCTGACCGTACTCACGCCGGTGATCGTGACCCTCGCCCTGCGCATCGCCCAGCTGGTGCCGGAGAGCGAGCGCGGGGCGAGCCTCGGTCTGGTGCTCTCGGTCGGGGCCGTGCTCGCGATGATCGGCAATCCGCTCTTCGGCGCCCTGTCCGACCGCACCGCCGACCGCTTCGGCCGCCGCAGGCCCTGGCTGCTCGGCGGGATGACGGTGGCGCTGGGCGGGCTGGCCGTGGTCGCGCTCGGGGACTCCGTACTCGTTCTCACCCTCGGCTGGGCCGTGGCCCAGCTCGGCTGCAACGCGGCGCTCTGCGCCCTCGCCTCCTGCCTGCCGGACCTGGTGTACGCCACCGGGACCGCCATCGACCGATTCGGCGGGATCCGCGCGGCGGGCGGCGCGGTCGTGTCCCGGTTCATCAGGTCCGCCGCCTGACCCCCGCGTCCCTTCCGTGGCCCCCGTGCCCTCCATTCCCCTTCTCCCTCGGGCCAGTTCATTCCCCTTACACCTCCCAGGAGCATCGACCGTGCACCCGTACCAGGACCCCAGCCTCACCGCCGACCAGCGCGTCGACGACCTCCTCCCCCGTATGACGCTGGAGGAGAAGGCCGGCCAGATGTTCCACGACATGCTGATGATGAACGCGGACGGCACGCTGGTCACCGAGACCGACGGGTCGATGCTCCCGTACACCACCCCGGAGATGATCGAGGGCAAGCACCTCACCCACTTCAACCTCCTGGGCACCTACGGCCCCCGCGAGATGGCGCTGTGGGCCAACGCCGTGCAGGAGATGGCGGCCCGCACCCGCCTGGGCATCCCGGTCACCCTCTCCACCGACCCCCGCCACTCCTTCACCGACAACGTCGGCGCCTCCTTCAACGCCGGTGCCTTCTCCGCCTGGCCCGAGCCGCTGGGCCTGGCCGCGATCAACGACCCCGCACTGGTCGAGGAGTTCGCGGACACGGTGCGCCGCGAGTACCTGGCGGTCGGCTTCCGGGTCGCCCTGCACCCGCAGATCGACCTCGCCACCGAGCCCCGCTGGTCCCGCCAGAACGGCACCTTCGGCTCGGACGCCACCGTCACCGGCGAGCTGGTCCAGGCGTACGTACGGGGTCTCCAGGGCAAGCAGCTCGGCCCGGACTCGGTCGCCACCATGGTCAAGCACTTCCCCGGCGGCGGCCCGCAGAAGGACGGCGAGGACCCGCACTTCGCGCACGGCAAGGAGCAGGTGTACCCGGGCGGCATGCGCGAGTACCACCTGGCGCCGTTCAAGGCGGCCATCGCCGCCGGTGCGTCGCAGATGATGCCGTACTACGGGCAGCCGGTCGGCACCGACTGGGAAGAGGTCGGCTTCGGCTTCAACAAGGGCGTCGTCCAAGGCCTGTTGCGGGACGAGCTGGGCTTCGAGGGCATCGTCTGCACCGACTGGGGCCTGCTCACCGAGGCCAACATCTTCGGCGAGCCGCACCCGGCGCGCGCCTGGGGCGTCGAGCACCTGTCGCGTCCGGAGCTGGCCGCGAAGTCGATCGAGGCGGGCTGCGACCAGTTCGGCGGCGAGGCCTGCCCCGAGGTGATCGTGGAGCTGGTGCGCTCGGGGCGGATCGACGAGGAGCGGATCGACGTGTCCGTACGTCGCATCCTGCGCGAGAAGTTCGTGCTCGGGCTCTTCGACCGCCGGTACGTGGACGTGGACCTGGCCGCCGAGACGGTCGGCCGCGCCGACTTCAAGGCCGCCGGTGACGCCGCGCAGCGCCGCTCGCTGACCGTGCTGACCAACCGCGAGCTGACCCTGCCCCTGTCCGGAAGGCCGAAGCTGTACGTCGAGAACGTGGACGCGGCGGTGGCCGCCGGGTACGGCGAGGTCGTGGCCGATCCGGCGGATGCGGACTTCGCGGTGCTGCGGCTGCGCACGCCCTACGAGGAGCGGGCCAACAAGTTCGAGTCGTTCTTCCACTCGGGCACGCTCGCCTTCGAGGGCGCCGAACTGGCCCGGATCCTCGGCCTGTTGGACTCCGTACCGACCCTCGTCGGCATCAATCTGGAGCGGGCCGCCGTCATCCCCGAGATCGCGGAGCACGCCGCCGCGCTGATCGCGGACTTCGGGGCGAGCGACGCGGCCCTGCTGGACGTGGCCTTCGGGCGGGCGAAGGCACAGGGGCGGCTGCCGTTCGAGCTGCCGCGCTCGATGGCCGCCGTCGAGGCCGCCCGCCCGGACGTGCCGAACGACACCGAGAACCCGGTCTTCCCTTACGGCCACGGCCTGGAGATCTGACCGGACGCTTCTCCCCCATCTCCCCCATCTCCCCCAGACCGCGCGGGGTTCCTGAATCAGCCCCGCGCAGGGCCCGTCACCTACGAGACGGGCCCGAGGTCCGGGACCCGCCTGTGGGGGGCCGGGTCCCGGACCGCTGTTCCCTCACGCACGGTCGTGGACCGTGCGCGTCGCCCGCCACGCCACCGCCCCGGCCGGCTCGGCCGTCCCGGCCGCACTTTCCGCGTGAGTACGTCCGCGGGGGCCGCGGGCCGGGGCTCGATTCCGTACGCCTCCGTACATCCGCTCCGTACACCTGCCTGGAAAGGGACCGCCATCCCATGCGTTCCGCACATCGCAATCTCCTCGCACTGACCACCGCCGGTCTCGTGGTCGCCGGCCTCGGCACCACGGGGTACGTCACCTCGGCCCCGGACACCGCACCCGTCGCGTCCGCCGCTTCCGTCGCGTCCGCGAGCGCCGCCTCCGCCAAGCACCCCGCCAAGCCCGCCAAGCCCCTCGCCGGAATGCGCGTCCTCATCTCCAACGACGACGGCATGCAGGCCGCCAAGCCCTCGAACTCCGACGGCCTCGGCCTCTACGAGCTGCGCCGCGCCATGTGCGCGGCCGGTGCCGACGTCGTCGTCATGGCCCCCTGGCAGGTCCAGTCCGGCAAGGGCACCGCCGTCACCAACGGCGGCGTACTCACCACCCAGCAGCGCACCCGGCTGCCCCAGGGTTACGAGAAGGACTGCGCGGGCACCCCGTCCGGCTCGCCCGTCTTCGGGGTCTGCGTCGCCGACGGGCCGTGCGGCAAGGACACCCCGTCCGCCACTCCGGCCGACACCGTGAAGCTGGCGCTGCGCGGCGGGCTGAAGGCCAAGGCGGGCTGGACCGAGGACCCGGACGTCGTGCTCACCGGCATCAACTCCGGCCCCAACGTCGCCGCGAGCGTGAACGACTCCGGCACCGTGGGCGCGGCCGTGGCCGCGATCGACCAGGAGGTCCCGGCGGTCGCGTTCAGCGCCGAGGGCGACGCGACGAACACCCACTTCCCGGTCCAGACGTACCGCAGGACCGCCGAGTTCGGGGCGAAGTTCCTCGCCGGGATGCGGCAGCACCGGCTGCTCACCGGCAAGTTCGCGCTCAAGGTCGACCACCCCGACACCACCAACGGCGAGCGCACCCAGGCCCCGGTCTGGACCCGCGTCGGCAACGGTGCGGCCGTCTTCCACGACTACGAGCGCAAGAACGGCGGCGACAGCTTCGACATCACCCTCGGCCTCTGCGGGGGCAAGCCGCAGACCGGCGGCGAGTGCGACGAGTCCCGCAAGGACGCCGACCAGACGTGGCTGCTGGAGCGGAACCACATCACCGTCGCGCCGATCACCTGGGACCGCACGTACGGCACCTCCGTCGACGGCCGCCGCGAGCTGCGCGAGCTGGAGAACTACGTGCGCTACGGAACCCCGCGCGCCTGACGGACGTCCGACCGACGGCCGGGCGAAACGTCCGTGTGCGGGGCCGGCGGCCCCCGGCCCCGCACACGCGGCCCCCACCCACGAGACAACATTCACAAGTCCTTCACTCATGGCCGTACAACCATGCCCCGGGTGAACTACGCGTCACTCTCGCAACACAGCGGGACACCTTGCCTACGCAACGTCTACCTCCTTGCGCAGAGGGCGAGTTGTAGCGCCAGGACTTACGAAGAGTCATTGCGGAATGTCGTATTCAGCGAGATTCGGGCGAAGAGAGACGACTTGCCCGGCGAGTGGTGATCGGTCCCCCGCCCCGGCGTTCGCACCGCGTAGCCGGGGGCTGGTCAGTGCCCGTACGCTGCTCATCTGACCGCGAGATCTTACGAACGCACTCCAGGGGCGGGGCGATGGAGCAGACACACACCAGCCACAACGGACTCGCGGCCACGCCCGGTGCACAGCGCCGGGTACTGGTCGTCGAGGACGACTCCACGATCGTGGACAACATCGCGGCCCGGCTGCGGGCCGAGGGCTTCCAGGTGCAGACGGCCGGCGACGGCCCCGCTGCCGTGGACACGGCCGAGGCCTGGCAGCCGGACCTGATGGTCCTCGACATCATGCTGCCCGGCTTCGACGGTCTTGAGGTCTGCCGCCGGGTGCAGGCGCAGCGGCCGGTCCCGGTCCTGATGCTCACCGCCCGCGACGACGAGACCGACATGCTGGTCGGGCTCGGGGTCGGCGCGGACGACTACATGACGAAACCGTTCTCCATGCGGGAGCTGGCGGCCCGGGTGCACGTACTGCTGCGCCGGGTCGAGCGGGCGACGATCGCCGCGGCCACTCCGCGCAGCGGCATCCTGCGCCTCGGCGAGCTGGAGATCGACCACGCACAGCGCAGGGTCCGGGTGCACGGCGAGGACGTGCACCTCACCCCCACCGAGTTCGACCTCCTGGTCTGTCTGGCGAACACCCCGCGCGCGGTGCTCTCCCGCGAGCAGCTCCTCGCCGAGGTGTGGGACTGGGCGGACGCCTCGGGCACCCGCACCGTCGACAGCCACATCAAGGCACTGCGCCGGAAGATCGGCGCGGAGCGCATCCGCACCGTCCACGGCGTGGGGTACGCGCTGGAGACACCGGCGCCGTGAGCAGTGCGGTCGGGACCCAGCGAGGGCCGTCGCGGCGCCGGGTACCCGGGCAGCGGCGGGAGCCTTCGCGGCCCGCCCGCAGATGCGGCGACTGCGGGCAGCGGGTCCGCCGCCCGCTGACGGAGCGCGTCCTCGCGCACCGGCTGCTGAGCCGTCCCCTGCACAAGGGGCTCTCCGTGCTGCGGCCCTTCACGATCCGGGCGAAGCTCATCGCGCTGGTGGTCGTGTCCGTGGCGCTCACCACGGGGCTGGTCATGGTGGCGCTGGCCACCAAGACGGAGCTGCGCTTCATCACCGTCTTCTCGATCATCGCGTCGATGCTGATCACCCAGTTCGTGGCGCACAACCTCACGAAACCGCTGGACGAGATGCGGGACGTGGCCGCCGCCATGGCGGCGGGCGACTACACGGGGCGGGTCGGCGGCGAGGGCCGCCGCGACGAGCTGGGGGGCCTGGCCACCACCCTCAACCGCATGGCCCAGGAGCTCCAGGCCGTCGACCAGAACCGCAAGGAACTGGTCGCCAATGTCTCCCACGAGCTGCGCACCCCGATCGCCGCGCTGCGTGCCGTACTGGAGAACGTGGTGGACGGCGTGGTCGCCGCCGACCCGGAGACCATGCGTACGGCGCTGAAGCAGACCGAGCGCCTCGGCGGCCTGGTGGAGACCCTGCTCGACCTGGCCAGGCTGGACAACGGCGTCGTACCGCTGAAGGCGTACCGGTTCGAGGTCTGGCCGTACCTCTCGGGCGTGCTGAAGGAGGCCAATCTGGCCGCCGCGCAGCGCGGTCTGGTCTCCGGGTCCGGGCACCACACGCGCAAGGACGTCCATCTGCACCTGGACGTCTCGCCGCCCGAGCTGACCGCGCACGCGGACCAGGAGCGGCTGCACCAGGTCGTCGCCAACCTGATCGACAACGCGGTCAAGCACAGCCCTCCGCACGGCCGGGTGACGGTGATCGCGCGGCGCGGGGAGCTGCCGGAGTCGCTGGAGCTGGAAGTCCTCGACGAGGGTCCCGGTATACCCAAGTCGGAGTGGCACCGCGTTTTCGAACGCTTCAATCAGGGGAAGGCGCCTGCCAAGCCCTCGTCCGGCAGTGACGGCGGTACCGGTCTCGGTCTCGCCATCGCGCGCTGGGCGGTCGATCTGCACGGCGGTCACATCGGCGTGGCCGAATCAGAACGCGGTTGCCGGATTCAGGTCAGCCTTCCGGGGATCAGCGGCCCGCGCGGTTGACGTAGGGTTCGAACCAGAAACGGACGTTCTGCGTCCGTCCTGCCAGGATGCGGGGGCAAAGGCCGCGTCCTCGGCCGGATGCACCTGGCCCGGGGTCTCCCGTCATACGTGGTTGACGGGCGTCCACAGCGGAACCGCGCTTGTTTCCCGCCATTTCGTGCGTCGAAACCAGCTCTCCGATGTGACTTACGCGACGGATACCCCGCCCGGTCTGCATCTCGCGGCCGGGGAGGCGTAGCCTTTATTTCCGCTGTCCACCACCTTGCGAAGCGGAAGAGGGCGGTTAACGCCGTGTCGTCTCAGTCCCCCAGTAGCTCAAGTCTCTCGTCGACCGACCAGGACGGGCAGGGGAAGAACCCTGCCGCCGCCTTCGGTCCCAATGAGTGGCTCGTCGACGAGATCTACCAGCAGTACCTCCAGGACCCCAGTTCCGTCGACCGCGCCTGGTGGGACTTCTTCGCCGACTACAAGCCGGGCGCGGGTGCCTCCGGCGGTACGGGTGAGAAGTCGGCCGCGAGCGGGGGTACGGGCGAGACGCCCGGCTCCGCCCAGGCCGCCCCCACAGCGCCCGCCGCCGCACCGGCCGCGTCCGCGCAGGCCGCCGCACCCGCACAGCCCGCCCCGGGCACCCCGGCGGTTTCGGCGCAGCCCGCGGGCGCGCCGGCCACTCCCGCCGCCCGGACCGAGTCGGCTCCGGCAGCCTCCCCGGCGCCGGCCGCCGCCGCCCCGGCATCCGCCCCCGCCAAGCCCGCCGCTCAGGCATCCGCTCCCGCTCAGAAGGCCGCACCTGTGAAGCCCGCTCCCGCCGCCGAGGCGTCCACTGCCCCGGCCGGCCCGGAGTTCGTCACCCTGCGCGGTCCCTCCGCCGCCGTCGCGAAGAACATGAACGCTTCGCTTGAGGTCCCCACGGCCACGTCCGTGCGCGCGGTCCCGGTGAAGCTGCTCTTCGACAACCGCATCGTCATCAACAACCACCTGAAGCGTGCCCGGGGCGGGAAGATCTCCTTCACCCACCTCATCGGCTTCGCGATGGTGCAGGCCATCAAGGCCATGCCGTCGATGAACTACTCCTTCGCGATGAAGGACGGCAAGCCGACCCTGGTGAAGCCGGAGCACATCAACTTCGGTCTCGCGATCGACCTGGTGAAGCCCAACGGCGACCGCCAGCTCGTCGTCGCCGGCATCAAGAAGGCCGAGACGCTCGACTTCTTCGAGTTCTGGCAGGCGTACGAGGACATCGTCCGCCGCGCCCGCGACGGCAAGCTCGGCATGGACGACTTCACCGGTGTCACGGTCTCGCTGACCAACCCCGGTGGCCTCGGCACCGTCCACTCGGTCCCGCGTCTGATGCCCGGCCAGGCCGTCATCATGGGCGTCGGCTCGATGGACTACCCGGCGGAGTTCCAGGGCACCTCGCAGGACACCCTGAACAAGCTGGGCATCTCCAAGGTGATGACCCTCACCTCCACATACGACCACCGGGTGATCCAGGGCGCCGCCTCCGGCGAGTTCCTGCGCAACGTCGCGAACCTGCTGCTCGGCGAAAACGACTTCTACGACGAGATCTTCAAGGCGCTGCGCATCCCCTACGAGCCGGTCCGCTGGCTCAAGGACATCGACGCCAGCCACGACGACGACGTCACCAAGGCCGCCCGCGTCTTCGAGCTGATCCACTCCTACCGGGTGCGCGGCCACGTCATGGCCGACACCGACCCGCTGGAGTACAAGCAGCGCAAGCACCCCGACCTCGACATCAACGAGCACGGGCTGACGCTGTGGGACCTGGAGCGCGAGTTCGCCGTCGGCGGCTTCGCCTCCAAGTCGATGATGAAGCTCCGCGACATCCTCGGCGTGCTCCGTGACTCGTACTGCCGCACCACCGGCATCGAGTTCATGCACATCCAGGACCCGAAGCAGCGCAAGTGGATCCAGGACCGCGTCGAGCGCCCGCACTCCAAGCCGGAGCGCGAGGAGCAGCTGCGCATCCTCCGCCGCCTGAACGCGGCCGAGGCCTTCGAGACGTTCCTGCAGACCAAGTACGTCGGCCAGAAGCGCTTCTCCCTCGAAGGCGGCGAGTCGGTCATCCCGCTGCTCGACGCCGTCATCGACAGCGCCGCCGAGTCGCGCCTCGACGAGGTCGTCATCGGCATGGCCCACCGCGGCCGCCTCAACGTCCTGGCGAACATCGTGGGCAAGTCGTACGCCCAGATCTTCCGCGAGTTCGAGGGCAACCTCGACCCGACGTCGATGCACGGCTCCGGCGACGTGAAGTACCACCTGGGCGCCCAGGGCACCTTCACCGGTCTGGACGGTGAGCAGATCAAGGTCTCGCTCGCCGCGAACCCGTCCCACCTGGAGACGGTCGACCCGATCATCGAGGGCATCGCCCGCGCCAAGCAGGACATCATCAACAAGGGCGGTACGGACTTCACGGTCCTGCCCCTCGCGCTGCACGGCGACGCGGCCTTCGCGGGCCAGGGCGTGGTGGCCGAGACCCTGAACATGTCGCAGCTGCGCGGCTACCGCACCGGCGGCACGATCCACATCGTGATCAACAACCAGGTCGGCTTCACCGCCTCGCCGGAATCGGCCCGCTCCTCCATGTACGCCACCGACGTGGCCCGCATGATCGAGGCGCCGATCTTCCACGTGAACGGTGACGACCCGGAGGCCGTGGTCCGCGTGGCCCGCCTGGCCTTCGAGTTCCGCCAGACGTTCAACAAGGACGTCGTCATCGACCTGATCTGCTACCGCCGCCGCGGGCACAACGAGACGGACAACCCGTCCTTCACCAACCCGCAGATGTACACCCTGATCGACAAGAAGCGCTCGGTGCGCAAGCTCTACACCGAGTCCCTGATCGGTCGCGGCGACATCACCCTCGAAGAGGCGGAGCAGGCGCTCCAGGACTTCCAGGGGCAGCTGGAGAAGGTGTTCGCGGAGGTCCGCGAGGCCACCCAGGCACCGGCGGCCATGCCCGTCCCGCAGCCCGAGGCGGCCTTCCCGGTCTCCCTGGACACCGCGATCTCCCAGGAGGTCGTCAAGCGGATCGCCTCCTCGCAGGTCAACATCCCCGACAACGTCACCGTGCACCCGCGCCTCATGCCGCAGATGCAGCGCCGGATGGCGATGATCGAGGACGGCACCATCGACTGGGGCATGGGCGAGACCCTCGCCATCGGTTCGCTCCTCATGGAGGGCACCCCGGTCCGCCTCTCCGGCCAGGACTCCCGCCGGGGCACCTTCGGCCAGCGCCACGCGGTCCTGGTCGACCAGCACACCGGCGAGGACTACACCCCGCTCAACTACCTCTCCGACGAGCAGGCCCGCTACAACGTCTACGACTCCCTCCTCTCGGAGTACGCGGTCATGGGCTTCGAGTACGGCTACTCGCTGGCCCGCCCCGAGGCGCTCGTCCTCTGGGAGGCCCAGTTCGGTGACTTCGTCAACGGCGCCCAGTCCGTCGTCGACGAGTACATCTCGGCGGCCGAGCAGAAGTGGGGCCAGCACTCGGGCGTCACCCTGCTCCTCCCGCACGGTTACGAGGGCCAGGGCCCGGACCACTCGTCCGCCCGCATCGAGCGCTTCCTCCAGCTGTGCGCCCAGGACAACATGACGGTCGCCATGCCGACCCTCCCGTCCAACTACTTCCACCTCCTGCGCTGGCAGGTCCACAACCCGCACCACAAGCCGCTCATCGTCTTCACCCCGAAGTCGATGCTGCGTCTGAAGGCGGCGGCGTCGAAGGCCGAGGAGTTCACGACGGGCGGCTTCCGTCCCGTCATCGGCGACGACTCGGTGGAGGCCTCGGCCGTCCGCAAGGTCGTCTTCTGCTCCGGCAAGGTCTACTACGACCTGGAGGCCGAGCGGATCAAGCGCGGCTCCACGGACACCGCGATCATCCGCGTCGAGCGCCTGTACCCCCTCCCGGGTGCCGAGCTCCAGGCGGAGATCGCCAAGTACCCGAACGCCGAGAAGTACCTGTGGACGCAGGAGGAGCCGGCGAACCAGGGCGCCTGGCCCTTCATCGCCCTCAACCTCATCGACCACCTCGACCTGGCCGTCGGCGCGGACATCCCGCACGGCGAGCGACTGCGCCGCATCTCGCGTCCGCACTCCTCCTCCCCGGCGGTCGGCTCGGCCAAGCGCCACCAGGCGGAGCAGCAGGCCCTCGTCAACGAGGTCTTCGACGCCTAGTCACTGACTCCGGTACGTGCATGAGGGCCCGGCCCCGCGAGAAGTCCTCGCGGGGCCGGGCCCTCTTCGCTTGCCGTCCACCAACTTGGGGGCGAAGTAAGGGGAATGTGAAGCTCCACCTATGATCATGCGGCTGACCAGTTAGTTCCTGCCGTACGACCAACTCGGGGAATCGCATGAAGCGCACGCGCATATCCACTCTCGTCGCCTCCGCCGTCATCGCACCGGCCGTCCTGCTCACCTCTCCGGCATTCGCCGCCGACGCCGAGGTGCCCACCGTCTCCGCGCCCTCCGCGACCTCCGCACAGCAGGCGGAGGACGACCGGATCGAGATCCTGCGCCTGATGGCCGCCAAGGACGCGGGCCGGGGCCTCAAGGAGGCGGGCAGCAAGGCGATCGACGAAGGCCCGGCCGCCATGCGGAAGTTCCTGGAGGAGGGCCAGTTCCAGGCCCGCATCGTCGACAACCGGGTACGGACCGTCCAGATCGCCAGCGTCGGCGGCCGGGGCGTGAAGGAGGCCGCCAGGAAGGCCCTTGAGGGCACGCCCGAGGACGTCCAGGCGTTCCTCGACAAGGGCCAGTACGAAGCCCGCATCACCGACAACCGCGTGCTGACCGGCCAGATCCACAGCACCGGCGGCCCGCACGTGAAGGAAGCCGCCAAGAAGGCCCTCAAGGGCACGCCCGAGGACGTCCAGGCGTTCCTCGACAAGGGCCAGCACGAAGCCCGCAAGCTGGACGAGGCAGACGCCGCAGGCTCGAAGGACAAGGACAAGGACAAGGAGCCGGGCAAGCCCAAGCCCACCCCCTCCAAGGACACCGGCACCGAAGACACCAAGGACAAGCCCAAGCCCGACGCATCCGCCGGAACCGACAACGGCACGGGTACGGGCACAGGTACGGGCAGCGCCTCCGGCGGTACGGACGACAAGTCGGTAACCGCGCCCGGCGGCGACAAGAACACCCCGGCACCCACCTCCGGCGGCAGCGACCTCGCCGCGACCGGCGCCGGCTCCACGCTCCCCTGGGCCGCAGGCGGCACCGTACTCGCCCTCGCCGCCGGCGCGGGCATCCTCGTGGCCACCCGCCGCCGCCGCTCCACGGAGAGCTGAGCCTGCGCGGGCCTACGACACCGAGTGCCGGCTTCTCCGAATAGTTTCGGGGGGCCGGACTCGCTGGACCTGCAGAACAAAGCCCCTACCGCCCGAGGGTGGCCAGGGCCCGCTCCGGCCCAGCACCTAGCCGACCTTCACCCACTCACCATGTCGATCGCCTCACGACAGTGGTATCTGCTGCACGCCACATCCCCGAACCCCGGATACGTGACCATGTCCCCCAACGCAGCACCAAGCCAGCGTCGTTGCCCTCAGCATCCACCCCCATTGGCCCACCGCCATTCCGCCGCTGCACGTCGATGACACCCGGCACCCGGGCCCAACACCACGGAATAGTCGCTCATTGTGGCCGTCACAGGAGTAGCTGTGCACCCCGGGATGGACCGCACCGTGTTCCGGACCGGGGAGCAAGGACTACGTGGGCGAATCCGCCAATCTGGCGGGAGGTGACTTGCACGGGTCATGGCGGGATGCACACAAAGAGACAACTCGCCCCATTTGCCATTCTATTTGATATTTAGTACAGCAAATGCTGCGCATACTCGCCAAGTTGCCAGAACTATCAATTCAAGCCACTTGCAGGTCACGAGACTTGACCACGCCCCTCCTCGGCTTTTGCATATGATTTACTTCCGTGAATAAAGTGTGTGGCATCTCCACGCACCCCTCCACATTTCGGATGGTTTCGTGACTCTCTCCCGTGCTCGCAAGATGCTCTATGGCGGTGCCGTGGCCATAACAACAGTGGGTGCCGCACTGGCAACACTGACCTTGGCCCAGGCCGCACCCGCTCCGGCTCCGAAGCCGGTCCCGGATGCTGCGGGTGTCCAGGCAGACGCGCCCATGCCTCCCGCGATTGAAGACTTCGCGTACCCGAATGCCGCACAAATCCTGCTGGAGAAGAACATCGTCCTCAAACGCGGCGACGGGCACATCACCCTGGCCGACTGTGCGGGTGGCACTGATCTCCTGGTGGTCGAAGCTCGGGACAAGAAGGCCCAGACCTGCTTCAAGGTGGTAGGCAAATCCGGCTGGTTGTCCCTGGAGATGCCCGCGGTCTTCTTGGTCAAGGGCAACAGCTACACGACCAAAGTCGACATGACCGTGGATAGCGAGGAAAAGTCGTTCAACGTGCCCAAGAACGCCTGGACCTCGGTGGGTGAGCCCATGGACCCAGAGCACCGCGATCACACGCTTGTCGAGATCAGGGCCTCCAAGTAACTGCAGGCCCACACCGACGCGCTGGCCGCTCCGCGGTTTGGCGCCCACGGGACGTGCGGCCCTCGTGTCTAGGAGATCGCTGTTCGTGCACCTTTCCAGATGCCCCTCGTTTCCTCGCGGCCTGGAACCGACCTCGGTCTACGAGGTGCGGATCTACCGTGCACGACAGTCAGCCGATGGTCGAGGCAGATGGACGAGGTCTGCGTGCAGCGCATGCCGCACCACTCGGGCTAGTACGGATCGAAAGACACAATGAGAGTAGAAAGGAGTCGTGATGCTTCAGCATTCACGACGGGCGTTAAGCAGGCGTCAGACACTTGCCATTTTCACCGGGGTGGCAGCCGGTAGCGCGCTGTCCAGTGGGATATTCGGGGCTCGCACGGTTTACGCGGCGAGCGGTACGGGAGTCACGGCAATGCCGGAGGGTTCCGGTCTGCCGAATACCGACCGCGGCAAGGTGGTCTTGGCGTACAGATCGGGCGGCCGGGCCGTCCGCGCCGCGGCAGCCGCGGCGCTGGCAGGCACTGCGGCGGACGTGACGGTGTTCCTCAACCAGAAGGCATCCCTGGCCCGGGCCGAGGACAACAGGTTCACGCTTGCGGAGTCCTTGGCCACGGCGGGCAAGGCGACCCGCGAGGGTATCGGTGGGGCGTTGTCCGGCGGAGACGCGGCGGTCGAGACCTTCCTGAAGGATGGTTTCCAAGCCGCCGTGGACGAGGACCTCAAAGTGGCCGTCAGCACGGTTTTGGGCCATGGCGCAAGGGCGGTGAAGCGCGAGGCGTCCGCCGCGCTGGCGGTCGGTTCCTCCTTCGCGCTGCGTGCCTTCCTCAGCGGTGGGCAGTTCTCCGCGCAGGAGGAAGACGACCGTGTACAGGTGTCTTACATCCTCGCGGCGGCATCACCACAGGTACGTGAGTACGCGGGTCGGGCCCTGGACGACGGATCGGCCAGGGCAATCCGGTGGTTCCTGGAGTCGGGCCAGCACATAGCCCGGGCACGTGACGAGGAATCGGCGACAATCCAGCAGCTGGTCGAAGTTGTGGACAAGGAAGGACGCCGCGCCGGCCTGAAGAGCGATGAGGCCGTCGAGCTGTCCGACCAAGCGGTCAAGGCTGCCGAGAAGGCGAAGAGCGCGGCGCTGGAGGCCAAGGCCGAGGCTTTGGCTGCCGAGCGAGATGTCGCACGCTCGGCCAAGGCTGCAGGCAAAGCAGCACAAGCAGCCAAGGGCGCGGCCCTAGCCGCGTCGACTGCGGTGTCGGCCTCGCGGACCGCCCAGGCTGCCGCACAGCGTTCAGTGTCTGCCGCCAATGCCGCTGCTGCCGCCGCAGCATCGGCGGGACGCGCCGCGTCAAATGCGTATCGCGCGGCGATCGCCGCTTCCAGGGACAGAGCGATGGCAGGCGCGGCCACAGCAGCGGCAGAGGTCGCACTGAAGGTGGTCAGCTTCGTCCGTACTGTGGCGGCGAAAGCATATCTCGCGGCAAAGGCTTCCGAAGCGGCAATGCTGGCGGGGGACGCCGCCGCCAGGTCGGCGAACAACGCGGCCGCAGCCGCTCGCGCGTCGGCCGAAGCGGCCGTGGCTTCCGGTGCTGCTAAGTCCGAGTCCGCCGCCGCACAGCAGGCCGCCGCCGTGGCGGAAACCGCCGCGACCAGGGCGACTCAGGCCGCGAGCAGGGCGCGGAACCTGGCCGGGCAAGCGGCTGCCGCTGCCCACACGGCACGTAATGCGGCCAACAGTGCCGCCGATCATGCCGAGAAGGCAGCCGCCGCTGCCAAGGAAGCGGCGGCCCATGCCGGCGAGTCGGTCGACTACGCCAACCGGTCCACGCTCGCCGCCAACGCCGCGGTCGAGGCAGCGAACGCCGCCGCCGACGCAGTCGTCAAGGCGCGGGAGGTCGAACAGGCGGCCCGTAAAGCCGAGACCGAGAGCCTCGCCGAAGAGACCAGCGAGGCGATCGAGGCAGCACGGCTTGCTGCGACCTCTGAGTCGAACCAGCTCGAACGCTTCAACCGGGAGCGGACCCAGGAGGCTCGCCTCTCGGAAGAGCTCCGGACCTTCATCAGCGCCGCGGAGTCGGTGTTGCGGAACGGGACCATCGAGCAGGCTGCAACGGCGGGGCGCAGGGCGGCAGTCCGGCTCCTCGAGGGTCCAGGGACCTGGACCCGACAGGCCGCGCAGTTCGCGCTGGCTGGTTCGGACCAGGACGTCGTCAACTGGATCGAGACCGACCGTGTCATCGCGCAACAGCAGGACAACGTGGAAAATGTCGCGGCCATCGCCGCGATGTCGACGAAGGCCGTAGCCACGGCGGCCGCAGCAGCTCTCAAGACTGAGAACCCCGCCAAGATCAAGGAGTTTCTGGAAACCGGGGCGGTCGAGGCGGCTGCGGAGGACAACCGGGTCGAGGTGGCCAGGATCCTGGGTGGCGCCAACACCGGCGCCCGGGTGCGGCGCGAGGCGTCGGCCGCGCTGGACGCGGGAACCGCCGAGGCACTGCACACCTTTCTGCACGTCAGCCTAGACGCGGCTGTACGCGAGGACGACCGAGTGGCGGCAGCGACCATCCTGGCGAACGGTGGCCCATACTCCAGGGCGGCGGCCCAGATCGCGCTTGAGGGCGATACTCACATGCTCCGCCAGCTCATCGGGACGACGCAGTACGAATTCGCGCGTATCGACCACGATCGCGCCACGCATATCAGCGCAGTCCTTGCGTCGATCGCGCGCGCAGCCAAGATCGCCGCGAACGCGCAGGAGGATGCGGCCCGGGCTTCCGAGGCAGCAGCCACCGCACGCAAGGCTGCTGCCGAAGCCACCACTTGGGCCAATCGCGCCAAAGGCTATGCGGCTGACGCCGCGAACTCAGCCCAGGAAGCACGTGACAACGCCAGCGCCGCCGAGAAGTCCGCGGCTGCGGCGACGAAGTCCGCCGAAACCGCAAGCAAGGCGGCCGCAGCGGCACTCAGGGCGAGCGGCGTGGCCAGACAGGCTGCCACGCGATCTGTACGGTCAGCTGGAGCGGCCGCGTCCTACGCCGCAGACGCGGCGGTCTCGGCGGCGGCTGCCCGAAAGGCATCACTCGACGCCGGAAAGGACGCCGCCACCGCTGCCAAGGCCGCGACTCAGGCCTTGATCCTCGTTGTCCAGGCCGCGCTGCGCGAGGCAGTCCAGGCAGCGACCGACAACGCAAACGCTCCCATCGACCCCAGCAAACAGGACCTTCCAGCTGGCGCTGAGAGCTGTCTGACCCCGTTCGGCAAGACCGTAGAGTCCGGCAACAGCACCAACCCGTGGGAACTGGGGTGGAGCTGGCTCACCGGAAGCGGCCCTCAGTCCCAATGCTTCGGCCCAAACGATGAGTTCACCCGCATCTATCGTGAGCACGAGCACACCAAGAGCGTCATCGACTACTACACCGCTCTCACTAAGTCCGGGAACTACCAGCTGGGTGAGACCCTCAAGAAGAACTACTCACTCAGCGGTTCCGACGGTCCCAGGAAGTACCTCATCGACTACGGGACACTCTCGACGGCCGGGCTCACCGGAAACCTCGCGTACACGTTCCTGGGCTCGCACCAGGTCAGGATGACTCCCATCCGGAAGAACGCGGACGGCTCGGTGGTATGGCGGTACACCGCATACAACGTGTCGACTATTGAGTCCGCAACCCACCCGCCCGTCATTGGTTACACGGAATGGTGGAGTAATAGTGTCGGTTCGTTCGTCGAAAAAGTCGTTGGCGACTCCGGACCGATGTCACCCAAAACTCAGCTCATCGAGTTCGACGTCACACTGAAGCCGTGATGAGTAACAGGACTGTCAAGCGATGGGTTATCGCTGCCTTGGCCGCTTCTGCGGTACTCGCCTCCGGATGCACGGCCCCACCCGACACCAAAAAGGTGCCCGGTGTGTACCGCAACGAGGCAACCGGCGGTGAAATCCGGCTCAATTCTGACAGAACGTTCACCGCCACGGACGTGGACATCGATGCCACGAACGGGGACGGCGACCATCCCTCCGGCTCCGCCGACTTCAGTGGTCGATGGGAGTTCACCGATCGTCAGAAGTTCAGCGAATTCATCTACCTGCTGGTCGATGACGGTGAACCCGGAACGACCTCAGGCGTCCAGCTCTACGCGAAGGGTCAGGAGACGCTGTACTTCCACGAAGATCCGGACGGGCCGGACGGCCTCTACTTCACCAAGGTGCACGCGCCGTAGACCCTGCGCGCCGAGTCCGGCGGGGTCACCCTCCTGCCCAAACTGTCGCAGCGGATTTCGCATCCGTTGCTCGTCACCCTTTTGGCATTCCGAAAACAAAGGAACGAAGAACGTGCACGGCAAATATTCCCGCGCCGCTTTGATGAGCGGCCTCATAGCCGCCCTTGCTATCCCGCTGGCCAGCACCCCGGCAAGCGCTCTCGAAGGGGCACCGGCGGCAGCTACGGCACACCCCTTCACCGCCCAGATCGACATCGGCGGCAACCAGCAGGCGTGCACCGGCGCGTTGGTGGCCCCACAGTGGGTCATGACGGCAAGCACCTGTTTCGTGACCACGCCTGGAGGTGGCCTCGCAAACGGTAAGCCCACGCTGAAGACCGTGGTGAAGGTCGGCGGGGCCGATCTGGCCTCCAGCACTGTGCAGACCCGAGAGGTCACCAACCTGGTGACGAGCGAAGATCGCAATGTGGTGCTGGCCAAACTCTCCACCCGAGTTCAGGGCATCACGCCGATCAAGATAAGCTCCACCGCCCCGGTAGCCGGCGAGACGCTCCAAGCCGCGGGCTTCGGTCGTACGGCCACGGAGTGGGTACCTGACTACCTGCACACAAGCCCGTTCACCGTCGACTACGTAAACGGTGTCGCACTCGGCCTCAACGGCGTCGGCAAGTCCGTGCTCTGCAAGGGCGATACCGGCGGACCGACCTTCCGGGTGAAGAACGGCGTCCCCGAGCTGGTCGGCGTCAACAGCCGATCCTGGCAGGGAGGTTGCCTGGGTACGGACAAGGCCGAGACGCGCACGAATGCCGTTGCCTCCCGCACTGACGACCTTGCTGCCTGGGTACAGAAGACCACCTTTCTGTCCCATGACGACCTGACCGGTGACGGCAAGGCCGACTTCACCGCGGTCTGGTACGACGGCACCCTGCATACCCACCACGGCAACGGAACCGGCGGCCTCGCTGGGACGAACATCAAGCTGCCGGGCACGACGAACTGGGGCAGTCTCCAGCAGATGATGGTCGGCGAGTTCACCGGCGACCAGGCCGCCGACCTCATGGCCGTCTGGAACGACGGCACCTTGCACCTCTACAAGGGCGACGGCAAGGGCGGCATCGGCAACCCCACCACCGTCTCCGACAACAACAACTGGGGCTCAATGAAGCAGATCGTCGCCGGTGACTTCACCGGCGACGGCATCGCCGACCTCGGGGGTGTCTGGTACGACGGCAGCTTCCACGTCCACCCCGGCAACGGCGAAGGCGGACTCACGGGCAAGAACATCACCCAGCCCGTCGGCAACACCTGGGACACCATGCGGATCATCGCCGCCGATGACTTCACCGGCGACGGCATCGCTGACGTGGCAAGCATCTGGTACGACGGCACCCTGCACGTCCACACCAGTAACCCGGCCGGCGGGCTCAGCGGATCCCATGTCGCCCAGCCCGGTGGTGCCAACTGGGGCAACATGAAGTTCCTCGTGGCCGGCGACTTCACCAGCGACGGCATTGCCGACCTCCTCGCCGTCTGGCCCGACGGCACCCTTCACCACTACAAGGGCGAAGGCGGCGGCAAGATCTCCAGCAGCCACACCACCCTCCCCGGTAACACCTGGAACACTCTCAAGCGCGCCACCGCCTGACCCTGGAACATTCGGCCGCTGCCTGTCCTCATGTACATGGGGGCAGGCAGCGACGCTTCGCGACCAGGGAGTCGCCACTCTGAATCACACCACTGCGCAACCGATTTGACGGCATATCAGATCAGACCGCGCGTGCGAGTTGCGCACTCTTTCCTTACATTCTCACTACCCCTACCGATGCTTCTCCCGCGCACGCGGGCCACCCTCCGGCACAGCAAAGGCACGACATGACCGAACGCCGGACGGCGCCCCCCAGGAGCAGGCTCAGTGCATTGGACGGGCTGCGGTTAGTTGCCGCCCTGATAGTGGTGCTCTACCACTACGTGGCACTGAGCCACGCCTGGGGACACAAACCCGCCACGATCTTCCCGACCCTCTTCGACTTCGCCCAGTTCGGCTGGCTCGGCGTCGAACTCTTCTTCCTCATCAGCGGATTCGTCATCCCCATGAGTCTGTGGGGGCGCACCGTCGGTGAGTTCGCGGTCTCCCGGGTCACACGGATCTTCCCCGCGTACTGGGTCGCTGTGCCCGTCACCGCGTTGTTCCTGAAGGCGTGGCCGGAGGTGTTTCCCATCAAGGGGTGGGACCACGTCATCGTGAACATGACGATGCTGCAGGCGGGCAACGGGACACCG
>NZ_JBVIMX010000036.1:0-44382 GCF_055579625.1 Streptomyces sp. NPDC032721 | reverse complement strand
TTCCCCCCCTTCTGCACCCCCCCAAAAAACCCTCGGGGGGGGCCCCCCCCCCCCCACGACCACCCCCCCCCCCCCACCCCCCCCTCTCCCCCCCCCCCCCCCCCCCCCCCCCCCCCTCCCCCCGGACCTGGGACTCGAACCGACCGGAACCCGAACCGGGAGACGACGACCGGGGGACGACGGGAGACGACTCGGCCTCAGACGGGAGGCGACTCGGCCTCAGCAGGCCGTTCCCGCCGGGCGCAGCCAGATCGCGCGGACCCGCTTCCCCTCCGGCAGTGTGCGGACCTCCACCTGGCCCGCGAGCCGCATCACCATGTGCCAGCCGAAGCCACCGCCGCCGGAGAAGTCCGGTTCACGGGCCACCGGCGGGTCCGGGCTGGAGTCGTCCATCTCGACCACCAGCCTCTCGTGCCCGCCGCGCAGCCGCAGCCGCCACCAGCCGGAGGTGTGCCGTACGGCATTGGTCACCAGCTCGCTGACCACCAGCAGCACCGCGTCGAGATCGGCCCAGGGGCAGTGCTGGGCGAGATACGCGGCGGCGGTGTCCCTGGCCGACGCGCTGTCTCCGCGCGCCCCGCGCGCTCCGTCGGTTCCTTGCGGTGAGTCCAGGACAACCATGGGCGGCTCCTCAGTCATCGACCGCTCGCTTACCCCGACTTCACGAAGTCATGGCTCCTCGGGCCCCCTCAGTTCCGGGCGTGTGCGGCGAACGCCGCCTCCGGGTCCGGGAAGACGCGGAAGACCTCGTCGAGTCCGGTGACCCGGAACACCTTCCCCACCGTCGGGCCGACCCCGCTGACCACGATGTCCGCTCCCGCGGCCAGTGCCACCTTCCGCGCGATGATCAGCATCGTGATGCCGGTGGAGTCGAAGAAGGTCAGCTTCGACAGGTCCAGGACCAGCAGTCTGCCGGGGGCGAGCGGCAGCCGGACCAGGAGGGAGCGCAGCGGGGGCGAGTTGTCGAAGTCGAGGTCGCCGGAGAGGGTGAGCACCACGCCGGTGGGCAGTTCTCGCACGAGGACGTCCAGTTGGCGGTCGGCTTCCGGGGAAATGCCAGGGTTATGGATCATGCGCTGTCCCAGTCCTAGAGGTCGCCGCCGAGGGCGCTGCGGCCGTTCTCCGGGTCGGAGTCCCGGCGGGCGTACGGGGGGCCGGCCGGGCCGGAAGACTCCTGCGGTCCATCCCGTCCCGCCCCGGATACCCCCTGGGGCGCGGCTCATTCGCCCCACCCCACCGGTCATCCCGGAATGCGGAACGCGGAATGCGGCATTCACGGCAGCAGCTTCCCCAGCGCCTGCGCCACCGCCTCCGCGAGCAGCGCGTGTCCGGCGTCGTTGGGATGCAGCCCGTCCGCGAGGTGTCCTGGGCCCAGCAGCCCGTGTCCCGGCAGCAGTGCCAGTCGGTGGTCCCCGGCGGCGATTTCGTCCCGTACGACGCCCTCCAGGGCCTCGCGCAGCTCCGCCAGCGTCGCGCCGAGCGCGTTCGGGGTCCGCTCGGCGGCCGGACGCAGGACGGGGGAGACGACGAGGAGCGGGGTGTGCGGATGGCCCTGCCGTACGAGGGCGAGGAAGGCCCGCACCGTCTCGGTCAGCAGGGGAGCGGTGAACGGGGCGCACCCCCAGCAGTTGGTGCCGAAGGCGAGGGTCAGCGCGTCGGCGGGGACCGCCGCCAGGTGCTGGGCGACCGCCAGCTCGCCCCGCCCGGCGCCCGCGTGGCCCAGGTTCACCGTGTCCAGGTCCAGCAGCCGCCCGGCCGCGGCGGGCCAGGCGTGCGCCGGTCTGGTCGACCACCAGCCCTCGGTGATGGAGTCGCCGTGCACCAGCCAGCGCGGGCGCTGCGGGGCGGGCTCGACGCGGCCCCGGCAGGCCCGGATCCCGAGGAAGTACGGCGACTGCGACTCGGGCGGGTAAACGGTGAACGGGCCGGGGAGCGGCGGGAGTTCGAGACGTACCACCGCCTCCCTGGCCGGTGCGGCCAGCACCTCGGCCACCTGCCGGTCGCCCGCCCACAGCCCGAATCCGTGCGGTACGTCACCGGGTTCCGCGCGGTAGTGCAGCTCGACGGCGTCCGCCCCGTGCGGGACGAACTCCAGCCGCACCCCCACCGGCACCCCGGCGCGCTCCAGCACGTCCCACGGCAGCCGGTCCAGGTCCCCGGGGTCCGCCCGCAGCGGCCGCCCGCCGTCGTCGCGCCACACCACTCCGCGCAGGAACGGCCCGGGATCGAGCCAGGTCATCGACGCCTCCCCTCGGTCCGGCCACACCGGACCCGTGCCCCTCACCCTGCCCGTGCCGAGCGGTGGGCATGAGCGGAACGGCGGTAAAGGCGGGCCGCGAGACCGAGTTGACGTACCGGACAAAAGGGAAATCGAAAGCTGGGGCGCAATAAAAAGCCATCCAAGGCGATTGCGCGCAATGATCATCCGGCAATGCGCAAGGTTGCTGCATTACGGGCGGGAACTTCCGCCTCATAGGCTTCACCGCTGTACGTGGAGTGGCGGGGACCGCCTGCTCGGCGGTTCCCGGGCCCGGGCAGCTTCGTCATGCCCGCGGGACCTGTGCCGCCGTGGTCGCCGCTGCCCGCCCAGGCAGCCAGAAGGAGCCACCCCGTGTTGGATCAAGGCGCAGCGCCACCCGCCGTTCCCCCGTCCGCATCCGGAGCCCGCACCGGATCCCCGCTGATGCGCCGCAAGCCGGTGGAACTGCTGGTCAGTGAGGGTGGCAAGGGCGAGGGGGGCTCGCTCAAGCGCTCGCTGTCGATGTGGCAGCTGACCATGATCAGCATCGGTGCCACCCTCGGCACCGGCATCTTCGTCGTCCTCGGCGAAGCCGTGCCGAAGGCCGGTCCCGCGGTCACGATCTCGTTCGTGATCGCCGGTCTCACCGCGCTCTTCTCGGCCCTGTCGTACGCCGAACTCGCGGGCAGCATCCCGGTCTCCGGCTCCTCCTACTCGTATGCGTACGCAACGATGGGTGAACTCGTCGCCTGGATCTGCGGCTGGTGCCTGGTCCTGGAGTACGGCGTCTCGGTGGCGGCGGTCGCCGTCGGCTGGGGCGAGTACCTCAATGAATTCCTCGACGGGACGATCGGCGTCACCATCCCCGACGCGCTGTCCGCCCCACCCGGCGACGGCGGGATCTTCAACCTCCCGGCGCTCGTCGTGGTGCTGCTCGCGATGGCCTTCCTGCTCGGTGGCGCGAAGGAGTCCGCCCGCGCCAACACGATCATGGTCGCGGTGAAGATCGGCGCCCTGCTGCTCTTCTGCGCGATCGGCTTCCTCGGCTTCAAGTCCGGCAACTACGAGGACTTCATGCCGCTGGGCATGACGGGCGTCAGCGCCGCCGGTGCCTCGCTCTTCTTCTCGTACATCGGCTTCGACGCCGCCTCCACGGCCGGCGAGGAGGCGAAGAACCCGCAGCGCGACCTGCCGCGCGCGATCATGCTCTCGCTGATCATCGTCACCGCGCTGTACGTCCTGGTCGCGGCCGTCGCCGTCGGCGCCCGCAACTGGAAGGGCTTCGAGGGCTCGGAGGCCGCGCTCGCCGGGATCATGAAGGACGTCACCGGACAGGCCTTCTGGGGCACCCTGCTCGCGGCCGGCGCCGTCATCGCCATCGCGAGCGTCGTCCTGACCGTGCTGTACGGGCAGACCCGCGTGCTCTTCGCGATGTCCCGCGACGGCCTGGTGCCGAAGGTCTTCGCCAAGGTCAGCCCGCGCACCAAGACGCCCCGCATCAACACGGTCATCGTCTCGCTCTTCTGCGGCGTGCTGGCCTCGGCGATCCCGCTGGGCAAACTGGTGGACGCGACCAGCATCGGCACGCTCTTCGCCTTCGGCCTGGTCAACATCGCGGTGGTCATCCTGCGCCGGACACGCCCGGACATGAACCGGACTTTCCGGGTGCCGCTGGGCCCCGTCTTCCCGATTCTGGGCTTCGGTTTCTGCGTCTACAACATGTTCGGTCTGGGAACCCCGACCTGGATCGTCTTCGGAATCTGGATGGCCGTCGGTCTCGTGTTCTACTTCGGATACGGCATTCGTCACTCGCGGCTGGCGAAGGGCGGGCCGGAGAAGGTTTCCGCAAACGCGTAGAAAAGTGATCCACCCGCAGTGCGACTGAACGATCTCGACGAGCGCATCGTCCATGCCCTGGCGGAGGACGCCCGCCGCTCGTACGCCGACATCGGCTCCCTGGTGGGCCTGTCCGCCCCCGCGGTGAAACGGCGGGTGGACCGGCTGCGGGCGGACGGCGCCATCACGGGCTTCACGGTCCGCGTCGACCCGGCGGCGCTCGGCTGGGAGACCGAGGGCTTCATCGAGATCTACTGCCGGCGCAACACGTCGCCGGAGGCCATCAACCGTGGCCTGGAGCGTTACCCGGAGATCGCGTCCGCCTCCACCGTGACCGGTGAGGCGGACGCGATCGTCCAGGTCTTCGCCTCCGACATGCGGCACTTCGAACGCGTCCTGGAGCGGATCGCGGGGGAGCCGTTCGTGGAGCGGACGAAGTCGGTGCTGGTGCTGTCGCCCCTGCTGCGCAGGTTCTCCTCGGGGTCGCCCGCCTAGGGTGCTCACCCCATTTCGAACGGGAGCACCTCGAAGTCGCCGGTCTTCGCGTCCACCTTCTCGATCGGCACCGAGCCCAGGCACTTGCCCAGCCCGCGCGGCTGCTCGGTGAGGTGGCCGTTCAGCAGCCAGCTGTAGCCCAGCCGGTCGCCCTCGGGCCGGTCGTCGACGGTGATGCCCACGCGCTTGCCGTACTGCCCCGCGATGTTGCTCTTCGCGACGGTGCCCGTGACGATCGCGACCTTGCCGCCCGTCACCAGGCAGTCCACCTTCACGTCCGCCCACTGCACCTTGCCGTCGGGCCACTGGTGGCGGACGCTGACCGTGCCCTTGGCCTTGTCGGGGAACGCGCCCGCCGGCAGGTGTGCGTCGAAGCCGAACGTGATCACGTGCTCGGGCCGGTCCAGCCGGGCCTTCCCGGTGAGGGCGGCGGCCTCGCGGGGAGCGGTTTGGGTTGGGGTTGGGGCCGACGTGGCCCGGGGAGTGCCGGTGTCCGCTGCCGAGGCGGCGGCGGTTCCCGCCGCTCCGGCCGTGATCAGGAGTGCGGCGGTGAGGGCGGTGAGGCGGGTGCGGCGGTTCATGGCGGGCCCTTTCGGGGTGCGCCTCCGGGGAGCCGGAAGCGTCTTCCTGACACCCGTCACTCTTCCGGTGCCCGGACCGGGGTACGTCGCTCCCGAGGACGGTCGTGATCCGCCGCGCGGGGGAGAGCGGGTACTCCTCGAAGCGGGTGCTCCGTGAAACCAGTGGGCCCGCTTCACCGCATGCTCAGGCCCGCCGGGGCCGTCCAGCCGCAGTCCTTCCCGGCCCCGCGCAACGAATCGCCGCCCCACCCCCCTTCCGCGCAACGGATCAACGGTCGGTCCACAACGCTCGCACCTTGTCCGGGGCGAATCCGCGGCCGTAACGTCATTACGTCTTCCCTCACCCTCCCCACCCGCCCGAGGTCCGCCATGCCGTCGTCCCCTCCGTCGCCGCCGCTCCGCGTCGCCCTGCTCCAGAGTTCCGGGCGTCCCGGGTCCGTGGCCACGAACCTCAAGGTCCTCGACGACGCCGCCGCCCGGGCCGCCGAGGCCGGGGCGGGACTGCTGGTCTGCCCGGAGATGTTCCTGACCGGCTACGCGATCGGCGTGGGCGAGGTCCACCGGCTCGCGGAGAGCGCCGACGGGGAGGGCGCGGACGCCGTCGCCGACATCGCCGTACGGCACGGCCTGGCGATCCACTACGGCTACCCCGAGCGCGACGGCGAGGCGGTCTACAACTCCGCCCAGCTCATCGACTCCACCGGAGTCCGGCTCGCCAACTACCGCAAGACCCACCTCTTCGGCGGCTTCGAGCAGGACGCCTTCACGCCCGGCGAGCGGAGCGTCGTACAGGCCGAGCTCGGCGGGCTGCGGATCGGGCTGATGATCTGCTACGACGTGGAGTTCCCGGAGAACGTCCGGGCCCACGCCCTGGCCGGCACCGACCTCCTCCTGGTGCCCACCGCGCAGATGCACCCCTTCCAGTTCGTCGCCGAGTCCGTCGTGCCGGTGCGGGCCTTCGAGAACCAGATGTACGTCGCTTACGTCAACCGGACCGGCCCCGAGGGCGAGTTCGAGTTCGTCGGACTGAGCTGCCTGGCGAGCCCCGACGGTGCCACCCGGGTGCGCGCCGGACGCGGCGAGGAACTGCTCGTCGGCGACGTGGACGGTGAACTGCTGCGCTCCTCGCGGGAGCTGAACCCCTACCTGCACGACCGCCGCCCGGCCCTGTACACGACCTTGGGCGAGTCCCCAGCCTGATCCCGGCCGAACCGCGCCTGACCCCCGCCCCGCTCGATCCCGGCCGGTCCCGGCCGCCCGGCGGAGGTCGCCACGACTCCCGGCCGGACCACATGCCTCCACGCCTCCCGGGTCCGGCCGGGACCGCACCCGCCCCGCGCGCCCCGTACCCGTATGCCTTCCGCCGCACCACCCCCCGCCCAGCTAGGAGTCCGTACCCCATGACGTCCACGGTGCCCAACGCCGTCCAGCACACCGACGCGCAGCCGCCGATCACCATGTTCGGCCCGGACTTCCCGTACGCGTACGACGACTTCCTGGCCCACCCGGCCGGCCTCGGGCAGATACCCGCGGCCGAGCACGGCGGCGAGGTCGCGGTCATCGGCGGCGGGCTCTCCGGCATCGTCGCGGCGTACGAGCTGATGAAGATGGGCCTCAAGCCCGTCGTGTACGAGGCCGACCAGATCGGCGGCCGGCTGCGGACGGTCGGTTTCGACGGGCCCGAGACCCAGGGGCTGTCCGCGGAGATGGGCGCGATGCGCTTCCCGCCGTCCTCGACCGCGCTCCAGCACTACATCGACCTGGTGGGCCTGGAGACCCGGCCCTTCCCCAACCCCCTCGCCCCCGAGACCCCGTCGACGGTCGTCGACCTCAAGGGCGAGTCGCACTACGCGGTCACCGTCGACGACCTCCCGCAGGTCTACCGCGACGTCGCCGCCGCGTGGAACGCCTGTCTGGAGGAGGGCGCCGACTTCTCCGACATGAACCAGGCCATGCGCGAGCGTGACGTCCCGCGCATCCGCGAGATCTGGGCCGAGCTCGTCGAGAAGCTCGACAACCAGACCTTCTACGGCTTCCTGTGCGAGTCCGAGGCCTTCAAGTCCTTCCGGCACCGGGAGATCTTCGGCCAGGTCGGCTTCGGCACCGGCGGCTGGGACACCGACTTCCCCAACTCCATCCTGGAGATCCTGCGGGTCGTCTACACGGAGGCGGACGACCACCACCGGGGCATCGTCGGCGGCAGCCAGCAGCTGCCGGTACGGCTCTGGGAGCGCGAGCCGGAGAAGATCGTCCACTGGGCGCAGGGCACCTCGCTGGCGAAGCTGCACGGCGGCGCCCCCAAGCCCGCCGTGACCCGGCTGCACCGTACGGCCAACAACGGCATCACGGTCACCGACGCCTCCGGCGACATCCGCACCTACCGCGCGGCCATCTTCACCGCCCAGTCCTGGCTGCTGCTCTCCAAGATCGCGTGCGACGACTCGCTCTTCCCGATCGACCACTGGACGGCGATGGAGCGGACCCACTACATGGAGTCCTCCAAGCTCTTCGTGCCCGTCGACCGGCCGTTCTGGCTGGACAAGGACGAGGAGACCGGGCGGGACGTCATGTCGATGACGCTCACCGACCGGATGACCCGGGGCACGTACCTCCTGGACGACGGCCCGGACAAGCCCGCCACCATCTGCCTCTCGTACACCTGGTGCGACGACAGCCTCAAGTGGCTGCCGCTGACCGCGAACGAGCGGATGGAGGTCATGCTCAAGTCGCTCGGCGAGATCTACCCGAAGGTCGACATCCGGAAGCACATCATCGGCAACCCGGTGACCGTGTCGTGGGAGAACGAGCCGTACTTCATGGGCGCCTTCAAGGCGAACCTGCCCGGCCACTACCGCTACCAGCGCCGCCTGTTCACCCACTTCATGCAGGACCGCCTCCCCGAGGACAAGCGCGGCATCTTCCTCGCGGGCGACGACATCTCCTGGACGGCGGGCTGGGCCGAGGGCGCGATCCAGACCGCGCTGAACGCGGTCTGGGGCGTGATGCACCACTTCGGCGGCACCACCGACGGCAGCAACCCGGGCCCGGGCGACGTGTACGACGAGATCGCCCCGGTGGAGCTGCCGGAGGACTGACCGCGCCGGAGCCGGTCAGTGGTATGCGGCCGGTCAGCGCAGCGGGGTGAGCAGACAGCGGCCCACCAGGCCGACCCCCGCATCCATCCGCTCCGCGAACTCCCGGGCCAGTTCCGGGAGTTCGCGCAGCCCCCAGAGCACCCGGGCCGCCGACCAGGCCGCGTCCCTGGCCCGCTCCAGGCTCCACGTCCCCACCAGATGCGTCAGCGGGTCGGCGATCTCCAGCAGATCGGGCCCCGGCATCAGGTCCTCGCGGATGTGCTCCTCCAGCGCCACCAGGGTCTCGCCGACCCGGTCGAACTCGCCCTCCAGCGCGCCGGGTTCGCATTCCAGCGCCGCACAGGTGTCGACCACCGCCAGGGCCAGGTCGTGCCCGATGTGCGCATTGATCCCGGCGAGCGCGAACTGCAGCGGCCGTACGCCGGGATGACGGCGGTACTGGAACAGCGGGCGCCAGCAGGCGGGCGTGCGGCGCCCCGCGGCGGCGGCGTCGACGGCGGCCAGATAACGTTCCGCGAAGAGCACACCCAGCTTGGCCGCGGCACGGGAATCGGGGAAACCGCCGCCGTCGATCTGCCGGCCGATCTCCTCGGTCACCGACAGATAGACCCGGTTGAAGACCGCGACCCCGTCGGCGGGCGGCCACTCGGCGCGGACCGTGCGCATCCGGTCCACCACGGAGTGCACGCCCGACGGCTGAGTGAGCAGTACGGAGAGCCGTGTACGGTCCCTTTGAACTGCGAAGTGCTCGATCTGTGCCATGGGGGCAGCGTCCCAGTCATAGGCTTTGGGCGATGCAGCCGGGCCGGGGCTTCCCCAGAACGAGGGAACGCGAGCCCCCGGTACCGGGGGGAAAGGGGGGGACAGACACGGTGTCAGGCATACGAGGCCAACGCCGGAAGGACCGCGTCGGAGGCAGACGCGGCGGCAGTGCCGGGAGTACCTCGGGAAGTACGTCCGGGAGCAGTACGTCGACGGAGGCAGTCGGCAGCGATACGGAGCTGCTGGTGAGCGCCGACGCGGGGACAGTGGCGGGCGCGGCCGGGGACGGGCGGGCCGCGCGACGGGCCCGCAAACCGGGCAATTCGCCTGCGAAGAATGACAAACGTGTGAACGCCGCCACCCTGCGCGGCGCGATGGCCGTGGTCGCCTCGGCCGTGGTGGCCGTGGGCACGGTTGCCGGAGTGGTCTCCGCGACGTCGGGCGAGCCGGAGCGCACCACCGCGATCCCCGAGGTCACCAGGACGCCGGAGATGCCGAGGCTCCCCGCGGTGCCGAAGCCGACGGCGGCCACCGCGTCGCCGCTGCCGTCCGCCACCGTGACGAAGAAGCCGGCGCCCAAGAAGACGCCGACGAAGAAGCCCGCACCGCCCAAGAGCCAGAACGCGCCGGTCTCCGGCAGCCTCTACCTGCACCCGGAGTCCCAGGTCCTGGACTGGGTACGGGCGAACCGGGGCGACCCACGCCAGTCGCTCATCCAGTCGAGGATCGCCGCGCAGCCGGCCGCCGTGTGGTTCGCCGAGTACAACCCGGCCACCATCACGAGCCGGGTCCGCGCGGTGACGTCGGGGGCGGCGGCTGCGGGCCGGGTGCCGGTCGTCGTGCCGTACGCGATACCCGAGCGGGACTGCGGCGGGGCCTCCCAGGGCGGGGCGCCGGACTTCGGTTCGTACGACAGCTGGATCAAGAAGTTCGCGGCCGGGCTGGGGAGCGGCGAGGCCATCGTGATCCTGGAGCCCGACTCGATCGCGCAGACCGACTGCCTGAACGACGGCCAGCGCGCCAACCGCTTCGCGGCGCTCTCGCGCGCCGGTCAGGCCATCCACGCGGCGAACCCGAGGGCCCGCGTCTACTTCGACGCCGGTCACTCGGGCTGGCACTCCGCCTCCAAGATGGCGGGCTTCCTGCGCCAGGCCAACGCCGCGACCAACAGCGACGGCATCTTCACCAACGTGTCGAACTTCCACCGCACCGCGGACGAGGTCTCCTACGCCCGCAGCGTCCTGTCCGCGCTGGGCGGTCCGTCCTCCCTGGGCGCGGTGATCGACACCAGCCGCAACGGCAACGGCGCCCCGGCAGCCGGCCAATGGTGCGACCCCTCGGGGCGCGCGCTCGGCCGCCCTCCGACGACGAAGACGGGCGAGTCCCGCATCGACGCGTACCTGTGGGTGAAACTCCCGGGGGAGTCGGACGGCTGCAAGGGGGCGGCGGGGAGTTTCACACCGGACTATGCGGTGGAACTGGCGAACGGGTAGGGGAGGGGGCGGGCTGGGGAGCACCCCCACCTCCTCCCGCCACACGGCACCCGAACCGTTGAACGGTGCCGCGCCTGCGGCGGGCAGATGCCCCTCCCCGCCCCTTCCCTAGACCGCTGGCCGCGGGGCCGGGGGTTCGTTGCGCGCGGGCCGGTGGTGGGTTGCTCGCGCAGTTCCCCGCGCCCCTAACTACGAGTACTCAGGGGCGCGGGGAACTGCGCGGCCAGCCACATCGAACCTGCACATATGACCACCGGCCGTGGCCGGGCCCGCCACCTGCCCTCCCACCCACTCGCCCGTACGGGCCGGGGTCTGGGGCAGCGCCCCAGTTTCGGGAAGGGGCGGGGAGGGGAAAGGCCCGCGCAGCGGACCCCCCCCACCTCGTCAGGGCTTCGAACTCTCGTCGTACGACGACGTCCCCGAATCCAGCAACGGCTCCCGTTCCCCCGAAGCCCCCTTCATATGCGCCGGCGCCAACGCCCTCAACACGTGATACCCCGTGATCACCACGATCGTCCCCAGCGCGATCCCACTCAGCTCAAAGCTGTCCGTGAACTTCAGGCTCACCCCACCGACCCCGATGATGATCCCCGCCGCCGCCGGCACCAGGTTCAGCGGATTGCGCAGGTCCACCTTCGCGTTGATCCAGATCTGCGCGCCGAGCAGCCCGATCATGCCGTACAGGATGACGGTGATCCCGCCCAGCACACCCCCCGGGATGGCCGCCACGACCGCCCCGAACTTCGGGCACAGGCCGAAGAGGAGGGCGAAGAAGGCCGCCGCCCAGTACGCCGCCGTCGAGTAGACGCGGGTGGCAGCCATGACGCCGATGTTCTCCGAGTACGTCGTGTTCGGCGGGCCGCCCACCGCCGTCGACAGCATCGACGCCGCGCCGTCCGCTGCGATCGCCGTGCCCAGCTTGTCGTCGAGGTTGTCGCCGGTCATCTCGCCGACGGCCTTCACATGGCCCGCGTTCTCGGCGATCAGTGCGATGACCACCGGCAGGGCGACCAGGATCGCCGACCACTCGAAGCTCGGTCCGTGGAAGGACGGCAGGCCGATCCAGTCCGCCTTGGCGACTCCGGAGAGGTCGAGGCGCCAGTGCTCGGTGACGGTGCCGCCGACCGGGGAGCTGATCTTGCCGAAGACCAGGTCGAAGAGCCAGGAGATGCCGTAGCCGAAGATCAGGCCGAGGAAGATCGCGATGCGCGAGAGGAATCCGCGCAGCGCCACCACGGCCAAACCGGTGAACAGCATCACCAGCAGCGCCGTCCACTGGTCCTGCGGCCAGTACGTCGTGGCCGTGACCGGCGCCAGGTTGAAGCCGATCAGCATCACCACCGCGCCCGTCACCACCGGCGGCATCGCGGCGTGGATGATCCGCGCGCCGAACCGCTGCACCGCAAGCCCTGCGAGGAAGAGTGCCGCGCCCACCACGAACACCGCACCGGTGACCGTCGCGCTGTCGCCGCCGGTCGCCCGGATCGCCGCCGCCACACCCACGAAGGAGAGCGAACAGCCCAGGTAGGACGGGACCTTGCCCTTGGTGGCCAGCAGGAAGATGGCCGTCGCGACACCCGACATCATGATGGCGAGGTTCGGGTCGAGGCCCATCAGGACCGGCGCCACGAAACTCGCCCCGAACATCGCCACCACATGCTGGGCACCCAGCCCCGCCGTGCGCGGCCAGGTCAGCCGTTCGTCGGGGCGGACGACGGCTCCGGGCGTCGGGGTGCGCCCGTCACCGTGCAAGGTCCAGCGGACGCCGAGGCCCATGGGTACTCCTGTTCAGCTTTGCTTCTGGTCTAAGGTGACCGTTTTCGATCGAAGCAAATGCTATGGCTGAAAAGGAGTGCTCACTTCCCGGTCGTCGGCGTCGATGTCTGCGTCGGCGTTGGCGTCTGTGTCGGCGCCGGTTCCGACGGGGTGGCCTCCCGGCCCGCCCCGCGCAGCACCTGAGCACCCACCACCAGCCCGAACGCCAGCACCGTCACCAGCCCGAACGACACCACCAGCGAGGTCGCGTCCGCCACCGCGCCGATCGCCGACGGGGCGATCAGACCCGAGGTGTACGTGATCGTGGCGACGCCCGCGATGGCCTGGCTGGGATGGGGGCCACTGCGCCCCGCCGCCGCGAAGGCGAGCGGGACGACCACCGCGACCCCGAGCCCCAGCAGTCCGAATCCGGCCAGCGCCAGCGGCACGTTCGGCGCCAGGACCACCAGCAGTCCGCCGACGGTCGCCGCCGCGCCGCCCACCCGCACCGTGGGCACCGGGCCGAACCGGTCCACCACCCTGTCGCCCGCGAGCCGCGCCACCGCCATGGTCAGCGCGAACGCCGTCGTGGACGCGGCCGCCAGACCCGGGTCGGTGTTCAGGACGTCCCGCAGGTAGACCGCCGACCAGTCCAGGCTCGCCCCCTCCGCGAACACCGCGCAGAAGCCGACCGCACCGATGACCAGCGCCGACTTCGGCGGCAGGGTGAAGCGCGGCGGAGCCTCCGCCTCCGGAGCGCTGTGCAGGTCCAGTACGCCCTGGCAGGCGAGCAGTCCGAGCGCGGTCAGCACGAGCGCCGCGAGCAGGTGGTGCAGCCGGGCGTCGCTGCCCAGGTGCGCGGCGAGCGTGCCGCCCGCCGAGCCGATCAGGGCGCCCAGGCTCCACATGCCGTGCAGGCCGGACATGATCGACCTGTTGAGCCGGTTCTCCACCTCGACGCCCAGCGCGTTCATCGCCACGTCCGACATGCCGGCCGTCGCCCCGTACACGAAGAGCACCGCGCAGAGCGTCCAGATGTTCGGTGCCAGCGAGGGCAGGGTGAGGGCCAGGGTCCACAGCGTCAGCAGGCCGCGCAGTGCGTTGCGGGCGCCGAAGCGGTGACTGATCGCCCCGGCCAGCGGCATCGCCACCGAGGCGCCGATCGCCGGGAAGGCGAGCGCCAGACCGAGCTGGCCCGCGCTGATCGAGGTGTGGTCCTGGATCCAGGGGATACGGGTGGCGAAGCTGCCGGTCACCGCCCCGTGGACACAGAAGACGGCCGCGATGGCATACCGCGCCCGCTTCACCCGTTCCGTACCGAATTCCATGAGTCCCCTCTTGTCCCTGCTCGTGTGGTCGATCCGTGGCGCCGTCCCGCCGTATCGCGCCGTAAACTATCAGGAAGCCTGCCTGATAAATAGATCTGAAAGGATCCGGCCCATGCCCGCCTCTCCGAGCACCGCCCGCGCCATCAACGACCGGCGCGCCCTGCACCTGCTCCAGGAGGAGGGCCCGTTGACGGCGGGACAGCTCAAGTCCCTCACCGGCCTCTCCCGGCCCTCCGTGGCCGACCTGGTGGAACGCCTCCAGGACGCCGGGCTCGTCGCCGTCGTCGGCGAGACGGGTACCGAGCGGCGCGGGCCCAATGCACGGGTGTACGGGATCGTCGCCGAGCGCGCCCACCTCGCCGCCCTGGACGTACGGACCGGCAGCGTCGGCGTGGGCGTCGCCGACCTCCTCGGCCGCACCCTCGCCGAGGCGACCCTGCCCATCGCCGGCGACGTACCCACCGAAGCGGCGGTGGAAGCGGCCGTCGCCCTCCTGGAGCGCACCGCCCGCACCGCAGGGGCGCCCGCGCTGCACAGCGTCGGCATCGGCGCACCCGGCCTGATCGACCCGGCCACCGGCGAACTGCGCGACAGCTCCGGGCTGCCCGCCTGGCACCGCAGACTCGTCGCCGTACTCCAGGAGCGGCTGCCCGCCGCCGTCCTCGTCCAGAACGAGACCAATCTCGCCGCCGTCGCCGAGCAGCGGCTGGGCGCCGCCAGGGGCCACGACACCTTCGTGTTCCTGTGGCTGGGAGAGGGGGTGGGCGCCGCCGTCGTGCTGGACGGGAAGCTGCGCAGGGGGGCGTCCGGCGGTGCGGGCGAGGTCGGGTTCCTGCCGGTGCCGGGGACCAAGGGGCTGCCCTCGGCCACCGGCTGCGACGGCGGATTCCACTCCCTCGTGGGCGGCACAGCGGTCTGTGAACTCGCGGCGGCGCACGGGCTGCCGACCGGCCCCGACGCGCCTGCCGTCATCGCCGCCGCGCTGGCGGCGGGGGAGCGGGCCGAGCCCTTCCTCGACGCGCTCGCCGAACGTCTCGCCCTCGGGGCGGCGGCCGTCGTGGCCGTCCTCGACCCGGGCTGCCTGGTCCTCGGCGGCGACATGGGCCTGGCGGGCGGCAAGGCCCTGGCCGACCGGGTCGAGGCCAGGCTCGCCGAACTGTCCCCGCTGCACACGGAGGTACGGGCCGGAGAGCTCGGCGGCGGCGCGGTCCTCGACGGGGCGCTGCTGATCGCCCGCGAGGCGGCCCAGGACGAGCTCTTCGGCCCGGCGTCGTAACCCTTCGGGACTGTGCGGGGCCCGCGGGTGGAAGTAACGCACTCCGCCCCGGCCCGTGCGGGGACGGAGGGCCGGGGCGGAGCGCAGGGGGGAAGCGTCAGCAGGCTCCTAGGTCCTGCCAGACACCCCATTCGCCGGTGGTGCCGGGCTCCGCGCCCTGCGTCCACCACTTGGCCTTCCACTGGTGCGCCTTGTGCGACACCGTGGCTCCGCTGGTGTACGGGGTGGCCGCCGCGTAGGCCGGCGCGGTGCAGGCGCCCGGGGTCGGGGTCGGGGTCGGCGTCGGGTCGGGGCCGGGGCCCGTACCCGTGCCGGGCTCGACGGTCTCCGTGCCGCGTGCCAGGTCACCGGCGAGCGCGTACGAGGTGCCGCCGATGTTCACCGTCCAGTTCCAGGGGGTGGAGACGGGCAGGTAGTAGTTGAAGGACAGGTCGACCGAGGCGCCGGGGGCCAGCGTCTGCCAGGCCGGGAGCTTCAGCGAGGCCCGGTGGAAGTCGCCCTTCAGACCGCCGGCGTTGCTGCCGGTGTGGTCGCTGCTGATCACCTTGGTGCCGAAGCCCGACTGGTCGGACGCGTTGGCCGGGGCCGTCGTCGCGTAGTCGAACTGGAACTCCGTACCGCCCGGCAGCGTCGTCTTCGTGTTGTTGGTGATCTTCAGCTTCGGGGTGATCGGGTAGTTGGAGTCGCCGAGCTTGAACTCGCCGAACTCGACGCCGATGTTCACGGCCTTCTTGGGCAGTGCCTTATTGGAGACCGTGGCGCCGTAGGGCTTGGCCGCCTTGAACTTGTCGTACATGAGCGAGGTGAGCGTGGAGCCGGTCTCGTACTGGCCCTTGGCCGCGTTCCAGCCGTAGTCGCCGGCCAGCTCCCAGATCATGGTGCCGCCGATGCCCCGGTCCACCACGTAGTCGGCCTTGGCGCCGATGGACTGCTCGTCCTCGGTCGACAGGAAGACCTTGTTCTCGGCGTTCCACAGCCACGGCGCGACCAGCGAGGAGTCGTACTTGCGGACGTAGGTGCCCGAGAGCTTGGTGCCGGAGGGGAAGCCGTACTTGGTGACGTAGTCGCCGACGATCCCCTTCTCCAGGTTCTTCGCGTGCCACATCGGGTTGGAGCCCGCCGGGGACTCCTTGCCGTTGTCGTCCTTGTCGTGCCACAGGTTGTCGATGCCGACCGCGCCGTCACCGCACTTGGTCAGGCCCGATCCGGCCGGGCAGCTGGTGGCCGCCGCCTTGCCCCACAGGCCGTCGGTGCCGCCCTGCACGTTCTTGTGGCCGCGGGTGTAGTACGGCAGGCCCACGTTGATGCGTCCCGACGGCATCGAGCCGCGGAAGTAGTGGTACGCCCAGTCGGTGTTGAGGTAGCCGATGCCGCCGTACTGGGCGCTGCCGTAGACGTTGGCGGCGGCCAGTTCGCCGTCCTTGCCGTTGTCGAAGAGCGCGGCGTTGGGGCCGACGTACTCGTTCCAGGCGCCGTGCAGGTCGTAGGACATGATGTTGACGTAGTCCAGGTACTTCTGGACCTGGAAGGTCTCCATGCCGCGCAGCAGATAGCCGGAGGAGGGGGCGGCGACGGTGAGCAGGTAGTGCTTGCCGTCGGTGGCGCCCGCCGTGTCGAGCTTCTCGCGCAGGGTCTTCATCAGCGCCGCGTAGCCCTTGACCAGGCCGCCGCGCCGGGCGTTGGAGATGCCGAAGTCGGCCGGGTGGCCCGCGTCCTTCATCGAGGTCGGGTACTCGTAGTCGATGTCGACGCCGTTGAAGCCGTACTTCTTGATGAAGGAGACGGCCGAGTCGGCGAAGGTGTTGATGCCCGCCTGGTTCACCGAGCCGTCGGCGTTGGTGGCCATCGTGTAGAAGCCGCCGGAGGCGACGCGCTTGCCGTCCTCGCCGAAGTAGCCGCCGGTCTCGGCCCAACCGCCCACCGACACCAGGGTCTTGACGTTCGGGTGCTTCTTCTTGAATTTGTTCAGCAGATTGAAATGGCCCTTGTAAGGGAGCGCCGGGTCCATCTCGGCGCCCGCGACGCCCGGCCAGGTCATCCCGGTCGCGGCGTTCTTCTCGCCGTCGGCGCCGACGGACAGCTTGTGGGAGCCGTCGATGTGGCCGAACGCGTAATTGAGGTGGGTGACCTTGTCCCAGGGGATGTCGGACGCCAGGTAGGAGGGCAGTCCGTCCTTGCCGGTGCGCCAGCCGGTGAAGTAGCCGATGACGCGGCGCTGGTGGTCGGCGCCCATCTTCTCGCGGCCCTCGGTGTCGTAGACCGAGCAGTAAGGGACGTCCACGCCAGGGGTCTTGTAAAGCCCGTCGGGCCGACAGGACTCGTTGTCCACGACGGCTGGAGCTTCGCCGGAGGGCGAGGCCTGGGCGGAGAGGGTGCCGCCGAGGAGGGCGGTGAGCGCGGCGGTCGCGGTGCCCGCGGCCAGCAGCACCGACCGGGCGGAGCGCAAGGAGCGCACGGACCGCGCGGGTCCGGCGTCATTGGATCTTGTACGAGTGGGGGACAGCACGTCAGGTCCTCCTGTGGAGGCTCGGGCGTCACACGACGGAACGGGGATGGGGCCGTGCAGTGCCCGGGGCGTGCGCACACCGTCGGGCTGTCTCCTGGGAGGTGACGCAGACGTTAAGAGGACTAGACCAGCCGGGTCAATAGGTCTGGACCAAATGCTGTGAGTCAGCCCACAAGCACGTTCGGGTAACGCCCGCGATCAGTCGTGGCACACTGGCCGTGTACCAGCAGCAGCGCACTCCGGGGTCGGTGTAATTCCGAACCGGCGGTTATAGTCCGCGACCCGGTCACCTCCAGTGACCGGTTGACCAGGTGTAATTCCTGGACCGACGGTGAAAGTCCGGATGGGAGGCAGTGCGCGGCGGGCCGTCACAGGTCTTTTCGGTACGCCGCCGTCGGCGGGCTCGACCCGGTTTTCTCCCGGGCGGAGCCCTCTTTCCCGGCTCGGCGTGGCCGTTGTCGTACCCCCGTGACGCACCCGTTTTCTCTGTCGTCATCGACAGGCCCCGGAGTCCGTGCCCGAAGAGGCAGGAGGACCCGGTGGCAACCGCCGCAGCCGCAACACCGCCCCACGACGCACCCGACGCGTGGGCCATGCGCCGTGCCGTCGAACTGGCCGCGCGCGGACTCGGCGCCACCAGCCCCAACCCGGTCGTCGGCTGCGTGATCACCGGCCCCACCGGCACCGTCGTGGGCGAGGGCCACCACCAGCAGGCGGGCGGCCCGCACGCCGAGGTGCACGCCCTGCGCGAGGCCGGGGAGAAGGCCCGGGGCGGCACCGCCTACGTCACCCTGGAGCCCTGCAACCACACCGGTCGCACCGGCCCCTGCGCCCAGGCCCTCCTCGACGCCGGAGTCACCCGGGTCGTCTACGCGGTCGCCGACCCGAACCCCCAGGCCAAGGGCGGCGGCGACACCCTGCGTGCGGCCGGCGTCCAGGTCGAGCAGGGCCTCCTCGAAGCCGAGGCCGCCGCCGGGAATGCCGCCTGGCTGACCTCCGTAAAGCTGCGTCGTCCGTACGTCCTGTGGAAGTACGCGGCCACCCTCGACGGCCGGATCGCCGCCGCCGACGGCAGCAGCCGCTGGATCTCGTCGGCCGACTCCCGGGCCGATGTGCACCGGCTGCGCGCCGAGGCCGACGCGGTCGTGGTCGGCTCCGGCACCCTGCGCGCCGACGACCCGCACCTCGCCGTCCGGGGCATCGAGGGCGCGGTCCAGCCGCTGCGCGTCGTCGTCGACACCCACGCCACCGTCAAGCCCGGCGCCCGGGTCCTGGACGACGCGGCACCGACACTGATCGCGGTCGCCGAGGACGTGGCCACCGACCTCCCCGACGTCGTACGGCTGCCCCGCAGCGGCGCCGGACTCGACATCCCCGCCCTGCTCGGCGAGCTGTACGACCGGGGAGTGCGCTCCGTGCTCCTCGAAGGCGGACCGACCCTCGCCGGGGCCTTCGTCGCGGCGGGCGCCGTGGACAAGGTCGTCGGCTACCTCGCCCCCGTACTGCTCGGCGCGGGCCCCGCCGCCCTCGCCGACGCAGGAATCACCACGATCGCGGACGCGTTGCGCCTCCATGTGACCGAGACGGTCCGCATCGGCCCCGACCTCCGTATCAGTGCTGTACCCACCACCGCCGTCCCCACTGCCTCCAAGGAGCGCTGAGCGTGTTCACCGGAATCGTCGAAGAACTGGGTGAGGTCACCGCCGTCGAGAACCTCGGCGACTCCTCCCGCTTCCGCCTGCGCGGACCGCTGGTCACCGAGGACGCCAAGCACGGCGACTCGATCGCCGTCAACGGCGTCTGCCTCACCGTCGTCGAGGCCGCCGACGGCGAGTTCACCGCCGACGTGATGGCCGAGACCCTCGACCGGTCCAGCCTCGGCGCCCTCGCCGTCGGCTCCCGGGTCAACCTGGAACGCCCCATGGCACTGGGCGGACGCCTCGGCGGCCACCTCGTCCAGGGCCACGTGGACGGCACCGGCACCATCGTCGACCGCAAGCCCTCCGAGCACTGGGAGATCGTCAAGGTCGCCCTCCCGGACGGCCTCGCGAAGTACGTCGTCGAGAAGGGCTCGATCACGGTCGACGGCGTCAGCCTCACCGTCGTCGACGCGGGCGACGACCACTTCACCATCAGCCTCATCCCCACCACGCTCGCCCTGACCACCCTGGGCATCAAGAAGGCCGGCGACCCGGTGAACCTTGAGGTCGACGTCCTGGCCAAGTACGTCGAGCGCCTGCTCGGCACCCGCAGCGACACCACGAGCGACACCCGCAGCGACACCTCCGAGGAGACCGTGAAGTGAGCGCCCTGTCCTGGCTCAACTCCGAAGCCTTCACGGCCTTCGGCCAGCACATCCTGTGGTCCGACATGATCGGCAACACCGTCGGTCTGCTCGCCCTCGCCCTCGGCTGGCGGCGCTCCATATGGACCTGGCCCGCCCAGTTCGCCTCCGGCCTCATCCTGGTCGCCGCCTACGCCTCCGTGCACCTCAGCGGCGGCGTCGGCAAGCAGCTGCTGGTCATCGGCGTCGCCCTGTGGGGCTGGCGGCAGTGGCAGCGCGGCAAGCAGCAGGCCCAGGACGGCACGATCGCCGTCCGCTTCGCCACCTGGCGCGAGCGCGGCCTCCTGCTCGGCGGCGCGGCCCTCGGCACCCTCGCCGTCGGCGGGCTGTTCACCCTCTACCCGTCGCTGTCCTGGAGCCCGTGGGCCGACGCGTACATCTTCGTCGGCACGCTGGCCGCGATGGTGGCGCAGGCACGCGGACTGGTCGAGTTCTGGTTCGCCTGGCTGCTGGTCGACCTGGTGGGCGTACCGCTCGCCTTCAGCAGCGGGCTCGCCTTCTCCGGATTCGTGTACGTCATCTACCTCGCCCTCGTCCTGTGGGGCATGCGCGACTGGTGGCTCCGCTCCCGCCGCGCCGCCGCCGCACCCGCACCCGCACTGGAAGGAGCACCGGCATGACCACCGCCCCGCCCCGCCCCGGCGGACCGGCCACCACGCCGTTCCCCGCCCCGTACGACACCCCGGAGGCACCGGTGCACGACGCCCCCAAGAACGACAGGGACGCCCCGGACGACCGGCAGGACCTGCTCCTCGACCCGGTCCAGCGGGCGATCGACGACATCGCGGCCGGCCGGCCCATCGTCGTCGTCGACGACGAGAACCGGGAGAACGAGGGCGACCTGATCGTCGCAGCCGAGAAGATCACCCCCGAGATCGTCGCGTTCATGATGAGCGAGTGCCGGGGCCTGATCTGCGCCCCCATGGAGGGCCAGGAGCTGGAGCGGCTCGCCCTGCCGCAGATGGTCGAGCACAACACCGAGTCGATGCGCACCGCGTTCACCGTCTCGGTCGACGCGGGCCCCGCCCACGGCGTGACCACCGGCATCTCCGCCGCCGACCGGGCCGCCACCCTCCGGCTGCTCGCCTCCGGCGACAGCACACCCGGCGACTTCGTCCGCCCCGGCCACATCTTCCCGCTGCGCGCCCGGCCCGGCGGCGTCCTGGCCCGCAACGGCCACACCGAGGCCGCCGTCGACCTGGCCCGGCTCGCCGGACTGCGCCCCGCCGGAGCCATCGTGGAGATCGCCGACGCGGACGGCGTGATGCTGCGGCTGCCCGAGCTGATCCCCTTCGCCCGCAAGCACGGCCTGACGATCATCTCCATCGAGGACCTGATCGCGTACCGCCGCGCCACCGAGCTCCAGGAAGAGCCCGCCCCCGAGGTGCCCGACCCGACAGTGGTGCGCGAGGCGGAGGTCCACCTCCCCACCTCCCTCGGCGAGTTCACCGCGTACGGCTACCGCGCCACCGCCGACGGCGTCGAGCACGTCGCCCTCGTCCACGGCGACATCGGCGACGGCGAGGACGTCCTGGTCCGGGTCCACTCCGAGTGCCTGACCGGCGACATCTTCCACTCGCTGCGCTGCGACTGCGGCCCCCAGCTGGACGCCTCCATGCGCCGCGTCACCGAGACCGGCCGCGGCGTCGTCGTCTACCTGCGCGGCCACGAGGGCCGGGGCATCGGCCTGCTGTCCAAGCTGCGCGCGTACGAACTCCAGGAGCGCGGCGTCGACACCCTCGACGCCAATCTCGAACTGGGCCTGCCCGCCGACGCCCGCGACTACGCGGCGGGCGCGCGCATCCTCGCGGACCTCGGTGTGCGCAGCCTGCGTTTGATGACGAACAACCCGGACAAAATCACCGCGCTGGTACGGCACGGCCTCACCGTCAGCGCACGCGAGGCCATGCCCGTCACCGCCGGCGAACACAACCTGCGGTACCTGCGCACCAAGCGCGACCGGATGGGCCACGACCTGCCCTGGCTGGACGGCGTCGCCGCCCCCACCTGCGGCAACCAGTAACTTCACACCACCACACAGGAGAGCGAGCAAGCGTGAGCGGCAAGGGTGCACCCGAACTGAGCGTCAAGAACTGCAACGACCTGCGGGTGGCGGTGATCGCGGCACAGTGGCACGAGAAGATCATGGACGGCCTGGTCGACGGCGCCCTGCGCGCCCTGCACGAGCTGGGCATCGACGAGCCGACCCTGCTCAGAGTCCCCGGCTCCTTCGAGCTGCCCGTCGTCGCCAAGGTCCTCGCGGGCCGCGGCTACGACGCGATCGTCGCCCTGGGAGTCGTCATCCGTGGCGGCACCCCCCACTTCGAGTACGTGTGCCAGGGCGTCACGCAGGGCCTCACCCAGGTCTCCGTCGACACCGGTGTCCCGATCGGCTTCGGCGTGCTGACCGTGGACACCGAGGAGCAGGCCCTGGACCGTGCGGGGCTGGTCGGTTCCCAGGAGGACAAGGGGCACGAGGCGGTCACCGCCGCCGTCGCCACCGCGACCACACTGCGCACCGTCGCCGAACCCTGGCGCTGAGTGCCGCAGGGGCACCCCGTACTCTAAGGACCATCATGGCCAACAAGACTTTCGAAGAGCTCTTCTCCGAGCTCCAGCAGAAGGCCGCCAACGGCGACCCCACCACCTCCCGCACCGCCGAGCTGGTGGACAAGGGCGTCCATGCCATCGGCAAGAAGGTCGTCGAGGAGGCCGCCGAAGTCTGGATGGCCGCCGAGTACGAGGGCAAGGAAGCCGCCGCCGAGGAGATCTCGCAGCTGCTGTACCACGTCCAGGTGATGATGGTCGCGCGCGGGATCTCGCTCGACGACGTCTACGCCCACCTCTGAGCACGTCTCTCCTCTCCTCCGATTTCTTCTTCGACTCCTTTCGCACCGCCCTTCGCACCAAAGGAAGCTGACCTCATGCTGCGCATCGCCATCCCGAACAAGGGCTCCCTCTCCGGACCTGCGTCGGCGATGCTCCATGAGGCCGGCTACCAGCAGCGCAAGGAGTCCAAGGAGCTCGTCCTCGTCGACCCGGCGAACGAGGTGGAGTTCTTCTACCTCCGCCCCAAGGACATCGCGATCTACGTCTCGGCCGGCCGCCTCGACATCGGCATCACCGGCGAGGACCTCCTGATCGACTCCGGGGCCGGTGCCGAGCCGATCCTCCCGCTCGGCTTCGCCCGCTCCACCTTCCGCTTCGCCGCCAAGCCGGGCACCGCGACCTCGCTCGAGGACCTGACGGGCAAGACGATCGCCACCTCGTACGAGGGCATCGTCGCCAAGTTCCTCGCCGAGCGCGGCATCGAGGCGTCCGTGGTCCACCTGGACGGCGCCGTCGAGACCGCCATCGAGCTGGGCGTCGCCCAGGTCATCGCGGACGTCGTGGAGACCGGCACCTCGCTGCGCAACGCGGGCCTGGAGGTCTTCGGCGAGCCGATCATGACCTCCGAGGCCGTGGTGATCCGCCGCACCGGAGCGGCGACGGAGGACCCCAAGGTCCAGCAGTTCCTGCGCCGCCTCCAGGGCGTCCTGGTGGCCCGCTCCTACGTGATGATGGACTACGACTGCCGGGTCGAGCACCTGGAGCAGGCCGTCGCCCTCACCCCCGGCCTGGAGTCCCCGACCGTCTCCCCCCTGCACCACGAGGGCTGGGTCGCGGTCCGCTCCATGGTCGCCGCCAAGGAGGCGCAGCGGATCATGGACGACCTGTACGAGCTGGGCGCGCGGGCCATTCTGACGACGGCGATCCACGCCTGCCGCCTCTGAGCCGGCGCGGCACCCGTTGCCGCAGCACCCGTTTCACTCGTACGTACGCAAACGAAGGATGCCGTCCGCCGTGCCGCAGCCCGAACTCCCCGCCCTTCCGGTCACCTTCAGGCCCCACCGGACCCGGGTGGTCCTGCTGACCATAGGCGTGCTGATGTTCGCCACCATCTCGGCGGTCGGCCTTCTCCTCGACACGCTCAGCGGGGGAGAGCGGGCCAGCTTCGTCTTCACCGGCGCGCTCCTGTTCGGCGTGCTGATCCTGCTCAGCAGGCCCAAGGTGGTCGCCGACGAGAGCGGTGTCACCGTGGTCAACCTGACCACCAAGCGGCGGCTCGAATGGGCCGAGATCGTCAAGGTCAACCTGCGTCCCGGTGACGCCTGGGTCTTCCTCGACCTCAGCGACGGCACCAGCCTCCCCGCCCTGGGCATCCAGCCCGGCATCGCCAAGGAACAGGCCATCCGCGACGCCCGCGCCCTGCGCGCGCTCGCCGAGGCACGCGGCACGCACAGCGAATAACCCACCGGGCCGACGGCACCGGGCCCGGCGGATATTCCGCACCGGCCGGTCGCGATACTCACCGGCTGAGCCCCTGCCCCTCACAGGGCAGTCCTGTTTACTCTGAGAGGTGGGGCGCCGAGCGCGCCCCGCCCCGCCCACACGGCCCACTCGGCCGGCGGGGTCGTACCTTCGACCCAAGGAGTGACTCCCTCCAGCAATGGACGGATCGTCCGGCAGTACTTGCGCCGCCCCCTCTCTTCCTGAGGCGGCGGCATGACCATCCCGCTTCTGCTGCTCGCAGCGGCATTCCTCCTGATCCTCGCCAACGGCTTCTTCGTGGCGGCCGAGTTCGGCCTCGTCACGGTGGAGCGTGCGGACGCCGAACGCGCCGCCGCGGCAGGCGACAAACGAGCCGGCCGGGTCGTGAAGTCCCTGCGCGAACTGTCGTTCCAGCTCTCCGGCACACAGCTCGGCATCACCCTCACCTCACTCGTCGTCGGCATGCTCGCCGAGCCCGCGCTCGCGGCGCTCCTCGACGGGCCGCTGACCGCCACCGGTATCCCGGCGGGCGCCGTCTCCGGCATCAGCGTCGTCATCGGCATGCTGCTGGCGTCCGCCGTGCAGATGGTGATCGGCGAACTCGTACCGAAGAACTGGGCGGTCTCCAAACCGCTCCAGGTCGCCCGCTTCGTGGCGGGCCCGCAACACCGCTTCTCGACGGTGTTCCGGCCGGTGATCTCAGCTCTGAACAGGGCCGCAAACAGTCTCGTGAGGATGCTCGGCGTCGAGCCCACCGACGAGCTGGCGTCCGCCCGCACCCCGGGCGAACTGGTCTCCCTGGCCCGCCACTCGGCCCGGGCCGGGACCCTGGAACAGGACACGGCCGACCTCTTCGTACGGACCCTCTCGCTCGGCCACCTCACCGCGCAGCACGTCATGACGCCGCGCGTGAAGGTCAGCTCGCTCCAGGCGTCCGCGACCGCCGCCGACGTACTCAACCTCACCCGGGCGACCGGGCTTTCGCGCTTCCCCGTCTACCGGGAGCGGATCGACGAGATCGTCGGCATGGTGCACCTCAAGGACGCCCTCGCCGTGCCCGCGCACGAGCGGATGCGGGTGCCGGTCGGCCGGATCGCGGTGGCCCCGCTGCTCGTACCGGAAACGCTCCCCGTGCAGCCGCTCCTGGAGCGGCTGCGCAGCGAGCAGCCGATCGCGGTGGTCGTCGACGAGTACGGCGGCACCGCCGGGGTCGTCACCCTGGAGGACATCGTCGAGGAACTCGTCGGCGAGGTCCGCGACGAACACGACGCCGAGGGCGCCGACCGGCCCGAACTGGCCGCGGGCGCCCCCGCCGAGGACGGCAGCCCCAGCTGGGAGGCCGACGGCAGCTGCCGCGTCCTGACCCTGCGCCGGATAGGACTCGACGTGCCCGACGGCCCGTACGAGACGGTCGCGGGCCTGGTCGCCGACCTGCTCGGCCGGATCCCGGCCCCCGGCGACCGGGCCGAACTGCCCGGCTGGAAGCTGTCCGTACGCCAGGTGGACCGCTACCGCGCCGAACGGGTGCGGCTGGTCCGCACGGCACCGGCCGCGCCCGCCGCCAAACAGCTGATGGAGGCGGCCCGATGAGCGCCCTGCAACTCCTCTTCGCCCTCCTCCTCGTCCTCGCCAACGGCTTCTTCGTCGGCGCCGAGTTCGCCCTGGTGTCGGTACGCCGAAGCCAGATCGAGCCGCTCGCGGCGGGCGGCTCGGCACGGGCCAAGCAGGTCATGTACGGGCTGGAGCACCTGCCGCAGATGATGGCGGCGGCCCAGTTCGGCATCACGGTCTGCTCGTTGACGCTGGGCGCGGTCGCGGAACCGACGGTCGCGCACCTGCTGGAGCCCGTCTTCCACGCGGCGCACGTGCCCGATCCGCTGATCCACCCCCTCGGGTACGCCATCGCGCTCGCGGTCGTCGTCTCGCTCCACCTCGTGATCGGCGAGATGGTGCCGAAGAACCTGGCGATGGCGGCCCCGGAGAGGACCGCACTGTGGTTCAGCCCCGGACTGGTCGCCTTCGCCCGCCTCTGCAGGCCGGTGACGGCGGCTCTCGGCTGGTGCGCGCAGCTGATCCTGAGGCTCTTCCGCGTCGAGCCCAAGGAAGAGGTCGAGTCCGTCTTCACGAGCGAGCAGCTCAACCGCCTGGTCGAGGACTCCGGCCAGGCCGGACTCCTCGAACCGGGCGAGCAGGAACGCCTGGAGGACGCCCTGGAACTGGGCAGCCGCCCGATCACGGACGTACTCCTGCGCAGGGCACAACTGGTCACCGTGGACCCGTCGGTCACCCCGCGCCGGATCGAGGACCTGACCGTCCGCACCGGCTACTCCCGCTTCCCGGTCTGCGCACCGGGCCCGGCGGGCGCCTTCATGGGCTACATCCACGTCAAGGACGTCCTGGACCTGGACGAGCCGGAGCGCGCCGTGCCGCAACAGGTGTGGCGCCCGATGACCACCCTGAGGGCCGAACTGCCGCTGGACGACGCGCTGTCGGTGATGAGGCGTGCGGCGACGCACTTGGCGCAGGTGGCGGACGGGGCGGGGCGGGTGCTGGGGCTGGTCGCCCTGGAGGACGTACTGGAAACCCTGGTGGGGGAGGTACGCGACCCGGCGCACAGGTCGGCGCCGGTGGCGGCGGTGCCCCAGGTGCGGCTGGCCCAGCCGAGGAATGAACGGGAGGCGGACTTGCTGGCGGGCTGAGGTCCGCTGCGCGGGGCAGTTCCCCTCCCCGCCCCTTCCCGAAACTGGGGCTCCGCCCCAGACCCCGGCCCGTACGGGCGAGTGGGTGAGGGGGCAGGTGGCGGGCCCGGCCACGGCCGGTGGTCAAGGTGCGGGTTGTTAGTGGCTGGCCGCGCAGTTCCCCGCGCCCCTGAGTACTCGTAGTTGGGGGCGCGGGGAACTGCGCGAGCAACCCACCACCGGCCCGCACATCCGACCCCCTGGCCCCGCGGAGCGGTTTAGGGAAGGGGCGGGGAGGGGCAAAGCCCGCCGCAGGCGCGACACCGCCCGACGCCTCGGGTGCCACGCGGCGGCAGCCGCAAAGTCCGGCTACAGCCCCCCGCCGCCCGGCGGTTCCACCACGCCCGGGCCGCGGCCCGACAGGACCTCCCCGTACGCCTGCATCAGGTCCGGCAGCCGCAGCGTCGCCAGGTCGTCGCGCGTCGGGGTCGACGCGTACCCCGACAGCCTCAGGTCCCGGTATGCGCAGCTCTTCTCGTAGAGGGTCCGCAGGAAGCGGCCGTTGCCGAGTTCGTCGATCCAGCCCTGTTCGACCACGTGTCCGCTGATGCTCCGGAGCTCCTCCAGCGACTCCTCGTCCCACGCGTCGCCGTTCTCGCCGGCGAGTACGTCGCCGATGCTGGTCAGCTCCAGCGGGCGGTAGCTCGGGAAGTCGACCCTCGTGGTGAAGCGGGAGGAGAGGCCGGGGTTGGCGGCCAGCAGACGGTCCATGCCCTCCGGGTAGCCGGCGAGGATGACCACCAGGTGGTCGCGGTTGTCCTCGGCGCGCTTGAGGAGGACCTGGAGCGCCTCGTCGCCGTACGCGTCGCCCTTGCTGTACCCGGAGTTGGCGAGGCTGTACGCCTCGTCGACGAAGAGCACGCCGCCCATCGCCGAGTCGATGAGCTCATTGGCCTTGACCGCCGTCTGGCCGAGGAACTCGCCCACCAGGTCCGCCCGTTGGGCCTCCACGAGGTGGTCCCCGCCCAGCAGCCCCAGGGCGTAGAAGACCCGGCCGAGGATCCGGGCGACGGTCGTCTTGCCCGTACCGGAGGGGCCCGAGAAGACAAAGTGACGTTTCGGCGGCTGGACCGGGAGGCCCTGCCCGGCCCGCAGCCGCGCCATGTTCAGCTGGGCCGAGAGCGCCCGCACCTGGCGCTTCACCGGCTCCATGCCGACCATCCGGTCCAGCTCGCCCAGCGCCTGTTCGAGGAGTGCCGGGTCGGAGGGGCCGGCCGGGAAGGGCGGCAGTCCGGCGGGGAGCGGCGGGCCCGCCTTCTCCCGTACGCCCATCGGCGTTCCCGGGGGCACGGTCCCGCCGAACGGCAGCTGTCCGTCGCCGCCCATCCGCAGGTCACCGCCGCTCTCCAGGGAGTCCAGCTCGCCCTGGGCGTCCAGGCTGTCCTGGCCGAGGCCCGCGGTGCCCGCCATCGAGACCGCGGCGAGCCCGGCCGCCGACTCGTCGTACCCGTCAAGACCGTCGCCCTCGGCGATCGCCGCGAGCCGGGCCGCGGTGTCCATGAAGGCCGGGTCGACCCGGTGCACCGCCCGGTACAGCGGAAGCGCCGCGGCACTGCGCCCGGTGCCCTCGTGCGCCCGCGCGAGCCAGTAGCGCAGCTCCTTGCGCTGCGGCTGCTCGCTGCGGCAGCGCATCAGGGAGGCGGAGAGCAGCGGCTCCGCCTGGCCGTACATTTCGAGGCGCACCCGCGCCATCCCGCCGAACAGCCCCGACTCGATGCCGAGCAGCGGATCGTCGACGAGCGGGTCCGTGAGCCGGACCAACTGCTCCCAGTCCTTGACCAGATACGCCCGGCAGGCGTGCAGGAAGCGCACCTGCTGGTCGGTGTCCACCGGCGGCAGCCCCGCCAGCGCCCGGTCCAGCTCCGGCACGTGCCGCCCGTCCAGCCAGTGCGAGGCGTGCGCCAGGAGCAGGTCGCGCGGGCTCTCCAGTACCGGCTGGACCCACCAGCCCAGCCAGTACCAGGAGTTGAGCGTTCTGCGGTGCCGGGTGCGCTGCTCGCCGAACCGCTCCCGGTGGCGGTACATCCGTAAGAGCGCCGTCGTGGTGTCGATGCGCAGGGCGTGCAGGCCGAGCCAGCCGTCCGCCATGCCGGGATCCAGTCGTACCGCGGTCCGGAATTCCTCCTCCGCCTGCGGATACGCCCCCATCGTGTAGGCGTCCACGCCGCGCAGCCAGGCGAGGTCGGCCGGGGCTCGCGTGCCCTGCGTGCCGAAGTCCATCACGTCCCCCACAGACCGTGCCCCCCGTGATGTGCCGACGGGCGAGTGCCGGTGGCTGTTTGCCGTTGGCATTTGCCCGAATCGCTGTGTCCCGGACGGGAATTGACCCCACCGAAGGGCATCGTACCTGGGCAGGGGGCAGCTGAATAAGGGTGGCGCGGACCCCGCACGGATGGTCACCCTGGGTGAGCGATCCGGGTCTACGCGCGCCTCGCTGGGCGTGGAGAGGGCAGAACGAAGCCCCCGATCACGGGGGAACAATCGGGGGCTTCGTGTCTGCGGGCGGCTTCGAAAAACCGCACAATGAGAACGTAAGACCTGTACGCCCCCTGGGTCAAGCAGAGTTGGGGCACTGACAGGGGCACTTTTCCGCCCTGTTCGCAGGGGCGGGGCAGGCGATTACGGAACGTGACGGATCGGTTCGCTCACGCGGTCGCGGAGGCCCTCTGCTGCCACTCGTATCCCTCGGGCACCTGCCGTACCAGGGTGTCGGCGAACGGACGGGACGGGTCCGCCGAAAAATGTTCCGACTCCGCCTTCGTCCAGCCGTCCCAGAACGCGGACTGGGCCGTTCCGTCCCGCTCCCGGCCGCGCCGCCACGAGGATTCGGCGTCCATGTCCATCCAGAGGAGGTGCGCGAGGAGGGGGCGCAGCGCGCGCCGCCCGGCGCCGACGCCCTCGACGAGGACGACCGGGGCGGGCGGCAGTTCGTACGCCGCGGGGCCGAAGCGGCGGAGGTTCCAGTCGTACGGTGCGTACCGCGCGCTCTCGCCGCGCGACAGCGGCCCGGTCACCTGGGTGAGCAGCCGCTCCGTCCACTCGAAGAGCTCGTCGTGGGTGGCCAGATCGTCGAGGTGCAGTACGGGTGCCCCGCCGAGCGCGTCGGCCAGGCGGGCGGCGAAGGTGCTCTTGCCGGAACCCGCGTGCCCGTCGACGGCGACCAGCCGGACCGGGCCGCAGGACGGCGGCAGGGCGCGGAGCCGGGTGGCGAGGGGGGCGATGCTGTTCATCCGGCCCACCCTAAGATCCGGCGCCCGGGGCCGCCCGGCGAGGGCCCGGTCCGCGTGCCGTCGCGGGTCGAGGGGTGCGGGGTCGCAGTATGGGGCGGACCCGGGGTGCGGGCCGCCGCCACGGGGTAGCCATAGCGACTGCTGCCTGCTGCCCGTTTGCCCGCTGTCCGTCCGCCGCCCACCGCCCGATGCGACCGTGACCACTTCAACAGACTGGGGTCCTCGACCATGGCCAGACCCGATGAGTACCGCACCGATCAGCACGGCACCGAGCCCGCGCACACCCCGCGCCGAGCCGTCCTGACCGCCGCCGCGCTCGCGGCCGGCGCCGCTGCCGTGCCCGTGCTTCCGTCGTCCTCGGCCGCTGCGGCGGCCCCTGCGCCCGCCCGTGAGGAGTCCCGTCCCGTCGGTATCGACAACCGCTTCTGGACCACGTACACCGACTGGCGCTCCGGCACCGGCGCCGGCACCCGTGCGGTCGGCGGACGGCGGCCCGGCCTGGTGATCGGCGCCCCGGACGGGCTGACGGAATACCGCGACCCGCACACCGGGCGGACCGCGGCCTACGAGTACGCCGTGTGGACCTCGCCGCCGCACCACAGCCGCGTGCCCGCCACCGAGATCATCGCCTCCTGGAACGCCGACACCCCGCCCGGCACCTGGATCGCCGTCGAACTGTCCGCCGAGTACACCGACAAGACCCGTACGCCCTGGTACGTGATGGGCCGCTGGACCGCGGGTGACGCCGAGGCCGACATCCGGCGCACCTCCGTCGACGACCAGGCCGACGGCCGCAGCGCCGTCTCCACCGACACCCTCGGGGTCACCGACCCGGCCTCCGGCAACCGGCTGACCTGCTACCAGCTGCGCCTGACCCTGTACCGGCCGCCGGGCTCGGACAGCACGCCTAAGGTGTGGCGGCTCGGGGCGATGGCCTCCGACGTCCCCGACCGGTTCACCGTCCCCGCCTCCGCCCCGCGCCCCGCGCGCGAACTGCGGGTGCCGCGCCACTCGCAGGAGATCCACAAGGGCCAGTACCCGGAGTACGACAACGGGGGAGAGGCGTGGTGCAGCCCCACCTCCTCCCAGATGGTCCTGGAGTACTGGGGCCGCAGGGCCACCCCCGAGCAGCTGGCCTGGGTCGACCCCTCGTACGAGGACCCGCAGATCTGCCACGCCGCCCGTCAGACGTACGACTACCAGTACGACGGCTGCGGCAACTGGCCCTTCAACGCCGCGTACGCCACCACCTACCGGGACATGAACGCGGTCATCACCCGGCTGGGATCGCTGGAGGAGCTGACGGTCCTGGTGAGGGCCGGCATCCCCGTCATCACCTCTCATTCCTTCCTCAAGGAAGAGCTGACGGGCGCCGGGTACGGCACCGCCGGGCACCTGATGACCGTCATCGGCTTCACCGACGCGGGCGACGTGATCGCCAACGACCCGGCGGCCCCCACGAACGACGCCGTCCGCCGCGTGTACCGCAGGCGCGAGTGGGAGAACATCTGGCTCCGCACCAAGCGCCACGGGGCCGACGGGAAGATCAAGAGCGGTCCGGGCGGGGTCTGTTACGTCTACTGGCCCGTCGACCCGACCCCCGCACAGCGCCACGCCCTGCGGAGGACCGGGCTGCTCTGAGGGCCCGCAGGTCTCGGGGCCCCGGGACGGTGACCAACGTCATCTGTACCGGGGCCCGCCCCGCTGGCAATGTGGAAGCAGTGGTTCCGTCCCGGGCCCACCGTTCCGGCCTCCGGCCTCCCTCCTGCCTCTGCGAGTCCCCATGACTGCCTCCGCCGCCGCCCTGCCCGACCGTATGCGTGCCCGTACCGGCGGCCCCGGCGACCTCGACGGGCCGAAGCTGCTGGAGCAGGTGCTCGGCTGGACCCTGGTGGTCGTGCTCGCGATGCTCGTCACGGGTGCGGGTCTGCTGTGACCCCGTAACCGCCACGGGGCCCCGAGGGCCGGTCTGCCGGTGGTGGTGCGGTCGCGGTGCGTGCGGTCGCGGTGCGTCCGGTCCCGGATCAGGACGCGCCGAGCGTCAGGCCGTTCGTGACGATCGAGTCCGAGGTGACCATGGCCTGTTCGGCGCTGACGTCCGTCATGAAGACGAAGGGCGGCACCACCGGCGGCACCGGCAGCCGGTCCGGCGTGAAGGTCAGACAGAGCAGCCCCTCCAGGCACCCGCTGAACTTGGTGAGGTAGAGGGTGACGTTGCCGCTGAGGTCCAGGGTGTCGGCGCCCAGGGCGAGTTCGTTCCTGCCGTCGCGGGTGCTGAGCCGGTAGTCGGTGAGGGAGGCGGCCTTCATCCTGAGCACCATCACCTTCAACGGGCCGTCGGCGGTGCGGACCTCCTGCACCCCGGCCAGCAGGAATCCCTGCGGGGCGAAGAGGGTGGTGGTGACGGTGGGCGGGACCCGGGGCGCCGTCGGCCCGGCCGGAGCGGCCACCGCTTTCTGTACGGGCGTGCCCAGGGCGGCCAGCAGGACCACGGGCAGCGCGACGGCGAGGGTGCGCGGGCCCTGCTGCCGTACGGGAGGGGGCTTGCGCCCGCCGACGCCGGACTCCCCGGAGCGCTCGGCGGACTGCTCTCCCGACTGCTCTCCCGCCCCCCTCGCGGGCTCCCCCTCCGGCAACGGCTTCCAGCCGAAGCCCATCGCACTGCCCGCGATGCCCAGCAGCGTCCCCACCAGGAACCCGCCCAGATTGGTCGCCGCGAACGAAAGCACCGACAGGATCAGCGCGTTGATGCTCACGTAGTGCCGGGTGTGCGGCAGGAACCACAGGAACAGCGCGGCCGCGATCAGCGCGAGCCCGATGCCGAGGGCCGCCAGCCCGCCCAGCCCCAGACTGACCAGGATCGTCAGCGGCGACAGCGGGACGAGCAGCAGCTCGGCCCCGGCGCAGGCGAGCAACACCCCTGCCCAGAAGGGACGTCGGCGCCGCCAGCTCCGGAACCGGTGCCGCCGCTCCTGCCAGGGCAGCCACTGGTCGAGCCGGCCACGGAGATGCGGGCCGCGTCCGCCGCCGTCGTTGTCGCTGTCATCGCCCTGGCCGCCGCCGCTCAGAAGCACTTCTTGCCGTCCAGGCTGACGTCCAGCTTCAGGCCGCGCAGCCGGAAGTTCCCGCCGGTCGCGGACCAGGCGTGCGACCGTACGCCCACCACCTCGATGTTCCCGGCCTGGAGACCGAACTTGCCCGCCTCGCCCTTGATCCCCGGCACCGCGTCCAGCGTGGAGGCGTCCCGGCCGATCTGCGCCGTGCCGAAGGTGGCGTCGCCGGTCAGGTCCTCGCCGTCGATGATCAGGTTGCTGGCGGTGACCTCGCCCGCGTCGCCACCCGCCGTCAGCTTGAACACCACTGTGCCGACAGGGGTCTTGACCTCCGCCGACTGACAGATGTCGGAGAGCCGTGCGTTCCCGATGCCCAGCAGGGCCACCGGATGGCCCTTGCCGTCCACGGACCGGTCGGTCTGGACGTACGACGACAGGCCGCTGCTGGTCAGCTTGCCCGAGGAGACCTGGAAACTGGTGCCGGAGACGGCGAAGGACGCGGCGAGCGCACCCTGCCCCATCAGTGCCGCCATCGTCCCGACGGCGAGCACCGCGGGAACGGCCAGCACGGCACTGCGCCGCCAGGCCGTTCTGCCTTCGGGCAGTTGTTGCGGGGGTTGTTGCCGGGGCTGCCGTGGGGACCTCTGTGCGGACTGTTTTCCGGCCGGTCGCCGCCACGGCTTGTGCGCTGCGCTCACTGGGTCCTCCCGTACGTCGCAGACATTGCGCAGGGGGAAGTGCATGAGGAGCGGAGGGCGGCCCGTGGAATACTGCGGCCATCCTTCCGGAGTGGGAGACTAGGGCCTAATTTGAATAAGAGTCAACAGCGCGGAGCGACCGGGAAATCCCAGGCGCGCAGAGCCGAACTCATCGCAACCGGGCGGAAGTTGTTCGCCGACACCTCCTACGACGCCCTGTCCATGGACGACATCGCACGCCACGCGGGCGTCGCCAAGGGCCTCATCTACTACTACTTCACCAACAAGCGCGGCTATTACCTGGCGATCGTCCAGGAGTCCGTCGCCGACCTGGTCGCCCGGGCCGGCAGCCACCCCGAGCTCCCGCCCGCGCAACGGGTCAGACGCACCGTCGACGGCTATCTGCGCTACGCCCAGCACCACCGGGCGGCGTACCGCACGATCGTCACCGGCGGGGTCGGCTTCGACGTCGAGGTCCAGTCGATCCGCGACACCGTCCGCGAGCAGCTGATCGCCACCCTCGCCGAGGGGGCGTACGGCCACAGCGGCGTCCCGCCGAAGGCCAGGCTCGCGCTGCTCGGCTGGATGACCGGTGTCGAGGGCATCACCCTCGACTGGGTGGGCGACGACCGGGCGCTGCCCCGGGAGGAGGTCTGCGAGCTGCTTGTCAGGCTGCTCCGTGCCACCCTGGAGACAGTCGCCGAACTGGTTCCGGAGTGCCCGGCACCGCCGCTGGACGACACGGTCGCGTAACACCGGCCCGCCCTGTCCGGCCTGCGGCTTTTCGACCCGTGACGGAAAGGGCGGGATCCGGCATACTCAGCCGCCTCAGCCCCGCACATTCCGCTTCCGTAACCCGGAGCGGTGGTTCAGGCTGGCAGGAGATACACCCGGCGGCGCCGCCACACCCTGCGCGCGCGCCCGCCGCCGCGCCCGACAGGGAGGACGCCGCACATGCCCGACCGCGCTCCGCAGCCGGTGGAACGACAGCTGCCCACCGAGGAGTCCCGCGATCTGTTCGCGCTCGTACGCGACATGATCCAGCGGGAGATCGCTCCGCAGGCCGCAGCGGAGGAGGACGCCGGGCACTTCCCGCGCGAGGTCTTCTCCCTGCTCTCCGAGTCCGGCCTGTTGGGCCTGCCGTACGACTCGGAGCACGGCGGCGGCGACCAGCCCTACGAGGTCTACCTCCAGGTGCTCGAAGAGCTCGCGGCTGCCCGGCTGACCGTCGGCCTCGGCGTCAGCGTGCACAGCCTCGCCTGCCACGGGCTGGCCGGTTCCGGCACCAAGGAGCAGCAGGCCGCCCACCTGCCCGCCATGCTCGGCGGCGGCCTCCTCGGCGCGTACTGCCTGTCCGAGCCGGCCGCCGGCTCCGACGCGGCCTCGCTGCGGACCAAGGCGGTCCGCGACGGCGACGACTGGGTCATCACCGGCACCAAGGCGTGGATCACCCACGGCGGGATCGCCGACTTCTACACGGTCCTCGCCCGTACGGGAGTGGATGGGCCGCGTGGCATCACCGCCTTCCTGGTGCCCGGCGACGCGGCGGGGCTGAGCGCCGCCGCTCCCGAGAAGAAGATGGGCATGAAGGGCTCGCCCACGGCCCAGCTGCACTTCGACGGCGTACGGGTGCCGGACGCGCGCCGCATCGGCGAGGAGGGCCAGGGCTTCGCGATCGCCCTGTCCGCGCTGGACGCGGGGCGTCTGGGCATCGCGGCGTGCGCGATCGGGGTCGCGCAGGCGGCACTGGACGAGGCGCTCACCTACGCCACCGACAGGCAGCAGTTCGGCCGGCCGATCGCGGACTTCCAGGGGCTGCGGTTCATGCTGGCGGACATGGCGACGCAGATCGAGGCGGGCCGGGCGCTCTACCTGGCGGCGGCCCGGCTCAGGGACGCGGGCCTGCCGTTCTCGCGGCAGGCGGCCATGGCGAAGCTCTTCTGCACGGACGCGGCGATGAAGGTCACGACGGACGCGGTGCAGGTCCTGGGCGGGTACGGGTACACGGCGGACTTCCCGGTCGAGCGGCTGATGCGCGAGGCCAAGGTCCTCCAGATCGTCGAGGGCACGAACCAGATCCAACGCATGGTCATCGCCCGCCACCTCACCGGCCCAGAATCCCGCTGACCCCCCCCTGCCCCACGGACGGCACCTCCACCTGCACCCCCCGAGCCCCCTTGCGCGGCGAAGCCGCCCCTACCCCGCCCGCTCCCTCGGGCGGCGGCGCCGCCCCTACCCCCGAGCCCCCTTGGGCGGCGGTGCCGCCCCTACGCCGCCCGCCTCCTTGGGCGGCGGGGCCGCCCCCCGGGGGCGGGACGGGCGGGCAAGGGGGCGGCCCCCGGCGGAGCCGAACCCTCCGGCCCCGTCCGGCCTACGCCTTGGCCCTCGCTCCGCAGCAAGTGGCCCCCTCGCTCCGCGCGGGGGAGTGGCCGCTGCGCGGGGCCTCACCCCACCCCGCCCCTTCCCGAAACCGGGGCTCCGCCCCGGACCCCGGGTCCGTGCGGGCGGGCGGGGGTGGGCGGGTGACTGCGGGGGCTGCGCCCCGGCCCCCAAGTGGCAGCCCGGCCAGGGTGGGTGGGGGAGGTGCGGGTCGAGTGCGGCTGGCCGCGCAGTTCCCCGCGCCCCTGGTGGGGCGAACCCCTGCGAGGGTTGCCGGGGCGTTGCCCCGGGCCCCGGCGGTGGCCGCTGGGGCTGCGCCCCAGGCCCGGGTGGCAGCCCGGTGGGGGCGGGTGAGGGTGTGCGAGTCGTTCGTGGCTGGCCGCGCAGTTCCCCGCGCCCCTGAGGGGCGGCCCGCCGAGTGCCATGGCCCCGCGCCCGCGCGGCGGAGCCGCACAGTGTTACAGCCCCGCGCCCCTGAGGGGCACGCCTGCACAGTGCCATGGCCCCGCGCCCGCGCGGTGGAGCCGCCCAGTGTCACAGCCCCGCGCTCCTGAGGGGCGCACCCGCAGAGTGCCATGGCCCGTGCCCGCACGGTGGAGCCGCACAGTGTCACAGGCCCCCACCCCGCCCCCACCCCGCACCCACCCCGCCCCAACCCTGGCCCCCACCCCACCCCCTGACGTACCGTCAGAAATCTCACCGGCCGGGCCGCACCCCCGCGCCACCACCACCCCGTGCCGCCCACCCCCTCAGCCAACCCACCCCCCACCAGGAGGACCGCCATGCCCACCGACCGCCCCGTTCCGCTGGACGAATACCCCATCCACCAGGCCCCGTTATCCATGAAGCACGTCGTCACCAGCGACCGGAACGCCTACGACCGCTGCATCTTCCACATCGTCGACCACACCGGCCACGCCCTCCTCATCCTCGGCCTCGGCGTCTACCCCAACACCGGCGTCATCGACGCCTACGCGACCCTCCGCATCGGCGACGACCTGCACGCCGTCCGTGCCTCCGACGCCCTCCCGGACGACCGCACCGACCTCTCCGTCGGCCCGCTGCGCATCGCCGTCGACGAACCGCTGCGCCGCTTCACCCTCACCTGCGACTCCGACCCGGCGGACCCCGACTCCCTCTCGTACGAGATCAGTTGGACCGCCGACTTCCCCGCCGTCTGGGAGCCGCACCACGTCCAGTACCGGGGCGACCGCCTGATGCTCGAAGGCCGCCGCTTCGTCCAGGCGGGCAGCTGCACCGGCACGATCCGCGTCGGCGGCGAGGAGATCCGCCTGGCGCCGGGGGAGTGGACCGGAACCCGCGACCGCAGCTGGGGAGTCCGCCCCATCCCGGGCGAGGAAGGCGGGCGCGCCGCCGAGGAGTTGCGGCCCGAGGGCTTCCACTGGCTCTGGGTGCCGGCCCGCTTCGAGGACCGCTTCGTCATGGTCATCGTCCAGGAGGACGCCGACGGCCACCGCACCCTCAACGAGGCCCTCAGCGTCCGCAGGGAGACCGGCGCGGCCGCAGCCGCAGGTCACCGTCACGACGTCCAGCTCGGCTGGCCGCAGACCGACATCACCTACCGCCCCGGCACCCGCCATCCCACCCGCGCCACCGTCCACCTCACCGACCAGAACCGCAAACCCCTCGAACTCGGCGTGGAGATCCTCGCCTCCTCGCCCCTGGCCGTCGGCGCCGGCTACCCGCCCGCGGCCGACTGGCAGCACGGCACCTGGCAGGGCCGCGGCTGGACCGACCGCCGCACCTACGACCTCTCCTACCCGGCCGCCCACCCCATGGCCGCGTACGGCGTCATCGACCACGCCGCGCGCTTCACCCTCGAAGGCCGCACCGGCTACGGCATCTTCGAGCACGGCAGCTTCGGCCGCCACGACCCCAGCGGCTTCACCGGCTACGACTCGACCGCCCCCTGATCAAGGCACGTTGCCAGACCCCGCCATGCCAGGCCCGACACGCCAGGCCCCGCCCTTCCCGCCCAGAGGAGTACGGACATGGTCTCCGCACCGCGCCCCCGCACCACCACCCGCGACCCCGAGGAACTGGGCCGCCGCCTCACCACCTGGTTCGGCCACCGCTTCCCGGGTGCACGTGTCACCGGAATCCACGTCCCGGACTCCAACGGCATGTCGAGCGAAACCCTGCTCTTCGACCTCGACCACCCCGAGGCCCCCGTCACCGCCTGCGCCCTGCGCCTCGCGGCCGACCCGGCGGCGTACACCGTCTTCCCCGTCTACGACATGGCCCGCCAGCACCGCGTGATGAGCCTCGTCGGCGCGCACACCGACGTACCCGTGCCGCGCGTCCTGTGGCTGGAGGAGGACCCCGGACCGCTCGGGGCCCCCTTCTTCGTGATGGCCCGCGCCGAGGGCAGGGTGCCGCCCGACGTCATGCCGTACACCTACGAGGGCAACTGGCTGCACGCCGCCACCGACGCCGAACGCGCCACCCTGGAGGCAGCGAGCATCGGCGTCATCGCCCGCCTGCACGACCAGTTCCCGGCGAAGGAGGCCGAGTTCCTGCTCCCGGACGTCGAAGGCAGCCCGCTGCGACGTCATGTGACGGCCCAGCAGATCTATTACGAGTGGGTCGTCGACGGACTGCCCCGCTCACCCCTCATCGAGGAGGCGTTCGGCTGGCTGGAGGACCACTGGCCCGCCGACGAGGGCGAGTCCGTGCTGTGCTGGGGCGACGCCCGGATCGGCAACATCATCTACGACGGCTTCGAGCCCGCCGCCGTACTCGACTGGGAGATGGCGGCCCACGGCCCCCGCGAACTCGACCTGGGCTGGACCGTCTACCTGCACCGCTTCTTCCAGGACCTCACGGTCTCCTTCGGGCAGGACGGACTGCCCGGCTTCCTGCGCCGGGACGCGATCGAGGAACGGTACGCGCGGCTGACCGGCCACACTCCGCGCGACATGGAGTTCCACACCCTCTACGCAGCCCTGCGGCACGCCATCGTCATGCTGCGCATCGCCTACCGCCAGGTCCACTTCGGCGAGGTCCGGGTCCCGGAGAACCCGGACGCGCTCATCCTGCACCACGCGTCACTTCAGGCCATGGTGCGCGGCACGTACTGGAGCGAACAGACCGACGGCTGACGGCGGTTACGCCGCCCGCTGGCGCGGCACCTTCAGCGGACGCGAGCCCGGACCGCCGACGTGCGAGAAGGGCTGCGTCCGCCAGTCGAGCCCCTGAGGCAGCGTCAGCAGCAGCGCGGTGTCCTGCTCCTGGACCTCCCTGGTGGCGTCGGCCGGCCGCGCGTCGGCCGCGGGCCGCCCCGTACCGGCACAGGCCGTCAGACCGAACGGGTTCCACGGCGTGGGGCACTTGGCGTGCTCGGGGAGTACGTCCTCCCCGGCGAGCAGTGCGATCGGCTGGGTGCAGTCCGGGCAGATCACCCGGTACATCTCGAAGGTGTCGTCCGATCCCGAGTCCGAGTCCGGGTTCGAGTCCGGATCCGGGTCCAGGTCCGGGTTCGAATCCGGGTCCAGCGCCCGGCCGGCCTTCCGGGTGACGGCGTCGAAGGAAGCGGCGTCAGTGATATCCGCGATATCGGAGGGCTCCGGTTCGGAACGACCGGTGCGCTTCAGGCTCTGCATGGAGACTCTCCCCCTCAAGGTGGGCCGACAAGGCACTGCGGGCCTCGACCACAGCAAGCACTTCCCTGCGCGCCTGCGCGATAACCCCACAACCGAGAAGGACACGGCCACAACCCTGTGGCCTTCGTCACATGCCCTTCGCAGATGCCTGCCGCCGCCCTCCCTCGTACCACCAGGCAAGACGCAGGGCGCTCACGTGTCACACCGGCCCCGCGCCCTGTAGGTTCTTGGCCCATGGAGGAGTTGGATCGTCAGATCGTGGACCTGCTCGTCAAGGACGGGCGGATGAGCTACACCGACCTGGGCAAGGCCACCGGCCTGTCCACCTCGGCGGTGCACCAGCGCGTCCGCAGACTGGAGCAGCGCGGAGTGATCCGCGGATACGCCGCGGTCGTGGACCCGGAGGCCGTCGGGCTGCCGCTCACCGCGTTCATCTCGGTGGCACCGTTCGACCCCAGCGCCCCCGACGACATCGCCGAACGGCTGGCGGGCATCGACGAGATCGAGGCCTGCCACAGCGTCGCGGGCGACGAGAACTACATCCTCAAGGTGCGCGTCGCCACCCCCCTGGAACTGGAGCACCTGCTCACCAGGATCCGCACCCTGGCCGGCGTCTCCACCCGTACGACGGTCGTCCTCTCCACCCCGTACGAGGCCCGGCCGCCCCGCGTCCAGTAACCCTGGTCGTCACCCTGGTCACGAGCGCCCCGCGCCCTGCGCGAGACTGGTCCCCATGACCGAGCGCACCGCCCCCTCCGCCCCCTCTTCCGACACCCCCGCCGACCGCACCGTGCTGCTGCGCGGCGGCGAGGTGCACAGTCCCGCCGACCCGTTCGCCACCGCGATGGTCGTAGAGCGCGGACATGTCGCCTGGGTGGGCTCCGAAGGGGCGGCCGACGCCTTCGCGAGCGGGGTCGACGAGGTGCTCGACCTCGAAGGCGCACTGGTCACCCCGGCGTTCACGGACGCACATGTGCACACCACGTCGACCGGCCTCGCGCTCACCGGCCTGGACCTCTCCGCGGCCCGTTCGCTCCCCGAGGCGCTGGAGCTCGTACGGGCCCACGCCGCGGCCCGCCCCTCGGGCGAGGTCCTCCTCGGCGCCGGCTGGGACGCCTCGCGGTGGCCCGAGCAGCGCCACCCCTCGCGCGCCGAACTCGATGCCGCCGCCGGTGGACGCCCGCTCTACCTGCCCCGTATCGACGTCCACTCCGCCGTCGTCAGCACCGCCCTGCTCGACCTGGTCCCCGGCATCACCGGCCTGACCGGGTATCAGCCGGACGCCCCGCTCACCGGCGCCGCCCACCACGCGGTGCGCGCCGCCGCGCACGCGGCGGTCAGCCCCGCCCAGCGCACCGCCGCCCAGCGCGCCGCGCTCGCCCACGCGGCCTCGCTCGGCATCGGCTCCGTCCACGAGTGCGCGGGCCCCGACATCTCCTCCGAGGACGACCTGCTCGGACTGCTCGAAGTGGCCGCCGCCGAACCCGGCCCGCGCGTCTTCGGCTACTGGGCCGAAGCGGTCGCGAACGCGAAGGACGCCCAGCGCATCCGCGACCTCGGGGCCATCGGCGCCGCCGGGGACCTCTTCGTCGACGGCTCGCTGGGCTCGCACACCGCCTGCCTGCACCAGCCCTACGCCGACGCCCCGCACACCGGCACCGCCCACCTGGACGCCGCCGCCATCGCCGCCCATGTCGTCGCCTGCACCCTGGAGGGCCTCCAGGCCGGCTTCCACGCCATCGGCGACGCCGCGCTGACCGCCGTCGTCACGGGCGTGCGCGCCGCCGCCGAACAGGTCGGCCTCGCGCGCGTGCGCGCCGCCCGCCACCGGGTCGAGCACGTCGAGATGCTCACCCCCGAAGCGCTCGCCGCCTTCGCCGATCTCGGCCTCACCGCCTCCGTGCAGCCCGCCTTCGACGCCGCCTGGGGCGGCACGGAGGGCATGTACGCCCAGCGCCTGGGCGTCGAGCGGGCCCGCACCCTCAACCCGTACGCCGCCATGCTCAAGGCCGGCATCCCCCTCGCCCTCGGCTCCGACAGCCCGGTCACCCCGCTCGACCCGTGGGGCACCGTCCGCGCCGCCGCGTACCACCGCACCCTTGAGCACCGGGTGTCGGTGCGCGCCGCCTTCACCGCCCACACCCGGGGCGGCTGGCGGGCCGTCGGCCGCGACGACGCGGGCACCCTGGTGCCCGGCGCACCCGCCGACTACGCGATCTGGGAGACCGGCGACCTGCTGGTCCAGGCCCCCGACGACCGGGTCGCCCGCTGGTCCACCGACCCGCGCTCCGGCACGCCCGGACTCCCCGACCTGTCGCCGGACGCCGCCCTTCCGGTCTGTCTGCGCACCGTGGTGGGCGGTCACACCGTCCACGTAGGGCCGAACGCATGACGCCCGGCGGGTTCCATACCGCCGATCGGTGCGGCGCGCGCTGCCGTAGAGTTCTTCGCTCCCTCCGCACTGACCTGCTGATTTGAAGAATCGCCGCAGGTCGCACGGGTGTTGACAGAGAGCGGCCACCGGCGGGTAGGTTCGGCCGGGTCCACCACGAAACGTCCGGCCGGAAACCTTCCACGCAGTCGTCGAACGCCGCTGGGTCATGGGGACGGAGTGCCGCACCGGCACCCCGCCCCGGGAACCAGGTTCAGCGCCCGCGCCTCGGGGGCGAGGGAAGGTTTTTTCCGTCCGACGGTGCGACCCGGGTAGGGCCCGGCGTTCAGTAGACAACGGCGAGGATGTCCGCAGCCGGCGGGCACCTGGTCGGCCCGAAGGACGCCGGGCCCCCATCCGCAGCTCTCCGTCCCGGCCCCGCTCCCCACCCCGTTCACGGAACCGGCCCAGGACAAACGAAAGACCCTGCCCTCCGTGCCGATGAGCGCTCGCTATGGTGGGTCCCTCTGTGTACGGGCGTGAAAAGGGGCAGTAGTGAACGACGGCGGTCAAAAGCGTTACGGCCCGCTCGGCAATGTTCTGGTGATCATTCCGACCTTCAACGAGGTCGAGAACATCAAGCCGATCGTCGCCCGGGTCCGGGAATCCGTTCCCGAGGCGCACGTCCTGGTCGCCGACGACAACAGCCCCGACGGCACCGGAAAGCTCGCCGACGAACTCGCGGCCGCCGACGACCAGGTGCACGTCCTGCACCGCAAGGGCAAGGAAGGCCTCGGCGCCGCCTACCTCGCGGGCTTCCGCTGGGGCATGGACAACGGCTACGGGGTCCTGGTCGAGATGGACGCCGACGGCTCCCACCAGCCCGAGGAACTGCCGCGCCTGCTGACCGCACTCAAGGGCGCCGACCTGGTGCTCGGCTCCCGCTGGGTGCCCGGCGGCCGCATCGTGAACTGGCCCAAGTACCGCGAGTTCATCTCGCGCGGCGGCTCCACCTACTCGCGCCTGCTGCTGAACGTCCCGATCCGCGACGTCACCGGCGGGTACCGCGCGTTCCGCCGCGAGACCCTCGAAGGCATCGGCATCGAGGAGGTCGCCTCGGCCGGCTACTGCTTCCAGGTCGACCTGGCGCGCCGTACGGTCGAGGCCGGGTACCACGTGGTCGAGGTCCCGATCACCTTCGTCGAGCGGGAGCGCGGTGACTCCAAGATGAGCAACGACATCCTGGTCGAGGCGCTCTGGCGGGTCACCGCCTGGGGCGTCGAATCGCGCGCCAACAAGCTGCTCGGCCGCAAGCCCTCCTGACACCCCGCCGCAAGCCCTCCTGGGCCCCTTGGGCCGCCAACCCCCGCGGGACGCCTCCGTACGCCTCCTCACGCCCTCTTTACGCCGTTCAGGCGCCCTGCCAGGCACACTGGGGGCATGACGACCGGCACCCCGCCCCCGACCGCCCCGACGACCGCCCGCAAGCGCTCCCGCGCCCGTACGTTCGTACCTCTCGGCATCGCCGCCTGGCTGGTGCTGGAGATCTGGCTGCTGACCCTCGTGGCCGGTGCGGCCGGCGGGCTGACCGTGTTCCTGCTGCTGGTCGGCGGGGTCGTGCTCGGCGGCGCCGTGATCAAGCGGGCGGGCCGCCGCGCCTTCAAGAACCTGAGCGAGACGATCCAGCGCCAGCAGCAGGGCGGTGGCGCGTACGACCCCCGCGAAGAGCAGGGCCGCAAGGGCTCCGGCAACGGCTTCGTGATGCTCGGCGGGCTGCTGCTGATCCTGCCCGGCCTGATCTCCGACGTGCTCGGGCTGCTGGTCCTGCTGCCGCCGGTGCGCAAGGCGCTCGCGCGGTTCGCCGAGAAGTCCCTGGAGCGCCGGATGAACGCCGTGCAGCAGCCCGGCAGCCTCGGCGACGTCTTCCAGCAGGCGAGGATGCACCGCCCCGACGGCAAGGTCGTCCAGGGCGAGGTCATCCGCGACGACACCCCGGGCAGCTCCCGGCAGCCGTACCCGCCGCGCCACGACGACGGCCCCCGGACGCCGCTGACGCCGTGAGGACCGACTCCGCACACGACAAGAGCCGCGGGGGGGGGGGGGGGGGGGGGAGGGGGGGGGGGGGGGGGGGGGGGGGTTGTGGGGGGGGGGGGGGGGGGGTTCCACCCCCCCCCCCGGGCCCGCCTATTGACCTTGTGGGTCGGTCCGTACGTCGGCAGGTACGAGAGCCCGTACGGACGCCGCCAGGTGCTCGCGGAACCAGCGGTGC
>NZ_JBVIMX010000035.1:43013-44981 GCF_055579625.1 Streptomyces sp. NPDC032721 | reverse complement strand
CCCCCCCCCCCCCCCCCCCCCCCCCCCCCCCCCCCCCCCCCCCCCCCCCCCCCCCCCCCCCCCCCCCCCCCCCCCCCCCCCCCCCCCCCCCCCCGCTCCTGTGACGTCTGCGGAGGCCAGCTGAGCTGGCCTAACCGCACGAGGTTCGTCGGTGAACTCTGCGCGCCTGATGGACGGAAGGACCGAGGCGGCCCCCAGACCCCTGTGCCTGCACACCTGCGCCTCGGCAGGCATCCAGGCACTGGGAGTCGTCGAGGCTCCACGGAACTTCAGCGGCGCGGGCCCGGGCCGTTCAGGGCCATGAAGGACTCCTACGACCGGGCCTCGAAGTTGCCGGATCCCCTGCGACTGAGGACGAACTCGTAGACCGTCCGGCGGTACCAGTGATCACTGAAGACCTCAGGCTTCTTGCCGTCCCCGGAGGTCCGGTCGACGTACGGCACCTGCCCTCGGGCGTGGTAGGCAGTGATGGTCTCGCGGGCCAGGGGTTCCCCGCGGGTGGCCATCCCCAGGATCTCGGCGAAGTCGTAGATGTCCAGCAGGTCCAGGGGGTCGCCCTCAGGCAGCGGGTTGACCAGAGCCGGCCCGGTGCCCGTGTAGGCGGCCCACACGTGCGGGTGATTCTCCCGGACCCAGGCGTCGACGTCGCCCGGGGCGTATTCGGCCTCAGCCGAGCGACTGTCCAGCGGAGCAGGGAAGGCACGACGGAGGATCTTGCGACCCTCCCGCTTCTCCCTGACCGTGGTCCACTGCCGGCCGGTCTGCTCGGAGACCCCATACCGCGCGCCGATCGTCGCCGCGGTAAGTACGTCATGCCCACCCTGCGTCCCGGTTGCCGAGCCAGTCGCCGACGCCGGCTTGACCTGGTTCCCCCCGGCGTCGACGGAGGAGTCGGTCGGGCGCGTGCGGCCCGCCTGCTCCGCGCGGCGCCGAGCCGCGGCCCAGGAGCGCCTCCGGTTGTTCCGCACCCACTCGTCGACCTCGGCAGCGCTGTAGCCGTTGTCGCCGGCCTCGGGGAATCCGTCAACGCGAGTCCACGCCTTGGCGGTCGGGCCGCTGACCGCATACGTGGTCGCGATCCCCTGGGGGGCGAGGTATTCCGCGCGCGCAGTCGGCGAAGGGCTCGGAAGCACGCCGCCGGCTGCAGGGGCCTGCTCGCTCGCCGGCGCCTCCTCAGCCTTGGTCTGCCGGCGCATGCGTGTACGCGGACGGTTCACGAAGTTGTACGCGGTAAGGCGGAACCACTTCCGCTCAAAGACCTCTGGCTGCTTACCGTCACCGGGCGTGCGGTCCGGGGCGGCCAGGACCTTCCTGGAGATGTAGCTACGAAGGGTAGCTTCGGGCACGGGCTCTGTCCGCCCGAGGGCCTTGCCCTCCCACGCGCAGATGTCCGACAGCGTCACCAGGTCCGTCGGCTTGCCGGCGGGCAGACCGAACGGATTACCCGAGTCCTGCCCCTTCGCCCACTCGACAGGACGGTTCTCCTTCAGCCATCGGTCCACCTCCGCGGCCTTACGGACAAGGGTCCGTCCGGGGCCCTGCGGCCAACCCTCCGGGAACCCCGGGACCATCATCCAGTTGCGCACGGTCTTCTCGTGGGCCTGGTATCTCTGCGCGATGTCCTGTGTGGTCACGAGTTCATCAGCGTCGGCGGGAATCACCGTTACTCCTTGTCGAACCGGCGGTGAAGTCGCAGGCCGTGGTCATGGTCCCGCAGACGGGGCCTGGTTGATCGAGCTCGAGCTCAGCCGGCGGCTCTGGTGACCGCGCCGGCTTCCTCGATCCCGCAGGGGCATGGGTCAAAATACATCGTGGTGACGCAATACGCAACATGCGCTTGGGAGGTGGCGGAGCACGCCCGCGGGGGTGGGGGGGGGGGGGGGGGGGGGGGGGGGGGGGGGGGGGGGGGGGGGGGGGTGGTGGGGGTGGGTGGGGTTTTCCTAGGCGCGGGGGTAGGTTCTCTCTCAT
>NZ_JBVIMX010000035.1:0-43003 GCF_055579625.1 Streptomyces sp. NPDC032721 | reverse complement strand
CCTCTTTCCCCTCCTCCTCTTTCTTGTTTCCCCCTCCCTGAAGCACCCCCCCCCCCCCCCCCCCCCCCCCCCCCCCCCCCTCCTCCCCCCCCCCCCCCCCCCCCCCCCCCCCCCCCCCCCCCCCCCCCCCCCCCCCCCCCCCCCCCCCCCCCCCCCACCCCCGCGGGTGTCAGTGCGCCAGCGCCAACTTCTGGTTCGCGCGCGCCCTCTTCGCACGCAGCTTCTCGTCGCGCGCTCGCTGAAGGCTGCCGAATGTCTCCTGCCCCTGTTTCTTCAGAAGGTGCGGAATGTTGTTGGCCGGGATTCCGACGAGAGGGGATTCGCTGAGGACCGACAGAAGGTCCGACTCCGTCTGGTCGGTGTAGTCGGCGGCGATCAGCGCTTCCACATCGGGGAAGACGTCCGCGTGCCTTTCTTTACCCAGGTCGATGAGGTGGTCCTCCTTTCCTCCGAGGCTGTAGCACCAGAGGAAATTTTCAGGCGGGTCGTTGGCGACTACCCGCTTGAACAGGGAAATTTCCTTGGTGTAACAGTAAAAGCGAACGCCCGGCGAGTTGCGCATGATGCGCATCCAGGTGAGAAGGTAATCCTCGGAAAAGAAGTCGCCTGAATCGTGCACGCGAATCCATTTTCCGGCGTACCGCTTGTGTCTGAGCTCCTCGGTCATCTGCTTCTCGAAATCTTCGGGGGTGTCGCGGCAGAGGAGGAGATTTCGGATGTGAGCCGCGCGGACGTTCTTGAAACGGTAGGTGCCGACCCGGGCATAGCACAGCTGGGCGCATACGCCCGCCTGAGGGCAGACGTTGAAATGACTTCCATCGGGCATTTCGATGACGAAAGCCGGGAGCGTCCAGTTGAAGACGCCGATCCTCCTCAGGTCGGAGTTCTGGGTAAGAAGCCGTTTCTTGGGTGCAGTGCGACCGGTCGCCTTCGTGCTCTCAGGCATCTCGTTCCTCACATTTCGACGGGCGGGGCTGGGTGGTAGGACTGGCAGGGCAGCCGTCGTGCGGGCGGGTGCACGCGTGAATTCCGAGCGCGGTCACACCGCCTTCGGCTCTCGCGAGTACAGCGAGCCCTTTGGCGATCGCGGTGCGCGCGCTGCGCTGGTGGTGCCCGCCGTACTGCGCGTCGTCGCCGTGACTGGTGATCAGGTCGGCGGCTTTCTCCGAGACGCGCTTGATCTCGGGGTCCGGGAGGTCCCTGAACTCGGCGATGCACAGCGGGACCATGAACAGCAGCCACGTCACCCACGTCGATGACGCCGGCGTTGCGCTGCTTCCGGGGGCGGTGACCACCCGGCCGAAGGGGCCGTATGCGTCGGGAGCCCGGAGCGGGTCCGGTTCGTGTTGGACAGGCTTGTCGCCGAGGCCGGCGGGGGGACTGGCTGTCATGGTGAGGTGTCGCTCCATGCAGGGCGCCCCCGGCTGCATCAGCCGGGGGCGCCAGTGGGGGAGGGGTAGGGCGGTCAGCCGCGCGCGGGACAGCCGGCGGCGTGTGCCGGGGAGGTGCGGAAGCGCGGGGATCCGCCGAGGGCGTCCCGGGCCTGGAGGAGGTAGTCGCCCAGGTCCTCCAGGCGGTCGATCTCCTCGGTGGGGACCGGCTTGCCGCAGCAGTGGCACGGGCTGACGACGTCGAAGGTCAGGCGGCCGTCGTCGTTATAGGTCGCGAGGAAGTCCAGCGTCCTGTCGGCGAAGGGGATCGTCAGCGCCACTGCGGGGAAAGCTCGGCCGCCCGCGACGAGCGGATGGGTGTTGTCTTCGCCGGTTCGGATGGCGACCGGGCGGCCGAGCGTGAGGAGCGAGAGGCGGTGGCGCAGCACGGCCTCCACCCACCGGAGTTCCGTGTCCTGGCTGTGAAGGGCCGGGTCCGGTCCGATCCAGGCGGCCCGACCCGTCTGGGCGCGCTTCAGTGCGGCCTCGACGGCTGCGGTTTCGACGTCGTTGAAGGGCTTCATCGTGGTGCTCGGCATGGGGTCTCCGAGGAGGATCGGGCCCGCGTGATGGGCACGCTGGAGCGCGTGATGTCACCTGGGCTGGATGTGAGGCCGCGAGTAGCGGCTCCGGTCGGCGGCGTCTCCCGCACGACATCCATCACGATACATAGTGAACGCCTATTGTGCAACAGTCTGGGCGTAGGGCGGCCGGCCTGCCTCTGCCTCCTCGGCGCGGTGTAGCGGGAGGCATCGGCGCGGCCGGCCGGTTGTCCGCGGACTGTCTTACGTCAGCGCGGCGGTGAGCTGCCCGACCTCGTCGAGCAAGAGCTGGGCCCGGGCGAAGGCGGCCGCCTTGTGCCCGTAGGAGGGGACGACCAGGTGCATGGTCTCGTGGGCCAAGGCGCGGTCCGCCTCCTCGCGCGTGGTCACCAGCTGGAGGTTGATGGCCATCAGCGGCACCTTCAGGCGTGCCGTCTTCGGGCCGGTGTACACCTGGGCGGCATAGTGCGCGAGGTAGGGCATGCCGCTGACCGAGGCGTACGCCGCGAGGTCCGTGACGAGGTGGAACTCGCGCTTGGACACAACTGCGAACAGCTTGGCGCGCCGGCGCAGCCAGGCCACGTCAACGGGGAGATCGCGCTCGTGCTCCGGCAGAGGACTGCGCAGGTCAGCATGCCGCTGTTCGGTCACCGGGTGTGCTCGATCTGCCATGTCCTCCTCCTTCCGCGTGCGGTCCGCCTGGTCCGCCAAGTTCGTCGGGCCGGCCCTCTTCGTACCGGGGCCGGCCAGTTGTCTGCCCGCGGCCGCCGGGCCGCGGGGACATCATGCCAACACGCCCCGCAGTCCCCCTTCGCCGCCGGCGGCGGGGCTGCTCACGCATAGCGTCCGTGCCAGGAGTCGGCGTCCAGCCGCGCGAGTGCGGCGTCCTCCTCGGGAGTGAGACGGTTGGTGAAGTCCTCCCAACGGGTCAGCTGCTCGAGTTCGGGGCCGTCAGCCGGCTCGATCCGCGCCTTCTGCCCCGAGGTCAGATCTATCTCCACGCAGTCGTCCACGACGTCGGCCCGCGCCACAGAAAGGGATCGCCGCCGGGCCAGGTTGAGGTTGAACAGGTATCCGCTCCCGGTGTCCTGGCCGCCGACCAGGGGCCTGATCCATATGACCTGGTCGTCGTCGTCCTCGAAGCGGTGGTGGCGGGCAAGCGCGGTGCGGAAGACCTCGGTACCGTCGGGGTCTGACACGACCAGGCGCGCACCGGCGTCTACCGGGTCCCCGGTCGGGCTGTGGTTGCCCGCGAGGAGATCCGCGAACCGCTGTCGCCACTGCTGCTGTGTTGCTGTCATCGAATCGCTCCTGCTCAGCTGTAGTAGTCGGCTTCCGTGCACAGGACATCCTCGACCGGCTTCCCGCCGAGCTGGGTGATGCCCCGCGCGGTGAGGGAGGCAAGGATGCTGCTGCGCTCCGCGGCGGTGTGGCAGACGATCCGGCTGGGGGCCTCTGCCCCAAGCAAGTCGATCCCGTTGCGGAACATGATCTCGTTGCTGCTGCCGGAGAACTTGGCGATCTTCATCGGGTCCCGCGTAATCGCCCCCGCGTTGTAGTTGTGGTGCGCGGGGTTGATGGCGCCGTAGTGGTCGCCGTTGTAGGCGTAGTAGTCGCTGCGCTGCATGAGCACGCTCGGGTCGTCCCAGATGAGCCGGCCGCCGCCAGGCTGGGCGGGCGTCTTCTTGACGCGCAGGAAGACGCTGTTGGCGCCGCCGGTCATCTTGTCGGCCTGCTCACTCATGCCGAGCCCGCCGCCGATACCCATCACGGCTCGCTTCTCCGTGGAGGCCAGGACTCCGGTGCCGAGGAGGCTGGCGAGGTCGCCGCCGTTGAGGTTGTGGGTCAGTGACCGGCCCTTGAACGCGTCCTGGATCTCGGCCTTCTTGCCGGTCACGTCGAAGCGGGACCAGGTCAGCCACTTCCCTCCCGTCGAGGGTGTGGGCTCGTAGCCCGGGCTGGCCGCAAGTTCGGCGCCGCTGGAGAATCCGGAAGCCTTCGCAACGGCGTCTCGGACGACGTCGACCTTCATCGGGAGCACCTTGTGGGAGGCCTCCAGGTGGATCCTCTTCATGGCCGTCTGCAGGGCGTCGCTGTCGAGACCCATGAGGGACTCCATGCGCTGGTGCACGATCTCCTGGACCTGGAGATCCTGGAGACCCTGGGCCGTCTCCATGGCGGCCTTCATGCCCGGGGCGTCTTCCAGCCCCTGGGCTCGGATGTTGTTCGCCAGGTACGTCCACTCGCCCTCGGCCGCGGTCATCGGCTTGTTCATCAGGTGCAGCTGTTCCAGCCGCTCCACGAGGTCCTTGCCGTGGCCGGCGCCCGCAGGGGCATGGACCTCGAGCTGTCCCCGAAGCGAGTACTCCGTGTGCTTCGGATCGTTGTCCTTATACGGGCGGTAGACGGCCTTCCAGCCGTCACCCATGTCGATCTCGTACTCCGTGCCGTTGGCGGAAGAGCGGGTAACGCCGTCCCACGACGTCTGCCCGGTGGCCGGGTCCAGGTTCGCCTGGATCCGGCTGGCCTTGCGGACGGTCGCGGCGAGCGTGCCAGGCTCCGGATCCCCATCGGGCACCGGTACCTGCTTGGTGACCATCTTGGTGGTGGTCACCTCGTATGCGTCCATCCACGGCATGGGCGCGCCGCCGTTGTCGATCTTGTCCTTCACGACGTTCAGCTGGTCCATGTAGTGCTGGGCCATGGCCTTTTCGTCGTCACTGATCGACGGGTCGTTGAGGACGTCGGAGACTGCGTCGACGGCCGCCTGGTGCTTGGCGATCGACGCGTCCGACATCTCGGAGCCGGTCTTCAGCTTGTGCTGCACGGAGCTGACCGCGGTCTTGGTCAGCTCGGCCAGCTTCTTCTCCTTGTCGAGGTCCAGGCGCTCCTTGACTTCCTCCTCGACCTGGATTTCCTCCATGTGCGTGCCGGGGATGCTCAGCGCGTCGAGGAGCTTCTCCTCGGCCTCCTCGGATATGTGCGTGAGCAGCACCTCCCGCGGGCCGTCCGGCGAGTCGTAGGCGACCAGGGTCGCTTCGGAGTTGATGAAGTCGTCACCACCCACCAGGATCGGTGTCCCCGTGGGCTCGCCCACCGGGGGCGCCGCCGGTACGGGAGTCAGCGGCGGGTCCGTCTCTTCCTCTTCCTCCTGGACCTCCTCGATGTCCTCCGCCTGGAGCAGCACGGCTTCCTCCGTAGGCTGCTCCTCATCGCTGCTCTGCACCTCGGCGGCGCCCGTGACACCCTCGGCAGACGTCTCCGGAACGTCCTCCTCAGGGGGCGCCGCGGACACGACAGGCTCGGGTTCGGATTCGGTGCCCAGCGGCCCGCCGGGCTCCGCCAGCGGGTCATCGCCAGCCGGCGGTTCCGCAAGGAAAGTCGGCTCGACAACTGGTTCGGGCAGCTCCGGCACCTCGAAGCCCGGCGCCCCGGAAGCTCCTGCGGCCGCGCCCGTGACGTCGCTCTCCCCGCCCGCTGCCGGCGCGCCCGTGAGGTCCAGCGGGGCGGCAGGGGCCTCGGCGAGCGCGGTCGGGCTGACCGCGTAGCTCTGGTGGCTCGACTTGGATCCGGTCCCCATCAGCTACCACCGCCGTGCTTCAGGGAGGCGCCTGAGGGCAGGCCCAGCTGCTTGACGAAGAAGTCGGAGAAGTTCTCGCGCAAGTTGTTCTTCCTCTCTACGGCGTGGTCCAGGAACGCCGTGGCGATCTGCTCGTGGGTCACCTGGGATTGCGGGATTTTCAGGGCCTTGGCCGCCCGGCTGCGCATCTGCGGCACCCATGCCACACCGGCCTTGGCGCCCTCGTGCGCGGTGGAGTGCAGGATGGAGCGCAGCTGTGCGTCTGGCATGGACTCGAACTTCTTGATCACCGGGTGCGCGGCGGCCGGGTTGATCTTCACCCCGCTGGCGAGGCCACCGCCCAGAGCGGCCTGGTAGAGCTTCTGGTGGACCGGGGTGAAACCGCCTCCGCCGCTGGGGGCGTAGTCGACCGACAGCTGGTCCGCGCCGAAGTGCTTGAAGGCCTGACCGCGGTCGATCTGCACGAGCCCGCCGGAGGACGTGGCCAGCCAGTTGTCCTGGTGGCCGTCGTGCTCGCCGACAAGCCACGACCCCACGTGCGACCGGACGATCGCGTCGACCTGGGACTGTGTCCACTGGCTCGGGCTGGCCGTGAACGGCTTGGCGTCCTTGAGCAGCGGCTGGATGGAGCCGGCCGTTCCGTCAGCCTTCTTGTGGTGGTACACCGGCACCGCCGGGACCCCGCCCAGCGACAGAACGTGGGATGCGGCGGCTTCGGTGTGGCCCAGGGCCCCGCCGTGGTTGTGGTCGGCCTTGAACATCCACTGCGAGCCATCGGGGGCAGCGTGGATGGTCTTGGCGTACGTCCCTCCGAGGTTGGACGCCGAGGTGCCGGGGCCGAAGGTCCAGCTGGCGACTTCCTTGGCGTCGATGCGGGCCGGCAGATCCTGGTTCGTCGCCTTGGCGTGCTGGACCGCGGCCATCATGGCCTGGACGTTCGCGTTGAACGATCCCGGCTTGGGTGCCTTCGCCGGCTTCGCTGCAGGCGTGGCAGGCTTCGCCGCAGTGCCGGCGCTGTTCGACGGCAGTTTGCTCGCCAGGGCCTGGACAGCCTCGTCGGAGGCCAGGCCGCCACTGGGCGTGCCCGCCGGCGCCGCGGCGGCTGCCGCCTTGGCGGCCTTGGCTGCCTCCTTCTTCGCGGCGTCCGCGTTGACCTTGTCCTTGATGGCCTGCTGGTCGTACTTGTTGTTGAAGCTCGCGGCGATGTAGTTCTGGACCTGGGCGCGCGTGGCCTTGGCGTTGTTGTCCATGCCTAGCTCGGCCGCGACGGTGCGCAGGTCGGAGAGCTTCTGCTTCGCGGCCCACGCCTTGAAGTCGCTCGTCAGATCGCCTGCGTGGAGGTGCTTCCCCGGTCCGAGGGCCGGATGCTCGGCGTACGGAGTGTCGCTGGCACCCCCCAGCTGGGTGTTGGCGTACCACCCCTTCACGCCCGTCTGCATGTCTTGGACGTCGCCGGCGTTCTTCGCCCAAGCGGCGATCACCTGCGGCGCGCCCGGGTCGCTCGCCGACGGCAGGTTCAGCGGCTGTCCGCCCTCGGGAGCCATCGCAATGTGAGCGGCGTAGCCGGCGTCGAGGTTCGCCAGCTGCTCCTGCCGCTTGACCGCCAGTGCCTTCAGCGACTCCACTTCGCTCTCGGGTGTGTTCGGCCGCATCAGCGCTACGAGCTGGTGGCCGCCGAGATGCATCGCCTCGGTCTCGCTCAGCTGGCCCGAGGCGAGAGCCTCCTGCACCGAAGGCTGAACCACCTTCGGGTGCATGTACGTGTGGGTGAGAACTTCGTCAACCGCCAACTTGGCCTCGGCCTTGGTCTTGGCCAGGTCCTCGCCGAGCTCAGGACAGTCGGCCGAGGCCAGCTTCTGCTCGGCCGCGAGCATCGTTTGCAGGGCCTCGGCCCGCTGCTCCTGCCACTGGGGCCCGAAGGTCTTCGACGCCTCGTTCCAGGCGTCGATCGACGCCGAGACTTCCTGGGCGGAGGCCGTAACCTCGTCCGGCGTGGCCTTCCATGCGCCACTACTGAGGGGCGGCTCGGTGCCCTCGAGCTCGTGCAGGTCGGCGAGCGTCATTCCGCCGACCGTCTTGCCGGCGAGCAGCTCGTTGTACCGGCTGAGCGCGGCGGCCTGGATCTTCTCCTTGGACGGGATGTCGTTCGGGTACGCGGGGTCGAGCCAGTGGACCAGAGGGTGCTGGCCCTTGCCCGACAGGCCCACCAGCGCGGGGTGCTCGAAGCCCTTGGCCTCGGCGATCTCGCGCAGGTCGTCCTCGTCGAGCGAGTTCAGGTAGGCGAGGGTCTGCGCCTTCAGCGCCTTGGTGTGCGCCTCGATCTCCTCATCGGAGGCACCCGCCGCCTTCAGCTTCTCGATGGCCTCTTGGGCCTGCTCAACCTGCCCGACGAAGAGGTCGTACCGCTCGACAGGATCCGTCGGCACTTCGTCCTCGGGGTCGAGGGCGAACGGCGGATCGGCGAGCTCCCCCATCAGGTCCATCGCGACCACGAGGTCGGCCTTGGCCTGGACCTCCTCGTCGGACATCGGCTGTACGGGTGCCTCGGCCACCACGTCGTCCGTCTCGGATGCCGTGGTGGGCCCCACCGCGTAGGAGGCGTGCGAGGACTTGCTGCCTGTACCCATCAGCCATCACCCCGCTGCGGAAGCGCAGGGATGACCTCAGCGAGCAGTTCATTCAGAACCAGATCGGCTGCATGCGTGAGATCGAGCGCGCCCTCGGGAATGTCGGCTGGCTCGAGCGAGCACGCGCCGCCGGACTGCTGGATCCACCGCTCGATGTCCTCGTCGGTGGTGGCCTCGCGCAGACGCTCGCGCCAGGGGTCGGCCGTTTCGTAGACGAGGGGGACCCAGCGCACGACCCGCTCGGTCGGCTGTCGGCTGTCGTCGAGGGCGAGCACCGCGACCGGGTCGACGGGGAGGCCGAGCGCGGGGTGCCAGACGAGCAGGATCCACAGCCGCCAGGCCGGAGCGGCTGGCGTCGGCTCCGCCGTCTGGGCTTCGGTGGTGAGTTCGGTCGTCACGGAGGCTCCTCCCAAAGGTGCTTTCACCTGCTACAGGTGTGGGAGGAGCCGCCGGTGTGACAGTGCGGACGAAGAAGTTTTCAGCGGCTGGGCAGGAGCGAGGCCATGTACTGGACGGTTGCGGCGAAGGCATCCTCGGTCCGGGCGTGGACGTCCTCGCGGCCGTTGGGGGTCATGATCGCGCCGTGCAGGGCGTACTGGTGGGGGTTCTGGGAGATCAGGGTCAGCCGGGGGCCGAAGATCTCGGCCATCTCGGCGATGCGGTTGGCCCGGGACAGGCCGGTGAGGATGACCGGCAGGTCCTCAGGGAGGGTTTCGGCGAGGAAGTGTAGGCCGGGCCGCTCCCAGCTGTCCCAGTCGGCGTTGTCGCGGACCGTCTGCACGTTGACGGCGATGGCGGCCGGCTGGGTGTCCTCGATCCAGGAGACGTAGCGCTGGAGGTCCTCGAGCCGGAACCAGTAGACGTTCGGCACGACGTTCACGCCGGCCTCGGCGAACTCCTGAGCGAGCATGAGGCTGCGGCGCATGTTGAGCAGGTGCTCGGTGCGCGGCCAGTCCCCGTAGATCGAGTAGTTGCACGAGAGGACCAGGTCCCACTCCTGCTCCGCGATCCGCTCGACGAGCCTGTCGCGGCCGCGGCGGGTCCAGAAGGCCTCGACGAGCGGGTCCTCGCCGTAGCCGACCAGCACTGCCTTCTGGTGGTCCCCGAGGGCGAGGGCCTGGCGGGCGGTCTGCTCGGTGAAGCGCTTGTAGAGCGTGTGGGTGTCCGGAGAGAAGACCCGGCGCAGACCGACGCCGTACGCCGGCCAGTTCAGGCTGGCGTCGAGCTTGGTGACCGCGGAGCCGTCGGTCATGGGGATGAAGGACGGCAGACCGTCGGGCAGCGTGCTGTCGACGGTGATGTCGTCGAAGGTCAAGGTGCCGCCGACGTCCGCCATCCACTGGGCTATGTCGGTTCGGCTCCCGCACCGGATCGGGCACTTGCGGGTCACGCACGCGTTCGCCGGGGCGTCCGCCTCGGCCGCCGAGCACCCGCAGAACCGACAGTCTGAGTTCTGGCCGGTGCACAGGGGCTCGACGGTGGCCGGGCCGCCCCGGCCGTCAGGCCCGGCGTAGAAGGCGCAGCTGTTGCAGTCGCAGCCGCGGCCCGGGAGGGGCACGCCGACGGTCGGGATGGGCAGGGAGACACTGGTCATGCTGCTTCGCTTCCTTCGGTGATTGCGTCGGGGTCTGTAGCGCCGTCGATGGCGGCGCCCTCGAGGTGGTCGTGGAGCTCGCGCAGAGCCAGGCGCAGGGAGCCGCGGTCGTAGCGCGCGATCTCCTTTCCGGCCCGGACTTCGGCCAGCAGCCCGCGGAGGCCGTCGAGCGCCGCACGGACCGTGTCCGTCTCCACTGCCGGACGGCTCGGGGCGGTGTCGGCCGGCATTGCTGCTGCGGCGGATGCCGCCGGCACCGGTGCCGGCGGCATCGCGGAACCCAGCTCCGCGGCCTCTGCCGGCTCATCGGCGTGGAGGGCCGCAGAAGCATCTCCGTCATCGCCTTCTTCGGTCTCTTCCTGGTCCTCGGCCCGGGTGGGAACTCGGGTGAGCTTCGCCCGGCGGCCGGCGTTCGCCGCGTCCTGCCGTTCCTCTGCTTCGGCGATGATTTCCTCTGGCCCGAGCTCGGGCTCCTCCAGGCCGACGTTCACGGCGGTCGGGAGCAGGTGGAGCCGCTTGGAGGACTTCAGCGCGGCCCAGATGCCCTCGGCAGCCTGTGCCCGGCCGTTGCGGAGCTCGGCGAAGCGGATCCTCGTGTTCAGGCGTACCGCGGCCTCGTCCATCTCCTCGGTGAGGTCGCGCGGCAGCGCGCGAAAGGCCCGCACGAGTTCGCCGGCCTTACGCTCGTTGAGCTGCAGCCCCAGGCGGTCCAGCACCTCGCTCCAGGGGGCGGCGCAGGAACTGTCGGTGCCGCGGATCTTCTCCAGGGCAAGGAACCGCTCGGCCGGATCGGGGATCGCGTAGACCTCCTGCGGCACGGGCTTGCCGGCCTTGAGCAGCTTGCCGACGAGGATGGCGCACCGCTGGTACAGCAACGCGGCGGCCTGCTCCCCGGGGCGGAGGGGCTCCCGGGCGAAGTTCTCGACGAAGCGCCACATGTGGCGCTCCTCCTCGGACAACGGCCCCGGGCAGACCACGGCCGGCAGCGCCTGGAAGTGCGGGTTGTCCGGCCTGTTGACGGCACCCCAGCGCATCGCGCGCAGGCGGCGCTCCCCGGTGACCAACCGGATCGTCGGCGCCTTCCCGTCGACGACGATCTCCTCGGCCAAGACCGGCTCCAGGAGGCCGATGACGGACATGGAGGAGATCAGGTCGGCGAGTTCGGACGGCGGCAGGGAGTCGGAGGGGTTGCGGGCGTGAGGCTCGGTGAAGGGTGCGCCCTGGCCGCGCAGCGGCAGCATCTCGAATCGCCGCTGCCGCAGCTTGACGCTGCGGTGCAGGATCTCGGTGAGCCGGATCATGCTCCCGCCGTCAGGCGGAGCTACGAGCGAGGTACTGGTCATGATGCTGCTTCCTTTATGGCCGGCGCGAGCGGCTGGTCACTTCGTGGCGAGGTAGAGGTCGGTGGGAGCAGGGCGGACAGACTGCGTGCCGCTCAGCAGCGGCGTGAAGATCGGGGCGAACGGGCCGTGCTCCCGGAGCTGCTGAAGGGTGGTGACGCCGATGTGGATGTCGCTCTTGAGCCGGCCGAGTCGGACGTCCGCCGCAGCGCGCGTGTACAGGTCCTCGGTGCGCGCGGCCAGCCGCTGCGGGCGCCGGTCCGGCTCGCCAGCCTTCGGCGGCGCCGCGTCGAGGACTACCAGGACCCGCGGAAAGACCGGGTAGGTGTACATCCACGCCGGCCGGGTCGCGTTCGGGGTCCGGCGCGCCCGGTCAGTGCTCTGCGGGACGTACTCGTAGAGCCGGCCGTACGACTGGAGCTTCGCGGCGAGCCGCGCGGAGGTCATCGTGGCGCGGTCGAACTCGACGAAGAAGCTGAGCATCGTGCGGCGGCCGCCGCGCTCCACGTGCACATAGTTGAGGACGGCGTCGCTGATGACGTGGTCGTCTTCGAAGCGTCGTTGGCCGTCGCGGATCCGGTTGGCGACCTCGGGGGTCCAGTCCAGCGGCCCGCACTCGTGACCCAGTCGCCGCGCCCACTCGACGAAGGCGATGCCGACTTCGTTCACTCCCAGGGTGTGCGCCTGCCGGGCGCCGGCGACGGATTCGGGCGTCACCCGGTACGGCCGGGTGGGCAGCTCGCCCGCCTCCTCCACGGATGCGGCGCCTGCTTCGGTGAGGAACCACAGAAACGGCTGGCTCTGGACCCGTCCGCGGCCGCCGGGTCCTTGGGCCCGGATCCGGTCGACCAGCCCGGCCTGGAGCAGCTCGCCGAGCTGCCAGCGCAGGTACACGGGGCGGGCCGGCCGCTTCTCGGGCAGAGTCAGCAGGATGTGCAGCTGCTGGGTCGAGAGCACCCGGTGCTGGTACAGCAGCTCCAGGACCTCGCCGCCGATCGCGTGGAAGCTGCGCGTAGGCGCCGCCGCGGCGGCTGCTTCGACAGGGAGCAGGGTCATCCGAGCCTCGACTGGTTCTGGTGGGGGTTGATCGGGTGGACGTTGTCGGGGACTTCACTGGCCGGGTCCGGCTCAGCGCCGCTGATGACGGTGCCTGCGCTGTCGTGAACCCGCGGCGTGGCCGCACTACCGCTGGACGTGAGGCCGCTGGCCGGTCCGTCCGGGCCTTCGGGGTCGGGCGGTGCGGCCTCGTCGAAGTCGGGCTCGTCCGGCGGCAGATCGGCGCCGACCGGGTCGTCGTCGTCCGGCGGGACGGGGAGCGTGACGATGAACCGGCGCAGCCGCGAGTCCAGGCGGCGCAGGTCGGTGAGGATGTCGCGGACCGAGCGGCGCTGGAGGTTCTCGTCGATGGCCTGCGCCAGCAGCTTCTCGTTCTGCGGCCGGTAGTAGTCGCCGTACAGGTCCTCCACCGAGGCGCCGCGGACCCGGAACGGGTCGGTCGAGCCCGACTCGAGTGTCACGGACATGACGTAGCTGTACCGGTTGAGCTGGACGATCGTGTCGGGGGCGACCTTCTTGCCCCAGCGGCGGGTGACCAGCGTCGCCTCGTCGACGTCGGACGCGGTCGTCGACAGGATGGACAGGTTCTGCAGCAAACCCTGCCGGGTGGTGGCGCTCAGCCGCTGCGCCATCTGCGTCATGGCGAGCAGCTTGACGTTGTACTTGCGCAGCTGCTCGGTGATCTGGGCGAGGGTGCCCTTGGACGCGCCGTCCACGCTGGTCAGCTCGTCGATGAAGGTGTAGAAGTCGCGGCGCTGGTCGGGCGGGGTGTCCCGGCGCGAGAGGCCGGCGCGGAAGAGGTCGTAGATCAGCAGGGAGCTGATGATGCGGTCGACGTCGCCGGTGCCGGCGGGGCAGACGAAGACGATCTTCCCGGTGTCCATGGCGTGCCGGATGTCGTACGTCGACCGGCTCGACCCCAGGAACGCCTTGATCGCGTTGGAGGAGGACAGTCGCTCGATGATGTTGGTGACGACCGGGATGGCTTCCTTGCTGTAGCCCGGGAAGACGTTCTCCCAGAAGTCCCGGATGTCCTTGGGCAGGTACGGCAGCACATTGGTGCGCCACACGGCGTCCGTGAGGATCGTACGGATCTGGAAGACGGTGGGCGCCAGGTCGGGCCGGCCGGCGCGGCAGACGTGCCACGACAGGTACACCAGGGACTCGACCGCACGCGTGAGGATGGTCTTCGCACGGCCCGCGGAGTCGGACCAGTTCAGGGCCGCGGCGAAGCCGGTGACGATGTACTGGACGATGTCGGGGATCTCGGACTCGCGCCGGCGCTCCATCGACAGGGGGTTCCAGGAGCCGACCATCTTGTCGAGCTCGGGGCTCGTGAGGTCGATCTCCCAGATCCGGTCGGCCAGCTCCTTGTGTGCCAGGTAGGGCCGGGCACGGGTCCAGCCGTCACCGTGGGGGTCGAGGAAGAGCACGCCGAACCCACCGTGGGCGATCGCGATCGCCTGGACGAGCGACATCTCGGTCTTTCCGAAGCCGGACTTGCCGAGGAACAGAGCGAAGAGCAGGTACTTCAAGGGGACACCGGCGAGGCGCTCGCCGCCGCCGGACTTCGCCACCCACCCGAGGGGCAGCAGACCGCGCTGGCCGGTCCACGTCGGGAGCGCTGCGGGCGGCGGCGGGACGACTCCGCCCGAGCGGGTGATGTTCGGGGCCATGTTGTGCTTGGTGGGCGGCTTGAGCAGCCCGGCGATCTCCTGGGCGGTCACCCAGGAGTGCCGGCGCGGTACGAACAACCCGGTCTCGAAGCGGCGGTCGAACCTGCCCCGGTAGACCCAGTGGTCCGCCCGGAGGCGGGTGACCCCGAGGTGGAGACCGACGGGGCGCAGGTGGTTGTCGCCGGACCACGGCTCCAGGGCGGCGAGGACCTGGTCCAGCAGCATCCGGGCCCGGTACTCGTCGCGGGCGCAGGTGCGCACGAGCAGCTGCATGGAGAAGACGGGCTCGGCACCGGGGGCGAGCTTGCCCATGGCGGCCTTCATGTCTGTGACGCGGTGCGCCGTGCGCTGCTGGTGGTGCTGCCGCGGCCGGGCGCCGCCGCCCTGGTTGCCCTTCATCTCGGTGGCGATCTCGGACATCACCGCGCCGAGGTCGAAACCGAACCGGTTGCCGCGTTGCTGCGGCATGCCGGGTATCGCCGGCCCGTCGGAGGGGTTGCGGCGGGCCTGGGCCAGCAGGCGCCGGCGCCTGCTGCTCACACGGTTCGGGGAGACGGGCACGAGGTCCAGGACGACGTCGGCGCTCTCGCCGAGGTCCTCGCGGACGTCGGCGACCGCGTTGGCCAGAGCCTCGAGCGGATCCGGGGTGAGGGGCACTTCGCGCAGGGCGAGGTGGTCGGGGAGGGCCAGGGCGAGCTCAGCGCGGGCGTAGTGCATCTCCCGGGTGGCCGGCCTGCCGCGGCCGGCCGCTTCCGGCTTGGCGAAATCGACCGACGGGGCGACGGTCGGGTCTGGTGCGATGGTCATGATCTACCTGTCTGTGATGTGCGTGGGGGCGTCAGGAGCCGAGCCGGATCTGTGGCCGTTCGCGAGCGGCACGGCCATCGGCCTCCACGGGCCGCATCTCGACCTGGGCGTAGCCCTGGTGGCGCAGCACCGACATCGCCCGGTCCGGGCCCTCGACCCTCATGGACAGCGAGCCGTTGGAGCAGGTGAAGCGGACGCGCAGGGCGCCGGTGCGGCTCGAGGAGACAAGCCAGCGCGACACGCTCTTGTGAGCGCGGGCCATCTGGTGGCCGAAGCGGATGACCTCTTCCGGCTTCGGGTCGAAGCCGGTGGTCGGCAGCACCTCCAGAGCCGTTCGCTTGGCCATCGGGCCGCGGGACAGGGCCCAGCGGACCGCGGCAGCCGCACCACCGGCAGCAAGGGCGACGAGTGCGGCCCACCAGGCGTTGGCCATCACCCAGTCCACGAGCTGTTCGGCGTGGCCGGGCAGGTCCCCGATGAAGTCGAGCGCGCCGTCGATGAGTTCGGTCGTGGTCATCGCCCACCATCCGCGGACGAGTAGCGCGGCGCCGCGGCGGCCGGAGCGGACACGGGCAAGATCGGGAGCACGGCGGCACCTCCAAAGAGCAAACGGGCCTTTCACCTGCTACAGGTGTCGGGATCCGGCTCGGTGTGACACTGCGCTCCGAAATTCTTCGCGGTCATGTGGCGGCCGGCGGCGCGCGCTCCCTGCGGGAGGCGGGACGCCGGCCGCCAGGTCAGATCGTGACGCCGTGACCGCGGAGGTAGGCCAGCGGGTCGATGTCCGATCCGTACTCGGGCCCGGTGCGTATCTCGAAGTGGAGGTGCGCGCCGCTGACGTTGCCCGTGGCGCCGGACCATCCGATCCGGTCGCCGCCCTTCACCTTCTGGCCCACGACGACGTTGAGCGAGGAGTGGTGCGCGTACTGCGAGTACATGCCGTCTCCGTGCTTGATCACTACCTGGTAGCCGTAGGCGCTGTTCCAGCCGGCTGTGACCACGGTGCCCGGGCCCACCGCGCGGGTCGCGGTCCCGCTGGGCACGGGGAAGTCGACGCCGGTGTGGTAGCCGCTTGACCACATCGAGCCCGAGACCCGGTAGCCGGTGCCGATGTGCTTGTCGGCGACCGGGGTGACCCACGGGCCCGAGGTGTCGCCCGAGCCGGGCTCGGTGTAGGTGGGCCGCTTCCTGATCAAGGTCCTGCCGTCCCAGAACGACAAGGACGTGATTCGCACACGGGCGCCAGGGTGTGGGGCATCGATGACTTGCCCGCCGCCGATGTACATGGCCACGTGCTCCGGGCTGGAAGCACTGCCGCCCGAGAAGAGCAGGTCGCCGGGGCGCAGTTCCTTATCCGAATCCACCTTGGTGCCGATGTCGACCTGGTCGTAGGTGACCCTGGGGAGGTTGATGCCGACCTTGCTCCACGCGTATTTGACCAGGCTGGAGCAGTCGCATCCGCTGGCACCTATGAACGGGGGCTTGCAGTTACCGCCCAGGACGTAGGGGGTGTTGTACGCCTCCTTGGCTCCGGCCACGACCTTGGCCAGCCCACCGGAAGTCTTGCCGTCCATCGGCGCCGACCACCGCTCGGCGCGGTCACGGATCTCCCGGACGTACTTGCGCGTCTCCTCGTACGGCGGGATGCCGCCGTACTTCTTCACCTTGTATCCGCCGGCGTTGTAGGCGGCGAGCATGTTGTCGACGACGTCGCCGGGCACCTTGCGGATCTCATCGGCGAGCTTGCAGTCGTAGGACACCATCGACGGAACGGCGTCCTTCGGGTCCAGGATGTCCTTCTTGCCGTCGTTGTTGGCGTCGATCCCCTCATCAGCCCACGTCTCCGGAATGAACTGGGCGATGCCCCGCGCGTGGGCCCCGCCGTCGGGCGGGTCCAGGCGGAAGGTGGACTCCTGGTAGAGCTGGGCGGCGATCAGAGAGGGGGTGACCTCCGCACAGCCGTACCTCGCCACGGCGTCGAGGATGATGGGACGCAGCCAGTCAGGGATCTCCTTGGTGTCCGACAGACCCCCGCCGAACCCCGCGTTCTCCAACGCGTCGGAGGTGTTGTCCTCGCCGATCGCGGACGACAGCGACAGCACGGCGCTCAGGATCAGGCCGAGCCCGAGCAGACACCCGGCGAGGGCCCAGATCAGCACTTTGCGCAGGAGCTTGGACTCGCCCTGCTCAGACATTGGGCAGGCCCACCACGCGCCAACTTCCGTCGGCGCCGCGGCGGAGCTTGAGTGCCACGTGCTCTTCCGACTCGGTGGCAGGACCCTTGGCCGGCGTCTCCGTCAGCTTGTAGATCACGCGCGCGAAACTGGAGGCCTCGCTCGGTGCAGGCGCCCCGTCCGGCAGTGACACCCGCAGAACCGTCGCCGTCACCAGGACCTGACGGTCCTTCCAGCTCAGCCACTCCTGCCCGGCGGCGCTGCCGCTGGTGTGAGTGCGCAGGTCCTCGGCGAGGTCTCCGGCAGCGTGTTCAGCCGCTCGTCGGGATGCGTCGTCGTACGAGGTGTCCCGACCCGGTCGGGCATCGTGGCCGGCCCACGCGGTCACGAAGTCCCGGGCCGCCTTCTCCACCGGCGCCGGCACCGGCCTCGGGTCCAAGGACTCGGGGGACACAGACGGTGCGGTAGCGGGCGAGGCCTCGGCCGGGCGCATGGCGCCGGAGCTGCCGCCTTCAGCAGGGGCGGAGGACGTGGTCGTGGCTGGAGCCGAGTCGGGGGCAGAGCGCTCGGGCCCTTGGAGGCCGAACAGGAGGGTGACACCGACGGCTGCCAGGATGGCCGCGGCGACGAACAGCGCGATCGTCGCACGCTGGGCGCGGGCGCGCGTGACATCGGTTTTGGGCATGGGGGTCCCCCGTGAGGTGGTTCTGGTGCGGTGATCTGGGCGGCCGGGACTTGTGGGGCCCCGGCCGCGGTCCGGTTACGGCCGGGGCCTGGGCGGGCCGGGCGGCCGGGTGGCGCGCCGGATAGTCCGGGGCGGAGCCGGCGGCTTGGCCGGGGTCGACTTCTTCGCGGCGGGCGGCGCCGGGGTGGGCGGGGTCGGCATCTTCGGTACGGCGGCCGGCCCGGCAGCCGGGGGCTTCACCGAGCTCGGTGTCTTCGTGCCGGCCGCCTTGGGCGCGGGCTTACCGGGCGTCTTGCCTCCGGCCACCGACGGTGCGCCCCCGGGGGTCTTCGGTGCGATGGCGCCGGCCCGGGGACCGGGAGGGTTCCCGGCCTTCGGGTTCGGCTGGATCTGCGCCAGGCCGAGGTTGACCTGCGCCTTCGTGCCTTGCTTCGCGACGAACTTGCCGGCCGTGGCAACGTTGCGCACGTACTCGTCCTTGAAGTCCTTGGCCTCCTGGACCTTCTTGTCGACAGTGCGTTCCTTGACGGCCTTGAGCTGGTCGCGCACCTGCCCGGCACGGGCGGTGGCCGCGGCAGCGCCTCGCTTCGTCGCGGCGACTCCCCGGGGAATGCCCACCGGCGCGCCCAGCGTGGCCATGAAGGCGAACTTGGTCGCCTTGGCGCCGTACTTCGCGGTGGCGGCGGCCGCCTTGCCGGTGGCCATGGTGGCCCTGCCGCCCCTGGTCTGGGACATCTTGTTCGCGGCAGCTGTGGCCAACCGCTTCTTCAGGGTCTGCTTGGCCGCCTGCTGCGCCGCGACCTTCGCGGCCGCACTCGCGCCGCCGGTGCCCACAGCCGCGGCGGCGTTGGTGGCGAGTCGGGCGGCGGTCCGCAGCCGGCTGGCCTTGCGGTTGGCCTGCGGCGAGCCGACCCAGGCGTTCTTGGCGGCCTTCAGGCCCTGGCCGACGGGCTTGCTCACACGCCGCGCCTCGCCGCGGGCCTCGCCCCACATCTGCTTCAGGCCGGGGGCGGTCTCGGCGTAGCGGCCCGGGCTGCTGAACACGGAGCGGCGGCCGGCGCCGCCGACGCGGGCGTTGGCGAGCTTGCGGTTGAGGTTGACCGCGATGCTCTGGGCGGTCTGCTTGATGCGCTTGTGACCGGCCAGGCCTGCGACAGCGGTGACGTCGATGACGATGAACTTGACGGCCAAGACGTCGCCGGTGTCCGCATCGATCAGGGCCAGAACGATCAGGATGAAGATCGCCAGGAAGAGAATGGAGATGATGACGCCTAGGACGGCCTTGGTGATCGCGGAGAACCAGCGCCACAGGGTGGCGCGGCCGCCGCCGGGCAGGATGCCGGCGGTCAGGGCCCAGTGGCCGCGGATGGCCTCGAAGGCGAGCCAGCCCTGCGCGGTGAGGAACGTACCGGTGACCAGGATCATGAGGATGGCCACGATGACGGCGGCGATGGCGACGAACAGGGCGGAGAAGGCCAGGTCGGCGGAGGCCCGCTTGGCCTTGGGCTTCACGTCCCCGCACGCGGCCTCGAACGCCTCGGCGTTCTTGGTGAGCTGCCCGATGAAGTTCGTGTCGTACATCGAATCCATCTGCATGGCGTCCCAGTAGTTCAGCCCCATCTGGTCGAGGTTGAACTCGGCGAGCTTGAACTCGCGGAAGGCCTTGTCGCACTTCCCGTCGAAGGTCTGGCCGTAGACCATGAGCTGGTTGGGCTTGACGATGAACGCCTCCACCAGGGCGTCAGTGATCGGCTTGGCCACGTTGTTCGGGTCGGCGCTGCCCTTGGCGCTCGCAGGATCGTCGGCCAGCACGATGCTGGCGACCTCCAGGGTGAAGTCCTTCGACTTCCCCAGCAGACCCTCCTCGGAGAGCAGCATGGTGGAGCCCTGCGGCTGCACCTGGTCATGCTGGCCGAGCAGCACCTGGGCCGGGGAGACGAGCACCGTGGTGGTCAGCGCGGCGACGACCAGGGAGACCCCGATCTCGGCGAAGCCACGCGAGCGCTCCTTGAACAGGATCAGCCAGCCGCAGTAGAACCCGGCAAAGGTCAGGAACAGGCCCGGCAGACCGAGCCGGTCGATGACCTGGTTCTTGATGGTGCTGGAGATGTCCTCGACGGGGCCGATCATGACCTTGGCCAGGCCGAAGTTCAGCGCCCACTTGATCAGCCAGCAGGTGAAGCCGGTGACCCACTTCGAGACGCCGAAGAGCAACTGGGCGACGATGTTCCAGATCTTGAGGTCGATGTCCTTCCAGCCGCCCGTGTCCGTCTTGACGGTGTAGGAGCTGATCGGGACGCCGTCCTTGTCGGTGACGTTGAACGGCTGGAGCAGACCGTCGCTGCCGTCCTTCGGCTTCTGGTTCAAGTTCGGGGGACCGGCCGCCGGCTGCGACGCGGACGTGCTGGGCGACGGCGACGGGTCCGCCATGGCCGCAGGGGCCTGCAGCGCGGTGAACAGAGCCAGCAGAACGGCGATCAGACCGAGGCGCCGCTTGATGCGCCCTCCTTGTATGTGGTTCATGCCAGGGCCCCGTCCGCCGCGGCGAACTCGACCGCCTCGTCGTCCTCCTCGTCGCGCTGTCCGGGCGTCGTGGTGATGGCGGCGGCGGCGTTCTCGTCAGCCGGGATCAGCACCTTGATGCCTGCGATGCGCTTGCGGAGGTCGCGGTACAGGCCTTCGCCGGCCCGCAGGGCGCGCTCGGTCTCGCTGACGTTGAGCGGGGAGAGGTTCTCGGTGATGACCTTGAGCATCTCGTCGTCGGTCGGGTCGAGGTCGAGGAACTCCAGGCACCTGGCGGCCAGCGCCTTGCCGCGGTGGCGGAAGACGAAAATGTGGCTGAGCAGCGCCCGGATCTTGTCTCCGATCTCGGACTTGGGGCCGATGTCGTACGGGTCGTGCGAGCCTGCGAAGGCGCCGGCGTTGTGCTTGCGGCCGTCGGCGATGAGCTCGAGCAGCAGGTTGGAGCCCTCGGCGGAGGAGGTGAGCCACCAGCACTCGTCGAGGAAGACGCCGGCGAACTCTGCCGGGTCGGCGAACGCGATCTCGCGGCAGAGCGCCGTCATCAGGTACATCAGGCGCCAGCCGAAACGCTTCTCCACCTCCAGGCTCGGCAGGCGGTGCTCGGAGAGCTCCTCCTTGGTGGGAAGGCCCAGGCGGTCGACGGCGAAGACGATGGAGTCGGCGTCGGTGATCCGTACGACCGGCAGGGTGGGGTCGAAGATGACGCGGCCGAGGTCCTTCTTCGCCAGCGAGCGGAGCTTGCGGACGAGTTCGGAGGCGGCCGCGCGGACCGCGTTGTCGTTCGGCTCCTCCGGGTCGGCGGTGCGGGCCCGGTCGGCGAGCGTGTTCATCAGCGCGGTCATGCTCGGCTTGGGCCCGAGCCGGGTGGCCTCGATCGCCTCGGCGAGGGTGATGCCCTCGATGCTCATGGAGCCGATGTCCAGGAGGGGGGTGAGGAAGGACTCGGTGTAGCGGGCGGCGCGCGGGCCGCGGAAGACGCGCAGGGGGTCGAGGGAGACGCCGGCGTTCTCGTCGACGTTGATGATCTGGGTCGTGCCGGGGCAGGCGTTCGCGAAGCGCGACCACTCCTGCTGCGGGGTGCGGTCGATGACCAGGGCGCGGCCGCGGGAGTTCCTCTGGCCGGTCCGGTGGCCGGTGGTGAGGATCGAGTACATCGCGCACTTCATCGCCACCGACTTGCCGGAGCCGAGCTCGCCGACGAACGCGGCAGATGCGCTGGCGTTGACGCGGGGGCCGTGGGAGAAGTCCACGAGCACGGGGCGGACGCCGCCGCCGTTGAGCTGCAGTCCGAAGAGGCTGCCGGAGTCGTCGCCCAGGCCGGCGCCGCAGAAGGGCATCGACATGGCGAAGTCGCGGGCGAGGAGGTACTGGGTGTAGTCGAGCATGGGGCCCGGGGTTTTGGTGCCGGGCAGCATGCCGTGGAAGAGCGCGACCTGGTCGCCGGTGGGCCGCACGAGCGTGTAGTCGTTGCCGCCGAAGTGGTTGGCCAGGGACGTCGCCTTCTCGTCGGCCTCCTCGGGGGTGGTTCCCCACACACAGGTGGCGACGGTGGCGCGGATCTCGACCTCGGTGCTGGAGGCGGTGAGCCGGTCGCGGTACTCGTCCAGGGCGAAGCTCGCCTTGTCGAGCGAGGCCGGCACGCCGGAGGTCTCCCCGTCGTACTCGCCGCGCTGGTGCGCGAGCTCGCGCTGCTGGCGCCGGGACTTCGGTTCGGCCTTGGCGCCGGACTCGACGTGCAGGCGGACGGCCCAGTCCACGGGGAAGTTGAACTCGTCCAGGGCCGCCAGGTACTCGGATCCCGGAAACCGGAAGGCTTCCGGCATCTCACTGAGCACGCAGAACGCCTGGTAGGAGTCGCCGTGTTCGCTGGTGGCCCGCAGGTAGCGGCGCTTGAAGGGGTTGGTCGGGCCCTTGGAGGCCCGGGTGCCGCGGCCGCCCTCGTCCAGGATCACCTGGGTGTGCGCGGTCACCGTGTGGCCGCGGCCGCGCAGAGCGCGCGGTGCGCCGTCCTCGGGCAGGAGAGGCTCGCTCAGGCCGCGGCGGGCGCTGTGCCCGTAGATCCACAAGATCTCCGCCTCGGTGGCAGGCCGCATCTTGATGCCGGAGGGCCAGCCGGCGGCCAGACGGTTGGCCTGCTCCAGGCGCTGGCGCTCCTCGGCGAGGGATATGGGGGCGACCGGCAGACCGAGGGCACCCATGACCTCCACTTGGAGGGAGGAGAAGACGGCCCGGGCGCTCTGCTTGAAGTCGAGGTGCGGCAGGGGCACGGCGAGGAAGTCGACGCGACCGGTGAGCTCGAGGTCCTGGAGCTGGTCGAGGACCTTCAGTGCCAGGTCGACGTACTCGGGGGAGGCGTCGAGGTCGACGCCGGCGGTCATGCGGGTGACGACCGACGCGGCGTCGACGCTCGGGCACAGGCTGAGCAGCAGGGCCTCGCCCCGCAGGGACTTGAAGAGGGCCTCGAGGGAGTCCAGCCGCTCACGCTTCGTGGACTTGCTGGCGTGGGTGTAGTTCTCGGTGTCGACGCGCCACACCGCCCACACGGTGGCGGCAGTGGTCCAGATCAGGTGGCCGCTGATGTGCCGGACGGGGAGACGCATGGGTTCTTCTTTCTGTGCTGGTGGTGATGACGAGACGGCTGGTCACTGCTCGTCGAGAGAGGCCAGGAGGGCCTGCAAGCCGGTCTTCGGCTGCGTCCGGCCTGTCGCGGCCGCCGCCGGCACCGGTGCCGGGCGGGCTTGGCGCTTGGTCACGGCCGCCGGTGCGGGAGAGGGCTTCGCGGGGGCCGCCGCCGGGGCGGGCCGCTCGGCGGACCGGACGCGCACCGTGCAGGTGGCGGTCGCCAGTCGCGGTCGAGCGACCCGCTGCGGCTTGCCGGCCAGGCGCCCCTGGGCCGGAGTGGAGGAGTAGATGAGCAGGCTGCGCACGGCGCGTGCCGGGTCCCGGCCGTCGAGCCGCGCGTACCGCAGCACCCACGCCAGGCCCCAGGGGATCAGCACCATGAGGATGAAGTTCATGGCGCCGAAGTGGGCCCACAGGTCCCTCGTCAGGATGAGAAGCCCGAAACTGATCACCATGGTCATGACCTGGGTGATCGTGTAGGGCCCTCCCGGGAGCCGGCCGGCTCCCGGGAGCTTGCCGATGACCAGCGGGTGTTTACGGGCTCGCGTGTACGAGTGCCCGATCAGCTCCTCCTCCGAGGCACTCACGCGACCCGCCAGCCCTCACCCGCCAGAGCGGGGGCGTCACCGGCGACGTGGACGACAGCAGCAGGGGCCGCGTCGTTGATCTCGGAGCCGACCTTGGTCTGGAGGACCGAGAGGTTGCTGATGCCCCAGAGCACGAGGGCGGCCAGGACGAAGGCGACGAGGGTGCCGACGAAGGAGCGGGTCTTCCACCAGGCCATCAGCACGGCGATGATCGCCATGAGGGCGGCCACGGCGAGGACCAGCGTGCGGACCTGCCCCGTCTTGGTGTTGGCCCAGTCGAGGACGTCGCCGGCGAGAACGACGTGGTCGGGGTTGGCGGCTGCCAGAGTGTGCATGAACGATTCCTCTTTCTCAGGAGTTCGACGGCGACGGCGAAGGAGATGCCGTGGCGGCGTCGGGGCTGGGGCTGGTGGTGGTGTGCGGCGCCGCCGAGGGCGGGCTGCTCGCGCGGATCGCCGGGGCGTCGTCGACGGACGCGACCTCCCAGCGGCCGGCGCGGGACTTGAGGGTGAGCGCGTAGCTCAGCGAGACCGGGCTGCCGGCCTGGTCCGTGGCATCGACCAGGACCAGTTGGTGCAGCACCGTGCCGTCGGCCGGCACCTTCTGCTGGCCGGCGCCGGTCGCGTCGTCCTGGACGCCGGTCACCTTCACCGAGGCGTACGGCGCAGGGCTGATCGGCTGGAGCCGCGTGCCGGGCGAGGTGTAGCGGTCGAGCTCGGTCGTACCGGTCAGGTAAGCGGCCAGGAACCCGCGCGCGGTCTCGACCGAGGGGTCCGCGCTGCTCGACCCGCGGTCGGTCTCGTACGCCAGGCCGCCCGGCTTGAGCGCGGTGGGCGCCGCCACCTGCGCCGGCAGCGACGTCGCCGCGTACCCGGCGGTGCCGGAGCTCTTCTCGGTGCCGCCGGCGCTGGCCGGGCCGGTGGCCTGGATGCCGACGCGGAAGTACTGGACGCCCAGGCGCTTGGACTTGCCCTTGTCGTCGTGGGCGGTGACGTCGGCGGCGACCGTGACGGACCAGTAGCCGGGCTGGACCTCGCGGGACGCGATCACGGTGGACTGCGTGGCCGTGCGGGTCCCGGGTTTGACCGCAAGCGCGACGGAGCCGGAGTAGTACGGCGCAAGGTCCCGCTCGGTGCCCTGGCCGGCCTGGAGGTAGGCGGAGACGAACAGCTCGGCGAAGCCAGCCGGCCCGACCGACGACGCCGGCGTCGCTGCAGGGGCCGGCTTGGTGGCGCCCTGGGCGGGCGCGGACGAGGAGAGGAACGCGAGCGTGCCAAGGACGGGGCCGGAGACCACGAGCGCCCAGACACCGGCACGGACCAGCCGGGAGAGGCCGGCCATCTGAGCCGTGCTGGTTTTCCACCCGGTCTCATCCGGCTCGTCCGCCGACGTCGCGTGGGGCTCGTCGACCTCCCCGTCCCAGGCATCCGCCTCGACGAGTTCCTTCTTGGCCGCGTTGCGAGGCCGGCGCTGCCGCTTCACGACGCCGTCCGCAGGGCCTGGACGGTCAGGACCGTCGAGATGCGCTCCTTGAGCTGGGCCGGCGTGCGGGCCAGCAGCGCGTCCCACGACGCCAGAGCAGGCTCCGACTCGCTGTCGAGGAAGGCGCGCATCTGCTCGTGCAGGTCACGGTCCATCGGCCGGCTCACCAGCGCGGCAGCGAGCTTGGTCAGCTCGCGCGAAGCACGGGCAACACGGGCCTCGTCGGCGTCGAGCAGCTGTCGGCCGGTGCCGGCCGGGGACTTCGTGTTCACGTCGGTTCTCCCGGGGGTCGAGAAGGGGCGGGGACGGGGGTGTTCAGGTGGGGCGGGACCGATCTGGCGGCCCTCTCGCCTGCTACAGGTGTTGAGAAAGCGCGCGGTGTGACAGTCGGGCCGAGGTTTTTTCGAGCGACTTCCGCAGCGCCCGATCTGGCGGGTGCCGGCGGCCTTCAGGCCGCGGCTCGGTACTGGGTGAGGTCCGCCTTCGCGCGCAGGGTTCGCACGGCACGGCTGGCGTGCTGCCGCGGCAGGTTTCCCTCCTGGCCCATGGACCGGGTGGTCATGTACCGCTGGTCGGGGCTCTGCGAGCTGGACAGGTAGTACCGGGCGATGCGCTGCGCCTCGAGCTCCTTCAGAGCTCCGACCTCTACCGCCCACAGCAGAAGGTCGAGGACCTCGGTGCGCGCCTCGTGACGCGACAGCGCCGGTTCGTCGGCGTCGACGAGCTCCATCTGGGCAGCGCGCATCAGCAGGTCGGCGAGCTCGACCGTGCGGTGCGGGGTGTCGGGGTCCTCGCTGGAGACGACGTGCGCGTAGCGGGTGTGGCTCTCGGCCGCGGCCAAGGGCTCCACGCCGGCGGCGAACTCCTGGACGTCTTCCACGTCGTCAAGGCAGGCGGCCAGGGTGCGGCGGGTCAGCTGCAGGGTGTCGAGCGCGAGGTTGTTGTAGATCCGCCGCGGCCGCCGGTCGAGCGGGTAGGTACGGACGACCTCGAAGGCCGCGCCCAGCACCGTCGCGCACACGTCGTCCCACGGCAGGCCGTAGGACCGCCGCTGCGTCTTCGCCATCAAGACCGCCTTGGGCAGCAGGACCCGCACCGCCACCCTCCACGCGAGGTGGGCATCGAAGCCGGACCCGCCGGCCCGCTCGACCAGCAGGTGCATCACGCGGTCGTGGCCATCCAGGTCACCGCGACGGTGGAGGGCGGAGATCTTGTCGACCACGTCCTGGGGACCGGCCGCTCCGGCGAGATCCGGGTGCTCACCTGCCCACACAGAGATCCGGTCTGCCGCCCGCAGGTCGCGGCAGAGCGCGGCCCAGTCGCGGTTCATCACGGTGAGCGTGTCGTAGCGGGGCGTGGACTCGGAGGAGTCGAGTGCCGGGGTGTGCTGGGTGGTGGCCACGTCCGTGTCCGTCCTTTCGCGCCATCTGGTCTCGATGGCGCTCACACTCCCGAGGGCCCCCTTGACCGCGGTCTGACCGCGATCCCTGCGCGAGGCGGTCAAGGGGAAAGGAGCCTTGGCGACGGAGTGGCCGGCGTGGGCAAGGGGGGAGTGGTCAAGGGGGTGGGCGGAGTGGTCAAGGGGGTGGGTGGGTGCCACTCAGCGCGGTGGGCGGGCGTGCTCCATTCCGCCGAGGACCGGGTGGGGAGTGGAAGTGGGCGCCACTGCAGTGGGCGGGGTCCGGCACACCGGCCGGCTCCACTCCTCCGTCTCGGGTGGACGCCACCGAGGCGATGGGCAGGGCGGCCCACCGCGGGAGTGTTGGGTCCATTTCCACTGCGGCCGCCCCAGTGGGTCCGCCGCCCACCCTCCGGGCCTACGCGGTGGACCCATCGAGGTCCGCGGCCCGGTGCTCGGCAACTCCGGCGCGAGCCGCGAAGGCGCCGGTCCTCCCTGCACCACTCCCACTGGTTGGCGGCTCCGCCCCACCGGTGGCGCCCGTGCAGTACTCCAGCCTGATCGCTTCATGGAGGCGATTGCCGGATCCCCCCTTGACGGGCCGTGGTCAAGGGGAAACGGCAACAGCCCCGGCCCTTGGTCAAGGGGGGAAGGGAGGGCAGTCAAGGGGTAAGGAGTTCGGCGGTGAACCTGGTCAAGGGGGAGCAGCGAAGAGGCGTCGTGATGTCTTCCGGTGGGCCCACGGGGTGGGGGCGCTCCGCTCCACGACGATTCCGGTCCGTGCTGCGGGCTGACGGTGCGCCCCTTCTGTCACCCATCCCTCATCGATGGGCCGGCGGTGGGCGCCACCGGTGTGTGGCATCAGGACAGTGGCAGTGGAGGTCCACTGCGCGTGTGGGCCCCGGCCGTTCCATCGGGTGTTGCCCACCGAGTGGAGTGGGCCGATGGGTGCCACTCCTGTGACGGAAGCTGGCTTCCACTCCACTGGGTGGGCTCCACCGCGGGCTCGGTGGAGTGGATGGAGCCCACTCAGCACCCGGCGCCTGGGTGGTGGATGGTTGCTTCGCGGGTGGGCCGGGATGGAGGAGGACGTCGCGGTGGCGGCCACTCACCGGGTGGCGGCCACCCTCGGCTCCCCACTCCGCGCCGGCGTTCTCGGCGCCGTAGCGCTCTGTTGTGGACAGCGGTGTTTCCCCTTGACCCGGACCGCGTGTCAAGGAGGAACCCTGCAGTCGGCGAGGCTCGTCAAGGGGGGTCTCGTGGCGTCGGCCGCCGTGGGTGCGGATCAGGCCGGCGTCTCGTTGCCCGGGAGGGTTGCTGAAGCCATGGCGCGGCTGGTGGTCGAGCTCTGGTCCATCGGCGCCGTCGGAGTGGTCGGGACCGGCACCTCCGGCAGTGGCGAGCCTCGTTGAGGCGGATCGAGTGGGCGGCTCATGAGGCGGCTCGTTCCATCCGGCGGGTTCGGCACCGGACACACAGGCCAGTGGAGCCGAGCGCAGGACGGGTGCATCCACCGCCGTCCCACCCTGCGCACACCTCGGGGTGGGCCGACGGGAGTGGACCGCTGGCGCGTCCACCGTCGTGCTCCTCCCGGCACGGCTTGCACCGAGGGGCGGCTGAGGCGGCGCTCGGCATCAGGACGGTGCAGCCGCACTCCGGACACCGGCTCCGCGGGGTTGCAAGAGTGGACCGCGATACGGGGACCGGAGTGGGGGCGGGGTGGACGATGGCGAGAGTGGAGGCCGCGGGCTGCGCGGTGGTCTGGCGACGATCGCGGACGATCTCTTCGCACACTGAGCACCGGCGGCCGCTGCTCCACAGGACGCCGGCCTCGCAGTCGAAGATGCCGCAGCCCCAGTGGGGCAGGCCGACGCCGAGGATCCACCGGCCGGGGTCGCGGATCTCGTCGGTGAAGGTGCGGCAGAGCCGCGTCTCCAGGCGCTGCCGAAGCCGCGCGTCATCGATGCCGGAACGCAGTTGGCGGCCGACTTCCCGGGCGATGCGCCGCTGCATGTAGACGCTGGTCCGCCGGTAGAGCTGGTGGACCGGCTCGAGGACGACGTGCACGCGGGCGCTGATGGTCAGTTCGGGCCCGCCGTAGGCGCCTGCGCGGTTGGTCAAGGGGGTGCCCGAGGCCTTGGTCAAGGGGGTGGTCAAGGGGGTCTGGTGGTCATCCGCGCGCAGCGCGAGCCCACCTGCGCCGGTGCCGTGCTGCGGCTGCGCACCGCGGTTTTCCACACCTTCACCTACCTGTACCTCGCCTACGGCGGGTGAGAACAGGGCGCGCTCGTCATCAGGTCGGTCAGTCTTAGGTTCTTCCATAGTCGCGAGTGATCCCGCATCAGCCGACGAACCCGATCCCTCACCAGAGGCAGGAGTCGAGGAGGGGGCGACGTCAGTGGAGGACGGTTGTCCACAGGCAGCGTCCTCGGCGGCGGCCGGGATGTCGTGAGCGATGAAGTGGTGGCGGCCGCGCACGCCGGCGCGCCGCTCCACGGTGATCCACCGTGTGGCCTCCAGCTCGTCGACGATCTCGCCGGCGGCCGCGGTGGTGAGCGGCTGTCCGGCCCGGCGCCCGCTGTGGTGGTGCAGCGCCCCTGCGATCTCCGACTCGGTGAGTGGGATCTTCTGGGCCTGGGCGTAGGCGATGAGCGCGTACGCGCGCAGCTGGCGCGGGGTGAGGTCCTCGGACGCGGCTACCGGGATCCACACGAACCGCTCGGTCGAGGAGAGCGACCGAGTGCGGCGCACCGCCGAAGTGCCGTTCCCGCCGGGCAGGGACCGGCGAGTGGAGGACAACTCGACGATGCCGTCGGGCCCGGGGCGCATGAGCTGCGTCATCCCGCGTTCGACGGAGGCCTTCGACAGGCCGACGTACTCCGCGATGGTCGCGGTCGCCGCCGTGCAGCCTTCGGGGCGCGACGCCAGCGCGGCGATCTTCACGTAGACGGTCACCGCGACGTCGGCGTAATGCGGGTTGGCGACGAGGCGCAGGGGCACCTTCACCCGCTGGCGGCGCTGCGGGCGCGCCTGATCGCCCACCGGCGGCGGGCTACTGGGTACGGCTGCTGTGCTGGGCACGCTTCTCCTGGCGCACCGGTGCCGCGAGGCGGCGACTCGGGTGCGCTGGGTCTCGACGGCGTCCGGCAAGGACGCGCGGTCTGGGGTCTGGCCAGGGGCACTCGGGCGAAGCTGAAGGAATGGGCCCTTCAGCTGCTACGGGTGTCGAAAAAGCCGACGGTGTGACAGTCCGGCCGAAGAAATCCCCAGCGAGCCTGTGACCTGCAGGTCAAGGGGGTGAGGGGTGCGCTGAAACCCCCCTTGACGTACCACGTGCAGAGCAGCGTGTTCGGGGGGTGAGCACGAGGTGTGGCCCCTGCTCGTCAAGGGGTCTCGGCGGAAGCCGGTCAAGGGGAGACCACGAAAGCGCTGCCCGCGATGGCGGCCCCGCGCCGGAGAGCCGGCCTGGGAAGAGGACACACAGCGTGGCGCCGGCATCACGGACGGGCGAAAAACCACCGCCTTCGGCGTGCTTCGGTGGTGCCCGAGCTGACAAAGGGCATGGGTGTACTGCAAGATGGACCCCGTTCTCCCGGGTCGCCCCGGGAAACGACGAACCCCTTCGGGGGGATTGCTGCTGGAGGGCAGTGATTGCCGGACCATTTCGGTCTGGCCCTCGCTCAAACTGGGCTGCTAACCCAGGACTGAGCGGTGACGGCCGGCGGAGGAGCCGCTAACTCCGAAGCCGGCGGAGAGGGGCGAGGAGCAGCCTTTGCTAGAGGCGCCCGCCCGGAAGACCTACAACATCCTCAACTCCCCCTTCCAGGGGGTTTTCGTGTTTCTGGGCCCGGTCTCGCCGGGCAGCTCCCACGGCAGCGCCGCGCCCGGCGCGGTGGAACCGCTCGGGGGCTGTGCGGTGCTGGTCATGGGAGAACCGCCTTCTCGGTTCGCTGGGCCCGTACTCGGCGCTGTGCGCCGGGGCCCAGGTGAGGCGTATTGGATCAAGCGGAAGTCACCCTATCCCCTGATGGCCGCCGCGCACACGCACTCGGCGGGTTGTCCCGTCGACGTTGAAAAGTCCGGGCAAAAACGGATAGTTGGCGCGGAAGGTAACTAACTACCGCCCTCTGTGAGGATGGTCACCCGATCTGCTCGTACTACCGTCAACAGGTACGAAGTAGGCCGTTCGTTGACGTACCCCACTCTGCGGATCTCCAGGACCGTGAGGCCATGCCCTCGCAGCAGCCGGTTCTCCTCGGCCGCTGCCGGCCGCGCGCTCCAGCGACTGCGGTGCCCGGTCTCCTGGCCGGTGCCACCGGTGATGAACGGTGCCACGGTGACGGCGTGATCGCCGCTGCCCGAGTCGAGCGCCTCTGCGGTGAGCAGCGTCTGCGTCGCCCAGGGGGTCCCGGCGTGAAGCAGGAGGGCCTGGCTCTCGAAGAGCCGCGCGCTGGGCGAGAGCAGAAGTGCCTCGGCGGCCTGCTGGTTCACGACTCGGGTGCCGGCGTGGAAGTCGACGTGCCCGAGGTTCTCGGTGTCGACCGGCCGGAGATGCCCGGCGCCGGAGATCCGCACTTCCAGGTGCGGGAACGACTGCAGGACGCGGGTGCGGCGCCTGGGCGCCATCTCGACCAGGCCCTCGACCTCGAGTAGGCGTAGCGCCTGCCCCATCGTGTTCTGCGCGACGCCGTACTTCTCGGCGAGCTCCCGCTGGCCGGGTAGTGCCTCGCCGGCGGCGTACGTTCCCGCCGAGATGTCGGCGCGCAGTGCTGCCGCGGCGCGTTCGTGCGGGTGATGGGACGTCATGCCCACATCTTGCCGCACCAGCCACTGCTGCTTCGTCATGTGTGATCGACCGCCTTCTCCTTGACGTGATCGGCATCCCCGTGCATGATCTGACTCAACTGACGCAGTCAGTTAAGTCAGATGGCGCGTGAAAAGCAAGCGACCCCCGGGGCTGGTCCCCCCGGAGGTCGCGAACGCGCCTCACCACCCACCAGAGCGTCACAGGAGATGAGATCGCGTGAACACCATGATGGCAGCACGCCCGCCGGCTTCCCGCCCCGTCCGGGGCACTGACGAGGCCAGCATCGCCCAGTTCGTCGCCGCCACTGACCCGCTCGACAGCCTCGTCGCCGCCGGATTCCTCGACCGGCAGGACGGCCACTACGTCGCGCAGGAACTGCGCACCCGGCAGCTGCGACAGGCGATGAAGTACTCGGTCTGCCTCGCCACCGACCCCGACCCGAACCACTTCTACCAGGAGGACGAGGAGCCGGACGCTGACTGGCACCGCCGCGGCGCCCAGACGGTACGCGACTACTGCTCCGTATGCCCGGTGCGCGCCGCGTGCGCCGAGCTTGCGCTCCGCGAGGGCGACACCGACGGCATCCGCGGCGGCCTGACCCCCGAGAAGCGCATGCGCCGGCTTGCCATGGAGCGCGACCGGCTCGACCGGGCCCTGGCCGAGGACCAGCGTGCCGCTCAGGAGCAGCAGGCCCGCATCGCCGCGGCGCGCGAGGTACAGCGGCTGGCCAGCCAGTACCTCGGCTCGTCCGGCAAGCCCCACAACCGACAGCAGAACCTGGAGAACATCCGCCAGGCTGCCCAGCGCCGCCAGGAGCTCGTCGCGTCGCACCGACGCACCGCCGGCTGGACGGTGGCGGCATGAGCGAGGCCAGCTACGAAGCCACCTGCACCCGAGCTCTGGTCAGCGCCTACGCCCACAGCGGCGGCGTCCTCTTACTGCCCGTCCTCGTGCCGGCCGACGCCGAGGCGCCCGCCATTCACCCGTTGACCGTGTTGCTCCTCGGCGAGATCCAGCGCCTCACCGCCGAGCGCGACGCCTTCAAGACCTGGGTCATCCACGACCCCACCCCACCCCGCGACACCGTGCTGCGCGCCCGCGCCGCCGACGCGGCCGGCAACCTCGCCCGGAGGGACTCCCCGTGACACCCGACCTCGCCCCCCAGGGCGTGGACCTCGCTGAACTCCTCGGCAGCTGGCAGTTCGTCCTCGGCACGCTCGTTCTCACCCTCGGCCCGGCGATCGCCCTGCGCCGGCGCCGCATTGCCCTGGCCACGCTCACTGACGTCGAGCGCGCCGCGGCCGCTGACCGCCGCGGGCGCCGGTTCGAGGACCTTCTCACCGTCGTCATCGCCGCGGCCGCGGCCGCTCTGTCGGCCACCGGTCTGCGCCGGGTCGGTCACCACCAGATGGGCCTGGACGCCCCGTTCGACCTCCTGCCCTTCGTCGCGCTCGACGTCGCGGCGATGGTCTGCGGCCGTCGCGCCCGCCGTCGCGCCCGCGACGGCGAAGGGCCGGGCCTGTCCGGCGCGCTCTTCTGGACTCTGGCCGGCATCAGCTCGGTCTTCTCCGCGTCCGAAGCCGACTCCCTCCTCGGCGGCGCCGTCCGCGCGGTGTGGCCAGTCCTGGCCGCCGTGCTCTGGGAGATCGGCTCGCTCGAGGAGCGCCGCGCCGCCCGCAACAAGGGCGGACGCCCCGACCGACGCATCGCCCTGGTGCGCCTGCTCCACCCCGTCGAGGCCTTCCGCGTCGCGCTGCTGCTCGCCGCCCGCCAGGACCTGGCCCAAGAGGAGGCCACCGCCGAGGTCCGCATCTCCCGGGCCGCCTACCGCTGGTACCGGCTGCGCCGTGCCCAGGACGCGGTCAAGCGGGCCGGCGGGATGACCCGCTGGGCATACCGCCTCGCCGAGATGCATGCCGACGGCCGTGCTCAGGATGCCAGCGAGCGAGCGGGATGCTCCGACCCCATCATCCTCAAGCGTGTCGTCGCCCGGCTGCAGTTGCGGGTTCGCCAGTCCGACATTGCCGGGATGAACCTGCGGAATCCCGCTGCGTTCGAGGGCATCCTCACCACGCTGATCGGCACCATCCCGACCATGCCATCCCAGGCTGCCGACCCCCATCCCGCTTCCTCATCCCGCCCGGCTGATGAGGAAGAACAGCAGGTCACCGTAGGGATGGGCCAGGGGGAAGGGCCTGAGGACGACATCGACGAGGAGGAAGACGACTCGCCGGACCCGGACGACGAAACCGAGCGGGATGCTGACTCGGCCGCGGACTGGAAGACCGACGAGGAAGTCATGGCCGCCTTCGTCCAGACCGTCCCGCTCAAGGACGACGGCACGTTCGCCTGGGGCATCAACAAGTGCGCCGAGGCCCTCAACATCGGCAACCGGCGGGCCAAGAAGTTCCTGAGGACCCAAGCGGAATGGCTGCCCAAGGCCCTGGCGGACCATCCCGCCGCGCACGGAACCGACAGCGCGGAGCCGGACCACTTCGACCAGGCCCTCGCCGTCGCCAACGAGCAGCAGCAGCCGGCCGCCCACCCCCAAGGCCTCCAGCCCGTCCCGGCGCCGGCCGGTCGGCAGCCGCTCGAAGAGCTCCTCCGTCTCGACCTGACCGTGGGCGACCACTTCGAGGAGCACGACAGCGGTCTCCTCGTTCCCGCCGCCGGCAGCCGACTCTGACGCCCCGCTCCGCAGGGCGCCCCCCCGCAGGGCTGCCCGCGAGCACGACCGTGAGGACCACACATGTCCGTCATCACCTTCGACCAGCACGTCAATGAGGCCCTCGCCCTCATCGCCCCGGCCCGCCGTCCGGCGACCGCCATCCGTCCGGCCCGATCCGCGGGCGCGCCGCAGCACGGCAGGCCCCGCCTCGCCCTTGTGCGGCTCCCCTCCTCCCACGAGGGGAGCCGGAAGTGACCACGAACCCCTCCACCCGCGACCGAGCCGGCAGGGCGCACACCGACGCCCCCGAGAGCGAACCGACCCAGAACGCAGGGTCGGGCAGCGGCACGCCGGACGACGAAACGCGGCTGCGCCGCCTCCTGCACCGCGTCGGCGTCCGCCCGCTCGGCCACGCCGAGCAGGAGCCCGAGCCGACCGCGGATCGCTCCGGCCAGGACACGGAGTCCGCCGGTGCCCCCCGCCGGATCTCGATGTCACCCGGCGGACGACTGCCCGTGCCCGGCCAGACCATTGACCTCACCGACCTCCCGGAGCATCAGGACCCGGCGGCCGACGAGCCGGTGCCTGCCGAGGACGAGGAGGCCGGTGCTGACCCGACAAGGCCCTCGGAGGGGCAGGCCGGGGGTGAGCCGGCGAAGAGCACATGGCCGCCCGGTGTCTCCTGGCGCCGGCGCAAGGACGACGACCAGACCGAGGGCCCGCACGCCGCTGATGCGGACGGAGATCTCCCGGGTCCGGAGGGCGGCGACCCCGACTGGTTCCGCGTACGGAAGACCGCCGATCCGCAGGCACTGGGGCCGGACTCCTACGAGGTGCACAACCACTACTACGGCACCGGCCAGGAGCTGTCGGCACCCGCAGGGGAGAGGACCGGCCTGGCTGGCCCGGGCCGCAACCGAACCTCCCTCACCGCCTGGTGGGCGTCGCTCACACCGTGGCAGCGGTTCATCCTCCACAACGGATCCGCCGCAACCGCCGGCGCCTGGGGCTGGGGCCTGCTCACCGGCCAGTGGGACACCGGCCTGCCTCAGTGGACGCTCGCCGTTATGCACGACGCCGCGGCCAGCAGCGACGAGCCCTCCCTCCCGTTCATCGTCGGCGGCGGCGTGATCCTGCTCGCCGCGGTCGGCGGCGGCATCGTCACCGCCTTCGTGGAGAGGTGGCTGTACCGGCTGCCCTCGTTCTGCGCCGCAGTCCGCTACCTCACCCACATCCCGGCCGCCTCCGCCGGCATCGCCGTCCTGCTCTACTCCGCCCCCACCATCTAAGGGACACCCGTGACCAGCCTGCTCGCCGCCGGGGCCGGAACCAGCGCCCTCGGCCCGATGTCCGCCACCGCCGTCAGCGTCATCCTGATCGTCCTGATCATCTACGGCATCTGGGGCAAGGGAAAGAAGAAGCTGGCCCGAGGCCCGGCCCAGGCCGTCGGCTTTTTCGCCGAGCTCGCCTTCCTGCGTGCCGACAACTGGCCCCATGACCTGGGCACCGCCATCCAGGACGTCCCGCGCCAGATCGCCGCGAACCCCGACCTCGGGGCCATCGGCATGACCGCCGTGGTCGTCATCCTGCTCGTACTGTCAGCCTTCGCCCCCATCGTGCCGTTCACCGGCGTCCTGTGGGGGATGTTCACCGCGGCCGCCATGACGGCAGCGCAGGGGTCCGCCTGGCGGGTGATCATCTCCGTCGCCACCGCCGGCCTCTCCCTGGTGGGCGCATGACCGCCAAGCCGGCCAAGACGAACCCCGCCAAAGGGGAACGGCCGAAGACCAGGCTGGAGCACATCCCCTTCGTGCGCGAGGTGCCCGTGGTGGCCAGGGCCGCCATGGTCGCCCTGCGTTATGTGGGAGCTTGGCTGCGCGCCGGCGACCAGGAGAGTGGCGGGTTTTTCGTCCGCCTCGGCGCGCTCGGCATCGCCGGCTACATCGCTCTCTACTTCACGGAGAAGCACCCAGGGCTCTGGTACATCTACGGCGCCACCGGACTCGTCGTCGTCACGACCGTCGCCGTCCGCACGGGACTGTCGGCGGGCCGCACGGTGACGGACCTGGAAGCCGCGCACACCACCGCCGAGGAAGAGACGCAGGGGAACGACACCGCAAACGATCATGAAACGCCGGGGGAGCAGGACTCCGAAGCGACGACGCCCCAGGCCACCTCGGCCGAAGCCGAGGCCGCCTTCGCGGTGTTCGTCGAGCACAGCGTCGCCTTCGCTGTCCGCCAGGGCCGCAGGGGCGTCCACACCGACACCCTCCTCAAACGGATCCACCAGGAGAGGATGCTGGCCGACTGGACGGAGCCCATGCTCAGGCAGAAGTGCAAAGCCCTCGACATCCCCGTCCGAACCCAGATGGGCATCCAGGGGAGGAACTACTTCGGGGTGCACATCGCCGACCTCGAGCAGGCTCTCGGCCGGCCGCTTCGGATCCCCGCCCAGCTGGTCCCCGACCTCACCCCGAACGCCCCCGCCGCGCCGCCTGTCGAGCCCCCCGCTCCACCCGCCGAAGTGGCCTTCCTCGAGGCCCCTGCGGACGTCGACTGAGCGCTCTGTCCGGGAGCTCCCTCGGCCACCGGCCAGAGAGGGCTCCCGGGCCGCCGAAGTCCCCCTCGGCCAGCTGCCGCTCCCCTCCCCCGCAGAGGCTCAGCCGGCCATCTATCGGACGCATCTACGATCGTCTGACCTGCGGATCTATCCCAACAGTAGAGGCATCTACTGCTCCATCTATCGTCCCCTACCGGCTCGTTCCCGCAGCACAGCACGCGGTCGCCCGCTACCGTCGAACCACACTGTGCAGGACCGGCGGAAGGGGAGCCCGCGGTGGCGTGGCGGTACGAGTGCGGCGTATGCGGAGTTACGACCGGGTGGCTGCCGAAAGACCAGGCCTCGGCCAAGCGGGACGAACACCGAGACACGGTCCACACCGGCATGGTCCCAGTGCTGGAAGTCTTCGAGTCCAATGCCAAGTCCATCGCCAAGGACCCGGCCGCGCTGCGCATGTGGGCAGCCATCGCCATCGTCTGTCTGATCGCGTGGCTCACCCAGACCAACCGCTGACAGGCGACCACCACGCACCGCCCGGCCACGGCCCTGGCTAGAGCGTTCCGAACTTCACAGCGATAGGACGCGGTCCAGCCCCAACTCATTGTTGCGTATCAGGCTTTCGCTATGTAGATTGTGGCTCACGGAGAAAGTTTCCGCGTCCGTGTCACACGCCGCTCGCTCACAACACCTGTAAGAGACGAGCGCACCCACACCTCGTCTGGAGATCATCGTGACCACGCCCCGCACTCTGACGCTCGGCGCGGCCATAACGGCCGCCCTCCTGACCCTCACTGGCTGCGCCAGCGGCACCATCGAGCACGGTGAGGTCATCGACAAGCGCCACTCCGGCCGCTGGATCCCTGAGTACGAGGACGTCTACCGCGAGAACTGCACGACGATCCGCAAGAGCTCCTTCACCACCACCGCCTTCGCTGGCCGCAGCGGCGGATCCGGCGGCGGAAAGTCCGGCAGTGGAAAGTCGACCGGCGGTAAGACCGGCTCGTCAGGCCGAACCGGCAGGAGCAACCCGGACACCAGCAGCTCCTCCGGCGGTACGGGCAACAGCTCACAGCCGAGCAAGCAGTGCGAGCGCCAGTACGTCGGCCAGAAGCAGACCGGCCGGCACTGGCAGGGCAAGTGGGAGCTCAAACTCCGTGACGGCGACCGGACCGGCTGGATCACGGTCTCCCATACCACCTACAACGACACCGACCTCCATGACCACATCTGACCGACGCCGACGACCCGCGAGGAAGATCCGTCATGCCTGACGCACCCGAATACACGCCGTACAGCGTCTACGTGCTGGAGCCGCACCCTGATTGGGTGACCGCCGAGAACGGCCACATCCCGATCGAAGCCATTGCCGAGCGCGTCTACGGCAAGCCGTACAGCTCGCTGTGCGGATGTCGGCGGGACGACGAGCACATCGGCAATGACAGCGTGAAGCTGTACGAACTCACCTCCGACGGTGACTACCTGGAAGCACTCGAAGCGTTCGACGACACCGAGGTGTATCTGGGCTGGGACTCCAGTACCCGCGAGAGCGTCCGCAAGACCGGCATGACTGAGCTGGACTACTGGCTGAGCATCCGGATCGCCGACGAGAACACTCCGGCCACCGTTGAGGCGAACCCGCCGGAAACGCAAGACCTTGAGAACGCCGTGTTCGAGGACCGATTCTTCGCCGATCGCGCCTTCTCCCCGTCGCTGAAACTGATCCTGGCCGATCTCATCCGTCGCGGCGAACTCCCGCGCGGCGACTTCCTGTTCCGGCACTGGTGGTGACCGAAACGGGACGAGGACCGACGCCACAGAGCCCCGGTGGAGCACGACTGGCCCTCTTCCCTGGCGATCCGCTGCCACGCGACCAGTTACCCACCCAGCACACCCACCCCCGACGACGTCCGATGCGGGGCCACCACCTGGTGGCCCCGCATGTTTCAAGGCCGACTCCATCGTGACCCCGCCCGCACCCAACGCGCGGGTTGACCAAGCCCCGCTCACCCGCTACCAGCCACCCTGAAGGGAAGCCCTATGCCCATCGGCCACCACCCCGAACACGCTGTAGACGCGTACCAGGATGAACGCCCGTCCATCACCCGCCTCATCCTCGAAGCACGGTGGGCGCACTACCGCCTCACCGACGCTCTCGAACACGACCCCGACAGCAACGGCGTCCCCGCCCTGCGCCGCCTCAAGCTCCTGCACGCCGGCGCGCTCGTCGACGTCCTTGCCCTGCGCACCCGAGACCCCGACCTCTACGAAGCCGCCCGCGACCACGGCGCCGCCCTCCGCGAGGTCGACGGCCTGGCCCTCGACGACCGCCCCCACAACGGTCTCGACCACCTGCGAGCCCAGTACGCCCGGCTCCACCACCACACCCACCGCGACGCACGCCGAGTACCCCACGCCGCTGACGAGTCTCTGCCGACCAAGCGCCCCTTCCGCCGACCCGGCCCCCGGCTCGTCCGCCAGATGCTCGACACCTACGCCTGGGCCCACCTCGGCCTCACTCCCCGCTTCCCCGCCGTCGACGTGGCCAGCGAACAACGGCGACACCTCATGACTCGCGGGCTCCTACTCGACTGGGCCGCCACCGCGGCACCAGCCGACAACGCAGCAGCGGCAGCAGCGGCCACCGCCGGCCACGCCCTGCGAGCCCTCGACCGCCGACCCGCGCTGAACGATCTCCGTGCCCGCGCCTACCTCCGGGATGCCTTCCGCGACTTCGACGACCAAGACGAAGACGACGCCCCGCACCCTCTCGACTGCGCAGGGCGCTGCGACGGCACCGGCGAAGTCCTCACCGTGCTCACCTGGGAGCACCACGGCGACGACAGCTACACCGCCGTCCACCAGGAGCCGATCCTCTGCCTTGGCGCCCCCGTCGCCCACGCCCCAGACTGCGCCCCCTGCGGTGGACGCGGCTTCACCTACACGACCGGCTACCGCGAGCTCTGCCTCGACGGGCGCATCTCCGACGGCGACCCCGTCGCTGCCACCGCGACGCCGCAGGGAGCATGACCCCACGGCGCCAGGGGCGACCAGAACCGCCGGCGTCGAGCTGCACGCCGCACCTGCTCAGACGCCGGCCGTCCCGGGGCCGCTCCCGCGGACTGTGATTTCTCTCCCTCTCGGGTCGGGGGAGAGAAATCTCCCCCAGGCGGCAGCGGAGAAATCTCTCCCCCCCGACGGCAACGGAGAAGTCCTCCCAAAGGAGGGAGATTTCTCTCCCCCGGTAGAGCCCAGCCGCCGGGGGGTGATTTCTCTCCCCTCCTTCAATTCCGGAGGGGAGAGAAATCACCCTCCGGCGGAAGACAGGACTCGGCCCAGCAGAACACCGCCAGAGGCCACCTTGCCCTACAACATGCCCCACAACATGCCCTCCAACTTGCTCTACAGCTTGCCTTTCAACTTGCCCTCCAACTTGCCCCCACGCTGTGCCCTCGACATGGAAACCCGCACTTCAGGGGAACGGTCAAGGGGTTTTGGGCGCGCCGACTACTTCTCTACGAGACCCCCAAGGGCACTGAGGACATCAGCGAAGAGCCACAGGCGAACGACAGGAAGGAGGAAGCCGGCGGAGAGCGAGGAGGAAGCGAGACGGAAGGGGAGAGGGACAGAGCAGGAGGAGCGAGGGAGAGCCGAGCGCGGGAGAGCAGGCGGAAGGACAACAGCAAGCGAGACGAAGAGGCTGAAGAGCGGAAGAGCCGAAGGGAAGGAACAGCCGAAGCAGACAAGACGACGCGACACAGATGACCATGAAACACGGAAACAGACAGGCAGACGGAAGCGGGAAGGCCCAGGGAGCGTGAGCACGAGCAAGGCAGAGCCGACGACGGATCGAGAGGGTCGGGGAGTTGAGCCGGTCGCCGAAGGGCACGGAACGCAAGCGGCCCCGCCCAGCGAGACGCTGAGCGGGGCGCGAGCAAGGGGGGGTGGGAGGGGCGCGCCGCGAGGGCTCGGCACGCGAGGCTACGCGGCTCGTCGCAGCATTCGCCGGGCGGCGGCCCGGCCGCTGGAGCCGACGCGCTCCGCCGCGTGAAGTCGCAGCGCCCGCGCCCGCGTGAATGCGGCGGCGGCCTCGGCGTCGCCTGCCGCCGCGCGGGCGAGCAACTCAAGGATCTTGCTGTCAGTCATCGGAGGGCCCTTTCAATCGCAACGGCTTGTCCATCACATGGGCGGGGCTTGCGCCGTCCGGCCCGACGGCTGTTATCGGCACTGGGGGTGGACTTCCGCGACGGCGTTCGAGAGCGCGCGCGAAGCATCCATTGAGATTTTGAAGCTGACCAGGGTAAGGAAGATCGCGACGGCACCCAGCATGGCGCCCAAGAGGAGTCCGGCCCGGCGGCCGACCCTGCGGTTCATCATTGCTCCCACTTCCTAGCTCCTGAGGGTGGCGAGTAGAGATGCGGCCGGGTGCCGCGCCCCCCGGCGGGCGGCGCGGCCGACAGCTAGAACCAAGACGCCTTGCAGCCGGAGTCGTCGCGGGCGATGTCTCGCAGCTCGGACAGTTCGCCGCGTGTACCGCATTCGACACACGTGCCGACCTGCTGGTCGCCGTCGGCCTGGAAGTCGTCGATGAGAATGATGTGCGGCCGGGCGATGGGGGTCTTGATTGTGGACACGATCAGACCGGGCTCGGGGCGTGCAGCCGCACGCCGTGCGAAGTAGTCCAGGCGTTCCTGGATGTCCTCCAGGTCCTGCTCGGCCCATATCCAGGCCAGTCGCTCCAGGGAGCCGGGCTCCCCGTAGGGGAGCCCCGTCTCCGGGCACACCGCCGGTTCCTCAGTCTTGGGGCGCGTTACCGACATCTCGATGGCGGACGGGGCGGCCTTCGTCGAGCGGCGGCGGAGCAGGGCGAACATGGGATCTCCCAGAGTTTGGCGCTGATGTGACCGGTTGATGCGACTAGTGTACATAATGAAAGCTAGATACGCAACATGTGGCGGTGGTGGCCCGGCCCCGGCCCCGGCCCCGGGGGTGGGGGTGGTGTGGGGCTGGGGGCCGGGCCGGGGGGCGCGGGCGGGCTTGGGGGGTGGGTCCGTCCTGCCCTGGTCTGTGGGCGCGCGGGGCCGGGTGGTGGGGCCGGGCGGGCGGGGGCCTGGCCGCCGCGCCCGAGCTACGGCGCTCCGCCTGGGGGCCGGCGGTCGGTGGGTGGGTGTGGGTGCCCGGCCCCGGCCCTGTGGAGGGGGGTGTGGGGGCCTGGGGCCGGGCTGTGGGCGCGGGCGGCCCTCCGGGGGGTTGGAGGGCTGCCCTGCCCTGGTCGGGTGGTCAGGCGGCCTTGTAGCCGTTCAGCTTCTCGACGAGCGCCGCGCGCTGGATCATGAGGGCCTGGACCTTGGCGTCGAGCTGACCGATCGCGGTCTCGGTGGCCTCGGCGCGCTTGCCGTCGAGGAACTTGGCGTAGGCGGCCTCACGGGCCGGGGTGTCCTTGTCGGCCTGGTAGACCTTGACCAGACCGGTCACCATGTCCCGGACCTTCTCGAACGTCTCCTTGTAGGCGTTCTCGGCCGGGGCGCTGGTCGGGTAGGCCGCGCCGAGGACGGGCTTGCGGAAGCGCACGAGACCGTCGGTGTCGTCGCCGGTCAGGTCCGCCGGGTTGATCAGGTGGGAGCCGACGACGTACGGCAGCTCGCCGTCACCGAGCATCGGCGCGTCGGTCCGGCCGTGCCGGTCCTCCGGGCTGCCCTTGCCGAACTGGACGTTCAGCAGACCGGCGGTCTTCGGGAACAGCTCCCAGTTCGGGTGGACCACGACCACGCCGATCGGGAACACGCTGTCCTGGAAGACCTGGGACAGGTCGTAGACGGCCTCGCCGTTCTCGCCGGTCTCGACCTCGTAGGCGTAGGTGTTACCGGCCGGGCTGGTGAACGTCTTGGTACCGGACATGAAGATCCCCTCCAACAGGGCTCAGGTGGTGTGGTTTCTCGGCCGGTTCTTCGTTCCCCCGACCTCGTGATAACTACAGTACACAACGAAAGCCCATTGCGCAACAACGGAACGGGATCACCCCTCCACGCTCAACCAAACACACTCCCAACTAGAAACCTCACCCCCCGACCCGCACCCCCGCGACCGGACCGCACCCCGCCCAACCCTCACCGTCCACCCCCGCCCCGAACCCCACGCACCCCACCCCCACGCACCCCACCCCCCCCGGAACCCGCGCACGCGAATCTAACGCCACTCGGAAAGCCGCCCGGCCGCACGGGGGCGAATCTAACGTCCAACCCGTGTGCGACGATTAAAGCGGCCCGGATCTAACGCCACCGACGCGTGCGAATCTAACGCCCCGACAGTCCGGGAGTGGGTGAATCTAACGCGCCCCCCACGGGGGTCCAGGATCGCCGTACGCGGCCCCTTGGAATTCACCCCCGGGACTCCCCTTCCCGACCCGCCCAGACGCCTGTAGGCTGCTGCTACAGCCCACACAGGAACGGCCCGGTCCCACTGGACGGACCCAAGGGCCGGGGGAGCGGAACCCCCGTCAATTCCCGCCGCTCAGCTTGAATTTCAAGGGCTCAAGCCGTTAGAATGATCAGGCAGCACGGGAAATCAGGATCACCCGCAGAGAAACACCACCGGGACAACCTGAAAGCCCGTCGAGAAACCACAGAAAAGGCCCGCCAGGACCACGAGGGAACCCCTCCCACCTAGCCAGCCATTCTCTGACCTTAACCCCCGGAAAGCAGCACCGAATTCGAGACCGCACCACCGCCGGCCCCCGGCCCGCCCCGCGGGCCGGCTCCACGGCCGGCCCCTCGGGCCGGCCGGTCAGCGCTCTGCGCTGACGGTCTTTCAGAAGGCGCTCTGCGCCTTCTGTACCCGCTCCGCGGGG
>NZ_JBVIMX010000034.1:0-54164 GCF_055579625.1 Streptomyces sp. NPDC032721 | reverse complement strand
GTGCCCGTGCTCCAGGAGAGAGTCCACCACCTGCGGAGGGACTCCTCCTATCCGGTCCGCCTGCCACTCAAGATCATCAATATTCACCGGGAAAGGGTAGGAGCCGCCACTGACAATGCGGCGCCCCCCGTGATCAACCGTGTTCGCGGATTGACGGGCTTGGCACCGCCCGTGGCACCAGCCGACGCGCCGGTAGGGTCGCGGCGATGACACCGCGACCTCGGGGTCACGCCGGTGCCGGGCGGGAAGGTTCGAAGGAAGTAAGCACTATGGCTCTAGCGGAACGGCCTTCGCTGGCGTGGGAGGTTGCAGACCTGGTGCACGAGCAGTTGCTTGTCGTGCCGAATCCCCTGGCCGTGTGGAACAGCGACCCGTTCTGGGTCTCCGTGTGGGACTCGGACCCCGGACAGGTCCTCGTTTCCCTGCATGTTCCGCGTGAGAACGCCGTTCAGGCCGTCCAGTTGAAGATCGGGTTCGCGGTGACCGAGGAAAGTGCCACGCTCCCGGCCGAACGTATCGTCGCCGCTGTCCGGCGCCCGCATCCCCTGAAGGGCGCGGTGGTCTGCGGCGGCGACCGAGAGCGTGCCGGAGAGTACGGGTATGTTCAGCCCTCGTCGCTGGACGAGTGAAAACGTCGCCCACACCCTGCGCCCGCTGAAGGCTGTCGGTATGAGCCAGGCCCTCGATGCGCACCCCACCGGCCGGTGCATACCAGGTGCGGTGACGACATCGGTGGTGCCCGCACCAGCGCACCGCACCATCCATCGCGGTGCGCGCCGCCGGCCCTGGCACCGCACCGGACGCGCACCACGGCCGGGCGGGCTCCTCTATCACACACCCCCTAGACCGCGACCTGACTGAAAGCCCGCACCGGGTCTGGCAAGGGGAAACCTGCGGGGTAGCGAACCTGGTCTAGGAGCGATACGCGCCCGCCGCGACCTGGACAAGGGGTGAGCCTGCGGTGCGCACACGCATGCCGCACACCGTCGGATGGTGCGCACCGGGTGCGGTGACGGACATCGTGGTGCGCAGCAGAGTGGCGTCCATCGCATCCGGTGCGCACCACAGTGGCGTCCACTCCATGGAGTCCATCGGGTGGAGCCCATCGGGTGGAGCCCACCGGGTGGAGCCCACTGATGTTGTGCATCGCCACTGGATGCTGAACATCGTCGGTTCCACTCGGTGGCTTTAACGGTCTGAGTCGGGTTCTGTCACAAGATCTTAGGGAGCGGTCTCGGAGCGTTACCCCGGTGTTCGACCCTTGGGCTGAGCACGAACTTCGGTCGTTTGGTCGGTAGGAGCTGCTCGCAGTCCCCTGCGCACCACCCCGAGACTGCCGATCGAAGTTATCGGCCAGTCCCAGGGACCACGGGCTTCGTCATCATTTCCACTGTTGGGTCGCTGAACGCTCCTGGCCTGGATAACGGGTGCCCGCGACGACAGGCCACTCGCCCGATCGGAACGAGCGCGCGATCAGGGCAAGATTCGGCGTAGAGCACGAAATGTATCGATCGATCAGCAAGAGCTGTGAGTTTGACGAACAGACGTGACTGCATGTCAATCGATTCCACCGCCGATTCGGGCCCTCGGAAAGCCAGTCGGCACGAACCCCTGACCCCCCGGAGGCCCCTCGTTGTTCGCTTTGACATGGGTTGACGAAGAGGTGCCGGCAGGTCTTCCGGTCAGGCAGGTGTACGGCTTCATCTTCAAGTCAGACGGACGGATCCTGTGCCAGGACGACCAGGGGCGGTACAACCTGCCCGGTGGAAAGCCCGAAGTGGGAGAGACCTTCACCGAGACCCTGGAACGAGAGGCACTGGAGGAGAGCCAGGTCGAGATCCGTGCCGCACGGTATCTCGGGTACCAGTTGATCGAGAGCGAGGAGGAGGTGTTCGCGCAAGTAAGGCTCGCAGCTCTGCTGGGACGGCTGCTTCCACGCGCCGTGGACCCGAGTACGGGGCGGAAGTACCGCCGGCTGTGGGTGCCCGCGCACGCGGTCAACGGTCTGTTGGACTGGGGGACTTCGGGTGGACTGCAGGTGGACAGGGCCGTGAAGGACGCTCGTGCTCGCGGTGTCGTGCCACGTGATGCCCCGCTGGAGAACGCGGACGCAGGCTAGCGGCCCTTGGGGGTCGGCCTCGTGTGCTCTTGGCCCACGCTGGTATCCCCTCCTGTGTCCACACAGCGGAACGGGTGGGAACAACAACGCTCTGTGGTGCTGGCCGTGGCTGCTACTGAAGCAGGATCAACTTGCGGAGCAGATCGAATCCGGCCCGCCCGTAGAGCTGCCTCTTGATCTTTTTCACCCGATTCACGGCGCCCTCGGTGCCGCCGGAATTCCAGTGCACGGTCAGCCCGGCAATGACCGCTTCGAGGTCAGCGGTGAGCCCGTGGGCAAAACCGGTGATCCCGGGCAGCCGGGCATCACGGGCGGTACTTATCCAGTCCGGCAGGTCAGCGCCGGTGCGCTGGGCGAGCATTTGGGCGAAGTTCCGGACGAGTCCGTGCGTCTGCTCCAGCTCCGGGCAGGCGTCGCGTACCGCCTTGAACAGTTGGACTTCGTCCTCGGTAAGGGTGTCGGGATGGCGGGTGATCCAGCCGACGACGGTGCGGACGGACGGCGCCGCAGCCGCCTGCAAGGGTGCATCGGGCCACTGGAGGCGGCTGCGGGCCCAGTCGCGCAGGCTGCTGTAAGGCACTCGGTGGCCATGGGCGGCGAGCTCTTCGCGCAGCTGGATGATGGTGATCTTGCCGTCCGTCTCGTCGATACGTTGTTGCAGGTGGTGCTGGTGGATGTCGAAACGGCTGGTGCGGCTGCGGCGTCCGGTGACCATGTCCTGCCAGCGGGCGGCGCGGGCATACCTCTGGACGGTATGCCGCCCCCAGCCCAGGTGGCGGGCGATCGCTCGGAGCCCCATGCCCTCGATCAACAGGCCGTGGACCAGGGCGTGATGGGCGCGCATCCGCTCGGCCCGCCGATCGGACGGGAAGGCGAGCGGTGTCGGCTCGGTATCGCGGTCACCCTCGGCCCGCGCAGCGGTAACTGCCTGACCAGGCTGCGGGACGGTGGTGCGCAGGCAGTCGCGGTGCGCGGCGACGCACTTCTCGACGGCCTGGTTGAGGTTCTGGAGCAGATGAAACCGGTCCGCGACCTGCAGCGCGTTCGGGGCACCGAGTGCGGCGCCCTCGGCATACGCCCCCGCACGGTCCCGAGTGATCACTTCCACTCCTGGGTGTGCGGTCAGCCAGGCTGCCAGTGGTGCCGCCTCGCGGCCGGGCAGGATGTCGATGGGCCGGTGGCGTTCGCCGTCCGTGATCACGGTGGCGTACGTGTGCCCGCGGCGGGTGGCGAAATCGTCCACCCCGAGCACGCGCGGCGTGGTGACCTGCGGGTCTGGCAGTGCCATGATCCGGCGAAGCAGGGTCATCCGCCCAGCGTCCAGGTGCAGTTGGGCAGCCAGTCGGGCGCCGGCCCGTCCAGCGAGCGCGAGCCCGATGCGTTCCAGGGTGTGGTTGAGCCTGGTAGTGAAGCGCGCGTATGGGGTGGTCAGCTGTGCGAACGGCTCGGCGAAGGTACGGCGCGGACAGTTCGCACCGTCGCAGATGAAGCGCCGGACCCGCAGCAGGATTACCACGCGCTGTCCGCCGATCGGCAGATCCTTCAGTCTGCGCTGGTAGAAGTCGTGCACCCGGGCCGACAAGCAGCCGCAGCGGGCCGGACCCGTGCCGCGAAGTAATGTCGCCCTGCAGCTAAGCGCCGTCCGCAAAGAGACTATCTGCAGGATCAACGGATCTGGACGCACGCTGAAGCACCGAAAGCTAGGCTGCTGTAACTGGTGCAGCCCTGCGGTGCGGGATCGCCCCGCCTTCCCTGGCGGGAGTGCCCGCATAGGAGGGCTGAGCCAGTGAGTCGACTCGACAGGCTACGGCTTGCACGCAAACGCCGTACGAAGCCGCTGAGTTGCACGCACGGAAGCGCCGGCCGCCTCATGGCGGCCGGCGCATTCCTGCTGTCGGTATGGCGGGAGGTGAAGGACCACCTGCCAAACCGTTAGTACCGGACGTCCGGCCGTTCGCCCTGAGAAGTGGCGGCCGGGCGCTCCGCGATTGCAATCTGTGGTTGCCACCACAGGTTGCTTTGTCGTCCACACGGTAACGCACTAACGCACTACGCAGTTCGTTTTCGATGGATGTACATACCGAAACCCAATTCGGCAACTCCCAGACGCGCATCCGTTCCGCTGCTGGGGCCGTAACCGCTGGTCAGCGCCTACCGTTGAGCCTCCGGTCGTTGAGATTGCTGATGCCAGTGTCGAGCTGGTCAGGATCGGCGAGCTCGGTTAGCGCGTGGACCGCTGCGTCCATGCGGTCAGGGGAGTCCATGCCCGCGACCCAGGTGACCATCTGGTCTTGGAGCTTCGTGTACTGGCCGACGTGGTGGACGATGCCCTGTTCGTAGAGCTGGGCGATGGGCTCGGCGCGGAGCCGTTTGCCGACCTTCGCGGTGACCTCCAGGACCATCGGCATCAACAACCCGCGGGCTTCGCCACTGCGCTGGAGCTGATCCCACGCCTGGCGAACGATCTGCCGGGCCATGTCGCCGCCGTAGTTGGACTCCACCACAATCGCGTCCGCGCGCAGGCCGAGGGCGAGGCGGCAGGCGGTGAGGCCCCAGTCGTTCGCGCCCATGCTGCCGGACTGGTCGTCGAGGACGTACAGGTGTGCCCGTCGAAGCCTCTCGCGCAGCCGACGACTCCGGTCTCGTCGGAGACGGTGGACTCGCCCCCGGCGGGGTCGACGGCGACGACGATGCGCGCCATGGCGAGGGCGCCGAAGGCCACCACCGAGGTGCGGTTGTCGTCGATCCAGGCCCGGGACCAGACTCCTCCCTCAGGCGGACGCGGCTTCTGCTGGTACAGGGCAGCCCAGACGCGTTCACCGACGCGTTTGCGGGTCTTGGCGTGGTGGGCTTCGGAGAACCGCTCGGGCCACAGGGCTTCACCGGGCACCCGGCCGAGGGGGTCGGTGGTGCTGTCGGCGATGGCGGGCAGGTCGATGACGGTCCACTCGTTGGCTTCGGCGTCGGCAATGATCCGGCCGGAGAGATCGTCTTCGTGCCAGCGGGTCTGGATGACACAGATCGCCCCGTCGGGCTCGATGCGGGTCTGAAGAACGGACTGCCACCAGTCCCACGTCTTGCGGCGGATGGTGGGGCTGTCCGCGTCTGCCATGTCCTTCACGGGGTCGTCGACGATGGCGACCGTCGCACCGTGACCGGTGAGGCCGCCACCGATGCTGGAGGCGAGGAGGCCTCCCTTGCGCCCGGCGAGGTCGAAGCGGTGCACGGCCTTCGACCCCGGGTTGAGGCGGACACCGAGAAGGTCATGATGCTCGGCAATGGTGTCGCGGATGAACCGCCCGTGCCCCTCGGCCAGGTCCGAGCTGTGGGAGGCGATGATCACGCGACGGCCCTGATACCGGCGCAGGCACAACGGACCCCACCGTGCGGCTCGTTGAGACTTGCCGTGGCGTGGGGGCATGGTCAGCATGACCCGGTCGAGGCGCCCTTCGGCCATGCCGATCCACGCCCGGTCAACGAGGTCGAGGTGCGGGGCCTGCCACTCCTTCAGGTTGGTGACGACCCCGGCAAGGGACCCGGGCGAGCGGTCCATGGCGAGGTGCTTCTCCGCACGCAGCAGCAGCGCCCGTTGCTCGGGGGTGGCCCGGGCGGCGAGCATCCGGCGCTGCTCGCCGTCCAGGTTCCTGTAACGGGCTATGAACTGGAGGGTGCGATCACTCCTCACCCTGGGCCGCCCTCTCCGTGGCGGTGATAATCGCGTCCAGTTCATCGAGAGCGACAGCCTCCACCCGGAGGGCACCACCGTCCGCGCCGGTCACTTCCGTACGGGCAGGCCCGTCAAGGCCGAGCAGACGGGCCCGGCGCTCCATGATCCGCAACGCGCGGTCGATCGCCGGGAGTTCACCGTCTCGTACGGCCTGCTTGTACGCGACGAAGAAGAGTCGGTCGAGGCGTTCGGCTTCCACGGTGCGGAGTTCGTCGACCTCGTCGTCCAGGGCGGCCCGACGCTCCTTGAGGGCTTCGCGGACGTCCTTGCACGCCGAACGGATCAACGCGTCGTCCGTCGGCGGCTCCTGCCCCTGGGCGTACCGCTCGACTCCATACCCCTGCGGATACGCGACACCGTCCGAGTTCAGGGAGGGGTCGCGGCCAGCTTACGGGCGAGGGTGAGCCAGTCGACCCCGGCCTGGCGCAGGTCGATCACGTCGGCACGGCGCTTGGTGATCGCTGCGCGCGCGGCCTTGGTGGGGCGAGCCACGGAACTCCTCCGTCAGGTACGCCCCCGCACCCGCGTCCATGATCGCACCGGCATTCACGGAATGCCTGCACGGCTACGAATCCGTTGGTATGGTCGCCGAAACCCAGCGTCGTCCCCCAGGGGGCGTCAGAGTCGGGAGCCCCACGCAGCGGCTCCGATACCGCAAAACCACGGGTCAGCGCCCCGTGGTGGCGCTTCTCTGTACGTGAACGAGCGATCACGATGCTGCAAACACTCCGAAACAACCCAGTTTCGGTCTCAGACCATGAGACCGATTCGCACCACCTGAGTCGCTGCGCTGGCGCGATCTCAGCTTCGACCAATTCGTTGGTCAGGCTGAGCTTGCGCTTTGCCTGACCCGTCACCGAAAGACGGAGGGCACAGTGGAAGCAACACTCGTCCTGTGGATTCTCGCTGCGGGCACCGTTGTTGCGGTTCTCATGACCCAAGTGCGACAGGTCCTCGACCAGATTCCAGAAGTCGTAGATGCCTGGCGGCGCGCCCACAGGTCTCTTCGAGGTAGGCCTGATGGGGAAGATCGGTCAGCGGGCGATGCGGATGAGGGGCCGACTCCAGGGCAGAGTGGCCCGCCGGATGAGGACGAGTTGCGAACGCGCGCCAGTTGAGGACCGTTCCACCAGAAGGCAGCGGTGTCTGGGTGGTGGCTACGGGCTTAACGTCCTTGCCACCCTGGCGGTGGACCGGAGGAATCCCCTACTTCTATACCTCGCCACGCCTTCCATGGCCAGGCTCCCCCTTGGCGAACTATCGCGTGCTGTCACATGGGTCACCGACAGCAACGGGAGATGCGCTCAACTCGTCTACATGGAGAACCCTTTGAGGATGGCGACATTGCCAAGAATCAACCGATCGAGTGACCACGTGAATGACATGGCAGTACGACCGTAACGCGCACCGCTTCCCCGCACCCCATGCCAGCGCGGCCTGGGCGCCGCCCTGCTCGTACAGGTGCAGCAACTGCCGGCGTACGAACGCGACCGCCTCGTTCGGCACCCGGTCACCTCCGCCGACGAGCCGGAAGGACCGGCACCGCCCTCCGCCGTCACCCCATCGGTCACCGTGAACAGCCTCATCGTCACCCCGTGCTCTCGTCGCCTGAATGGACGACAACACTGGGCACATCAAGATTGTTTCCGCACCGGACCTTCGCGTCCCCTGTTCCCTGCCGCCCCGCAGGTACGCGGAGGAGCGCAGTCGGCGACACTGGTGGGCAGCGGGGGTTCGCACCCGGGCCATGGAACATCACTGCCGTCCAGGTGCCCGTGGAACATCTATGGAACGGCGTCACGGATTTCGTTCCACGATCCGACGTTTATGCAGGTCAACGTGGTAGACGACTGAAGAAGGGCAAGCGTCTTCTAAGCGCCACCTTTTCGCGCGGCACCATTTCTTCCCAGCCCAACGAACTCGACAAACACCTACGAACGCCGGCACTCCCCCAACCCGAAGGCATCGCCCTCGGCGAGAACGACAGCTGCGGTGGTCGGCGATGTCCCGTTGTCCGGCGGAACACCCTCACAAGCGCGTGGGGTTGCGATCGGGCTCCCGCCACGCGGGCATGGAGGGATTGGTCGAGGGCGGCCCAGGAATTGCGATCCTCGGTCGTCCCGAAGGGCGACCGCCACTTCCCTCCAGCGACCCGGCACACGTCTACATCGGAGTTGCGATCCTCGGTCGCCCCGAAGGGCGACCGCCACGTGGCCTGAGATCGGCGCGTACCTGGTCGCACTGCTGTTGCGATCCTCGTCGTCCCGAAGGGCGACCGCCACGAGTCACCTCCGGGCTGCGGCAGACGTTGGGCCCGGGTTGCGATCCTCGGTCGTCCCGAAGGGCGACCGCCACGCCCGTGATCTGGTCTGCCAGCCGCGTGAGGTGCTCCTGTTGCGATCCTCGGTCGTCCCGAAGGGCGACCGCCACCACGGGCATCGTCGCCCTCGGCGTCCGCTGGCCCGACGGTTGCGATCTTCGGTCGTCCCGAAGGGCGACCGCCACGACACGCTGCGGCCGACGATCCGCACCTCGGCGGAGTTGCGATCCTCGGTCGTCCCGAAGGGCGACCGCCACCGGACAGGGTGAACTGCGCGCCGGGGGCGGCGTCGGTGTTGCGATCCTCGGTCGTCCCAAAGGGCGACCGCCACGTGAGTTCGCGGCGCTCATCATCGAGGGGTCCGAAGGTTGCGATCCTCGGTCGTCCCGAAGGGCGACCGCCACTTGGAACGCCGCGGAGTTTGTGGCTCGCGCCCAGAAATTGCGATCCTCGGTCGTCCCGAAGGGCGACCGCCACACGGGATGGCTAGCGTCGGGCCATGAGCGACGAGCGCGTTGCGATCCTCGGTCGTCCCAAAGGGCGACCGCCACGGTGGCGCCGACGAGGGGCAGCGGGCTGTCGTCACGGTTGCGATCCTCGGTCGTCCCGAAGGGCGACCGCCACATCCCGAGCACGGGGCCTAGCTCGGTGCTCTTGATGTTGCGATCCTCGGTCGTCCCGAAGGGCGACCGCCACGCCGCCAGCGGGACGTGCTCCTCCTAGCGGCCAACGGGTTGCGATCCTCGGTCGTCCCGAAGGGCGACCGCCACCGGCGGCCGGGCTCGTCTGCCACCGCTGCGGAACCACGTTGCGATCCTCGGTCGTCCCGAAGGGCGACCGCCACAATGTCGCACAGTTGGTGATATCCGCCCAGACACGCGTTGCGATCCTCGGTCGTCCCGAAGGGCGACCGCCACTCGCGATCCGGTTTGCCGAGCACAAGGCGACCGCCGATGTTGCGATCCTCGGTCGTCCCGAAGGGCGACCGCCACGCAGCTGCACGCGTCCACCGCTCGTGCTCCTCCCACGCGTTGCGATCCTCGGTCGTCCCGAAGGGCGACCGCCACCGCGGTGCCGGGGCGGGCTCGTTCTTCAACTTCGGTGGTTGCGATCCTCGGTCGTCCCGAAGGGCGACCGCCACACTGGTTGACCAGCGGCAAGGCTTCCCTAACTGCTTCAGAGGGGTGAAACCACGTGGAACAAGTAGGAACCTTCGGGCATCTTACTTAGGTGCGATACGCGTGTCGCGTGTGTGCTTGGGGTTCCGAAGGCGTCAGAGGACGAGGTCTTCGCGGTGGGGCTGGAGTTGAGCAGTGCCGAGTGTCTGGACTGCGTCGAAGCCAGCGTAAGGGAGACGGTAGATGCGGATGCTGTCTGTGTCGGTGTTGATGATGTCGTCGAGTTTGGCCAGGAGCCTCAGAAGGTCTTTGTCGTCGGCGAGGATCTCGAAGACGGATTTCTGGACGCGAAGTCCGTGACCTTCGCAAAGTTTGGCGACCTGGCGAAGTCGGCGCCGCCCTGCCGGAGTGGTGGTGTCGACGTCGTAGGTGAGGAGGAGGTCCATCAGGAGGCCGTCCAGGGGAGGTAACCGGGGAGTTCCCCGCGGAGATGTCGGGCGAGAAGACGAGCCTGAATGACGGGAAGGAGCCCGGCGGGGACATGGCGGCCGACTATGGCATGTTCCCAGGGCTGGGTTTTCCACTCCTGCCACGCGCTGACGACGTTCTTTCGGCCGTCCTCTGTGAGGTTGACCGCTCCTCCGGCGAGGGTCTCGAAGTGTTCGGCACGTAGCTGGCGCCGGTTGAGCAGAGTGAAGGCGAACCGGTCGGCGAGAGCTGGGCGGAACTCTTCCATCAGGTCCAGCGCGAGGGCGGGTTTCGCGGGGCGGATGCCGTGGAGATAGCCGATGTAGGGGTCGAGGCCAACCTGTTCGGCAGCTCCATGGACGAGTCCGCGCAGTAGCCCGTACGTGTACGAGAGTAGGGCGTTGACGGGATCCGTGGGCGGACGTCGGTTTCGGTGGGCGAAAGCGGGGAGGCCGTCGGTGGGTCGCAGAACATGGCGGAGAGCGGCGAAGTAGCTGCGGGCGGCGTTGCCTTCCACCCCCATGACAATGTCCAGGCTCTGCGCACTGGCCGTTTTCGCGAGCGCCTCGGCGAGTTCTGCGGCGTGTTGTCTGATCTCTTCTCGTGGTGCGGGGGAAGCGTCCCTCGCGGCACGCAACAGGACCCAGCGGCTGTTGCGGATCTTGCCCGCGACCATGTTGCGGGCAAGCGCAAGCCGGTGGTCCGGGCTGTCGTGGACCTGGTGCTGGGCATGGCGCAGGAGCACGTTGCCGTGCACAGCGCCGTCGAGGCGGGCGAGGTACCGGCCTCCTCTGCTCATCCAGGTGACAGGGCGATGGTCCTGGGCGCAGCGGGTGATGAGTTCGGTGGAGAGGTTGATGTGCCCGTAGACGACGATGCCGTCGAGCCTTCGCAGGGGCAGCGTTTTGCGGCCGGGCGTGTCAGGGAGGTGGACGCGGAGTGTGTCCTGGTCGAGTCGCAGGTCCGCGCCCTGTGTTTGTACGTAGAGGGTGTTGAGGAGTTCGGTGGTCACGCGTCGTTGTCCTCGGGGAGGTTGTCGGAGCGGTAGAGGTCCGCCAGGGCCTGTCGGTAGCGCGGTGTGTCAGCAAGGACGTGCGGCATGCATCCCGTGGCCATGGAGCAGCGTCGGCATCGACCGTCCGCGACCGGCGGGGGCAGGTGGCTGCTGGTGAGCATGGCTCGTACGGTGTCGGCGACTTGGAGCACTCGATCGCGCAGGGCTTCGTCGACTGCCACGGTGTGGCGCCGTCGGTCTGCGGCAGAGTAGATGACGGCTTCGGGGATGTCCTGGTGGAACATGTTCTCCAGGCAGATGGCCTGAGCTGCAGCCTGGACGTCGGCCGGCCCGCCCGGGCGGTAACGGCCCGACTTGTGTTCGATGGGCAGGACTCTGCCGTCGGCATGGAGTTCGACGGTGTCGCAGATTCCGGTCAGCCCGTATCCGTCGTGCCAGACGGGCAGTGCGTGCAGCGTGCGTACGCTGCCGCGCCCTCGGTTGCCGGGTGTGTCGACACGCTGGTGGAGCAGGGTGCCTCGGACGGTGGCTGCGTCGTCCGCGAAGGCGTCCTCCAGGAGAATCAGACCGGACTGGCGGGGACAGTAGGCGTAGTGCTCCAGCGCGGAGAGGGGGACCTGCAGCAGGTCTCCCCCTCCGGGCCGAGGGAGCGGGCTGCTCATCCGATGAGGCGGGTGAGAGTGACTCCGTCGGGGAGCCCGGCCTCGGCAACCTCTACCTGGTAGTCGTGGAAGGAGCGAGCGGTTGCGTCGCCAGGACCCTTGATCGTGATGCGGTCCAGGAGCTGGCGTGCCGGGGCCTTGCCGTACTTGTCGTCGTGGGTGAAGACGTACAGGCCGCGGAGGTTGAGTTCTCCCCGGGCGGCGGCCCGGTCGTGGTCGAACATGAGAGTGAAGGCGCGCCAGAACATGGCGAGGTCGTCGCTGGTGACGCCGGTGCGGGCGGCGAGGGGGGCGCTGAAGTGTCCTTCGCCGAGGTAGAGCCCGTACGGGACGATGTGCTTGGAGCCCATCTCGGTGGCCTTGCCGGAGTCGATGTCTTCCTGCTTGGTGGGGGTGACGCGGGTGATGCCGTACTCCAGCGGCGTGATGGGGTCGACCGAGCGGGAGAAGGTCAGCTGGAGTGGCCCCTGGACGCGGCCGGCCTGTCGGTTCTTCTTGCCGGTGGTCATGACGGCGCCGAACATCCGGATGTCGAAGAACGTCTGGCACATCCACTGGCGGGCATCGAGCTGGCTGGCGTCGCCACCGAGTGCGTCGGGAGCGTAGGCGCGCTCATGCTGGGCGTTGAGAGCAACTCCGGCTTCGACGTAGATGTCATATCCGGGCTTCTTCTCGTCCTCGTTGAGGAGTGCCACGGTGTTGCGGAGCTTGCGCTTGAGGGCAACGTCGGTGATCAGGCCCTGCCCGGAGACCGGGTCGGTGCGCGGCATGCCGCCGGCGTCCGGGTCACCGTTGGGGTTGGAGTCCCGTGCCTCGATGAGGAACGCGAAGTCAATCTTGCGGGTGGGGTCGAGGTGAGGTGCGGTCATGGTGAGGGGCTCCTGGTGGTGACGTAGGGGCGCACAGCAGGTACTGGGGCAGTGCGTGGGGAGTGGTTCAGGCGGAGGTGACGGTCGGCTCTTGGCCGTCCTCAGCCTCGGCATGTTCCTGTTCCTTGGCCGCCTTGTGGGCGGCACGAGCGGCGTTGTCGGCCGCCCGCTGCTGTTCGTAGCCCAGCACGAACCACGCCTGCTGGCGGGCGTTGAGCAGGACGGGGATGCCGTCGTCGAGTTGTGCAAGGTCCGCGTACGCGGAGGACAGGCGGGCGTCCAGGGCGTAGTAGGTGCCTTTGCGGTCCCGGCGGAGCCGTTTGAGGTGAGCGTTGGCGCCGGTGCGCAAGTTGGTGAGGACGGCGGCGGGGGCAGTCATGGCGGTGCCGAAGTACTTGTCGCCAATGGTGGTGTTGATGTCAGGCAGGGCCGAGCGCTGGATGGCCTCCAGCACGGCGAAGGTCCTCCCGCAGAGGTAGCCGGGCTCGCGGTTGGTGTCGTCCTGGCGGGGCATGGGGCCGCTCAGCTCCTCGTTCGTACGGTCGGGGTGGAGGGCAAGACGCAGCAGCGCGGTACGGGGCGCGTCGATACGCCGGTCGGCACGGATACGTTGCAGGAGGTGCGGCAGCAGGCGGGCGGGCACCGGCCCTCGGGAGAGGGCGGCGTGCAGCAGTTCACTCTCCAGCCCGCGCGGAGCACTGCGGGACACATACCGACCGGCCTTCGGGTCCCACCGGCCGGCCGCCATGGCGAGGTGCCACAACGGCAGGTACCGCCAGGTACCCTCCCAGCCGTCGAAGACCTTGTGATCCTCGAACCAGGCGCCAAGGTGACGGCGGAGCTTCCCCAGCGGGATGTCCAGCCAGTCCAGAACGGCCACCCGTGCGTTGTTCAGGGCGAGGGTGAGGGCGTAGTAGTCGTTGTCGTCGACCCGGTCGACGGTGATGGGGTCGGGACGCTCGTGCAGGCTGTCGAGAAGGCGCCCCACGGTTTCAGGCTGAGGGTTGTCCAGGATGTCGAAGTAGGACTCGGCCTCCTGCCGGGTCCACCACACCGTCACCGAGTCGGCGCCCCGTCGGCGATGACGCTCCTCGGCGAGGAGGTGGTTGAGGGCGGCCATCGAGCGGGACCCGCAGCGCTCGCACACCGGAGTGTTCAGCAGCTGAAGCACACCACCCCGACCCTGCGCGCTGGCGTTGATGCTCACGAGCTGGGCATCCCGGCCGAGCCCGCTGGTGGGAATCGACCCGGCCTTGATGCTCTCCGGAATAGTGGCAAGCAGCTCACCGTCCTCCCCGCACACCAGGCACAGCCCCAGCGGGCCCCCACCCGACTTCCGCGCACGGACCGTGGCCGCCCACATCTCCTGGGCGGACGGCAACTGGTGAAGGAGGTTGCCCTGGTGGTCCGCGAGCGCGATGTTGTCGCTGTGGACCAGGCCCTCGGGACGCGGTACCCGCTCCAGGCCGCCGGCAGCGACGAAGGCGTCCACTCGCTGAGCCGCTACGTCATCGGGGACGCTCGCCGCCCAGGCGCGGAGCAGAGCCGCGAACTCACCACGTCGGCGCACCGCTTCGGACCCGGCAGCCTCGCTCACCGCACCATCAGCAGCAGCCTTCGGCACTCCGAGAACGAACTGGGCGGTATCGGTCAGCAGATACGGCGGAGGCATCTTGCCGGACCGGTAGGCGTAGGGAGTCTCCGACACCATCGCCCCGTCCTTGGAACCCTTGGCGGGCCTCGGGCCGAACAGCCGGGCAGAGCCTCCGCCAGCCGGCAGCAGGAGCACCCAGTGGATCTTCTTGGGGCGGTAGTACGCCGGAGGGAGCGCCTCCGCCCGGTCGGCATATCCCTTCAACTGGGCTAACAGCATGTGCTGTTCACTCCCCCCGCCCGTCGGCGCGCCACCCGGAACCCGGCATGGCGACCTGTTGAGCCCCCAGCGGCTGCAAGGGCACATCCATCACCCCTCCGTGCATCCGGGCGTGGAACCAGCGGTACTCCTCCGCTCCGGCCTTGGGATAGACGATGGAGTGCAGCATGACCCCGAAGTCCTCGTCCCGGCCGACCGCCGTCCTCTGCGTAGCAGGGCCGAAATCGCAGCTGAACTCCCGGCATCCCAGGAAGGGCTGGGAAAAGCAGGCGCCCTTGTCGACCCGGCGGCGCAGCTGCTCCCGGTACTTCTCCTCCGACTCGCCCTGCGCGTGCGCAGCGAGCACAATCTGCGCGCGAATCCGGTACGCGACATCGCGCAGAAGCATGGCGTGGCGCTGATCACGGTCGCTCTCGACGTCGTAACGCTTCCGGGAGTCCTTGCGCAGCGCCGCCACTTCTCCTGCGGAGATCACTGACTTGACTTCGTTGCGCCGCACCGATGTCCACTCGATCGGCTTGAGGACCTCGATGGCCGTCACCACGTACCGGAATTCAGGCTTCCAGAAGATGGCCTCCAACACCCCGACCGCCGCCGACGGGGTGATCACCGGGTACGACACCCGCTCCACCTTCAGCTCCGGCCGGGTGAAGCAGGCCAGGGGGCCGGCCACCTCCACCACCAGGTCCGGGAAGACCCACCCGTCGTTGCCGCGCCTCGCCCTCGGGGCGCGGACAGCTGAAGTCACCATGAGCCACCATTCCGTCCTTCAAGTGGCCCTGAGGCCACGAGAGTTGCCATGCACTTCTGTCACGACACACGCTAAGGGGGGCCACTGACAATGGCCCCTACCTGCTCAAACACCACGGGCAGGGGCCACTCATCTGCTAACGGCGTCAATCAGCCGACGCTCAGAGTGATTTGCGCATGGCGAAGACGGATCAACAGGATCACGACAAGGATCAGGATGACCACTGAGATGTCGGGGCCAGTCAGAGCGATGGCAAGCATGACGCCTCCTAGTTGACTTCCATGTCGGAGAGGGGCCCTCTTGTCCCTTCTCTCCACCAGAACATGGTGGGACAGGGGCTCCGCCTCTGGAGGAAGACCACAGCCCAGATACGACCGATGCTGTACATGTGGGCCAGGGCTCTCAGCCCTGGCCCACTGCACTGTTGGCTGACGGACTCAAAGAGGAGCCCCGCCTCCTACATGATTGCGATCCTCGCCTCTCACGCTCTTGACCTGGCGAGAGAGCCGCCACACAGGCCCTTGGCCTCCCCATAGCGTGCCACGAAACGCATCACCGCAGCAGTCGACATCTGTACGAGTACTTACAGGCTGTAAACACTCCGATCCTCAAGTTCTTCCGGGTCCAGACCACGGGCGGTGTGGTAGACCCCGTCCCACCGCAGCAGGTCGCCCGTCACCAACTCGGCAAGGCCGGACTGCAGAGCCTCTTCTGCCTCGTAGCGAGGCAGGGACGCGGTATGCGGCTGCAGGCTGCGCAGCACTTCGGGGCCGCAGGGGTGGTAGGGGTCGCGAAGCTGTGCAACTGCTCTTTCGATCTCGTCCCGGTCTGCCTCCTGGCGGATCACTACCACGGGGACGCTCAGTCCGTCCTCGATCATCTGGAAGCTCCGGTCGACTTCGGGAAAGTTGAGGCGACGACGCAGATCTTCCACCTCCGACCCGAGGCCCGCGCCGGGTTTGCCTCGCTGAAGGTTGTAACGCAGCGGGTAATAGCCCTCCAGCGCTTCCAGGTTGTCGGGGTCGGCGACGCCAGGGCCGAAGTGGATGTCGCTGGCTTCCAGGGCTGCGGAATACGAGTTGCTCCTGGGCTGGCGACCGTCGCTGGGGCGGAAGATCACCACCGTGCCGCTGGCAAGCCGCCCTTCTCGATTGCAGCGACCGGCCGCTTGCTGAAGTGACTCCGCCGGCGCCCATGCCCGGTACACCCTCGGGAAGTCCAAGTCGACGCCAGCTTCAATGAGACTCGTGGAAACCACTTGAACCGGCGCCTTGGCGAGCAGGAGGCGTTTGATCTCGGCGATGGTTTCGCGGCGATGCCCGGCCGTCATCCGAGTCGACAGGTGCAGCACCGCCGCTCCGGGCTCCGCGAAACGCTCCAGGTGCCGGTGGAACCGGGCAGCGTCCTTGGTAGTGCCCACCACCGTGAGCACCTGCGGGAACTCGGCCGCCTCAGCAGCCATGCTCTCCAGCGTGACGTCCTCGCCCGTACGCCACTCATAGTCGACCCGCCGCAGCGCCTCGAACAGTGCTGTGGGATCGTCCACGACCTGGTTCCGCTCAAGCTCCTTCCACTTCTCCAGTTCCCAGAACGACGGCTGGGTAGCCGACACCAACAGGACGGTGACCCCGAAGTGATCGACGAGTCCCCGCAGAACGCTCAGGACGGGCACGAGGAGCCGGTCGGGCAACGCCTGTACCTCGTCGAGAACAATGACGGATCCGGCAAGCTGATGCAGGCGCCGCATCTGAGCCGGCTTGTGCGAGAACAACGACTCGAAGAGGCGCACCGTGGTGGTCACCACGAAGGGTGCATCCCAGTTCTCCGAAGCCAGCCGGGCAAGGTGCGCACGCTTTTCCAGCTCGGCGCGCTGCTCGTCACTCAGGCCGGTCAGCTTCTCGTCGCTGTCAAGGTCCACGGTGCTGTGATGTTCCAGGACCACCGGCTCCTCGCCCGATTCCTGCCGGGGATCCAGCAGGTCGCGGTATACGCCAGCGTTCTGCTCAGTGATCGACACGTACGGCACAGCGAGGATCACGCGTCCCAGGCCATGGGCCGCCGCGTGGCGCAGGGCAAACGCCCCGGCGGCCATCGTTTTGCCCCCGCCCGTCGGCACGTGCAGCACATACACACCCTGCTTCCCCTCCGCTGCTGCACACGCCTGCGCATACACCCCCTGTCGCAACTCGTCCACGGGCGAGGGCTCGCGTTCGGCCAGCATCTTCGCCCGGCGCAACTCGTACCGCTCGGCCAACGCGGCCATGTCCCTGTCCTCACTGACTCGCGCCGAGCGGCCTTCGAAGTGGGCCGAGGTATCGAGGAAGTCCGCGTCGACCACACAGCTGAACAGCATCCGAAGCAGCAGATCGAGACCGAAGGGGTACTCACCCCGCGGCAACTGAGTGAGCCAGGAGGGAAGCTGGAGGCAGCCCTCAGGCCGGATCTCCGGTACCACGTTGGCCACGGCCTCGATGGCCTCCTGAACCGCACTGGCCTCTTTGCCTCCAGCCGATGCGTGAGCCAGCTCTTCCTTGAGCCGCTCCATGTCCGGCAGCCCGCCGTGATGGCCGAAGGTCACGGCTCCGAATGCCCCCTGCACGTACTCACGGGCGAGCCAGGTCCCCGCATGCTTGTGCCCGATTCCCACCTTCCCACCTCCCCTGGCCTCCACGTCCAGGAGCCGCTTCTGCCAGAGGCAGGATCCCTTTCCTACGTCATGGATCAAGGCAAGGTAAGCCGCCAGTTCTCCTGCACCGAACACCTCCCCGAAGCGTCGGGCAAGCTCCGCCGACCCACGAAGGTGATCTTCCAGAGAATGCCGGGACCCTGAAACTGAACTGCAACTATGGGCGTACAGGGGCTTATCGGACATCATCTTCCGAATGGCTCGGGGCGCAGCCAGTGCGCCGAACTGATGAAGTGGGGGGAACCTATCCGGTGCCACCGACAATGAGCCGCGAGCTGCCTTTCTCGCACTCTTTCGCAGTGGCCGAGAGGCTTCTGGCCGCCGAGGCCAGGGTGTCCGAGGAACGGCGCGCTGCGTTCCGAGAACGACCAGGTGCCCATGTGGGGTATAGATCACCTTCCGGGATGACCGAGTTGCGATCCTCGGTCATCCCGAAGGGCGACCGCCCCGCCAAGTGCCGCGTACAGGGCCTCGCCCGAGATCCGTTGCGATCCTCGGTCGTCCCGAAGGGCAACCGCCACCTCGCAGGTCTAGGAGGTGCTCACTGCTGTTGCTGTTGCGATCCTCGATCGTCCCGAAGGGCGACCGCCACGGGGTGAAGTCGGCGTAGACCGCCGCGGTGTCGGTGGTTGCGATCCTCGGTCGTCCCGAAGGGCGACCGCCACCTGCGAGCAACTGGACATGTCGGTGGCGGGGTTCCTGTTGCGATCCTCGGTCGTCCCGAAGGGCGACCGCCATACTTCGCTCCACCTCCTGCGAGAGCGAGCCGGGCGGGTTGCGATCCTCGGTCGTCCCGAAGGGCGACCGCCATCTCGACCGTGCCCTCGATCTGCGACGCGGCCTCGACGTTGCGATCCTCGGTCGTCCCGAAGGGCGACCGCCATCCGGAGCTGCTCCTCGACGGGCCGCGGCGCTTCCGTGTTGCGATCCTCGGTCGTCACGAAGGGCGACCGCCATAGCACGTAGAAGGGCTCGACTGATGCCGACCAAGATGGTTGCGATCCTCGGTCGTCCCGAAGGGCGACCGCCATTCATCGAGCATGCTCCGCCGGAGACCCGTGATGACGCGTTGCGATCCTCGGTCGTCCCGAAGGGCGACCGCCATCTGCTTTCCGCCCCGCGCTGCGGCCTTCTTGGCGGCGTTGCGATCCTCGGTCGTCCCGAAGGGCGACCGCCATCCCCGGGGAGGGGCCGTGGGTGTACTCCAACATCGCCGTTGCGATCCTCGGTCGTCCCGAAGGGCGACCGCCATTGTGCTTGCCCGAACCGGGCGGCGTCCAACCGGGCGTTGTTGCGATCCTCGGTCGTCCCGAAGGGCGACCGCCACGGGTGCACCGGGTGCAGCAAATAGCCTGACAGGTTGTTGCGATCCTCGGTCGTCCCGAAGGGCGACCGCCACTCCCCGCCCTACTCCCGCGCGCTCTGCCGCCGTGGTGTTGCGATCCTCGGTCGTCCCGAAGGGCGACCGCCACCCCCAACGCTGGCGCTGGCCGGTGGCCTGAGTGATGTTGCGATCCTCGGTCGTCCCGAAGGGCGACCGCCACCTCATGGCCCGGCGTGTTGCGCGCGTGGTTAAGCAGGGTTGCGATCCTCGGTCGTCCCGAAGGGCGACCGCCACGCCCCGCCGCGGCCGGCGCACCCGCCGACGAACGGGGTTGCGATCCTCGGTCGTCCCGAAGGGCGACCGCCACCGTCGCCGCCGGCACCGACAACAGCGACGTTGACCTGTTGCGATCCTCGGTCGTCCCGAAGGGCGACCGCCACCCGGTCGTCTTCGTCGACAGCCTCTCCCACTTCTGGTTGCGATCCTCGGTCGTCCCGAAGGGCGACCGCCACTACACGGCCTGCATGATGGCGACGTAGGCGAGCGCGAGGTTGCGATCCTCGGTCGTCCCGAAGGGCGACCGCCACTCCTGATCCGGGTACGTGATGCGCACCCATCGAGCGTTGCGATCCTCGGTCGTCCCGAAGGGCGACCGCCACACTGCTTGAGCAGCGAGAACACTCTGACTAGCCTTTGCAACAGCACTGAGAGTAGGTCCAATTCACCACTTCTCCGACAAAACCCTTCGGTGCGATTCGCGTGTCGTGTGTGCACTTGGGGTTCCGAACCTATCTGCAGACCAAGACCACAGCGGAGCCGCCGCACTGACCCGAGGAAGTCCAAGGCCACGAACGACCAGTCGCCGCACTCAGGTACGGCGCCCGCTGAACACCTGGAGCGCACTCCGCTACAGGGCGATCGACGTTCACGCTGTCTGAACGGGTACAGCCTTCCATGAAGCCCTCCCTACAGATAAGCAACTGACACACTGCCGGGAAAGCCAGCAACAGTACGGCCGGGGTGGCCATTTGCTGGTTCCTCCACCAGGCCCGCCAGCATGGCTGGGCTCACTTTGGGCGTCCTCGTCGTCAACTAGCGAGCCCCACCCTCTATCGCGGGTGGAGATTCGCCAGAGGTACAAGAAGTCCCCGTCTTTCCACGCAGCCTGCGGGCGAACGTGCCAGCGCCAGGCTGGGGCGCTGCACTCGTTAGGCGACCGCGGTGCCGGCCTCTCATGGGCGTCCACGGTCCGCCTCGTCGTCCTCGCCCCGACCGGCATCTGCCCCCGGCATGGGGCAACGTCTACGACAACGCCTCTCTGCTATCGCCACCTCAGGCTAGGGCGATGACTATGTCTCGGGTTCGTACCCAACGACAAGATCAGCTGGGGAATTCATGCCTGTTCAAGAGGCGAATTACCTTCCAGGAATTCCTCAGTTCAAGCGGGACGCGATCGCGCTCGTCGACTCTTCGGGCAAGACGGTCACCGCGGTGGCCCGGGAGCTGGGCATCAGTTCCGAGTCCCTGCGCGGCTGGTACCGCAAGGCCACGGCGGACTGGAGCGAGGGCACCTCCGGCGAATGGAGCAGTGCCGAGCGTGAGGAGCTCAAGCGGCTGCGGTGGGAGAACCGTGAACAGCCGCAGACGATCGAGATCCTGAAAAAGGGCTCTGGCGATAATCTTGTGAAGTCTGCCGATCGAGCACGCTGAGCAGGATCATTGTTGTCCGGTACTGCGCAGTGCCACCGCGATGTGGCTGTAGCTGGGTATGGACGCTCCGTTGGCCTTCTCGTAACGGACTGCCTGTGCGAGCCCGAGCTTCTCCCCAGTGGACAGGGTCCGGTTCCCTGTCCACAACAGCACCTTCAGTTGCTCGTTTTGGATGGTGAGAAGCGGTTCGACAGGCTCCAACGGCAGGCCGGTACGGGCGCACCAATCGGCCACTGCGGTCCAGAAGCCGGTCAGGGTGCCCCAGCAGGCTGCACTGCGGGGGCCTAGCAGGGCGTATACCTCGTCCGGCGACCAGAACGTGTCGAGACCGTGCGACACGAGGTTTTGGATGTTCTCCAGCAGTGAGACGACGAACTCGTAGTTCGGCTCGTCCTCGAGCAGTTCCTCCACGATCGCCAGAACCTCAGTGATCGCGCCGGAGTTGCGCTGGGCGACTCGATAGGCAACCTCTCGACCGACGGCCTGGTCGTTGCCGTCATCTGTCGATCCGGGCCCGATCCCTGCAGCGTCAAGCAGTCGCCGAGGCCGCCCGGCCGGCCGTCGGCGCCATGGAATTCGCATAGTGTCTTCTCTTCTTCCGCATACTCTTCCAGAGACCGTCCCGCCCTGGCGGCCGATCAGCATGACAGGGCGGTCACCGCAGACCCTATGCCGGGTGGGGAGGTTCGGGCTCTGTCGACGATCTTGAGACATCGAAAAGATCACGGGCTGTGAAGTACGCGTCTGCGGAGGAGATCGAGGTTGGCCCGGCCCAATCCCATGCGCTTGAGGAGTTTGACGCGTGTCACGTGACCCTCGACCTGGCCTGAGCTCCAGGAGGTGGAAAAGGCCGCGGTGACGGCGCCGATGTCGCGGCGCAGGCCGTTGACGAGGGAGTGCAGGGCAGGCAGATCGTCCGCGAGGACCCGGACCAGCCAGCCGGGCAGGAGGTCGCTGCGGTGCTCGCGCATCATGGTGGCGAAGTCGCGGACGTGGCGTGCAGCGGCGTCGAGTTCGGGGCAGGCGGCCCGGATCTCCTTGAGCTCGGCCGCGTCGGTCTCGGCGAGGTGCTCGGGGTTCGTCATGATCCAGCGGACGACACGGCGGGGCTTCGGTGCCGGACGGGGTTCGGGAGGAGGTCCTGGCGGATCCTTCAGGAGGGTGCTGTGGGGCTTCTTGAACGGGCGGAAGTAGCGCCGGACGCACTGGATGTTGCCGGTGGAGCCCTGCTCGCGCAGTTCGTGGTGGAGCTGGGGAATGCTGTGGCAGCCCTCGGTCCACCGCTGGTGCAGGTAGGGCTTGAAATCGTCCAGGAGGGTCGCACGGTTGGTGGCCTTGACCAGGAGGTCGTCGAGACTGCTGGCGCGGGCGAAGCGGCGAACGGTGGAGTGGTCGAGCCGCAGTTCACGGCGGATCGCGGCCAGGGTCTTGCCCTCGGCCAGCCGCTGGTGAACTGCCTCGTAGCGTTCGGTGGTGCGGGCCACCAGGCGCCGGGGGCGCCCCGCGAAGTCGAGTGTCCCGTCCGGCGGAACGAACGGGACACTGTCCGCGATGGACGACTCCTCGGTGACCAGGTCCCCGGCGGCGTCCACCTTGGTGACCAGGGGTGTCGCGAACGCGGCCCGGATGCAGCCGTGGTGGGCGCCGACCCTCTTCTCCAGGGTCTCGGCGAGGTTCCGCCACAGATGCCACCCCTCCGCGATCTGCTTCGCCTGCGGGGCACCAGCGCGGGCGCCCTCCGCGTAGGCGCCGGCCCGGTCCCGGCAGATGATCTCCACCTCGGGGTGCCCGCGCAGCCAGTCGGCCAGCGGCGCGGCGTCCCGGCCGGGCAGGACATCGAGCGGCCGGCGGGCCTCCAGGTCGACGAGGATGGTGGCGTACGAATCGCCCTTGCGCAGTGCGAAATCGTCCACGCCCAGCACTCTGGCCTGGGCCGGAGGCGGCTTGGGGACAGCGCGAAGGAGACGCAGGAGGGTGTCCTTCGCGACGCGGATGCTCAACGCGCCGGCAAGCCGCGCCCCGGGACGGCCCGCCAGCGTCAGGGCGATCGAGGTGAGCACCGTTCGAAGCAGTGGGGTGTAGCGGGCGTGCGGGCTGGTCAGCCCTTGAATCTGCTCGACGAATGTCACCACCAGACAGTGAGAGTTGAGGCACTTGAAGTGCCGCACCAAGAACTCGATCACGACGGGGGCCGCACCGAGGGACGCGTCAGCGAGACAGCGCAGGTACCGGCCGTGCACCCGCCAGGACGGCATCGCGCACGACGTACATCTCGCCGGGAGCGTCCGGCACTACGTACGAAACGTGACCACCCCGGCAACCCGCTCGACGGACTCCACGACCACACCCGCCAAATGAGGGAGTAGCCGCCCCAAATTCCCTTAACCGCACACCCAGTAGATGCCCAGTTCAACCGGATGCCATCACAAGATCGTTGACAGAGCCGACAAAAGCGACCGCCTTCTTCGTGAAGGAGAACGACCGGTGAGCGCGCTGTACCGGTTGATCCATGCGGAGAAGGCGCACTACCCGATCGTGCTGCTCTGCCGGGTGCTGCACATCGCCTCGCACCACACCTACGGGGTTCCGCGGATTCACGCCGAACTGCGGCGGCGGGGACGGCGGGTGAACCGCAAGCGCTTCGCCCGCGTGATGCGCGAGCGCGACATCCAAGGCGTCACCCGGCGCAGGCGCCGCTCGCTGACCCGGCTGGACAAGAAGGCGAAGCCGGCCCCGGACCTGATCGGCCGAGACTTCCATGCCCAGCGCCCCGGGATCAAGCTGGTCGGCGACATCACCCACTTACCTGCCCACCGCCGAGGGCCGGCTCTACCTCGCCTGCTGGCTGGACCTGGCCACCCGCGAGGTCGTCGGCTATGCCATGGCCGACCACCACCGCGCCGAGCTCGTCGTCGATGCCCTCGACATGACCCAATGCCCGGTCAGGAGGAGGGTCGTCCCCAGGGGCGCAGCAGGGGCGGTTAAGGAGCAAGCTCAGATCTCAGCGTCTCAATTCCCTGCCCTCGCGACGCTACGGCGGAACTGCGGCCGGCCGTCCCGGTCGCCGGTCGTGCTGCCGGGTGTTTGCGCTTAACTGGCTGTGTGGCAAGGCGTGTTCGTGGGTTCGCTGTCGTGAGAGGGTCGTGGCCTTGGTGCGGGCGTACGGGTGTGCGTCATGGGGAAGTGTGGGGGCTGGGGTGGAGCAGGGAGAGGTGCTGGACGGACGTTACCGGCTGGTGGTGGAGCTGGGGCGGGGTGCGTTCGGTGCGGTGTGGAAGGCGTTCGACGAACGGGGGGGGCGGCAGGTGGCGGTGAAGGTGCTGCTGGCCAGGCTGGAGGATCTCCTCAGCACGATCATCGCCCGCGTCCGTGACCCTCGAACAGGCGCGATCCCGATGCTGCCCAACTACGACGTCGCGGAGAAGATCTGGAACCCGCCGATGCCGCTGCTGTTCCAGTGGACATACGGAGGCCAGCGCACGCCAGTGTCCCGACAAATGATCCGCGACGGTCTCAACGAGGTCCTGAAACGGACCGGGCTCACCGACTCCGCGGCCCAGCCCTTCGACTTCGCGCCGCACGACTTCCGAAGAATCTTCATCACCGACGCAATCCGCAGCGGCCTGCCGCCCCACATCGCGCAGGTCCTCGCAGGTCACTCCGACATCAACACCACGATGGGCTACAACGCCATCTACCCGACGGACGCCATCGAAGCCCACCGCGCGTTCATCGCCCGCCGTCGATCACTTCGTCCCAGCGAGGAATACCGGACCCCTACGAACGAGGAGTGGGACGCCTTCCTCGCCCACTTCGAGAAACGGAAGGTGTCCATCGGTACCTGCGCACGCGCCTTCGGGACCCCATGCATTCATGAACACGCTTGTGTCAGATGCTCACTCCTCCGACCTGACCCGGCCCAACGGGCACGGCTTGCCGAGATCCGCGACAACTTGATCGCCCGAGTCACCGAAGCCGAGACGGAAGGCTGGCTCGGCGAGGTCGAAGGTCTCCAGGTCAGCCTGGCTGGCGCCGAGGAGAAACTCAGCCAGCTCGACGTACAGATCTCCCCAGCAGGAGTCCGTTGACCTGGGAATTCCCACCTTCCGGGAGATCGTTGCTCACACCACAACAGTGGCCACACCGCCGGAGCCTTCGTGACCAGGACGGTCGTCACCTCTGGCGATGCTCAGTGGACGTCGGCACAGAACGCGGCGGCGCGGACGAGCTTCTTCCACGCGGATGATCTACACCACCCCGACCCAGGCCACGGGCACGCTCTACGGGCGGCGGGCCAGAAAGTGGGTGTCGAGGAAGCCACGCTCGGACGCTGGGTCGTGGAGCAACCGAGCCACCGTGACAAGGCCGGCACCGGCCAGCAACTCGGCAAACTGCTCCGCCGGCCAGCTATAGGCGGGCGCCACCTTGTGGTCGAAGCGGACCGGTTCCGGCCCCTCCGTCCCGAAGAAGGACACCAGGAGCAGCCCCCCTGGTGCCAGGACACGCACCTGCTCAGCGAGCAGTGCGGGCAATTCTCCAGGTGGGGTATGGATCATCGAGTAGTGGGCCAGCACCCCGCCGAGCGCGCCGTCCTCGACCGGCAAGGCCTCCATGCGCGCTTCGTCGAACCGCAGCGCCGGCTCGGCCCGCCGAGCGTGGTCGACCATGGCCGGGGAGAGGTCGAGCCCGAAGGCGTCCAGCCCCAAGTCGTGCAGCATGGCTGTCAGATGACCGGGTCCGCACCCGACGTCGGCTACCCGCAGGTTCCCCGAAGCGCGCACGAGCTCGGCGAAGGTGCCGATCATGTTCCGCGCGAACGGCTGCGTCTCCAACCGACTAGTGAACATCGACGCATAGAGCTCGACGACCCCGTCGTAGGCCGCCCTGGTCTCATCCTGGTGTTTTAACACAGGCAGGAAACTAACACCCGCGCCGATCGCAGCCGTTCTCCGGCCCTTCCTCTCGGGACTGATCGTCCCGTCGCCGGATCACGGACGCCCCGGTAGTTCGGAAAAGGCCCGCTGTGCGCCAGCTTCAACACGTCTGAGGGGGTGCGGAATGTGCCATCGTTCGTCGCTTATCGGGAGCGGCCCCCTGCGGTGATGCTGGGCCTGGATGAGCAGTACGGCTCGGCCTGGGACGGTTTTGGGCTCGACCCGGCAGAGCGGGGCCAGCACAACGCCGCCCACGTCGACGCTGCCGAAGCCCTCTTCGGAGGAATCGCTGACCGATTCCGACTGGGGAGAAAGTGACCGCTCACGAGGACGCTGTCGGCGTGCCACAGGCGTTGGATACTTCTGGTTCGAGGGAGGCTCTTCCCCGAGTTCGAGCCTGAGCTTGCACACCTTGAGGCCGGCTGCGCGTCCTCGCATGGCCTGTCCGGTGTCGTAGGTGATCAGGGGGACTGGGCTGCCCGCCAATGTCTGAGCTGCCACAGCTCTGTCGACGATTTCGTCATCAGTGATGGGAAGCCTTTGATGGCCGGGGGGATCGAAGAGACTCGACCGTCACGGGCCCTCGCGGCGTCGGAATGCGGCCCGTGGGGTCTGTGACCTTGTCGTCTTGGGCCTTCAGGAGTCCCGGCTGTGATGGGTCCTCGCTGAGGATGCGGTCCAGTACGGCGAGGGTGTAGCCGGCTCTGTATCGCACAAGCGGTTTGCTGGCTTGCGGCAGGCTGCCCTCCATCTCGAGGACGTAAGCGAAGCGCCAGTGGGACGTTAGAGGAGAGGGCGAGGATATCCACGTCGGGTGGCAGGGGGGTTGGTTCTTCCCGCTCCCCGACATGACCACGCCACTCGGCAAAGGAATATGGACATGCGCGGATTCAAGAGTGCCCTCGCGATAGTCGCGGCTTTGGCCGCTTTCGCGGGGGTGGGGGTCGCGGCGTCGCCGGCACAGGCGGCGACCTACTGCTCGACCAAGGGGCAGACATACATCTGTGAGTACGGCGTCTCGACCATGAGATTCGCCAACGGGACGAAGGAGGAGTTCGTCGTCGGTGCCGATCACGCGGTGTGGACGAACTGGACCAGGTCCGACGGATCCTGGAACGGCTGGATGTCCATGGGCGGGTGGGTCCAGAGCCGCATCTACGCGACCCCTGAGCAGGAGAACAGCACTTCGCTCCTCTACATCATCGCCACCGGCTCGGACGGCAACGACTGGGCCCGTGTGCGCCACTCCAACGGCTATTGGACCAGCTGGCAGCCCCGCTGCTTCGCCATCCCGGAGGGCCATAACTGCGCGTAACCGGCGGGGCGAGCGGTACTCGCCCCGACCACCGCACGCGGTCCACGGGGTGTCACTGGCGGCGGACCGCACACCGGCGCGGCGCGTAGCACGGGTCATCGAGGAGCCTTTCGAGGAGTGTGGCGCGGAAGTGGCCTGGCAGGGTCGAAGCTGCGCATCTGGTCGCGGCCGGTGATCGGCTCGGCCGCCCGGCTCCCGCGGCCTGCAACGGCAACTTGGGGTGCCGGTCCGCAGAGCGGGAACAGCAGTGCCGGGGCCTGCAGGTGGCCGCGGTCCCACCTTCTGGCTCCGCGACTTGCCCCCGCCCTCCCCGCAGGCGGAATCGGCCGGGAGGCGGCCGGTGCCCGGCGTGGCGGCACTGCCCGGGGCCGCCCAGTCCGTGGGGCGGGAGGCGCAGCCTGGTTGTGCGCCGCATCCTCCCGCCCCACGGCGTCCTCGGCGGCCGGGGGCCCGAGGCGGCTGTGGGCGGGCGTAGATGGGGTGGCACCTGTTGCCCGAGCGACCCGTATGGAGCCGATGACGTGAGCCCCCGCACCGCCCCGAACCTGCCCGATGAGGGCCTGGCCATCGGCTTCCAGCCGTATTTGCCCGTGGAGATGCGCTGGGAAAGGGCGGTCGCGGACGGCCTTCCCCTCGACGTTTCCCACGCCTTCGGCATCTTCGACAGGACGCTGTGCGGAGTCCAGCAAGTCGGCATGTCGCCGTCTGATTACGGATGGCTGCCGCAGCTGGGGAATGCCTGTCGCGCTTGCCGGGAAGCGGCGGGTGTCATTGATGACCGCTGGCCGCAGGCTATGAGGGGCGAGGACGCGCGGTCAGTGTGGCCCGGCGGCTATGAGTCCTTCCAGTTCGGAGTCGACTCTCGTGTGAGCCTGCGGCTCATCAGGTCGATCATCGCGAGGCGGATCATGGCTTCGGAGCGGTGCGGGTGGGTTTCGTGGTCGCGGGCGAGGCGGCGGTGATTCATAAGCCAGCCGAACGTCCGCTCGACGACCCAGCGCCGCGGGATGACCTTGAAGCCCTTCTGGCCCGGGTCGCGGCGGGTGACCTCGACGTCGATGCCGAGGGTGGCGCCGTGGTCGATGGCCTTGGTTCGATATCCGCTGTCGGCCCATGCCTTGGTGATTCTGGGGTGGGCCTTGGCGGTGTGCGAGAGCAGATGAATACCGCCGGCGTTGTCGGAGACGCTGGCGTCCCGGCCTGCAGCCTCCCGGACAAGTCGGCAGAGCAGGCCGTTGAGCTGGTCGAGCACGCCGTCCTTCTGCAAGGCGGCGAAGTATCCATAGACGGTTTCCCACGGAGCGAAGTCGTGGGGAAGGTAGCGCCAGGGGATCCCGGTCCGGTCCACATACAACACCGCGTCCATGATCCGGCGCAGGTCGTGCTCGGGCGGCCGCCCGATATCCAGGCCCTTCCCTCGCCGGTCGGCCCGCCAGGCCGACACAATGGGCTCGAGCAGTTCCCATCGGGCATTGGACAGGTCACTCGGATACGGGCGCTGTCGAGACATGTTTCGATAGTTCCGCCGAGCGACATCCCGCCACAGGGTGCAAACGGGAGTGAGTGGGGGCGTCTTGGGATCAGACAGGAGCGAAAGGGCGGAAACGTGCCCGGTAATGGCGTCAGCCGCCCCTCACGTCACGGATAGCGACCCTGACCTCGGCAGTCCTAGCCCGGCCTGCTACCCAGAAGACCGCCAAACACCCTGGACGGGATAAAACGCTCTTTGAGAGGTCGTTTTCATCTTGAGTATGGCGCTATGGAACGGTTTGCTCGGCCTCTCGCTGTGTTGCTGGCGAGGTTGTGGGGGCTGTCTCTCCTGGTGTGACAGATGGTGTGGCGGATGAGGCGGCGGGCTGCTTACGCCTGTCTCATTCCAGGACGCCCTGGTCTGTTCCGTGCTTCCACGCGGCGGATTGTGTGCCTGGGCGCGCGCCCCCGGGCGGCGGTAGGCCGGGGTCATGACGGAACGCCGTGCGTATCCAAGTGACCTGTCCGATGCCCGCTGGGAGCTGATCGAGCCGGTGCTGTCGGCCTGGCGCTTCGAACGCCGCGGGCGGGCCCTGGACTTCGACCGGCCTCCGCGGCATGACCTGCGGGAGATCATGAACGCGATCCTCTACGTGGACCGCACCGGTTGCGAGTGGGCCTACCTGCCACACGACTTCCCGCCGCACCCGAGCGTCTACGGCTACTTCGCCCGGTGGCAGAAGGACGGTGTATTCGCCCAGCTCAACGGCCTGTTATGCGAACTGGTCCGCCAGCAGGAGGGCAGGAACCGCCACCCGTCGGCCTGCGTGATCGACGCCCAGAGCGTCAAGACCTCCACCAGCGTCCCTGCCCGGAGCCAGGGCATCGACGCGGGCAAGAAGATCGTGGGCCGCAAGCGCAGCATCGTCACCGACACCCTCGGCCTGCTGCTGGCAGTGCTGGTCACCGCAGCCAGCGTGCAGGATTCCACCGCCGGCCGCACCCTCCTGGAGCAGACCGACGCCGACCACCCCACCCTGCGCAAAGTCTGGGTAGACGGCGGGTATCGCAAGCACTTCGTCGACCACGCCGCCACTCTCGGCATCGACCTGGAGATCGTCCAACGCACCCCGGGAGCAAGGGGGTTCACGCCGATCCCGAAACGGTGGGCGGTGGAGCGGACCTATGGCTGGATGATGCTGTACCGCCGCCTGGCCCGCGACTACGAGATCCTTCCGCACCGTTCCGAAGCCATGATCCACCTCGCCATGACCGACCTCATGGCCCGCCGCCTCACCAGCGAGAGCACCATCTCCTGGCGCGACCCGACACCAGCACATCAAAGCCGCATCTTGGGATGAAACAACAGGATGAATCGACCTCTTAGACGTCGTCTCTTATGCCTGTCAGAGCAGCGTGAGAGCCTCCTGGCATGAGCTACGACCTTGCTGTCTGGGAAGGCGATAGGCCCGCGGATGACAAGACCGCTGGCCAGGTCTTCAGCAACCTGTACAACCGCTACATCGACGGCGAAGTGGAAGAGCCTCCATCCGAACGCATCGCGGCCTACGTGGCTGTGCTGCTTGAGCGGTGGTGCGACATCACCGAAGACGAGGAGGACACCTCGCCCTGGTCAACCGGGCCGTTGATCGGCGAAGCCAGTGGTCCGCTGATCTACTTCGCTATGCGGTGGAGCATGGCTGAAGAGGCGTCGGCCTCCGCGGCGGCCGCCGCGGAGTCCATGGGTCTGATCTGTTTCGACGTGCAGCAGAACGGGCTCAGGCCGTGAAAGGGACCACCCGGGACGCTCTACCCAGCAACTGGCCTTGCTCGTCGGCATTTCCAAGTCCAGCGCCAGCGAACACGGCACCGCCCTCCGCAACGCAGGGCTGATCAACACCCTCCGCCATCGGGCAGCCGTCTCCCACACGATCACGACGGCCGGAATCACGCTTCTCCATGCCCCGCACTCCTCCGGAACACGGACCAGCGCGCGCAGCGGCCCATGAACTGCTCCGACACGGTGTCCTGCTGCTGGCCGACAGGCACATACCAGTGCTGGTGGCAGGACCCGCGCGTGGCACAAACCGGGAAGCGTCATTCTCCCGCCAAAGTCCCCTTCGACACGTGCCGTGCCTGTGCCGTCAGGCACGCACGGGGCCGATCAGCACAGCCGTACCAGTTGCGGACGTGCTCCTGAAGTAGCTGCCGTGGGTTTGGCCCACTGGCCAAGATCGGCGATGAGCTGGTCGGTCAGCATCAGTCGCCACTCGGCTGGCAGCCGCAGGCGTCAGTGAGGCGGCCGACGAGAGGGTGGCGAACGCGGTGAACTCTCCTGTGGGGTTCGGTCCCTCGCGGGCTCCACAGGTTCCTGGCAAAGCGATTCGGCTGTGGAGTGGGCCGTGGGAGTCTGATCGTTCGCGGGCCGCCGAGTGGGGAGTTCAGTGATGGGTAACGTGACGAGCGGGCAGCAGGAAAGCGGGAACATGCCGTTCCTGCTCGAGTACGACGATGAGTACTTCTACTGCCGCGGCCATGCCGTCTTCATTCCCTTCGCCTACCGCATGACGTCCCTGGCCTGGTTGCGGCGCAGGACCGTCGAGAGCGTCGACATCGAGCTGGGCAAGATGCAGGCTGCGCGAAAGGACAACACGCACCGGATTCCCGCTTGGGAAGGGGAGAGCGACATGCTCCTGGAGGAGTCCATGTCCACCCTCGACTCGGAAACGCGGCAGATCAGCGCCGGCATCATCGTCGCCGCAGCGGTCGCGGCCCTCGAGTCGTTGATGAACCAGTTGCTGAACCGCCCCGGTGATGACGGGCTCCACAAGGCCGGCCTTATGCGGAAGGCAAACGAACTGGCAGCGCGCTGGCATGCGGCGATCGACGAGGTGCCGTTCCGGGAGCATCTGGTGTGGCTGAAGGACCGCCGCAATTCCTTCGCGCACCGCCTCATTGACGACGGTGTCGGTGGGCCGAAGCACGCCCCGACGTGGAGTTTCGACGACGAGATGGCGCACGAGGCACTGGTCAGGGTCAGTGCCGTCGCCGAGATGTTGGAGGAGGGATGGAACCAGGAGCTGGCCGCACGGCACTAACGCCTGTTCAGGCTGCCGACGTGCTGCCTTCACGCTCGATCTGGTTGAGCCGTTGCGCGCGGATCCGGTCTGCCGCCTCGACGTACACACGCAGGTCGCAGACCGTGGGGGCGGTTCCTTCGGCGACCACCGTGCGGGCGTCGGCCTTGTCATCCTCGTCCGGCAGGTGGCCACGCTGGCGGGGCGCCAGCCAGACGAGGGAGAAGTCAAGGCTTCTGCGGGCGTCGTGGGCGGAGGGAAGCAGCGCGCTGGCGGGTGTCCAGGCGGTGTTGGCACTGTTGCGCTCCATGATCCTGAACATCGCGGGCAGCAACAGCACATCGGGGTGGGTCTCCAGCGCCTGCCCGGAGTCGTGCAGCACAGCATCCGGGTACCGGGATCCCGAATACGCCATGTCGCGCATCGACAACCGCTCGGCCGCCAGAGCCGGGGTGAGAGGGGCGTCCGGATCCAGGACCAGCCCCTCGTCGGGGCACGGCTCCCTGACACCTCGGGACCAGTCGGGAACCACCGGCTCCCGGTCCGTGGGGCGCGGCAGTTCCACGTCGCCCCGCACGTCCAGGACGGTGTACTCCTCGGCGCGCACGATGCGGTAGCGGGTATCCAGCACAGAGAGTTCGTCAACAACGGGGTCTGTCTCCAGGAGGGCGACCGCATCGAGCAGCGCACCCCGCTCCGCCCTGTCCTGCGCCTCGTCCTTGGCCCGGTACCACAGCAGCGAGTTCAGCCGGTCGCGGGCCTGCTGGGGGCAGCCGTCGGTCACCTCTGCCACCACCCGCCAGCACCGGTCACCCGACGCCTGCTGGGCGGCCACCCCGAACACCGGGCCACGCACACCGAGAGCCCCCTTCCGCCGGATGGCATCAAGGGCATCCGCCTCCACCGCTGCCTCTGCCGGCTCGGTCGGCACTCTGAGCGTCACCGGCCATCCGACCGGCTCCACGTTTCCCTGGCTCATACGGACATCCTCCCGCCGACCAGGCCAGCCCGAGAGGCTTTCGCCAAGGTCCGCTAGGCCGTGTATCGGAAGTGAACCGTTTGCATAGGGTGTCGGCATGTCACTGGGTCACATAGTCCTCTCGTCGGGTCGGTCGATCCGGCTCACCGAGCTTCGGATGTCTTCGACCTATGGGGGGATGCTGGAGGGCTACCCGTGCAAGCGCATCAACGACCGGATGGTCAGCTGGCTTCAGCGGCAGGCCGAGCACGCATTTCCCTCCAGGCCGGTCCATCTTGTTCCGCCCTCGCGCGCGTACCCGGACGAGGCCGCCGGCGCTTTCGGTCCCGTTGAGGTGCTGCCTTCAGTGGCCTGCATCGGTGTCTTCGACTCCACGGCGCTTGACCCGACAATGGACGGTTCCTCCCTCGTCGTCGCCTGGTTCCAGCCAGCACCGGAGGTATCAGCGGGCGAGGATGCTGATCACGCGCTTCACGGCATTCACTGGGAGGAGCTGGCCCAGGACTACGAGCTGTAGCAGCGTGCTGGTCACAGCCACTCGTTACACGTGTGTAGGGTCTCACCGCCCGTGCCATAGCTCGATGTTGTGACCTGCGGCTTCTCTGGCTGTCTCATGGCTTGGCCGAGGGGTTCTGTCTCACCGTCGTGTCTTTTCCTCTGCGGAAGCCTCCCGCCCTCAGCAGCCACTCGTTTCCCGACGTGACTCAGCATCACCGTCAGGGCAGCAGGATGACCTTGCCGAGGTTGGCACGGGCTTCGATGATCTCGTGCGCTCGTGCCGCGTCAGCCAGCGGAATTTGGGCATGGACGACCGGCTGCAACTGTCCGGACAGGGGCAGCTTCCACAGCTCCTCGCCAGGCTGGTCATAGAGCTCGCGGTGAGTGTTGGCGAACCGCGCCAGGGTGAACCCGGTGATGGTTTTCGACCCTGCCAGGAGGTCGAAGGCGGGAACGGTGCCGCCGCCCGAGTTGAAGAAGACGAGTCGCCCGCCGGGTGCAAGGGCGGAGACGGCGCGTGGGAGTAGATCTCCGCCGACTCCGTCCAGGACGACGTCGACCGGCTCCCCCCAGTGTGCGCTGTCGTAGGTCACGATCTCGTCGGCGCCCAGTCCGCGGAGGAACTCCGCCTGGGTGTGCGAACTCACGACCGCGATGACCCGTTCGATGCCCTGAATCTTGGCCAGTTGGACCGCGCGACGCCCCACTCCGCTCGCGGCGCTCGTGATCAGGACCGATTCGCTCACGAGGGGGCGGGCCGTGGCCAGGGCGGCGAAGGCGACGTGTCCACTGCGCACCGGCGCGACGGCCTGGATGGCGCTCGCTCCGTCCGCGGCCGCGGCGAGCGTGTCGATCAGCCGGGAGACCGTCGGATCGGACGCCACCGGCCCAACACGGCCAGCTCGCTCCGCAGCATCCCGACATCGGCCAGGCAGTCCCCACCCAGCGCGACCGCGAGAGCCACATCCAGCAGAGCCTTCCCCGGATCGTGCAGCGCCCGCGGACGTCGCCACGGCGCCAGCGCTGCCGATACCGCCTGGTCCGGCCCGGCCTTACGGACGGTTTCGACCAGCAGCACGTCCCCGGCCTGGGACACCACCACCTGGCCGCAGCCCTCGATGCGCACACGCGGATAGGGCCCGATACGCTTCTTCACCTGGAAAGTTCCTCCGGCAGGGGCGGGAACAAGGGCCTACAATCCTCATTCTCGCTGGTCAGAGGAACTTTCTGCTTACGCGATCACCAGTCGGACGGGCCCCACACGCAAGGGCGAGGCTAGTACCAGAACGCCTTGACGACGGCGCGGTGTGCAGTGGCTGCGCGACCGTAGAAGTCCCGGAGGCCGGTGTGGTGGGCGAGGTAGTTCTCCTTGGCCGCGCCTCCCGGGTCCTCCCACTGTGCGTATGGCGCGGTGAGTTTGGCCCCCTCCACCTGCCAGAGAGCGTCGAAGGAGGCCCCGGCGAGCAGGTCCGCGACCGTTGCGACCTGATCCGGGTCGAGGATGACGAATGGCGGCTGCTGGTCCATGTGGGCGGGGACGATCCGACCCCCGTAGATCGGCAGATCCCATGAGGAAGTCCCGCCGACGAGCGTGGGCCCTGCCAAGTAGAGGTCGTTGAGGGGGCCGAAGTCCTTGGCTATGGATTCCGCGATGCCTGCCGCGAACTCGGTCTCGTGGTTGTCCCAGGCCGCGCCCATGAACTCCTCCAGTGACACGTAGTCGTCTCGGATCTCATCTTCTGCCACCGCTCGAAGGTGGAGGTGAAAGCTCATGTCTCGGTCTCCTCGTGACTGCCTGCCTCGATCTTGCATGACGGTCTGTCCGTTGCTACGACGGGCCGAGTCGCTGTTGCGGACTGGCCGCTCGAGGCGGGTGGCCCGGCTGTCGCGTCGAGTGGGCACCGGGTTCCACGCCTCCGATGGGGTGATGCCGCTCGGAGGGACGGGAAGCTGCTGGTCAGCCGGGGTCCGTCAGGGCATGGGGCAGTCATCTTCACCTGAGGAGTGCAGCATGCCTGACGACGAACAGGGCCTAGACAAGTACCATCGCCCCAGGTCAGAGGCCTTTGAGTCTCCGTCGAGGGGAACTCTCACAAGCTCGCTGCCGCAGGGGAACGTCCGGTGCGGGGACCTTCGTTGCCGCAGTTGAGCTTAAGGGGCGGCGCGTACAGGAACCTGCCTCGTTGCCGCCCGGTGCCGTCAGCGAACTCGGCCACCACTGCATGCCGGCGGTGGGCGGTCGCCGGATGAGGGTGCGCAGGACGGGAGTGCTGGCGCCCGCGCTGGTCATTCCGGCGATGACCGCGGCCGCCACCGGGGCGCCGGTGAGGAGGGTGAGGCCTCCGATGACGAGGCCGATCACCAGGGCGGCGAGCAGGACCACGGTGGTGTGCAGCGACAGGAACGGCTCCTGGGCAGGCGCTGATCCGTTCGAGTCAGACAGGGTGGGCGGGGTCGACGGCTGAGAGTTCTGTGGGGTCTTCATGCTTCGACTTTGGAGCCGTTCAGGTCTGTGACCTGCATGGCTCAAACGGATTCGTCGAAGTCTGATCAGCCGGGCAACACCGCCGTACAGCCGGGGTGTTCGGCCGAACGTCTGGCTGCGGATCTGCCTGTGCGGGGCTGTTCCGGCAAGTTCGGTGCTGTTCGGCCCGCAGGGCTCTACCGTGCTGGACATGCAGCACGAGCGGGGGGCGGCGGGCATGACAGACCAGGGCAATCCCGAAGGGGGCGTGGGGAGTTTTGACGACGGTCTGTGGGACCAGGCGGAGCGCCTGAAGCGGTTGCGGCTGGAGCGCGGCAATCCGTCCTTGCGAGCGATCGAGGAGCGCACACGGAAACTGTTCGCTCAGGAGAAGGCGTCGTTGCCGATCGCCACGCAGAGCGCTGCCTTCGGCGGCAGGTACGTGGGCCTGGACAAGCTGATGTGGCTCGTCCGCACCCTGATGTCCTGGGACGAATACGGCGAGGAATGTCCGCCGCCTCACCGCAGATCACCGGACCTCGATGAGTGGCGCGCACGGTGGATGGCTGTCACCGCACTGCGTCCCACGCGTCGCCGGCCCCCCGTCGCCACTGTGCCGGCTGCGTCAGCGGATCAGCAGCAGAGGGCACCGGAGCAGACCGCTCAGGGTTCCGCAGCAGAGGAACCAGCCGACCGACCATCCGAGCATGCCGCAGCCCCTCCGAGAGTTTCCGCGCCTGGCCCGTACACCTTGGAAGGCCGGTCTCTCGTCCACGCCAGCGAGGTTCGGTCGGTGGCGTTCTCCCCGGACGGGTCCCTGCTTGCCACCGCCGGCTTCGACCAGATGGTGCTGCTGTGGAACCCGGCCACCCAGCGGCCGGTCGGCAAACCCCTCACCGGACACACCGGCACGATCACGGCGGTGGTGTTCTCTCCCGACGGGTTCCTGCTGGTCACCGCCAGCACCGATAAGACTGTCCGGTTCTGGACGAAGGATCCTGCCGACCCACCTGTATAGCCCTGGGTGTCCAGCCTTGTGTGGGGGCCGGAAGGTCGGCGGGCGTTGTTGAGGACCGCGATGCGGCGGGCAGCTTCGTCATACAGCGACAAGAAAAGGGGTTCATACCGACACCCCCCGGTTGTCACCTGTGCAGTCAGGGCCGGTCGGCGGGGTCCGAGGGGGGCCGGAGGGCCGGCGGGTGGTGCCGAGGGCGGCGAGGAGCTGCTCGCAGCCGTGGGTGAGAACGCTCAGCCGGTCGGTCACGGCGCTCAGGCCGTGGGTAGGGGCGGCGTCCAGGGCGCGGTGTACGGCGGCGTGGGAGTCGAGGTGCGGTCGGAGGGCACATACCGGGAGGCCAGCGCACGGCTCACAATCCCTTCGACTCCGAGCGGCGCGAGCTCGGTGAACCACTGGAGAGCGACCTCGCGGTCGGTGGTCGCCATCACCGGCCGCACCACGGGGGGCCGTGTCGGCCAGGAGAACGGTGAGGAGACCCCAGCGCTCCCGGAGCGGCAGCTGGCGGACGTCTTGGCCGGGCACCGCCAGGACATCGAAGGCGACGTACCCGACCTCGACACCGCCCTTCGCACGAGCCGCAGGAGTACGCAGCAGCCCGGTGAAATCGAACCGGCCGCCACTCCAGGCACAGATCTCGCCGTCCAGGACAACCCCGTCCTCCAGGACCGAGCCCAGCGAGGCGGCGAGAGCCGGAAAGTCAGGGGCGAGGTCACGTCCGCTGCGCGACTGCAGGACCGTACGGCCCGCACCGGAGAACACGAGCGCCCGGAACCCGTCGTTCTCCAGACTACGCGGTGTCTCATGAGACACCGCTGACGATGATCATGCTTGCTCTGGTGGTCCCACCACACGACAGCAGCGGACGGACTTCTGGCCTGCGAGCACGCGAAGCGGCAACGTCCGAGCTGTCAGTCAACCTCGCGTAGTCGGCAACTGCTCCACACGCTCCCACAGCTCACCGGGCCGATCACAGTCAACCAAGCCATGACGAAACACCTAAACTCCCCCTGAGGCGAGCGGGAGATTGAAGACCTTGACGGATGAGCAGGAGCTGGCCGAGAACCAGCGGCGGCACTGGCAGAACACCTACACCACCCACCCCGGGATGTACGGCGAGAAGCCCTCCGCGGCGGCAGTCCATGCCGCCGGGGCCTTCCGTGCTGGCGGGGCGCGGGACGTTCTCGAACTGGGTGCTGGCCATGGCCGGGACGCGCTGTACTTCGCGGCCGAAGGCTTCACCGTGCAGGCTGCCGACTTCTCCGCGACCGGTCTGGAGCAGCTGCGCCGGGCTGCGCTCGCTCGAAGGGTTGAGGGCCGGGTGTCCGCGGTCGTGCACGATGTCCGCGAGCCGCTGCCTCTGGCGGACGCATCGGTCGATGCGGTGTTCGCGCACATGCTGTTGTGCATGGCGCTGTCCACGGAAGAGATCCACGCGGTGGTGGGTGAGGTCGGTCGCGTGCTGCGGCCTGGCGGCGCTTTCGTTTACACCGTCCGGCACACCGGTGACGCCCACTACGGCACGGGTGTCGCTCATGGGGACGGAATTTTCGAGCACGGGGGTTTTGCCGTGCGCTTCTTCGACCGTGCCCTCGTCGATGCTCTCGCCGAGGGCTGGGATCTGCAGGAGGTCGACGCGTTCGAGGAAGGCGAGTTGCCCCGCCGCTTGTGGCGGGTCACCCAATCGCTCCCTCGGTAGACAGGGCCCTGAGAGGTGCAGCCCGGTTCAGTGGACGCCGGGCGGCGGAGTCCGCTGAATTGGCATGATCGGGCGACCTCCTGCGATGACTGTCCGCAGCACGTTCTCCATCACCTGTGGGTGGGGCCGGTTGAGACGGCTGTACTGGTCGCGGGGGACTACTTCGAGGTGTGCTGAGCGGCTTCGATGATGCCCTGCACGGCGCGGTCGATTCGCGCGGCAGCAAGGTGCGGGTCGGGTTGTCCGGCGTTCAGCCAGCCGATGACGGCTTCGGTGGTGAATGCGGGGATCACTTGTGCTGCCCAGTTCAGCCAGGGCCCTTCCGGGATGCGTCGGGCGAGATTGCGCTGTGCGATCTCGGCTGAGGCGGTGGTGAGGGTGTCGATGAGGTCGCGGAACTCCGGTTCCCGGGCTGCGTGGTGGAACAGCAGCCGGAAGCCGTCGGGGTCGGCCGAGGCGGCTCGCAGGAGGGAGGGGATCGAGTCGTCGTCGAAGTTGTCGCTGCCCACCGCGACGGCGAGGCGTGTGCATGCGCGGTCCAGGGTGGCGCGGTAGAGGTCCGCTTTGGACGCGAAGTGCCGGTAGAGCATGACGCGGGTGAGGTCGGCCTCGCCGGCGACGTCGTCGAGGCTCGTGGCAGTGAATCCGGCCCGTGCGAATGCCCGGGTCGCTGCGTCGAGGATCTGCTCCCGCCGCTCGTCCCTGCGCATGCGCCTGACCGGACCGGACCCCTCGGGAGCCGTTTGCTCTGTCACCATCCGCCACCCTCCATCTTGTGTACGCCTGAGCATACAAGTAGCTTTGTATAAAGCCGTGTATACAAATGGCTCTCTGTGGGAGGCGTCATGACCGTCCAACTGCCCTTCGACCAGACCGGCCCGCTTCAGGTGCCACCGACGCTCCGCACCTTGCAGGCTCAGGGCCCCGTCCACCGGATTCGCACCCGGGTCGGTGACGACGCCTGGCTGGTGACCGGGTACGACGAGGTACGGGGCCTGCTCGCTGACAACAGGCTCGGCCGGTCCCACTCCGATCCGGGCAACGCGGCGCGCTCCGGGGAATCAGCCCTGTTCGGAGGCCCGCTGGGCAACTACGACACGGAGAAGGCCGACCATGCCCGGATGCGGTCGCTGCTTCAGCCGCACTTCACCCCGGGCCGCATGCGGGCCCTGCGCGGGCGGGTGGAGGCACTGACCGCCCGCCTCCTGGACGACCTGGCGGAACAGGGGCCTCCGGCCGACCTCAACGCCGCGCTCGCTCTCCCCCTGCCGATCCTGGTGATCTGCGAACTCCTTGGCGTGCCCTACGAAGAGCGCACGCAGTTCCGCGCGTGGACGCAGGCCGCCGCCGACGTACTCGACAGGGACCGCTCGGAGCAGGGGCTCGGAGACCTCTTCGCCTACGGACAGGCACTGGTTGCCCGCAAACGGCACGAGCCCGGCGACGATGTGATCTCCCGGCTCTGCGCCACCGACGGAGTCGGGGACGACGAGATCGCCATGCTGTCGATGGCGCTGCTGTTCGCGGGACACGAGACCACGGTTGTTCAGATCGGCATGGGAGCGCTGCTCCTGCTGACCAGCGAGGAGCAGTGGCGGTTGTTGCTGGGCGACCCCGGTCTGGTCCCCGGAGCGGTCGAGGAGATCATGCGCGTCCCGGGCAAGGGCGCGGGAGGTATCCCGCGCTACGCCCATACCGACATCGAGATCGGCGGCGTCACGATCCGGGCCGGGGATCTGGTCATGCTGGACAACGGTGCCGCCAACCACGACCAGGCCGTCTTCGCCGACCCCGACCGTTTCGATGTCACCCGGCGCGCCACCGCGCACCTGACCTTCGGGCACGGCGTGCGCTACTGCATCGGCGCACCCCTGGCCCGCATGGAACTCCAAGTGGCGTTCGGCCAGCTGGTTTCCCGTTTTCCCACGATGCGGCTTGCCGTGCCGGTCGAGGAACTGCGGGTCCGCAGTGATGTGCTGACCGGCGGCCTCGTCGAGCTGCCGGTCACCTGGTGACTCGACACCAGCGGCTCACCGCCTTGCTGCCGCGGATGCGAAAGCCCGCACACTCTGGGCCAGGGCGAGGTGTGGGCACCGCTCCCTGCTCACTTGTCCGGACTGGTGGCTGGGGATTTGCTGGGGTGTTCGGTGATCCAGCGGGCCGCGAGCAGGCCGGATGCGGCGGTGAGGACGGCGGCGGCGACGACGGTGGCGTTCAGCCCGAGCCAGTCCGCGAGCACACCGGCCACGAGAGCGCCGGCGGCGTAGCCGATGTCGCGCCAGAACCGGTACGTCCCCAGGGCATTGGCTCGCCAGGCGGGGTGGGCGTGGTCGGAGATGGACGCGATGAGAGCCGGATAGACCATGGCCGTGCCGAAACCGAGGAAGACCGCGGAGAGGATGCCCGCGAGCAGGGGCCGGTCGAGGAGCACGAGAGCGAGGACGAAGCCGGCGGACTGGACGAGCATGCCGTAGACGATCAGCGGCTTGCGGCCGATGCGGTCGGCGAGGTGGCCGGTGGGGATCTGCCCGAGTCCCCACAGGATCGGGTACAGCCCCTTGATGAGGCCGACGGCGGCGAGCCCCAGGCCGTGGTCGGTGAAGAGCAGGGGGAAGACGCCCCAGGTCAGTCCGTCGTTGAGGTTGTTGATCAGCCCGGCCTGGCTGGCGCCGCGCAAGGACCGGTTGCGCCACGAGGTACGGGTGAAGGTGGCCTTGAGGCCGGTGTCCTCGCCGGTGGGCAGCGGCTTGGTGTGGTGGGCCAGTTCGAGGGCGACGTGGGCGGCGGTGTCGCGGACGACCAGGGCCAGGGCGAGGCCCGCGACGACGAAGATGACGCCGATGAGTTCGGGGACCGGGCGCAGGCCGTAGCTGGTGGCGAGGTAGCCGGTGAGCAGGGCGGTGACGCCGACCGCGGTGTAGCCGGCGGCCTCGTTCAGTCCGGTGGCGAGCCCGCGGCGGGAGGGGCCGACGAGGTCGATCTTCATGTTGACGGTCATCGACCAGGTCAGGCCCTGGTTCAGGCCCAGCAGTACGTTCGCGGCGACGATCCAGCCCCAGGACGGCGCATAGGCCAGGGCGAAGGGGACGGGGATGCCGAGCAGCCAGCCCGCCACCAGGAGCTGCTTGCGGCGGAAGCGGGCGGTCAGCGCGCCGGCGGCGAGGTTGGTGAAGGCTTTGGTGAGGCCGAAGGCGATGATGAAGGAGAAGACAGCCAGGTCACTGGTCAGGCCGAAGGTCTCGGAGCCGATCAGCGGGACAGTGGTGCGTTCGAGGCCGACCAGGCCGCCGACGCAGACGTTGACGATGACCAGCAGCGTGAACTGAAGGCGGTTCTCGCGCAGGCCGAGCCGTACGGGCCGGCCGTGGGCGTCGGTCGTCGGGGCGGGGTGCGTGGTGCTCACGAGGTGGTGTCCCCGGTTCCCTGGATGAGCTGCTGGCCGTGGGCCTGGGCGTAGTCGATGGCTCCGCCGTCGAGGACGGCGATGTCGGTGTGGCCGGCGCGTTCGAGAACGCTGGCGGCGGTCATGCCGCGCTCGCCGTGGGCGCAGGCCACGACCGCGCCCTCGGGGGCGTCGGCGGCGGCTGCGGCGAGGGCGCCGAGTTGGATGTTCAGGGCGCCGGGGACGTGTCCGGCGGTGAACTCCGCGTCCTGGCGGACATCGACGTAGGGGCGGCCCTTGGCGTGGTCGGGGGTGAGGAAGGCGGTGGTGGTCTGCGGGTTGCCGTCGGCTAGCCAGGCGGTCATGCCGCCCGCGAGCCGTCCGGCCAGGCGCTCGTAGCCGATCTTGTACGACTGCCACACGATGTCGGCGAGGTCCTGGTTGTCGCCGGTGACGAAGACGACTGGGTCGGTGTCCGGCAGGAGCCAGCCGAGCCAGGTCGCGAACTGGCCGCGCAGCGGGATGGACAGAGAGCCGGGTATGTGGCCGGCGGCGTAGTCGGCCGCCGGGCGGACGTCGACGACCTGGGCGCCGTCGGCGAGCAGCGCCTTGACCTGTCCGGCGTCGAGCGCGGGCAGCAGCGGGGCGGCACTCAGGGCGGCGGGGCCGCGCCGGTTGGCTTCGCCGAGGCGGTCGAAGTAGTCGGGGTAGCTGCCCAGGCCGGCCACCAGCTGCTTGACGAAGGCGTCCTCGTCCGCGGCGGCGAGCAGGGGGTTGGTCTGCTTCTGGCCGCCGATGGTGGAGGTGCGCTCGTTTCCGCGTACGGCGGAGCAGAAGGAGCCGGCGCCGTGGGTGGGCCAGACCGCGGTGGCGTCGGGCAGGGCGATCAGGCGCTGGAGCGAGCGGTACTGGGCGCGCGCGAGTTCCTCGGTACGGTCCGGGCCGAGGAGATCGGTACGGGCGGCGGAGTTCACGATCATCGAGCCTCCGGTGAACACCCCGAGCTCCCGGCCGCCGTCGTGGAGGAGGAAGGAGAGGTGCTCGTCGGTGTGGCCGGGGGTGGCCAGGGCCCGCAGGGTCAGGCCGCCGAGATCGAGCTCGTCGCCGTCACCGAGGCCCCGGTGTCCAAAGGCCCGGCGCCCGGCGGCGGAGGCGAGGATTTCCGCTCCGTCGTCGTGGGCGAGCTGAACGGCGCCGGAGAGGAAGTCGGCGTGCAGATGGGTGTCGGCGGCGAACGCGACGGTGAGACCGCGCCGGTCGGCCGCTGCCTTCAGAGCCCGCAGATCGCGGCTGGCGTCCACCGCGAGCGCGCGGCCGTCGCCGAGATCGACGAGATAGGCACTGTTGCCCAGCCCCTGGTCGACCAGAGGTATGAGGTGGTCGTCGGCGAAGCCCATCCTGTGTCCTTCCAACGGAACAACCGAGCGGGCAGCCATCGCTGCCAGCCATCAGTTACAATAATCCATAGATTATTGGAGGAAGCAATGCGGGATGCCACCACAAGCGGCGCCAAGGCCGCCCTCTACGACGCCTTCGCGGCCAGCGGCAAGGCGCTGGCCAGCGGGAAGCGCCTGGAGCTGCTGGACCTGCTCGCCCAGGGCGAGCGCACCGTCGACGCCCTCGCCAAGGCGGCCGGCCTCAACCTGACCACCGCCTCCGCGCACCTACAGACCCTCAAGCAGGCCGGATTCGTGGCGACCCGCCGCGAGGGGGTGCGCATCCACTACCGGCTCGCCGGCGACGACGTCGCCCAGTTGTTCGCGCTGCTGCGCAAGGTCGCCGAAGCGCACCAGGCCGCCGTGCCCGCCGCCCGCGACGCCTATCTCGGCGAGGACACCACCGGCGAGATGAGCCATGAGGAACTGCGCGCCCGTGCCGCGGCCGGTGACGTCGTGATCCTGGACGTGCGGCCGGTGGAGGAGTACCAGGCCGGACACATCCCCGGCGCCCTCTCCATCCCAGTCCAGGAACTGGCCGACCGGATCAACGAACTGCCCGAGGACACCGAGATCGTCGTCTACTGCCGCGGTGAGTACTGCGTCTTGGCCTACGACGCGGTACGGCTGCTGACCGACCGCGGCCGCCGCGCGATCCGTCTCAACGACGGCATGCTGGAGTGGCGTCTGTCGGAGCTGCCCGTCGACGCCTCGGACCTGACGTGACCGCCCCGGGCGGCGACCTGCCGCCGCATCCGGGACTGGCCGGCGGGCCGGTCTACCTGGACTACAACGCCACCACCCCCGTTGACCCACGCGTCGCCGCGGCGATGTGGCCGTACCTGGCGGACTTCTTCGGCAATCCCTCCAGCAGCCACCCTTACGCCGACGCCCCCCGCCGGGCGCTGGCGGAGGCCCGCGCTCAGGTTGCCGGTCTGATCGGCGCCGGGCCCGGCGAGATCGTGTTCACCGGCTCCGGTTCCGAAGCCGACCTGCTCGCCCTGCGCGGTGCGGTCCTCGCCTCGGGCCGACCCCACCCGCATGTGATCACCCAGGCCACCGAGCATCCCGCCGTCCTGGAGACCTTCCGTGCCCTTGAGCGGCTGCACGGTGCCCGGGTGACCGTGCTGCCCGTCGATGGGGAGGGGCTCGTCGCCCCGGCCGCGCTGGCCGCCGCGCTCACCGAGGACACGGTGCTGGTGTCGGTGATGGCGGCGAACAACGAGACCGGCGCCCTCCAGCTGATCAGGGACCTCGCTGCCCTCGCCCACGAGCGCGGGGCGCTGTTCCACTGCGACGCAGCCCAGGCGGTGGGAAAGGTTCCCCTCAGTGTCGGCGATCTGGGTGTGGACCTGCTGACGGTTGTGGGGCACAAGATGTACGCGCCGAAGGGCGCTGCCGCCCTGTACGTGCGCGACGGGGTACGGCTGGAGCCGGTCGTTTACGGCGGCGGGCAGGAGCGCGGCCTGCGCGCGGGCACGGAGAACGTCGCTCTGGCTGTCGCGCTCGGCACTGCCGCGCAACTCGCCGTCGGCGAGCTCGCCGACGGCGCCCCGGCCCGCATCGCAGCCCTGCGCGGCGGCCTCCACCAGCGGCTGACGGCCGCTCTGCCTGGCCGTGTGCACCTCAACGGCCCGGAGAAGAACCGCCTGCGAACACCCTGAACGTCAGCATTGACGGTGTCCTCGGGCATCAACTGCTCGCCGCCGTCGGCCATATCGCAGCCTCGACCGGCTCGGCCTGCCACAGCGGCACCCATACCCCTTCCCCCGTGCTCACCGCCATGGGCCTGCCCCGGGACCGCGCGCTCGGCGCGCTGCGGTTGTCCCTGGGCCGCTGGACCACGGCCGGGGACATCGAGACGGCGACAGCGGCCCTCACCCAGGCGGCTGCCGCGCAGTGACCGGGCCGACCGGCCCGAAGCCAGAGGAACCGACGAACAGCAGGAGAGGCATGACCGAGAACAGCGCGCACGGACTGTCCACCCGCAGTGTCCACGCAGGCGAACGCCGCGACGCCGAAGGGGCCATCCACACCCCGCTCTACAACCACTCGACGTTCGCGTTCGACACCACCGCCGACCTCCTCGACGTCGTCGAAGGCCGCAAGTCCGGGAACCTCTACACCCGCTACGGCCTCAACCCGACCATCCGCTCCACCGAGGCCAAGCTCGCCGACCTCGAAGGCGCCGAGCAGGCCCTGGCGTTCTCCTCCGGCATGGCCGCCGAAGCCGCCACGTTCCTCGCGCACTGCCGCACCGGCGACCACATCGTGTGTATCGGCGAGGTCTACGGCGGCACCTTCGAACTCCTCGGCGACAACCTGCCGCAAGTCGGCATCACCACCACGTTCCTGCGCGCCGACGAGGTCGACCGGCTGCCCGAGGTGCTGACCGACCGGACCCGGATCGTATTCTTCGAGACCCCGGCCAACCCCACCCTCACCGTCTTCGACATCGCCGCCATAGCCGCCCAGGCCCGCACCGTCGGGGCCCTGACGGTGGTGGACAACACCTTCGCCACCCCCGTCAACCAGAACCCCCTCCAGCACGGCGCGGACCTGGTCGTGCACTCCGCCACCAAGTACCTCGGCGGGCACTCCGACCTGACCGCCGGAGCCCTGACCGGCCCCGCCGAACACCTCGCCCCCGTGATGGGCTGGCGCAAGAACCTCGGCCAGGTCATCGCCCCCGAGACCGCCGGTTCCATGGCCCCTCCAGGTCGCGGAAGACGACCCGCAGGAAGGTGACGGCCCGGTTCGGGGCCCGGGGTAGCACCCCGTTCAGATCCCAGACGTCGTCGTGGGCGAACAGCGGGATGCGGGCGCCGTCCAGGAGGGGGTGGGACTGGATGACGGGTTCGGTGCCGGCGAACACGGAGGACGCGGGGGCCGCGGATGTCTGTGGGGTCATGCGTCGAACTCCACCTGTGAGGCCAGCGGGAGCTGCAAGGACTGGGTGCCGTCGGTGATCTGGGTGCGGGCCAGGGCGAGTTCGGTGTCGGTGCGCTGGTCCAGGGCGGCGGTGACATGGGTCTGGCTCTGCCCCCACAGGGCATGGAAGTGCGGCGGGGAGAGCCGCAGCTTCAGCCGCTCCAGGTGGTCGGCGAAGAGCAGCAGCTGTGGCAGGTTCGAGGGCAGCACGAAGGCGTTGCGGCACTCCAGGCAACGGGTCGGGGCCACCGGGCACAACTGTCCCGGTTTCCCGTACGGGGAATCCATCGGGTTGCGGCAGCTGGAGAGTCCCATGTCGAGCTGACCGTCGCGCAGCTGGTCCACTTCCTTGCCGCTCAGCCCCAGCGCCGTGGCGAACCTCGGCTCGCTCAGAGCTTCCTGGGCTTGGTGGTCCAGGACCACTGGTCCGGCGAGGGCCTGGTCGAACCAGTGCTGCTGGGCTGCGGTGATGACGTTCCCGGCGATCACCCGGAGGGTGGTGCCGTGCGCGTAGTGGCGATGGAAGGTCTGCTCGGTGTGGTCGTCCGCGATGCTGCTGACGCGGCCCTTGAATGCGAGCGCCTTCTCCACTTTCCCCGACTTGCGCAGTCGGCGGATGTCCACTGGGCCTTCCACCTGGAGGCCCTGCACGCGCACCCAGTCGGCGAAGGTGCCGCCGCGCAGCCGGTCCATCGGGGCCGCTGTCACCTGGTGGTAGTGGCCCGCCCCGCGTAGGAACAACGGCACCGGGCTGATCTGCTGCCGTGCGGCGAGTGGACGGCTCAGCTCCAGCAGCCGGCGCAGGATCTGCCCGGCGTCCAGCTTCGGTACGCCCGGGTGCAGCACCCCCTCGTCGGGGGCGCCGAAGCTCTGGCGGGTGCGGGAGTGGGCCCGCCATTTGGTGAAGTCGATCGTCACGGCGTGCGGGCCGAAGTCGAGGTCGTCCTCGGTCAGCAGGGTGACTTCCTCCGGGGCCCGTCCGGTGGCCGCCATCAGCAGCACGCGAAACGGCTGCAGGTCGACATTGCGCAGGTACAGCTGGCTGACGAGAGCGCGCAGCAGGGCACGCTTCGCCTCCTTGGTGGGGGTGCCCGGCGGCAGGAGGGCCAGCAGTTCCGCAGGCAGCTCCGACCCGCGGGGCAGATGGGTGCTGATCTCCGCCAGAGTCCGTACCTGGTGGGTGATCGCCCACAGCAGGTTCGCCGGGTTCCGCCAGCCGTTCTCGGCAGGATCGCCGCCGCCCGCGGCAAGCTCGCGTCCGGCTTCGATGCGGCGCACGACCGCCCAGTAGTCCGTCCAGGCAGCTTTGAGGAGCGCCGTCTTGTCGCGGCGGCTGAACTCGTCCAGCTCCGTGTTCTGCCCCCGACGCACCCCCACTGCCCCCTGGGCCCACCCGTTCAGATGCCCCACCACCACCCTGTCGGGGTGGGAGGAGCGGCGTTCCACCAGCGTCCGCAGATGGCCCGCGAGCCATCCGGGACTGCGCGACCCGGGGGCGAATCCCGACGGCAGGGTACGTACCCACTCCATGGCGACCGCGTGCAGATCCGGGTCCGCCCGGCCCAGCGACGCCGCGCGCGGGTTCTCCAGGGTGTGGTCGACGAACGCGCAGAACGCACGGATGGACCGCCGGTAAGTCCGATTGGTGCCGGCCCGAAACTCCCTCGCGGTCGCCAGCTCCACCCACTCGTCCGCCAGCTCACCGGCCAGCCCCGCACACCCGAAATCCCCCGGGTCCACCGTCGTAGAGGACCGGACGTCGTTGCCTTCCTTGCCTGCCACGACCCGCACCCCGATCCGCGACGGCGTATCCGCCGAGGCGGAAGACGTGGCAGGGACGGGAAACACGGTCCGATGCTCACCTCTGCGCGGCACGCTCCCCGCCTCCCTCTTCGAGACCCAGCAGGGCGCGGGCGATGTCCACATACGAGGCGCCGCCGACCGCCGTCCAGTGCCGGAAGGCGGCATCCACCTCCTGCATCGGGTCCTTCAAGTAGCGGATGTAGCGGTAGGTAGTGGACGGCAGCGCGTGACCGAGCCTGCGCTGCACCACCAGCAGCGGGTTGCCGACCATGTGGTCCAGAAGCGTCGTCATCGGCAGCTGCTGGGCCTCGATGTCCGCGAGCGCCTGACGGGTGAGGAAGATCAGCAGCCTCAGCGCGAACGTGTGCCGCAGATCGTGATAGACCCAGCAGCGGCGCGGCAGCTGCGGGGCGTCGGCATCCGCCGACCATGCCTGCAGCCGGTCCCATGCCCGCCAACGCACCCGGTCCCACCCAGAGAAGCTCAGCATCCGCCCGCCCCGGCCGACGAACAACGCCAGCGGGTCCAGACCGCCGCCGGTCTCCCGCACCGCGATGGCCCGCAGCTCCGGCTTCATGTCCTTCACCACCCGCACCACCGTGCGCCCCTCCAACACTCCACGGACTCGGGTGCCGTCGGCCTCCATGCGATCGATCACGAAGAGCTCCCGAGACCGGCGGCGCAGCGTCCGCTGGGAGGCCGCCACGATCTCCGGGCGCTCGATCAGCAGGTACGGGGCGCAGAGGTCCATGGCCCCGCCGGGAACGTAGGCGAGGCGGGGCCGCCCGTACTTCGCGCAGGCCGCCAGTTCGACGTCCGCGTACAGCGGCCGCCCGCCGTCCAGCAGCCCCAGTTCGCACAACAGCAGCGTCGACCACTCCTGGATACGCATCCCCGTCAGCAGCGCGAGTTCGCACGCGGCACGGTTGCGGTGCGGGCTCCACCCGCCGAACGTCTCGTCCAGGCCGGCGTCCGGCGCTAGCCCGCCGAAGCCCACGTCCCGCAGGTACACGTACTGGTCCAACTCCATGTGCCGCACGCGCAGATCACGCGACATCCCACTGCCCAGCGAAGCCCCGCGGCCCGCCAGCCGCCACGGCCGTGCCTCCAGGTACCCGACGCCGACCAGGTACCGGAAGAGGTTTCCCAGCGCGGCCGCGTCTCGGTCCCAGGCCGCCTCACCCACCACCTGCCGCCCTTCCACCCGCCGCCACAGCCGGAACTCCAGCAGGTCCGGCTCAGCGGCAGAGCGCAGGTCGAGTCCTCTCGCGATCAGGAAGTTCAGCAGCATCAACGCGGTGTAGGCGTACGAGCGCATCGTCTTCGCATGCGTACGGTCCAGGGCCATCGAGCGAAACCACGACGTCAACGGCTCAACGGGGCGCATGACCTCATCCAGCAGAATCGGCGTGCCCTGAGGAAGACGACGCCGTTCCAGCAGGGTGGTCAGCTCGTCGTGTTCCAGGCCCGCGACCTGGCCGACCTTCCACACCTTGCGCGTATCCGAAAAGAACAGCAGCACTGGGCGGCCTCCGAAGCCAGCAAGGCCAACCAGCCGTGCTGTCCCTCTCACCGGACCAGCCCCACTAGCAGCCAGCAAGGAGAACAGCCGAAGCTCCACGTCACAGAGGAAACTCAGCTACAGGGATGCTGCTACACCTGCCGTGTGAGACACCCTTGAAGTGTCTGGAGAACCATCGAGCTTGATCGAAAACTGCGCCCCTCCGGGCAGCGCGCCCTGCGCAGGAATCTCCGGGGCCACGCTCGGACGCATCACCTCCAGAGGCGGGCGCAGGGGCTGGGGTTCGGTGTCCACGCCCCCAGCTTCGGCGGAGGCCTACCGGCGACAGCCGAGGCACACCGACCTCCGGCACGGTTACCCCCTACGCGTACAGCCCGGACCGAACCCCCATGCTCATTACGGATCGAACCCCCGCCAGCGCCAGGGGCGCGGTGGACTGCCCGGTCGCTCTCAATGCATACGGACCGAACGGCGCCCGAAGGCTGTAAACAATTGTTTACACGGGTCTATGGATTGGCCCACTGGGGCGGGCGGAGTCAGGCCGGCTGGAGTTTTAACGTGCTGACCGATCTTTCGGCCCCACCAGGGTGACGCAACACTTACAACGCCTGGGCAGTGTTCCGGAACCTAAAGCAGGAGGGGCCCGGCGCAGGCTGCGAAGAAGCTGTCGAGGCCAGGTCCCGCAGGTAGGAGTTCTGCTCGGTGTCGGGCTGGTAGGAGAAGATCAGAGCAAGGGCGTCGGTCAGCGCCTCGTCCACGAGCGTGTCGAACTGTGTGACGTGGCACAGCCCTTCGCCCGGACCGGAACGCCGGCTCTCCCGAGCACCGCGCTGGGTGTGCAGGGCGACCATGCGGCCGCGCTTCGTGAAGCGCCATTCACCCTGCCGGTCGGACAGGCTGAGCACAGCAAGGTCTTCGGTCCGCAAAGCCGTCCTCGCCGTCTTCAGCATCAGGACGAAGTCCAGCACGCAGACGTCTGATTCGGAGAAGACGGCATCGCCCATGGTGCAGTTGATGTCCACCTTGAAGTAGTGCCGGAGGAAGTGGTCCTGGGTGAGCGCGAGCACCGTCGGCTTGTGGAAGGGGCGCAGGACCCCCCCAGGCCGGCGACCAGGATTCGTCCTCATCGGAGGGCCTGAGAGTGAGGCAGGGCTCTGTTGGCGCGGTCATCCCGCCAGCATGCCGGACACCGCAGAACACCCAGCAGGCGCCGTCGCTTCCGTCGGCAACCCGGGCGAACGGCAACCGCCATACGCTGGTTCGTAACGAACGAGCGACACCAGTTCCAGTTAGCTTGAGTCGTACTGATCGTTTCAGAATGCGGTGTGGAGACCCGGGTGTTTGCCTTCAGTCCTTCAGACGCTGAAGGATCTGCCTGTATTCGCCGTTCTCGATGAGACCGGCGAGGACTTGGGCCATGTTGCTGACCCCGGCATCGCGGACGATGAGACCGTCCGAGCACCAGTAGTAGCGGCCCTCCAGGGCCTCTCCGCTCTCGGCCCACCGCTTCATCAGGACCTCGACCCGGGCAACCGTGCATATGGTCGCGCTCCACCTCGAACCGTCGGGCAGCCTCACTTCGACGTCGATGTCGTCCACCGACTCCAGGTCCTCACCGGCATCCGGCAGGAACGCGGCCTCGAACTGCTCCGTGCGGATGCGGTACCAGGGGCTGTCCCAGCAGCCCGGCTGTGTGCTGTCGCTCATCGGGCGAGTATGCAGGGCGGAACCCTCTACCTCCACTGCGTTGTTCTGGCACGCTTCCGGACGGTGAAGGCCGGCTGGCCGCTCCCGCCGGGTATCCGAGGGCGCCTGCTGCCCTTGATGCGGATGTCGGGCTTCGCCAGTGAGTGGACGATGCGGAAGGACTCGCGGGTGCGGCCACGACGCTTGAAGCGGGGAAACCCATCGTACGGCGGCGTCCAGTGAGGGAGTTGAAATTCGGCGCTGGCCCGTCGGACTGCCGGTGAACCGCCCGCCCGCCGTTGGTACGCCCGCCAGGGGCAAGATGACCAGCGATGGCCGCGGCGACCTGTGCGGCCGCGACCGCATCCAGGCGCACCGTGGTCGTCAGCCGGCTGCCGTCGGTGAGCTCCGCCACCACCGCGTGCGGCCGGCGCGGCGGGCGGCACAAGCCCGGCACGTGTCGAAGGGGACTTTGGCGGGAGAATGACGCTTCCCGGTTCGCGCCACGCGCGGGTCCTGCCACCAGCACCGTTATCTCCCTGCCCCCCAGCAGCAGGACACCGTGTCGGAGCAGCTCATGGACCGCTGCGCGCGCTGGTCCGTGTTCCGGAGGAGTGCGGGGCATGGAGAAGCGTGATTCCGGCCGTCGTGATCGTGTGGGAGACGGCTGCCCGATGGCGGAGGGTGTTGATCAGCCCTGCGTTGCGGAGGGCGGTGCCGTGTTCGCTGGCGCTGGACTTGGAAATGCCGACGAGCAAGGCCAGTTGCTGGGTAGAGCGTCCCGGGTGGTCCCTGATTGCGGTGAGGACCGCCGCGCGGGTGGGTCCCATCAGAGACTCCAGGGCACTGCGACAGCCGGCCGCCGTACACGAAGAGCCAGCCGAGCCGGTGTCGGCGGAGGAGGGGTGACCCATCGGGTAGAACAGTTGCGGCTGGGGCTGTGCGTCGGGCGAGAGCGCGGGCCGGGCACTGGAAGCGTAGGGAGCGAGGAGCAGGCCGCGCCCCTCCAGGTGCAGGTCCTGGTCGCCCCCCGATGCGCAATCGACCTCCAGTACGGGAGCTTTCCACCGGATGTACCGCGGGGCCAGCGTGCTCAGCAGCGCGTCGAGTCCCCCGCTCGCGAAGTGGCGGCCGCGCAGGGCCGCGTCGGCGACCGACCAGTCGGCGATGTCCGTCCAGTGCGGGGTCAGCAGCCGATCGTGGACGTGCTCCAGGCTGTCGCAGAGCTGCTGGAAGAGGTCCGGGTTGTCCCACAGCCCACGCACCCATGAGGGCAGGCGGCGGTCGATTCGGCTGTCGAGCAGCGACTGACGCAGGTCTGTACGGGAGGTGGCCCGCACCCTGTCCAGTACTTCTGCTGGCTCCCCCGGCGCCGGCTGGCTCAGGAAACGGGGTGTCCAGCCGTGCGAGGGGACGAGGTCGAAGATCATCTGTGCTTCGGCACGCAGGCCGGCGCGTTCCCGTGCGGGCGTAGCGCCTGTGAGCGCTGCCTGCCGAGCGTCGCTTCTGAACCGTCTTATCACTCCGCTGAGTTCGATCATCGCGAGCGGGTCCGCTATCGCCCTGGTACGCGCCAGGTCCTGCAACGTGAAGTGGATCCTGAACATCGCAAGTCCCCCGTCGTTGATCTATGAGGACACCTTCACGTACCGCACGGGTTCGGTGTAGCCCGAATCCCGTCGTCCTGGGCGGCAGTCAGCGGTCACAGTGTCCGTGCCGCCCGGCGCAGGCAGGACCCCAGCACAGCAGGACTCCATCGGCGAAGAATAAGGAGAAAGCTCATGAAGCAGATCCGAGGAATCGCAAGATCCATGACCGTGGTCGCCGCAGCAGCGTTGATCGCCATCACTTCAGCGACATCCGCATCGGCCGCGACCATCTCCCACGGGGACGACAAGGGCGAGGCATGGGCGTACGGGGCACGCGCCTACGACGGCGAGAGCGACGGCAACGGGGTGTACACCGAGGTATACACCGAGGCCGGCGGCCACTCCTACATCTGGGACGGCAACGGCAACGACGGCACCTGGGGCCCGTGGACCGACTTCTCCAGCCGGATCAAGACATTCCGCGTCTGCGAGGACCACAAGGGCTGTTCCGGCTGGGTCGACTGGCCGTAACCGGCCCACCGGCACCAGGGCCTGATCTAGGGCCTGGTGCGAAAGTGGATCTTGGCCGTGGGTGATCACGCGTTGTGGAACGTGGTGATCTGACGAACGGCCAGTGGGCCCGGCTGGAATCGCTACTGCCTCAGGGAATCAAGCCGGACCGTCCGCCGGTGTGGACGCGGCGCTAGCCGATAGACCGCATACGGTGGCGGACTCGGACCAAGGCGTACGACTCCCGCAACAACCGCTCCTACTGCCGTCTCACCAGGTGCAATTCGGCGGCAATTACGGTTTCTGCCGACCTCAAGCGTAATTTCAGCGAAAGTGCATCGGCAAAGAGATCAAACAGTCTGATCAGGTATCGGCCACTGGCATCACATGCGCGAACTGAAGGAGTATGAACATGACTGCAACGCTCGGTAAGTTAACCACGGTCATCACGACGGCGGCAGCGATCGTGGCGCTGGGCAGCGGCCCGGCGAGTGCAGCGGATGTCGCCTACAACACTCGCAACGTGTATCTGGATGGCATCCCCGCGGCAACCGACGCTCCTGCGTGCACCACCAGGACCATATACCTGGCAACGGGCACGTACACCTGGACGCAGATCTTCGGCTCCGTGCACGCACCGACCCGCGACATCTACTTGGCGGCCGGCACGTATACCTGGAGGGACTGCATCCAGGCCTACAACGGCTACTACCAGCAGAAGTCATCGCTTAACAAGCCCGGTTCGGCAACCGCCTACCTGAACGACGACTTCCATCACCGCTGGAGCGCTGGCTCGTACAGCTTCGGTTCGCTGCTTGACCCGCATTTCTGATCCCTGCTGGCTCCTGCCGAACTGTGCGGGAAGGTAAGCCATTTACCCGCACAGTTCCGGAGCTCGGAGTGATCAGGCAAGCCGCCCCTGGAGCATCCAAGCCCATGGTCGGCCGGTTCGCCGTATACACCACCCGACAGCTGCTTCTGGAAGTCATCGGCTCCCGGCTCCACGCCGAACTCCTCAAAGCCGTTGCCCCCGAGTTCGCCTCCCTGCTAAAAGTTGTTGCACAAGCTTCCTTAGCGGGCATCTCCCGTGTATGCGTGGGGTGTTGCGGGCTGAGGCGTTGTGGGTGGAGACCTTCACCGGGCTGCGGATGGACCGGTTCGTGAAGCTGGTGAAGGTGGTGCGCGAACGCGGCGGCAACGGTCCCGGCGGCG